>DATNJC010000268.1:0-37599 GCA_035604115.1 Bryobacteraceae bacterium | reverse complement strand
CCCAGGTGTTGCCGAGAGCCCCAGGTGTTGCCGAGAGCCCCAGGTGTTGCCGAGAGCCCCAGGTGTTGCCGAGAGCCCCAGGTGTTGCCGAGAGCCCCAGGTATTGTCAAGCACAACATTGTTACATCCAACACTGACGCGGACCCGCAGGGAGTTCGGCCAGCGAACACTTGCAGTAGCCGGCGCGGGGTTGGTGGACTGGCTCCGCGCGCAGGCGGCGCCTTCCCAACCGGCGGGCATCGCCGAAACTCTCCGCGCTAGCCGAGAGCGGCGCCAGATACCCGCTGTCGCCGTGGCGGTGGCGCGCAACGGTCATACGGTGTACGAAGGTGCGTTCGGCGAGCGCGACTCCCAGTCCGGGATTCCGGTTGGACCGAGTTCGATATTCGCGATCGCGTCCATGACCAAGCCCGTCGCCACGGTTGCGGCGATGCAATTGGTCGAACAGGGCAAACTCAAACTGGACGAGCTGGCGTCGCACTACCTTCCGCAGCTCGGAAAACTCCAGGTTCTCGCGGGTTTCGATGCCGCGACGGGAGCTCCGCGGCTCCGCCCAGCCATCAAGCCGGTTACGTTGCGGCGCCTGCTGTCGCACACTTCGGGGCTGGCCTACGACACTTGGAACGCGGACCTGCTGAAGTATGGGTCGGCGCCCGGGGTCCGGCCGCGTCCCGGCGCGCTTCCGCCATTGGCCTTCGAACCGGGAGCAGGGTGGGCCTACGGCACTGGCGTCGATTGGGCGGGGCGGATCGTGGAACGAGTGAGCGGTCTCACGCTCGAGCAGTATTTCCAGCGGCATATTTTCGAACCGTTGGACATGCGCGATAGCTCCTACATCCTGCCTCCGGAGAAATTCGATCGCTTCGTGAGCACGTACCAGCGGCAGAGCGACGGATCGTTGCTGGAAATCCCGCGGGTGCAGCCGCCGCGGCCGTCGTCGTTCGGCGGCGGCGGAGGACTGTACACCACGACCGGCGACTACGTTCGCTTCATGCAAATGATTCTGCGCCATGGGAGCGGACCCGGACGCGGCCGGATTCTCCGCGCCGAGAGCGTGGCCACGATGACCCGCAACCAGGTCGGGAACCTGAGCGCGGGCAAGCTCAAGAGCGTCCGGCCCAACCAATCGACGGACGTGGACTTTCATCCGGGCTTCACCGACGGATTCGGGCTGGGCTTCCTTGTCAATGCCGCAGCCTATGAGGGTGGCCGTAGCGCCGGCAGCCTGGCCTGGGCCGGCATCCAGAACACCTTCTTCTGGATCGATCCCCAGCGGCAGATCTGCGCGGTGGTGATGATGCACTTTCTGCCCTTCGGCGACTCCCAGGCCGTGGGTCTGCTGGGGGACGTCGAACGGGCCGTGTACGCCCAGCCCGGGGCCTGAAAGGAGCCTGCGGTTCCGCGCGGGCTCTGGGGTTAGGCTCCGGGATTAGACTGGGACCGTCACCACGCCGCGTTCCTTCAAGCCGTTGAGCGCCAGACCGTAGCGGCCCCGCACACCAGTCTTTTCAAAGATGTGCTTGAGGTGGATTTTCACGGTTCCGGGACGAATTCCCAGATCCTGCGCGATTTCTTTGTTCTTGAAGCCCTGTTCCACCAGCTCCAGTACCTGCTGCTCGCGTGCGGTCAGTTCGCTGCGGGGGTAACGGTCGGTGCGGCCGATCTCGCGAAACACGGCGTCCTCCATCCAGCTTCGGCCCGCCGCGACGGTGCGCAGGCACGCCAACACCACCGGAACCGGGGCGGTCTTCCGCAAGATGCCGCGCGCGCCGGCTTGCAGAAACCGTAGCGCTTCCGCTTCGCTGATGGAGATACCCCAAACGACCACGCCGGGCCGCCCGGATTGGTCCGTGGCCGGGCGGACCCGCGCCAGCCAATCCAGAATGGCCTGGATTCCGAAGGCCTTGTCCACCAGCAACACATCGGGCAGATTCACCTCCGGCAGGGCCCCCCCAGCGTGACGCTGTCCGAGGCGTTCGTCGATGTTAGGTCCGATGGTAGGTCCGATGTGAGCTCCGATGTGAGCTTCGATATGTTCCAGGGCGCCCCTGAGGGAGTCCGTGTTTTCCAGATACCGCAGTTCCGGGTGGCCTTCGAGCAGGGTGCGAATGCCCGCAGCCATCACCGGCTGAGTGTCGCATATGGCCACGGTACGGACTGTCGCTGGGCCCGCTGAAATGCCAGAGTCAAGGGGCAAGTGCGGGGGCGAATCCGAAGGGACGCGCGGGGGAAGGCCCAAGGCCGCCGGAGAGACTTCATTCATGGGATTGGAGTTGGTCATCATTGGTTTCCTGTCTTCGTTTCTTGTCTTTGCGGTTTGCTGTCTTCACTGTCTAACTGCAACAAATTCCGTAACTAAAGCGTTCCTGTCGGCCCTGTTCCTATCGACCCGGCCAGCGCTTATTCCGGCTAGCCGTTCGGGAGACTTATCGGTCAGGTGTATCACTCTGTTAGTACAGGGAAGGTGGCGCGGCTCTCATGGTATGATCGCTTGTAGCCGATTTACAACTTTGGAACTTGTTCCAGTTTGGTCCACCCGGCCCCATGCCCAATCGTGAATCTCCTGCCACACCGGTGTCCCGGCGGGTTGTGGTCATCAGCCCCAACGCGCACATGGTGGCGGAACTGGAACCGATTCTGCAGGCCAACCTGGCGGACGCTCCCACCAACTATTTCAAGGGCTACCCCTCGCCCCGCGACCTAGCCGGGGCCCTGACCAGTACGGCCGCACATCTGGTGTTTCTGGACGCGGTTTCCGACCGCGAACAGGCGCTAGCCTTGCTGGGGGAGCTGGCCCGAGTCGGCAACAATGTGCAATTGGTGGCCCTGCTGTCCGGTAACGACCCGGATCTGATCCTGCGCTGCCTGCGAGCCGGCGCCTCGGACTTCCTGCTGCAACCGTTTTCCAGCGATCAACTGGAGGGCGCGCTGGCCAAGCTGTCCCGGATCCAGCCGGCGCTGGATGCAGGCCGCGAGCCGGCCAAGGTCATCGCCGTGATGCCCGCCAAGGGCGCTTGCGGAGCCACCACCATCGCCTGCAATCTGGCGTTCTACTGGAAACGCCTGGGCGTCAAGAAGATCCTGCTGGCCGATCTGGACCTGCTGGCCGGGACCATGTCGTTTCTCTTGAAGATCAAATCCAACTACAGCTTCCTGGACGCATTGGCGCACGCCCATGAACTCGACAAGGATCTGTGGCAGGCCATGGTCACGCCCTCCAATGGGGTGGACGTGCTGCTCTCCCCGGAAATGATGTCCGACAGTCCCCAGGAGCCTCGGGACCCGTCGCCCATCCTGGACTTCGCGCGCCACTTCTACGACGTCATCATTCTGGACGCCAGCAGCGTGTATGGAGAATGGAACCTGGTCCAAGCGCGGCTGGCCAGCGAACTCCTGCTGGTGACCACCAATGAGCTGCCGGCGCTGCAAGCCGCACAGCGGGCTTTATCGTACCTGGACGCCAACCGCATCGGCCGCTGGAAGGTGCGCCTGGTGGTGAACCGTTATCACCGCGACGTGGGGTTGAACCGCGACGTGATCGGTACGGCGCTGCACACCGAAGTGTTCGAGAGCGTGCCCAGCGACTACGAAGCGGTCCAGAAGTCGTTGATGGATGGCAAGCCCGTGCCCAGCGCAACGCCGTTCGGAAAGAGCTTGTCCCAACTGGCCGTGCGCCTCAGCGGGCGCGCGGAAGCGGCCCAGAAAACCACCGGGCTGTCGGGCTTGCTGGGCCTGTTCTCGCGGACCACGAAGTAATGGCTGCGAAGTAGGGCGGCGAAGTAACGCAGCGCAGCAGCCGCGGCGGCTCCTTCCGCTACCATGGGCATTATGACTCCATCCGTAACAGCCGAGCTCGCGCAAACTCTTGCTGCATCGCTTCACTTGTCCCAGCCGCCCATTGCCGTCAGCTTTACGGATCGGGTGCCTGAAGGAGTCCCGGCGTTTGAGGGCAACGTTCCCGCCGGTTGCCGATTCTGGCAGGAGGCGGCCACGCGGGTGTTCGCTACCGTCTCCGCGCAGCACGAGCTGTGTTCCATTGGCGTCTATACGCATAACCTGGAATCCACACCGGCGCAACAAAAAGACTTGGGCGACGCGCTCAAGGTCTTCGGCGACTTGGGTTATGTCCGCCCTGAGGACGTTCCTCTGATTCCGGTGCTGCAGCGGCAGGCTCGCGTGGTGGTCTATGGTCCGCTGGGACAGATGCCGCTGGACGCCGACGTGGTTTTGCTGTTTGTCCAAGCCGATCAGAGCTTGATTCTTTCGGAAGCGTCGCAGCAGATGGAAGGCGGATCGCCACCGGCGATGGGACGCCCGGCCTGCGGCGTAGTGCCGCAAGCGTTCAACACCGGACGCACGGCGCTGAGCCTGGGCTGCTGCGGAGCGCGGGCTTATCTCGACATTCTGACGCCCGATGTGGCGCTCTATGCGGTGCCGGGATCGAAATTGGCCGAGTTCACTGCGCGCGTCGCGGCGCTGGCCAAGGCCAACACGATTCTGACCGCGTTTCATACGCGGCGTCGCGCGGATGTGGAAGCGGGCGGGCGGCCGACGGTTATGGAATCGCTCGCGGCGATGGGGTGAGGCGCTCGTCAGCGGGAACGGGTGCGCGACATGGTAAGCGGGGAATGTTGCGGACCCTGGGGCACGCTGAACGGACACACTTCGGCTGAAGAAAATTTGAACGTTGCGGTGGCCGGGGCTCTCGGACTTATCGCCGTGCGTTACCGGCCACCAGTGATTTAAGGGCATCTTGTGAGGTTGGATCTTTGACGCACGCTGGATGGCGCGCCTCAACCCCTTTTCAATGCTGCTTCAATTCGCAATGCGGACCGCCTTTCTTAACCCCGCCGTTACCGGCGGGGCTGGGTAGGGCGCCGCGCCACTCGCTGAACATCTCATGAGCCGGCGATCATCGCTATCCGGTCATCACAGACTTTCTCAGAACCCGGTTCCAATGTCTCCCGTCGGCTGCCAGCTCCACAAGTAGCAACCGCAAGACGTTAACGGTCTCCAGGAGTTCAGTACCACCTCAATCGCAACGCTTCCCGGCCAGGAAGTTTCTCGGACGCCTCATGTTACACCGGGGCTTCACGCAGGGCGGGCGCGGAATGGAGGCGATTTGCGGCAGGTGCTTGAAACCAAGAGTGAAAATATTTCGCGGTGGGCTGTCACCCCGAGCAGCTGTCACCCCGAGCACCTTGACACCACGAAATCGCGGGAGGATACTGGCTCCCGCTCCTGGGTTGGGTGACCTAAGGAGATAGCGACGGTTCCGTTTTCAAGGGGGTGCTGAATGAGAACGATCTGCTCCGTTGTCCTTTCTATGGTGATCGCGGGTACGGTTGGATGGGGCCAGGCGACCACTACCTCGAATATTGCTGGAACTGTAACCGACGCGACGGGTGGAGCGGTGCCGGGCGCGGAAGTCAGAGCGACTCACACCGACACAGGCTTGGTTCGTACCGTGACCAGCAGTCCCGATGGGGGCTATCTGATCACCAATCTTCCGATCGGGCCTTATCAACTGCAAGTGAGCAAGGGCGGCTTCAGCACTTACGTGCAGAGCGGCATTGTTCTGCAAGTCAACAGCAACCCGACCATCAACGTGGCTCTGCAAGTCGGAGCGGTGAGCGATCAGGTGCAGGTGCAGGCCAGCGCGGCGGTAGTGGAGACGCAGAGTACCGCGGTGGGCGGCGTCGTCGACAACCAGCGCGTGGTAGACCTGCCGCTCAACGGCCGCAATCCGCAGGAACTGCTGCTGCTGTCGGCTCCCTCGGTGTCCATGGGATCGGCGATCGGAATCGGCCGCGGTTATCCGGCTATATCGATCTCGGTGGCCGGCAGTTCGGTGTTGAGCGTGTTATATGAGCTCGACGGCGTGGACCACAGCGGCCTGGAAGCTTACCAGCCGCTGCCGATTCCTTTCCCCGACGCTTTGCAAGAGTTCAAGCTGGAGACCAGCTCCATGCCGGCCCGCTACGGACATCATTCGGGCGCGGTGGCCAACATCGTGACCAAGACCGGCACCAACGATTGGCACGGCGATGCGTTCGAATACCTGAGGAACGGCGACATGAATGCGCGGAACTTTTTTGCCGCCGCGCGGGACACTCTGAAGCGCAACCAGTTTGGAGGCACGGTCGGCGGCCCGGTCCTCAAGAACAAACTGTTCTTCTTCTTTGGCTATCAGGATACGATCCTGCGGTCGGATGCCGGCACTACCGTCGCCACTATCCCGACTGCGGCGGATCTGGCGGGGAACTTCACGGTGCAGGAATCGCCGGCTTGCAATGCGGGGGTGCAAAAGACGTTGTCGGCGCCGTTCGTGAATAACCAGCTCCCGCCGTCGTTGATCAGCCCGATCACGGCCAAGATCGGCACCTGGCTTGCGCCCACGCCCGCTCCCAATCAGTGCGGTACGGTCACCTACGGCTTCCCGAGCGCAACCGACGAGAAGCAGATCATTGCCCGCGCGGACTATCAGCTCAGTGCCAAGAATCAGATGTTCGCCCGCTTCTTCACCGGGCGCTATAACATCAAGCAGGACTTTACGAGCGCCACCTCGAACCTGCTGGCGGCGACCAGCGGATTCCAAGGGGCGGCCAATGATGCCGACACCGCGGTGGTCGGCGATACGTATCTCATTTCCCCGCGGACGATCAACACGTTCCGGGCCGCGGCGGCGTATAACGCCAACAACAACTACGAGCCCACGACCGTGTACCCCAGCGCCCTCGGGATCAACTTGAATTCGCTCTCGCCGATTCCGTTCGTGGGCTTCCAGATCAGCGGAAGCATCAGCATCGGGACGGCGGGGATTACGAATTTTAGGATTCCGCAGTCGATCGGGCAGATTACCGACGACATCGACATGACCCGGGGCAATCATCAGATTGCGTTTGGCGTGAATTTTGCAAAGATGCAGTACAACTACACCAGCTTGAGGTTGGATAACGGAGAATTCGTCTTCAGCGGCACCCGAACCGGGAGCGGGTTGGCGGATTTCGTGGCGGGGTTGCCCGCTACGCTCAATCAGGGGTACGGCGCGCGGCAGTATCAGCGCGGGAACCAGATTGGTTTCTACGCGCAGGACACGTGGAAGGCGACCAAGCGGCTGACTTTCAATTACGGTCTCCGGTGGGAGCCCTTCCTGCCGAGCCAGGCCCAAGCGAATTTCCCGTTCGTGGAACAGTTCAACATGGCCAACTTCGTGAACAACGTGACCAGCTCGGTGTATACGAATGCGCCGGCCGGGCTGATCTTCCCGGGCGATAAGGGATGGAACCAGGGCAACGGGATCGCTCCGAAAGACTTTAAGATTTTTTCGCCGCGGGTGGGCGTGGTGTTCGATCCTCGCGGTCAGGGCAAGGAAGTCATCCGCGCCGGTTACGGCATCTTTTACGACGTTCCAGGCTTCGGCTTCGAAATCAATGCGGCCAATAATGCTCCGTTCGGCGGGGCGCTCTCAGTCACCAATCCCGTCTTGTCCAACCCGTATGGCAATTATCCGGGCGGGGATCCGTTCCCCTTCAAGCTGGGCCCGACGACGGCTTTCCCCATCGACGGCGCCTACAATCTGTTCACTCCCAACAGTCCCAATCCTTATACACAGCAGTGGAACCTGAGTGCGCAGAAACAGTTCGGCGCGGATTGGTCTTTGACGCTCTCCTATCTGGGCAACAAGACCACCCATCAGTGGATTGAAAACGAAAACAACCCGGCGATTTATATCCCGGGGAACAACTGTACGATCAACGGCGTGGTTTACTCCACGTGCTCCACCACGGCGAACACGGAGCAGAGGCGTGTGCTGGAGCTTACCAATAATACGTACGGCAAGTATTACGGCTTCCTCCAGACCACGATCGCCGGCGGAAACGCCTTCTACAACGCCGGCGTGATCACGCTGGAGAAACGGTTCCGAAGCAATGTGGCCGCCAATGCGATCTACACCTGGTCGCACTGCATCAGCGTGGCCGAGCCCGGTACGATCAACAATCACTATGACGGCCAGGATCCGTTTAATTTCAGCACCAGCCGCGGCAGTTGCACTCAGGATGTGCGCCAGAATTTCAGCAGCTCGTTCGTGTTTGCTAGTCCGAAATTCGATAACGCCTGGGTGCAAAGGCTGGCGGGGAACTGGCAGTTGTCGCCCATTATTCGCATCCAGAGCGGCTTGGATGCGAACCTGCTCAGCGGCAAGGACTACGCGCTTAACGGGACCATCGGGCAGACCGCTACTAACGGCATCCAGCGGCCGAACCTGGTGTGCGGCGCGTCGCAGCTTGCGAGCTTCACCCAGTCGATTCACGAATGGTTTAACACCTCGTGCTATACGCCCAATGCAACCGGGCAACTGGGGAACGCGGGCAAGAATACTATTCGCGGTCCCGGGTTGATCGTGGTGAATGTGGCGCTTTCCCGGAAATTCCCGATTCGCGAAAAGCAGTACTTGGAGTTCCGGGCGGAGGCTTACAATCTGCCGAATCTGGTCAACTTCGCGCTGTCCGTGAACAGCACGCTGATGACTAGCGCGCTCTTTGGGCAGATCACTTCGACGGCGGTGACCGGGCCGGCCACGACGGGTCAAGCCGGCGACCCTAGGATTTTGCAGATGGCGCTGAAGTACGCCTTTTGAAATTAGACAGGGCTACGTCGGTTATTGCGTACTGGTGCTTCGGCACACGCGTAGAGGCGGAGGCTGAAGCCTCCGTTGCAGGCTGAAGCCCGCTCCACGCTGGGACGCCGGGCGCGAGCTTGGTCCGCGCCCTTCGGTGAGCCGATTCCCGATTGCATCGGGGGCTATTCCGTGTCATTATAAGAACGTAGGTTTTGACAGTTCTTTGATTTTGGCTCTTTCGCAGCGTCCGGTCTAACCACCCTCGTCCGATCCTGCCTCGATTCACTGTTCTGTAAATTCAGAAGGATACAAATGAAAAACATCTTTGTAGGAAACCTCAGCTTTGGCGCTACCGAAGATTCGATCCGCTCCATGTTTGAAGCTTATGGCGCCGTCGATCGGGTCAGCATCGTGACCGACCGGGATACGGGACAATCCAGAGGCTTTGGGTTCGTCGAAATGAGCAACAATGCGGAAGGGGATCGGGCCATCGCCGAGATCAACGGCAGGGAACTCGACGGCCGGGCGCTCAACGTCAACGAAGCCCGTCCTAAGGCGGAACGTAGTGGCGGTGGCGGTTTCAGCGGTCAGCGCCGCAATCGCTACTAACAGATCGGAAAAGCGGGGTGGCGCCGGCCAGGCGCCTCCCTCGAACTTGTGCGCAGGTCGGCCACGCAAGGCCGCTATTAGCCGGAGGCGTGAGTGTCGCGCCGACAGCGGATCTCGTTGACGAGAAGGGATCTCTGCCGCTTGCATTCAGCCGCGTCCGCGTTCGCGGATTGGCGGCGTTCCGCATATTCTTCCTGGCTGATATGCTTCGCCAGGCGGCTGTCCACCAGGGCGGTGTTCTCCTGGCGGAGTCTCTTATTCCACGCGCGATTCTCAACTTCGATTCTCATGACCTCTTCCAAACTGCGTTCCGAGAAGTCAACTGGCGATACTGGTATCACGTATATCACCTCGACAGAAACAGTACTCAAGACTAGGGAGTAAGTAAATTGAGTAGCCGGAAGGGGATCAGACCGCCACGCGATGTCGTCCGCCACGATGGTAGCCACCGGGCGCCCTTGAAGGTTTGGCCGTCAAAGGGTGAGTGTCCACTCCTGTAGCCGTTGTCAACAATTGACAAGTGTTGTTATATCAACTACGTTTGAAAGATATGAACGTGAATCTTGGCCCCGTGTTCGACAACTTCATCACCGATCTTCTCAAGACCGGGCTGTACCAATCACAAAGCGAGGTCGTACGGGAAGGGTTGCGCGTGCTCAAGGAACGGGAAGAGTTGAAGACCATTCGACTGGCAGAACTGCGCAAGGAAATCGCAATTGGCAGCGGACAGGCCGACCGCGGCGAATTCGTCGATGGCGCGCAGATCTTTGCGGAAATCCGCCGCCGCGGCGCCAAGCGCAAGCGCGCCAAGCGATGAAGCGGTTCATCCTCACCACCCAAGCCACGCAGGACCTCAACGACATCTGGGATTACATCGCCGGCGACAGCCTCGAAGCCGCCGACCGGGTTTTGGACGCACTGGAAAACACTATGATCCGGCTGTCGAAGACCCCCGGCATGGGCCACTGGCGCGAGGTGCTCACCGACAAGCGGCACCGCTTTTTTCTGGTCTACTCGTATTTGATCGCTACCGGCACGCGACGAAGCCGCTGCAGATCATCCGGGTTCTCCACGCCGCACGGGATGTGCAAAGCATCCTTGGACTGACTCCCGATGAGCCGTAATTCTCCGCGGGACTAAGCGAAGTGCGTCCGGATCAAACCTGCCATACGATGTCGCCCGCCACGATAGTCGCCACCGGGCCGCCCTTGAAGGTTTGGCCGTCAAAGGGTGAATTGCGGCTCTTGGAGAAGGAGCGGTTTACATCGTAGGTCCACTCACGCGACGTGGAGAAGATGGTGACGTCGGCGGGCGCGCCTTGCCCTAGGGTCCCGCGGTCAAGGCCTAGAATTCGCGCCGGGCCCGTGGTGAACAGGGCTACCAAGCGCGTCAGCTTGATCTTGCCGGAGTGCACTAGTTGTTCGAGGCAGACGCCGAGGGCCGTCTCCAGGCCCAGGATGCCGAAGGGGCACCGCTCGAACTCCTGCATTTTTTCGCTGCCCGGATGGGGGGCGTGATCGGTGGCGATGGCGTCCACCGCGCCGTTCACGATGCCTTCGACCACGGCCTGCACATCGCCGCAGCCGCGGAGCGGCGGCTTCATTTTGAAATTGCCGTCGTAGGGCGGCATGTCACGATCCGCCAGCGCGAGATGATGGGGCGTCGCTTCGGCGGTGACGGCCAGGGCGCGCGATTTGGCGAACGCCACCATTTCGACTGAATGGCGCGAAGAAATGTGGGCGACGTGATAGCGCACGCCCGTCAGCTCGGCCAGGAGTATATCGCGGGCCACCATGACATCTTCCGAGCACGCTGGAATGCCGCGCAGGCCCAGGCGGACGCTCTCCAGACCCTCGTGCATGTCGCCGCCCGCGCTCAAGTGCAGGTCCTCGCAATGGTTGATCACGGGTATGCCGAAGCTGCGCGCGAATTCCATGGCCCGGCGCATCACCCGGGCGTTCATCACCGGGCGCCCGTCATCGCTGATGGCGACGGCTCCGGCCTGGCGCATGGCTCCGATGGCCGACAGTTCCTCGCCCGCGCTGCCCTTGGTGATGGCGCCGATGGGGTAGACGTTGACCAGCGCATGCCGCCGCGCCTTCTCGATGATGTAGCTGGTGACCGTGGCGTTATCGTTCACCGGCTTGGTGTTGGGCATGGGGCAGATGGACGTGAACCCGCCCGCGGCCGCCGCGCGCGATCCGCTTTCGATAGTTTCGGCGTGCTCGAAACCCGGCTCGCGCAGATGCACGTGCATATCGATGAAGCCGGGCGCTACGATGAGGCCGGTGGCGTCGAAGAGTTCGGTGTCGCCGGGAGCCAGATTCGCCCCGACGCCGACGATCGCGCCGTCCTGAATCCACACATCGGCGACGCTATCGTGGCCCGAAGCCGGGTCGATCACGCGTCCGTTCTTAATGAGCAGAGACGCCATGGTTTCCTTGCTCGGCCAGCACCCGTTCCAACACCGCCATGCGGACGGAGATCCCGTTTTCGACCTGGTTCAGAATCACGGAGCGCTGCGAGTCGGCGACCTCCGACGAAATCTCGCGCCCCCGGTTGATGGGGCCGGGATGCATTACGATTACCTCCGGGCTGGCCAGTCGCAGGTGCTCCAGACGCAATCCGTAAAACTGAAAGTACTCGCTCGCGGGGAAGGAGGCTTCGTGCTGGCGCTCCAGCTGGACGCGGAGCATCATGATGACCGCGGCGTCGCGGATGGCTTCGTCCATGTTGTTGGTGAGCGTGACTCCGGGCGCGAGTTGGGCCAGCTCCTTGGGCAGCAGGGATGGCGGACCGCACAGCACGATATCGGCGCCGAATTTCGAGAGCAGATACACATTGGAGCGGGCCACGCGGCTGTGGGCGATGTCTCCGATGATGGCCACGCGCAGGCCTTCGAGCGACGCGCCGCGGTCGAGGATGGTGCGGGCGTCGAGCAGCGCCTGGGTGGGATGTTCGTGCGTGCCGTCGCCGGCGTTGATGATGGGCGTTTCGAGGTGCCGCTGCAAAAAGTGCGGAGCGCCTGAAGCCGCGTGGCGCATGATGATCGCATCCGGGCGCATGGCCGCCAGAGTGTTTAGCGTATCCACCAGCGATTCGCCCTTGGACACGCTGGAGGCCGAAGCGGTGATCGAAACCGCGTCGGCGCCGAGGCGGCGGGCGGCGATCTCGAAACTGGTGCGCGTGCGCGTGGACGCCTCGAAGAACAGGTTCACCACCATGCGTCCGCGCAGGATGTCGAATTTCTGAAAACGCTGGCCCTCGCCCGGCCGGAAGTCGCGGGCGCGGTCGAGGATGGCTTGGATTTCCTCGCGCGTCAGGTCTTCGGTTCCTAGCAGTCCGCGCGGCATTAAGCTCTCATGGGCGCAGCTTCATCCACCTTTTCGACGAGCAGCACTTTCTCCATTCCGTCGATTTCGTTGAATTTCACTTCAATGATTTCGATATCTGTAGTTTGCACTTTGCGGCCCACGAACTGAGCTTCGATGGGCAGCTCGCGGTGGCCGCGGTCGATCAATACCAGCAGTTGCACGCGCGCCGGCCGTCCGTGATCGAACAAGGCGTCGAGCGCGGCGCGAATGGTCCGGCCGGTGTAGAGAACGTCGTCCATCAGGATCACATCCTTGCGCACGACGGAGAAGGGAATTTCGGTGGCGCTCACCACGGGTTGGGTGGCCACGGTCGAGAGGTCGTCGCGGTACAGGTTGATATCGAGAATGCCGACGGGCACTTTGCGGTGCTCCAGGTTCTCGATTTTTTGGGCCAGGCGCTGGGCCAGCGGAACGCCGCGGCGGCGGATTCCGATGAAGACCAGGTTGTCCAGGTCCACGGTCCGCTCCAGGATTTCGTGGGCCAGCCGCACCAGGGTCCGGTCGATTTCCGAAGCGCTCATCAGTTGGGATTTCTCGCGGGTGGGAGGCATGGCGGGTAAACGTTTCAGGTTAGCACACCAGGTGCGGGCCGAAGAGACAACCTCGGCGAGCCATTTTCTTCTTTGCGAAGCTTCGCGGCTTGGCTAGAGAATTCATTGGATCGCGATCCCCAACTTAATTCTCGCGAAGGCGCCAAGTCGCCAAGAGCTGCCTCCGATTTCGCCCTGAGTTTCGCGAGATCCTTACAAGCTGGCTGCTGCGTGACTCCGGGGACGCGCTCAATCTGCGATAATCGGGGCGATGCGAAACCTCGCGCTAACGCTGCTCGTGACCGCCTTGGCGGCCACGGCTGGCGATACGACCACCCTGACGATTCACGTCACCAACCAGGCGGGTAAACCTATCGGCAACGCCAGCGTGATAGTGAGATTCGTCTCGGGCAGTGTCGTCAAACTCAACAAAGCCCGCAAGGAATGGGAGTTGCGCACCTCCGAGGAAGGCATGGCCAAGATGCCTCCTATGCCGCAGGGCAAGATTCTGGTCCAGGTGATCGCCAAGAACTATCAGACGTTCGGAGGCAACTTCGACGTCGAAGTGGATGAGAAAGTCATCGACGTCGTGCTCAACCCGCCGCAGAAGCAGTATTCGGTGCACGAGGCGCACTAACGCTACGGGCTGGAGCCTGTGCTACCGAATCAGAAGACGAACTTTAACGCACCCTGCAGAATCCGCGGATCGTCGGCGGCGAGAATTCGTCCGAAGTTTGGATTGTTGAGCGCGGCTGTGGGAGTGCTGGGGTTGACATGGTTGGGGATGTTAAACCCTTCGAAGCGGAACTGCAGGGACTGCTTCTCGCGAATCTTGAAGGTTCGCGTCACTGCGCCGTTGACGTAAATGAGTCCGGGTGCAAGAATGTTGTTGGCTCCCAGGTTCCCGTAGGTGCCGGTCGCGGGTTGGGAGAAAGCCGCCGGATTCAGGTAACTGCTGAGAGTCTTGTTGGGTTGAAACACATTGGCGAGCACCTGATTGGCGCGCTCGCCGCCCTGTCCCGTCAGCGCCCCATCGATGCCGCTGGTGATGGTGATAAACGGACCGCTTTGAACCCTGACGATGGGCGAGATCTGCCAGCCGCTGGCCACCAATCGCAACTTCGAGTTGGCGAACTTCGGCGTCTCATACACCGCCGACAAATTGAAGAGCTGCCGCCGGTCGCTCTGCAAACAATTGGACCGGTCCGCCCGGCGGTTATTGGGGATCATGAAGTTGGAACCGGCCACCGCCAGTTCGGGGTTGGGCAGATCGCCGATGCAGTGCGAAAAAGTGTAGTTTGCCAGGATGGAATAGCCTTTGGAGCTGCGGTGCTGGAGCGAAACCACCATGCCGTTGTAGTTGGCGGTCCCTCCGTCGTCCAACTGGTTGATGGAGCCGTAGTAGGTTCCCTGGGACGGGTTCAGCAGGTCCAGCAGACGCCGTGAATTCACGTTCGCCGTGGTCGAGCAGGGGTTGGTCGTCACGCCGTTGAGCACGCAACTGCCCGGGATGTAGATGCCGGGATTGGCCTGGTTGCCGCCCCACTGATGAATGATCATGGTTCCGACGTAGTTCGCCGCCACCAGCCAGTCCGCTCCGAGCTGCCTTTGAAGGCTGAGGTTCCATTGCTGCGAGTAGGTGGTCTTCGGATTAGGAACGAAATTCTCGTAGGTACCGAAATTGATGAAAGGAGAGTTCTTGCCGACGGTGATGGGATACGGATTCCCGCCCGGGACCCCGGCCCACGGATCGGCGAAGCTGGTTGGAAAATTCACCGTGGTTGTGTTCCCGATGGGCGGAGTGGAACCAAATCCGACGTAGTTGTTGAGCGACGGCAGATCGAAGAACCGTCCGTAGGCCGCCCGAACCGAGGTGCGCCCGTTGCCTTGCGGGTCCCAAGCCAGGCCCAGGCGCGGCGCGAAGTTATTCCAGCGGGAATTCGCTACGTTATTGCCGGAAGACGGGTATTGCGGGTCACCAGGGTAAACCACACCCGCCGGAGCGTTCGTGAACACCGTGCTATGCACGTTCTGCGCGAACAACGCGGGATCGAAATGGGCGGTCCAGCCGTACTTCGTCGTCAGCGGCAGGTACGGATCCCAGCGCAGGCCATAGCTGACGGTCAACCGCGACGTCAGCTTCCAGGTGTCCTGGGCGTAAGCCCCGAAGTAATTCATGCGCTCGTAAGCCATGGTTGTGGTCGCCTGCGTTAGCGCCGACGGCTTGCCGATCATGAAGTCGGCCAAGCCGACGCCGCTGGAGCCGCTGGAAACCTGGCCGTTAAACGTAAAGGGGCCGGAGGCGTTCAGCCCCGAGGTGGCGTCCAGGTAGGAACGGATGAACTCGCCTCCGAATCCGAACTGATGCGACCCGTGGACGATGCTGAAATCCTCGGCGAACTGAAACCCCGTGGTGTTGTAGATGCTGGGAGTCTCGTTGGTGGAAGCGAGGGCGAACCCGTTGGTGACGGTGATCCGCATCAAGCCCGGCACGCCGGGCCACATGTTGATGCCCACGTCGTTGGGGCCGAAAACCTGCGGATTGCTCTTGGGAATCGCGGCGCGATTCAGCGTCGCGCGAAAGCTGCTCACCATGCCGGCGCCAATCAGGTACGTATCGCCCACCACCGCCGACTGCACACGGAAATTCAGATTGGCGACGGACGCCGCCAGAAGATTGGTCTTGTCGTAGTCCGACGGCTGATCCAGGCGCGCTTGCAGATAGCGGACGAACAGGGAATGACGATCGCTCTTTTGGTAGTCGGCCCGGGCCAGCGAATCGAACTGATTACTCCGGGTGCTGCGGCCAAACGTGATCTGGCCGCAGGGATTCGCCGACTGGGGGAAGCCCGGCCAATCCAAGATCTTGATGGCGGGCGCCGAGAAAAGAGCCGGAGAGATTTTGTTGCCGACGAAGGGCGCCGATAGGTTGACCTGTTTGCCCGACGTGTTGCAGGCTGGAGAGGTAACTGCCGTAAAGTCCCCCGCAAGCATCTGGGCCGTGGGCACAAAGGCGATGTTGGTCACTGGCGCGGTTCGTAACGTGGTGGTCTGCTCGCCCACGAAGAAGAAGAGCTTGTTCTTTAGGATCGGTCCGCCGAAGGTTCCCCCGAACTGGTTGCGCTTGAGCTGGTCCGCCACGGGGGCGAAGGTGTTGCGGGCGTTGACATCGCCGTTGCGGAGGAATTCAAACGCGTCGCCATGAAATTCATTGGTTCCGGATTTGGTCACGCCGTTCACCGCGCCGGCCGAGTGGTGCCCGTACTGCGCCGGCAGAGCGCTGGTCTCCACCTTGAATTCCTGCAGCGCATCGGGGAACGGGAGCGGCAAGTTCAGGTTGTTGTAGGGATCGTTATGGGTGCCTCCGTCCAGCCGGTAGGTCAATCCATTCGCCAGCCCGCCTGCCACGGAGATATCGACCGTCGGAAAGTTGCGGACTCCCGAATTCAATCCTGCGCCGTTCACCGTCGTGGCCATGCCCGAGAGATAGATCAGCTCGGTCACCTGGCGGCCGTTCAGCGGCAATTCCAGGACGCGCTGGTTATCGATCACCGCGCCGACACCAGCATTCCGGGTTTCCACCAAAGCTGCGTTGGCCTCCACCTGAACTTGCTCGTTGACTGCGCCGACCTTCAACGTGACTTCGACAGTTGGATTGCTGCCCACTTGTAAAGTGATGCCGGATTGCACGTACTTGGCGAAACCCTCCTTGGCGACTTCCAGTTGATACGGACCGACGGGCAGGTTGGTAATCACGAATCCGCCGTCCACGCCGGTCGGCGTCGTTCGAACCAGTCCGGTGGCGGTTTGCGTCGCCTTGACTTCCGCGCCTGGCACGGCGAGTCCGGTCGCATCCTGCACCGTGCCGTTGATTTGAGATGTCGAGATCGCCTGCCCCCAGAGCATGGCGCAAGAACACAGGAAACCTGCGAAACACGCACGAGTCTTCACCCTGACGCCCTCCTTGGAACTAGCAGATGAGTCTATGCCCGGAGGCCGGGGAAGTCAAACGCTACACGGCGCTTGTTTGCGGTGCTACTTCACTGCGGCGATGCAGTCGATTTCCACCCGCACGTCGCGAGGCAGGCGGGCCGCTTCTACAGTGGCGCGCGCGGGTGGTTCGTGCGCGAAGTAGCGTCCGTACACCTGGTTCATGGCCGTGAACTCGGTCATGTCCTTCAGGTACACCGTGGTCTTCAGGACTCGGTCCAGAGACGATCCGCAGGCCTCCAGCACGGCCTTCAGGTTCTGAAGCACGCGGTCGGTCTGCTCCACGATCCCGCCGGAGACCAACTGGCCCGAGGCTGGGTCGAACGCAATCTGTCCGCTCAGGTACGCCAGGCCGTTGTAGACCACGGCCTGCGAATACGGCCCGATGGCCTGGGGAGCGCGATCGGTGGCGATGATCCTCTTCATGATGTTCCTCCGTTGAAGCGCAGCGTACCGGTCAAATCGGCGGCGCGCGCGACGTTCTCGCGCGCCAGGAAACCATCCAATTCTCGCGCGATGCGCACCGGAGCGGTGGGGTCCCAGAAGTTGGCCGTACCCACCTGAACCGCGGTGGCGCCCGCGATCAGGAACTCCGCCGCGTCGACACCATGGGCGATGCCGCCCAATCCCACCACGGGGATCTTGACGGCTTGTGCGCACTCGTAGACCATGCGCAGGGCGAGGGGCTTGATCGCGGGGCCTGACAACCCGCCGAAGTTGGCGCCCAATCGCGGCCGGCGGGTTTGCGCGTCGATGGCCAGGCCCACCACCGTGTTGATCAGCGAGATGGCGTCGGCGCCGGACTCTTCGGCGGCTCGGGCGAGCGGTTCGATGCGCGCCACGTTGGGCGATAGCTTGACCACACAGGGGCGCTCGGCGACTGCGAGCACGGCGCCCACCACTTCGGCCAGCAGCGATGGATCGCTCGAAAAGTAGATGCCACCATGGCGCGTGTTGGGACACGACACATTCAATTCGTAGGCGGCTACGCCTTCCGCGTCGTTGAGCACGCGCACGACTTCGACATAGTCTTCCACGGCGTAGCCGAAGACATTGGCGAACACGGTGGCGCCCGTCGCGCGCAGCGCGGGAAGTTTGTCCTTGACGAAGGCTCGCACGCCGATGTTCTGCAGCCCGATGGAATTGAGCATCCCGGCTTGGGTTTCGAGCACGCGGGGAGGCGCGTTACCGTCCATGGGCTCGCGCGACAAACCCTTCACCACGATGCCTCCGATGGCGGCCAGATCCGCTAAATCGCTGAACTCGATGCCATACCCATAGGTTCCCGACGCCGCCAGCACCGGAGTCTTAAGGTTAATGCCGCAGAGCGATGTAGCTAGCCGCGGGGACATTTCCCAAAGCATAGCAGTCCCTCCAATATTGCAGCCACAGGAGATGTGTGCTGCGCCGGGGCGCTGAGTCAGTAGATCTACAGGTGCTACTGACTAAAACTCCGGAGGGCTAAGGTTTTCGACCGATGGTTGCGGCTGGGTCTGGGGCCGCACCATGGAGTGTGGAGGGGAAGTTGCAGGCCGGAATTGTCGCGGGCGACAACAGCGTACCCAGACCTAGGCGATCGCTGGCATCCAAATATTCTCTGTTCACCGTTCTGCTGCTGACCTGGGTGGTCGCGGTAGTGCTGTGGGAGGACTTGCGCCGCCACACCTTCGACTGGACCATGGGCGTGGTCCTGCTGGTGACAGTGGCGATCGCGGCGCTGTTTATCGCGCGCACCACCACACGGCTTTTGGCCCGCCCCTTGACTCTGCTGGAGCAAGGCATCAGCAGCGTCCGCAAAGGGCGTCTGGAACCCATCCAGGTCAGCCGCACCGGGGATGAAATCGAATATCTGGGCGAGAGCTTCAATCGCATGATCGAAGCTTTGGCGGCGTCCCAGAGGGAGATCCGCGAACACCACGACCTGCTCGAAGACCGCATCCGGCAGCGCACCGGAGAGCTGGAACTGGCCATGCACGCGGCGCTGGCGGGCAGCCAGGCCAAGAGCGAGTTTCTGGCCAACATGTCGCATGAGCTGCGCACGCCGATGAACGGCATGCTGGGCATGCTCGACGTGGTGCTGGACAGTTCGCTGGCGGCCGAACAACGGGAGCACATCGAAACCGCACAACGCTGCGCCTACGCGCTGCTGGGTTTGCTCAACGACATCCTGGATCTGTCCAAGATCGAGGCGGGCAAGATGCTGCTGGAGCATATCCCTTTCGATGTTCGCGGCATTCTCGAGGACGTGGTGAAGTCGCACGCCGTCAAGGCCGCGCAGAAGCGTGTGGCGCTGCGCCTGGAAAGCGATCCGGATGCGCCCACGGCGGTGCTGGGCGATCCCTTGCGCGTGCGCCAGATTGGGTCCAACTTGGTCTCCAACGCCGTGAAGTTCACCGAGCAGGGGTGGGTGCGCGTGGACTACGGCGCGAAACAGCGCCCGGATGGACGCATCGAGGTGTCTCTCGCGGTGAGCGACAGCGGCGCCGGAATTCCCAAGGCCAAGCAGGCCGAGATCTTTGAAAAGTTCACCCAGGCGGACTCCAGCGTGAGCCGCAAGCACGGCGGAACGGGGTTGGGGCTCGCCATTACGCGTAGATTAGTCGAGATGCACGAAGGCTCGATTCGCGTGGACAGCGAGCCGGGGGAGGGCAGCACCTTCACGGTGACCTTGCTCTTCGACGCCGCGCCCGCGCCGGTCCTGGAAGCGGCCCGGCCCCTGGTCCATGAAACTGCTACCGCCGCGGGGGCCCGCTTGCTGGTGGTGGAAGACAACCTGGTTAACCAGAAGGTCGTGCTGGCCATGTTGCGCAAGTACAAATACTCTATCGATGTCGCCATGGACGGCCAGGAGGCGCTGGCCAAGCTGGAAGAGGCCGAGCGTCCTTACGATCTGGTGCTGATGGACGTGCAGATGCCCGTGCTGGACGGCTTGGAAGCCACGCGCGTCATTCGCCGCGAACCACGGTTCGACCGCATGCCTATCGTGGCCATGACCGCCCACGCCATGACCGGAGACCGCGAGCGTTGTCTCCAAGCGGGAATGAACGGGTACCTCTCCAAACCGGTACAAGCGCAGGTGCTGGTGGATACCATCGAGCGACACCTTGCGACAAAAATTCCGGCGTCCGGCGGGCCCGACGATCCAGCTCGCGGGGTCCCGGCCGCCAGCGGTTTGGACCGGGTTCTCGCGAGCCGGCTGATGCAGGAGGAAAAGGGCCTGATGAGCGGCATGCTCCATCTGTTCCTGAACGTGGCGCCGGAGCGCCTGGAGCGTTTGGAGACCGCCGCCGGCAGCGCGGACGCGTCCACGCTTACCGCCGAGGCGAAGATGATCGAGGCCGCCGCGCAACAGCTGGCTTCCTCCAGCCTGCGCGACTGCGCCCGTAGAATCGAGGCCGCCGCCGAGTGCGGAGATTTCGAAGGCGCCCGGCGCGAGGTGGGTGTGCTTAAGCAGGAGATGCAGACCCTGGAGGAACTGACCCGTGGTCCGTTGGAACGGGAGCCAGCGACCTGACCAGCTCCCAGGTTTCCATCACGTCCTCGCGGGACGCGGCCAGGTTGCCGATGGCCAGGCGCAGGACGAAGCGCCCGTGCAGCTGCGTTCCGGACAGAAACGCGCGGCCCGTGGCATTGATGCGGTCCAACAACTCGCGATTCTCTTCATCCGAGCCGCGGTACCGGAAACACACCAGCGAGAACAGCGTGGGTGCGGCGATCTCAAAACGTTCATCGCGGGGAATCGTCCCGGTTAATTCGGCGGCTACGCGCATCTGCTCCCGTAACACCGCGGCGATGCCTTCGCGCCCGTAATACCGCAGCACAAACCACAGCTTCAAGGACCGGAATCGCCGGCCGAGTTGCACGCTGTATTCAGTGAGGTTGACGGCTTGATCGTTGGACGCCAGGTAGGGCGGGACTTCGGCCAGCGACACGGCGCGGCGCATGACTTCGGGCCGCTTCAAATACAGGACGCTCAAGTCTACCGGCGTGAAGAGCCATTTGTGCGGGTTCACCACCAGCGAATCGGCCTGCGCGGCGCCGTCCAGAATGTGGCGGAACTCCTCCAGCACGGCCGCTGGACCGGCGTAGGCGGCGTCGACGTGCATCCACAATCCGAATCCGCGTGCTACTTCGCCGACGCGCGCTACCGGATCGATGCTGGACGTGGACGTGGTTCCCACCGTGGGAACTACGCAGAACGGCGTCAGGCCCGCGGCCAGATCGGCTTCGATTTGCGACTCCAGCGCCTCCGGCCGCATGCGGAACTGGTCGTCGCACGCGATGTGGCGGATGTGGCTCAATCCCACGCCCACGGCCAGCGCGGCCTTATCGACAGAACTATTAGCGTGCTCGGAGGTGTACAGGACTAGCGCCGGGAACTCGCCCGTCAGCCGCGCCTGGGGCGCCGCGGCTTCGCGGGCCGCCAGGATCGCGTGCATGGTGCTGGTGGAGGCCGTGTCGTGGATGATGCCGAAGAATTCGCCGGGCAACCCCAGCCACTGGCGCAACCAACCCAGAGTGACTTGCTCGAGTTCGGTGGCTGCGGGCGAGGTCTTCCACAGCATGTGATTGACGTTGAGCGCCGCCGCCAGCATCTCGCCCAGGATTCCCGGCCCGGAGCCGGAGATCGAAAAATACGCAAAAAAGCGCGGATGATTCCAGTGCGTGATGCCCGGCAGGATTAGCTTGCGGAAGTCTTCGAGGATCGCTTCCATGGGCTCGCCGCGGTCGGGTCCCGATGGGGGCAGGGAAGCGATGAGTGCTCCCGGAGTGGTCTGCGCCAACACGGGGTACTCGCGCACATCGCGCAGATAATCGGCGATCCAGTCGACGACCTGGTGGCCGGAGGCACGGAATTCTTCCGGGGACATGAACCGATTGTACGGAAGTCCGGGAGGTGGGTTATCTCCGAATCGACACTGTTTGCTCCAGGAACTGGCGGGCATTGACGATCTGAGTCTGCTTCCAGCGCGCCGGAAAGTGACGCTGGTTGCCGGTGATCAGGAAGCCGGCGCCGGCTGCGTCGGCGCATTCGAGAAACCGGTTATCGTCGTCGTGCCGGCAGCCAGAGAGTCCCCGCACCGGGTGAACGGTGTGGGAGGCAGCACGGAGCCGGCTCAAGACGGACTGGACACGGAGTTTGCTGAAGCTGAATTTGGAATTTGTAAGTACACGTTCGTACTCCGCGAGTACGGGTGGAGAGACGTAGAGTTGCACCTGCCCGCGCACTACAAGTTTCAGGACTCGATCTTCAAAACCAGCAGGAGAGAGCAGCGCGGACACCACTACGTTGGTGTCAAGCACGGCCCGAATCATCTCGCTCGGCGGGCCGTGATGGGGGAACGATCGGCTGCGTTACGAACCTCAGCGATCAAGCGGTTGATGTCTTTCATTTTGAGTTTGTCGAGGCCCTTTCGTTTCGCTTCGGCCTGGATATCTTTCAACCACCGGGGCGCGGGCGCGATCGTATCGACGTAGTCCTTGATGCTCATAATCACGACGCTCGGCTCCCCGCGGCGATCGACGACGAAGCGTTCGTTCTTCCGCGTGGCTCGCCGGATGATCTGGCCCAATTGGGTCCTGGCGGTCAATGCGGAAACAACATTAGACATGGGTTTGAGTTTCAAGGCAACTCCTGAAGTAATTAATTAGTTCACTTGCAGTGTAGCAAGTGGAGGTAGAGTAGTGCCGGTTTAAGTTTGCTCCTTTCAGAATTCCCTCCGCTTCAGCCGCGCCAGGGAGAACTTGGCCGTCTCCGCCACGGCCATCACGGTCATCACACCGGCCTGCACGGGATCCGACACCACCAGGTCGGAGGCGGCGGGAACGCTGCCGGCCATGTTGAGGCTCACCACCATGAGCCCTTGCGCGCGCACCTCGCGGACGGCCCGTTGAATCTCGCCACCCATGAGCGACCCGGCCATCACCAAGGCTTTCACGCGCGGCAAACGCGCGGCCGCCCGGACGGCTTCGGCGAGCGGTTGTTCGCCCACCAATGGAATCGTGTCCACCGAGATGTGCTCGCCGCGAATGTTGTGGCGATCGGCTTCGATGATCGCGCCCATGGCTACTTGCGCCACCTGCGCACCGCCGCCCATGATGATGATGCGTTTGCCGTAGACCTTCTCCATGGTCATGAGCACCTCGACCTGGCTCACCACGGGCAAGGCTTGGAGCGCGGCCACCAGCGCTTGCGTATCGCCCGGCAATTCGACCTCGAAGTAGGTGCGGCGCGGCGTCACGATCTCCACGCTGGTGATGTCGCCCTGGTGGGCAGCGATCACGCCGGAGAGCTGGTGCAGAATGCCGGGCCCTTCCTCGGCGATCACCTGAATGCCGGTCTTGTGCGCCACGTTTAGTCCCCCTCGTATTTCTTAAGGATATCGGTCCAGCGGCCGTGCGCTTCGAGCAGCAGCTCGCAGATCTCGCGAACCGCGCCCCGGCCGCCCGCGGCTTGGGTGACGTAGTGCGCCGCCCGCTTCACTTCCTGGCGTGCGTTGGCGGGCGCCAAGGCCAGTCCCACGCGCCGCATCACTACGATATCGGTCAGATCGTCGCCGCAATAGGCGATCTGCTCCGCCGCCAGCCCCGAGGCCGCGCGGATCTGATCCAGGATCGGGACCTTCTCAATGTGTCCCTGGTAGATGTAGCGCATGTTCACCTGTTTGGCGCGGGCCTCGGTGGCGGGAGAAATCCGGCCGCTGATCACACCTGTTTCGATACCGTGCCAGCTCAGCCATTGGAGCGCGATGCCGTCCTGCGAGTCGAACGCCTTGCTTTCGAAGACTCCGCCGTCGGGCGCCGGGAGGTTGATCAAGCGTCCGTCGGTCAGCACTCCATCGACATCCATCAATAGCAGCCTCACCCGGGCGGCGCGCTCTTTCAGTTCTGGGTTCATGGTGTGGGATCGGTGTGTCGCCGTGGGATGTCGCGGGCATCCGGACTTACAATGGTTGTAGCGGACGTGCTTGAGGGCGTACTCACGACGATTTCCCGTTATAACATGCTGACGCCGGGCGACCGCGTGATCGTGGCGGTATCGGGCGGGCCGGATTCCACATGTTTGTTGCATGCGCTGGTGGCGCTGGCGCCCATACTGGGCGTGGAACTGGCCGGTGTGGCCCATTTCAATCACCGGCTCCGCGGCGCCGAGTCCGACGGAGATGAGCGCTTCGTGGCCGAGATGGCCCGGCGGTTGGGACTCCGCTACTTCACCGCGAGCCCGGCCGAGCCCGGTCATCTGGAGAACCGGGACGGCAATCTCGAAAATCGTCTGCGACGCGACCGCCGCGAATTTTTCAGTTCTTTGGTGGCGCAAAACGCCGGAAATTGCGTTGCGCTGGGTCACACCCGCGACGACCAGGCGGAAACCGTGCTCTTCCGCCTGTTCCGAGGAGCGGGGCTCGCCGGGCTGGCCGGAATCCTCCCCGCTACCGCGGAGGGCGTGGTGCGACCGTTGCTCGGATCGACCCGCGCCGAGGCCGAGCAGTTTCTGCGCGCGCGCGGCATCGCCTGGCGCCAGGATTCCAGCAACACCGACCCGCGCTTCGCCCGTAACCGCATCCGGCATCGCTTGCTCCCGCAACTGGAGCGCGAATGGAATCCGCGCTTGCGCGAAGCCCTGGCGCATCTGGCCGAGCTGGCTTACGAAGAAGAGCGCTGGTGGTCCCGAGAGACTGGGCGCATGGCTCGGGCTACGCTGCAACGGGGCCCGGTTGGGTTACAGGGTGGCCCGGCTGGAATCGAGCTGCATGCCGGTGAACTGGCCGGCTTGCCCCGCGCCGCGGCCCGCAGGCTGGTCCGCGAGGCGATCCGCCAGGCCAAAGGCGACCTGCGCCGCGTCGAGTTTCGGCACGTAGAGGCGGTGATCGATCTGGCTATCCAGCGCGGTTCCGGTTCGGGACGCATGGCCTTGCCGGGTCTGGAAGTGCTGCTCTCCTTCGATTGGATCCTGCTCCGGCCGGCCGGGAACGCATCGCAATCCACGGCGGTCCCTTCGGTCCAGGTGACGGCCCCCGGATCGTATCGTTCGCCCGGAGGAAATGCCTTGATTTGTCTAGAAGTTAGCAAGTCCGTTCCCAGCTCTGCTCCGGTCTCGGGCGCATATGCTACGCTGAAGTTGCATGTACCTGGAAGCAAGGCGGGCCAGCGTTTCGACCCGCCCCGCGAGTTGCACCTGCGCGGATGGCGGGCCGGGGACCGTTATCGTCCCCTGGGCCACGGGCGCGACCGGAAACTCGCGGAAATGTTCCAGCGGGCCCGGGTCCCCTCTTGGCGCAGGCCGTTTTGGCCGATTCTTTCGTTGGGACAGCAGATTGTCTGGGCCAGTGCTTTCGGAGTGGCCGCCGAATTCGCGGCGAACCCGGCCGCCGGCGCGGACGTATCCAAGGTTGACACTGGGGCGGTCGACGGCAGGCCGCGTGGCGGCGGGGCGGGCAACGGCGCCAAGAGGCGACAGCAGGACGGAAGGCAAAGACGCCTGAACTTGAATCGTTTTCCGCGATTTTGGCGTCTGTATAGTGAGTAGCGGCGGGCGCACAGGTGCGAGTCGACTGTGAGCCAGTTAGCATAGGGGCAGGGAGAAATCATGAATTCTACGGTAAGAAACGGCGTCCTGTGGCTGATCGTATTGTGCCTCGCCGTACTGGTTTGGGCCGTATTCCGCAACAGTAAAGCGCCCGGTGACCAGCCCCAGTTCTCCGAACTGGTCAAAAAGGTCAAAGATGGCTATGTCGACCACGTGACCTTTAACGCCGCTACCGGCGACGTGAGCGGCAAGTACAAGAATGGAGACGAATTCCATTCCACGGTTCCGCCCGGCTATAACGACTTCACCTCCCTGCTGTTGGACAAGGGTGTGGCGCTCAAAGTCGAAAAGGACAATGGCAGCAACTGGGTGAATATCCTGGGCACGTTCCTGCCCTTTGTGCTGTTGATCGGCTTCTGGGTTTTCATGGTGCGGCAGATGCAAAGCGGAGGCAACAAAGCCTTGAGCTTCGGGAAGAGCCGTGCCCGCCTGCATTCCTCGCAACAGAAGAAGGTGACGTTCAAGGACGTCGCCGGAGTCGAGGAAGCCAAGGAAGAATTGGCTGAAATAATCGAATTCCTGCGGGAGCCGCAGAAGTTTCAAAAACTGGGCGGACGCATTCCCAAGGGCGTGCTGCTGATCGGCGCGCCGGGCACCGGAAAAACGCTGCTGGCGCGGGCCATCGCGGGCGAAGCCAACGTGCCGTTCTTCTCGATTTCGGGTTCGGACTTCGTTGAGATGTTCGTGGGCGTGGGCGCCAGCCGCGTACGCGATCTGTTCGAACAGGGCAAGAAGAACGCCCCGTGCATCATCTTCATCGATGAAATCGACGCCGTGGGCCGCCATCGTGGCGCGGGCTTGGGCGGCGGTCACGACGAGCGCGAGCAGACCTTGAATCAATTGCTGGTGGAGATGGACGGCTTCGAGTCCAACGAAGGCGTGATCCTGGTGGCCGCCACAAACCGCCCCGACGTGCTCGATCCGGCACTGCTGCGTCCGGGCCGTTTCGACCGCCGCGTGGTTGTGGGCCGGCCCGACGTCAAGGGCCGTGAGCAGATTCTCAAGGTCCACACCAAGAAGATTCCGCTGGCCGACGACGTGGATTTGACCACCATCGCGCGCGGGACTCCTGGATTCGCCGGAGCCGATCTGGCCAACCTGGTGAACGAAGCGGCGCTGGTCGCGGCTCGGCAAAACCGCAAGGTCGTCACGCAGTTCGATTTTGAACTGGCCAAAGATAAAGTCATGATGGGCGTGGAGCGTAAGAGCCTGGTCATTACTGACGAGGAAAAGAAGAACACCGCCTATCACGAAGCCGGCCACGCGCTGGTGGCGGTGCTGACGCCGCAGGCCGATCCGGTGCACAAGGTCACCATCATCCCCCGCGGCATGGCGCTCGGCCTAACCATGCAGCTTCCGCTGGATGACAAGCACTGCTACAACAAAGAATACTTGGAAGCCCAGTTGGCGATCCTGATGGGTGGCCGCATCGCCGAAGAAGTCTTCATGCACCACATCACCACTGGCGCGGGCAACGACATCGAGCGCGCCACCGACATGGCCCGCAAGATGGTCTGCGAGTGGGGCATGAGCGAGCTGGGTCCCCTGAGCTTCGGCAAGCGCGAGGAGCAGATCTTCCTGGGACGCGAAATCGCGCAGCATCGAGACTACAGCGAGGCTACCGCTATTCGCATCGACGAGCAGGTAAAGAAGCTGGTGCAGAACGGCTATGAGCGTGCCCGCAAGGTGATCGAGGAGCGCTCCGACGCGCTGGAACGGATCGCGCTGGCGCTGCTCGAACGTGAAGTGCTGGATGGAGCCGAAGTGCGACAGCTGATCGATGGCCAGAAACTCGCGGCCTATCAGGCTCCGCCGCCCATGCCGCCCCCGGGCGGTGGCGAGCAGCAGGTGATCAAGCCTGAGTCCCCGCTGCGTCTGCCCGGCATGTTGCCCGAAAGCGGCCCGCAACCGGCGTAACCAGTAGGGCTGGTCTCCAGACCGGCCACCGGCGCTCGACAAATGATCCCGCCCTTCCCCGTGTACCTGTTCGATCTGGACGGGACGCTGATGGACTCGGCCGCTGACATCAATGGCGCTATTCTCGATGTACTGGCCTCCCGCGGACACACGGGTGCGTCTCAAACCCAATTGCGCCGCTACATCGGGCGGCACCTTCTCGACACTTTCGGCGACCTGGGTTTTACCGGCACCGAGTTAGAAGAAATGATTGCGGACTACCGTCGCATCTACCCCCAGCGCCGCCACGCCGAGACGCGGGTGTTTCCCGGAGTGCCCGAGATGCTGGCGCAACTAGGCGGACGCAAATCCACGGCTACTACCAAAAGCTCCGCCACGACCCGAGTGGTCCTGGAGCAATTCGGGTTGCTCGCGCACTTCGACCACGTGCAGGGCACCGACGGCTTCCCGGCCAAACCGGAGCCGGATGTGATTCTCGAGTCTTTACGCGTTTTCGGCACTGCGCCCGAGCAGTGCCTGTTTGTGGGCGACTCGCCCGCGGACATGGAGGCGGGCCGCCGCGCGGGCGTTCGCACGTGCGCGGTTCGTTGGGGTTACGGCGATCTCGACGAGATGGCCCGGTGGACCCCCGACTACTGGATCGACTCGCCGGCCGATCTGGTGCGGAACATTCCCGCCGGCCGCGCCGTATTCTCTATCGACTAGAGGACTGCCGGGATGCCGTCCGCCAATTTCGCAGCTCCCTACGACCGCACTACGAAAATCCTGAGCGCCGTAGTCTGCGTGTTTCTTCTCAGCCTCGCGGCGGTGATCCAGAACGTCATCGTCGCAATCGTCTCCATACTCGTGATCGCGCTGGCCTACGCGTACTCGCCGCGCGGATACACGATCGCGGATCGCAGCGTCCTGATCAAACGTCCGATCGGCAATGTGCGCGTGCCTCTCGACGATGTGCGTGAAGCCAGACCCGCGTCGAGCGACGACTACAGCGGCTGCATTCGGCTGTGGGGCAGTGGAGGCCTGTTCGGCTACTACGGCCTGTTCCGCACCGACAAGCTTGGCCGCTGCACCTGGTACGCCACCGATCGCTCCCGCGCGGTCGTTCTAATCACCGCCGCGAAAACCGCCCTCTTCAGTCCCGATGACGTGGAAGGATTCCTGGCGGCGATTCGCCGGCAGGCGCCCGTGAGCGGGGTAATTGCCACGCTCGCTACGGTAGCAGCCCCGCGCCGGCCGTTCCCGGTTGCGGCCGTGCTCGCGCCTGCGTTGGGGCTGGCCGGATTCTGTGTGGCGATCCTGGCGATGCGCTACGACCCCGGCCCGCCCGATTACACCCTGACTGGCGATTCGCTCGCGATCCACGATCGCTTCTATCCCGTGACCATCGGCGCCGGCTCAACCGACACAGAAGGCATCCGCGCCGTCGATTTGGACCAGGAAACCGGCTGGCAACCCGTGTTGCGCGTCGGCGGATTCGCGAACTCGCACTATCAATCCGGCTGGTATCGGGCGGCCAACGGAATCCGCGTGCGTCTCTATCGCCAGCGCGGCGTCCAGCGCCTGGTATTACTTCCGCCCAAGAAAGGGGAAGCCCCACTTCTGCTCCAAGTCGCGCTCCCCGGCGAATTCGCCGAACAACTCCGCAACCAGTGGCACAAGCCGTAGCCAGCCGGTGGCGAGCGTCGCCCTGCTGACGATCTGGCTGGCTTTACTCGACTCGCCCTGCGGATACGCGGTTGCGGATGGCCCCGTCGTCGTACGGCGTCCGATCGGCGATAAAGGGAACATTAAAAGAGCGCGCCGCGTTAAGATTGTGCTTGAAAATTATCGAAATCTGGTTTACGATTTAGACTGCATGATGTATTTATTCCAATTTCGGAGCGACCTCAAAGGTACCCGGCCAAGCGTCACTAGGGGCGCGCGCGAGGTGACCTGACCGTCTTGGGATAGAGATTCCGGTTTCAAGAAGGGCGGCCACCAGAAATGGCCGCCCTTTTTGCGTTTTTAGTTACATCAATAGTGTCGAATTTGCTTTCAGTCGGAAGCATCCGGGTCGGGGTGTGTCTATTTGGCCCGCGCTGGTTTGTTTTTGACGATTGAATCCGTTTTATTGTGGGCGGGTGTGGCCTATTGGTTGGGCATCGGACCGCCAGTCCGACCAACAGAGTTCGATTCTCTGCACCCGCTCCATGCCGGCTCCAGCCAATGTAGCTCAAGGGGAGAGCAGTTGCCCGGTATGCAACCGATGAGCGTTCGATTCGCTCCATTGGCTCCAGAATCACAGTCCTCCGGTCCCAGTCCTTGTGGGCCGGCCATCGCATTGCACGTAGAGTTCGGGAACGAGGAAGACGGAAATCCGCTGCGCGTGGGACGCAGAGATCACTGGGTTCGACTCCCAGGTTCCCGACCAAAGTTTTTCCGGGGTAGCCAAGTTGGGAAGGCACCGCACTGTTACTGCGGCCACGGTGAGGGTTCGCTGTCACGGGTCTTGGCCGAGTACAGCCGACACTATCACAGCTAGCGGAACCATCAGGGGAAAGGGAACCAGCTACTATTCTCAGATGCGGGCGAACAATCGAACCGGCGGCGGCGCTCGATCGAGTGTCGTCAGCGATTGGGCAGTCTGCTCAAATACTATCGGCGTGCCGCATGAATATTTTTACCAAACGGGCAGTGACGCGACGCACCACGGGACTCTACTCAGCGAGGGCGACCCTGACCGATTTCACCCTCGGCTTCAGTTTGCACCAGAGCCATCTGCTGGAACTACCGCGGCCCTAGTTTCTGTTTTGGGTCTTGGGAGGGCTCTTCAGACTCGTATATACCGCCTCGACGAACATATCGGTCGTCCACGGTCCAGTGGTTGCGCCGAAGCGCGTATCGTAGTCGGCTGTCAACCTCGCCGCTTTTACCTGATCCAGGCTGGCCCCCGCGTTGATCGCCCTCTGAATACGATCCCGAATGATCGTTATCATGGCGCGGTATTCCCCCACATCATATTCGTCGGCCAGCCTGCCGTGGCCGGGGACGAGCATGGTGCCGCCGTCCTCATCATGCTTATAGACGGTCTTTTCGAGAATGTTGTTGAGCGCGTCAATCTCACCCTTCACCGACCCTCCATTTGCGAAATCAATGAATGGATATCGCGTCATGTCGAAGATGTCGCCCGTGGCGATTACATCGGACTGGCGGAAGTGCACGATGGTGTCGCCATCGGTGCTCGCGTTCGGCTCGTAAAACATGTCGATGCCCTCGCCGTTATGCCACTTGCGCCGTCTTTCGCGGAGGTAGGTGTCCGGTGGGATCGCCTCGGCCGGCGCTTTGGCAGTCTGCATCCGGACCAGCACGTTGTTGTGCGCGATCAGCGTCGCGCGATGGGCTGGATCGGCGAAGAAACCCGTGGCCGCTATGGGCGCTTGCCCGGCGAAGAAGGAACCCTGAATGCTGGGATCTTCGCCGGCCGCTGCGAGGCTCGCGTTTCCGCCGGTGTGCGGGGAATGCAGGCTGGTGTTCACGATGAACTGAATGGGGCGCGGACTCAGAGCGCGAATGGCCGCAATCACTTTGGGCGACAACTTACCTGCTCCGGTGTCAACCACGAAGGGGCCTTCATCGCCAATTTGAACGGTGATATTCCCGCCATCCCCCACCAGCATGTAGACACTGCCTTGCACGGCCAAGGTGTGAATCTCGCCGTCGTCCGGTTCGCTGTTCGCCCCACGATTGGACTGCCGCGGAACTCCGCTCGCGGGAACGGTCAGGGCCCTAGCGGCGGCTTCCGCCGCGGATGCATCCCGCAGTTTCGTCATGAATTCCGGTCGTGTGGTTTCCGCGCCACCTAGGGCTCCGAGCAAAGGGACATGGTTCTTGTCGGCGTACTCCCGCAGGAAGGGATGTTGCCCCCATTGATACGCAGGAATCGCCGCATCGTCGCGCGACAAGATTTCTTCTCCATCCTCGCAGGCATACAGCCACGCGGTCGGGTCGATGATATTGCGGACGTTGATTACGGTTTTGGTGAACGGTCCGTCGAACCACACCGGGTCGATAGTTTCGGCGAAGTATGTCATGCGGTCGCCATGACGAATCAAAGCCTCGTGTACCGTCGCCTCGTCGCTTTGAGAAGCTCCATTTCCACGAACATATCCGTGCTTGAGGTGCGTAGTGGTGATGTGGAGGACGTTCCCTTTCCACTCCCCCGTGGAAAATCCCGCGAAGGTGTGCGCCGCCCAGGCCGGCGGATGCGGGCGCCCGTCCATCCAAACGGTCCGGCTGACTTCCGAAGTCTGGAAGTACATATGAATCGCAATCAGCCGCTGGGTATTGGGATCGCGCTCCTCCCAAAAGCGGTAGTTGCCTGGAGAGTAGAAAGCATACGGGATGGTGTAACCGGCGCACTGCTCCTCGCGGACCGTCTGTCTCGATGCCGACCAGGCCAGCGCGTACAGACGGCCCGCCTCGTTAAACGGAATCCCGCCATAGTCCACCAGCGCCCCCGAAGCGGTGATGTAGGCGACATCCTGATGGCCGCCCAGCATCCAGGTTCCGGATATATCCGCGCCCGAGCCCGTGGCGCCCGGCCGGAAAAGAGAATTCACTCCCGCACCGGCCGTGGGATCCTGCGCGAAACCGCTCCCGCCGACGAGCGCCGCGGCCAGCAGCGCACGAACAATCGTTTTTATTTCCAATCTCCTCATTGGGCCCGCCGCATGCTTACCGCCCTCGCTAGCGGCACGCGGTAGGGTTCCACCCTGCGGCGTCCGCCTGCTTTCTGAAGTGGACTGAGGTGAGATACGGCGCAGTTAAATTCGCCGGATCTTCAACGGTCGTGGTAACGACAAGGTATGAATTGCCTTCGGAAAAATCGACCCGATCGAAGTATTCCGTGAGCGTGGCGTTCGAACTATAGGGCGCGCCATTGCTGCGGAGAAGTCCAGGCCGGAGCCTCGTTGTCACGATCTTCAGTGAGCCCGTCGTTACAGGCCCGCGACCTCCCGGCACGCTGTCCCAGGTGGCTAGCGAAACGCCTTGCCAGCCTCCGCCCTGGCCCTGCGAGGGCGCGAAGGAGAGCAATCGCGTCTGCGTCCCGGCATCGCTTTCGAGCTTAAGAGTCTGATCGTCCTGCCAGGTGATATGCAGCCGTCCCGGCTGGCGCATGAGGTTTACCGCGCCATAGTTACGGCAGTCCTCGCCAGGGGGCGGATCCTTGACGGGATCCCACGCGTCGGCAACTTTGCGTGCGGCCGCATTCAACGGAAGCCCGTCGTAGTCGCCTTTGTTCGCTTGGAGCATGCGATATTTCCAGTCCTCGACCACCACCGCAACCCAATATCCAGTCAAATCGACCGGCGCCGCTTGCCTGGCGGTACGCGGCGCATTGGGCGGTCCTCCTCTTCCGCCAGGACCTTGAGCGAGCGCTGTCATGGCCGAGAGTAAAAGTAGAACCAGTATCATGTTCACATCCACCTTCCGGATCTCCCGACGGCGCTTCCCGCGCCACAAGATCGCTGGTAACCTCTGGTATTGTATTCCGAAAATCGAGGAATCGCGTCGCGAGTTTGGCCAGTCGCGATAGAATTCCACCTGGGCGGGCAAGTTCCGTAAGCCATGCTTGGGAAGGTGAGGAAAGGATCGGGGACTAATGAGAGCGATAAACATCGTGGGCACACTTCTGGCGATTAGCTTGCTCGGTTTGCTTCGAGCACAGGCGCCGGACGCCGCTCCGCCGAAGCCGGATTCACCGGAAGTAAAGGCGCTCATCGAAAAGGCCAAGAAAGCCGGCGGACCGATGTGGGCCGCGGAAGAACACTTTTTCTGCGAAGCGCCTCGTCCCAACCGGCCCGACGATCCGGTGATTCCGGCTTCCAAGATTTTCGACAATGCTTATATCATCGGCAATTCAGGAACCGCCGCTTACGTGATTCAGACATCCGCGGGGCTCCTGATGATCGATTCCTTAGGCGCCGATCAGGTCGAAACGCAGCTCCTGCCCGGGTTTCGGAAGCTCGGCCTCGATCCCGCCAACGTAAAGGTCATTCTGGTGGGCCACGGCCATGCCGACCACTTCGGCGGATCGCCTTACATGCAGGATCATTTCGGCTCCAAAGTGTATCTCTCGGCCCCGGACTGGAACCTGATGGAGAACCCACCCGCTGGGCCCGGCGGAGCGAAAAAGAAAGGGCCTTCGGTCGTGCTTCCGAAGCACGATGCCGAGGTCAAAGAAGGACAGCCGGTGGTGCTCGGCGATCTGCAGGTCCTGCCCATCGCCATACCGGGCCACACGCCGGGATCGATGGCTTATATCTTTCCCGTAAAAGATAACGGCAAGACGCACGTGGTGAACATCAAAGTTCCCCAGGGCGTTGCTTCCGGCAACGCTGTGCCCCTCACCATTCAGGTTGGCGCGCAGAGCAGCCAGACCGGAGTGACGGTAGCGATCAAGTGATTTCTTGGGCGGTGCCTATGCCCGGCCCGGCAACGCACCGTCTGCTTCTCCGATCACGAGGGCATCCGCAACTCCGCGCAGGTGCCCGCAGAATAGGCGGGCGGCTCACGGCCACATCGAAGGGGAACATCGAGGAAGGCCATGTTCAACGCGATCCTTGAGCGAGCAGAAAGCAGTTAAGTGCCAGCCCAGCACAAAGGCTCGATGATAGACATACAATGGCTGGGGCAGAGGAGGATTTGAAGTGTCCCTGGACGCGACGTTCATGAAGGGCGGCAATCTGCTCAGGGTGTGTGACGTAACCTTGGCAGACGGCAAAACCGCCAGGGTGGAACCCTACGCTATCTACACCTCTCCCAAGAGGCGGCGTCATTATCTGTGGTTTCAGATCGGCAGTTCCGATCCTGACGAGGCTCCGGGTTGGAAGAGCCCAGAAGCCAGCGCAGTGGCGTCCGTCAGGTTAGCGCAGGAAACGTTCACCGTGCGGCGGGACTATGATCCGTTCGACAAGCAGAAGTTGCCGGTTGTTCACTATTCCGTCCCAACTCACGACGGGCGACAGCGCTGGCATGACGCTGGAAAATATGTTGACAAACAGACGATTGGCAACCGGCCGCAGTTTTGATGGGAGCGCTGGCTTTGGACGAAATCGCCAGCATCATCTCACTCCTATATCCTCTATCTGACGCTCCGCGCTCCGAACCTACCAGCCGGGCAGCGGGGCTTGATGCAGGCGCGGACCGGAGCGCATACGTCCTCATCTTAGCTCCCTTGAACCGCCGTGCATCTTGCGGAGCCGCCCGTCCCGCCAGAACCGGCGGCCATGGATAGCGAGGATCGCGACGCAGACGACTGGGCCAAACCAAGTAAGCAACCACTGGGGTACGTCCGGGTAGATGAAAGCTTCAAGGTAGTGGACGATGAAGCTGCCTTGATACACGCCGGAACCGGCGCGGCCTTCGAGGTCCTGTTCGAGGAGCGTTAAGGGGCAAGGCCACGGTCCGGCCTCGACCCAAATGGCCCAAAGGACCGAGCCAATATGCAGCCACCGAAGCCACGGGCGCGTGCGGGTAACAAGCCATCCCAACAGAATCCAGACAATCCAGGCAAGGTGTATCAGCAAGACCAGGCTCGCCAGGATTGCGAAGAGTCTCATCCGAGGTCCAGTTTATCGTGCACTGGGCCTTCCGCCCCCTGTGCTTGGCTCGTCACCAGCAGAATAATCCCGGCGGCAAACGCGATGCCGCCGTAGATGGCCCAACGAATCTGCCCAGCCATGCGCTACAGCAACGCACTCCCGGTTGACTCACGCGCCAAACCCATCTACCATAACCTGAGCGGTGATCCGCCGTAGTTCGCAGTTTAATAATGAGGAGAGCAGCATGCGCACGAAAGCCCTATTGATCGCCCTTCTAATCATCGTAGCCGCCGCATTGCCAGTGTTAGCCCAAGAAGGCCATCCCCTCACGGGTTCCTGGCACGGCGCCTGGACCCCAGCCGGCAAGCGCACCCCGATCATGATCTTCATGAAGTACGACGGAAAAAATATAGAGGGCATGATCAACCCCGGCCCGCAGGGCGTCCCCTTGAAGACCGTGGTACTCGACGCCAGCAAGTGGACCGTGCACATGGAAGCCGACGCCAAGGACGGATCGCACATCGTCATCGACGGTAAGCTGGACAACATCGGCTCCTACAACCGGACCCTGGCCGGCACCTGGTCGCAAGGCGCCAACAAAGCCGATTTCAAAATCACCCGTGACTAACCCCTGTGACTAACCGTGGAGCACGCACTCGTGCGTGCAACGTCGGCACTCATGCCGACGCCCTCCTTATCGCCCTGCTCCTAAGCGCCGCCTCGCTCCATGCCGGAACCCCGGCCCCCTTACCCGAAGGCGAAGCCAAGCAGCTGGTAGCCACAACCTGCACCGCCTGCCACTCCCTAGACCCCATAACCGCCCAAAAGCGCACGCGCGAAGAATGGCAAACCTCGGTAGCCGCCATGATCCAGCGCGGAGCACATCTCACCACCGAACAAGCCGCCAGCGTGGTAGCTTACCTGGCGTTCAACTTCGGCAAGAAAGACCGCGCCCGCGACTTATTTGAAGACAGTTGTTCCTCCTGCCACAGCCTGGCCCGCATCCGCGACTACGCCTACACCAAAGAAGAGTGGCGCGAAGAAACCAAGGGCATGATCTCGGAGGGCACCGTCCTCACCGACGAGGAACTCGACCTCCTTCTTAACTACCTGGCCAAAAACTTCGGGCCAGACCTCGGACCAAAGCTCGGACCAAACTTCGGGCCAAAGGAAGACACGAAATGAAGCACCCGCTCCGCCACCTCCCGTTCACCTCCGCCGCGCTGCTGTCGGCCATCCTGATCGCCCGCGTGCCGCTAGCCGCGCACCATTCCTGGGAAGCCGAGTTCGACGACAAAAAGCCCGTCAAGATCACCGGCGTAGTCACCAAGTGGGAGTGGAACAACCCCCACGTCTTCGCCTACATCGACGTGACCGACAAAGGCACGGTCACCAACTGGGCCTGCGAATTCGCCAGCACCAGCGAGCTCAAGAGCGCTGGCTGGACCCGCGAGTCGGTCAAGGTAGGCGACGTAGTCACCGTAGAAGGCAGCCTGGCCCGCGACGGCACGAACTTCGCCGGCGGAAAAACGCTCACCCTGGCCGGAGGCAAGAAACTTTCGAGCGTCTTCTCCAACATGCCCGCCACGCCGCCCAAAGGCGTGCAAGCCAAGGCCGCTCCCAAATGGCCCGACGGTCACCCGCGCTTAGGTCCCGAGCCCGGCCAGCGCGGCTATTGGACCAACCCCACCGCGGGCGGCCTGTATGAAACCTCCGCCGGCAACATCCGCATGAACAAGGATGGCCTCCTTCTCAACATCAACGACGCCGCCAAAGTAGCGCCCTTCCAGCCCTGGGCCAAAGGCCTGTACGAATACCGCCAGAAGACCCTGCTCCGCGACGACCCAATAGTGAGTTGCCTGCCCCCCAGCGGCCCGCGCCAATTCCTAGCCGCGCACGGCGTCCAGTTCGTCGAGCAGCCCGACCGCCAGCGCATCTGGGTCCTCTCCGGAGGCGGCAACCGCAACTGGCGCCTGATCTATCTCGATGGCCGCCCGATACCCACCAGTGAAGACGTAAGCCCCACCTACTTCGGCTATTCGTCGGGTAAATGGGAAGGCGACACCCTGGTAGTCAACGTAGGCGTCTTCAGCGAGCGCTTCTGGTTCACCAACGGCGGCCTGCCCCACACCGAAAGCCTAAAGCTGACCGAGCGCTTCTCCCGCCCCGACTACAACACATTAAAGTACGAAGTCACCGTAAACGACCCCGCCGCCTACACCCGCCCCTGGACCGGAGGCTGGACGCTGCAGTGGGCCGCCAACCAGGACATAGACGAGTATTGGTGCCAGGACAACGATCTAGACCCGCCCCACATGGTAGCCAAGTAATTCGAATTTGGCCTGTGGGGCAGGATGGCATCCTGCGGCGGGTTGCCAACCCGCCC
>DATNJC010000267.1:0-8493 GCA_035604115.1 Bryobacteraceae bacterium | reverse complement strand
CGGCCCACCCTACGACTCGCAGGCGCAAACTTGCCTTCCCCTCGCATTCCCACCCCTCGCTTTGCCAGCCACCACCGGAAAATCGTTCTATCGACGGGCGCAGGTGATGACAGCGGTTCCCTACAGGCGGATTACGGCCAGTGCGTGCGCCTCAGAAGAATCGGAGCTTCCCTCGTTCATTCTACTGGCACGCCGGAGAGCGACCTCCCGCTGTGTGAGCGGCGTTCCACCGGAGCAGCCGCGGTCACAGTTTGCCAGGTTGTTCGTCGCATCGCATTCACGGTCACCATTGTTGCCTCACAAGGCGTATAATACTCGACGTACAATGGAGGGAACATGAATTACCGATGCCTCTCTTTCGTAATCGGACTCACCGCGCTGGTTTCACTGGCGCAGGGACAAGCCGCACCCAACTCGGACCTTGCAAAAACCAAAGCCGTCAAACAGGCTTGGGCGCCGCCCCGAACTTCTGACGGACGCCCCGACCTTCAGGGCGTTTGGGTCAACAACAACGCCACGCCGCTGGAGCGGCCGAAGGAGCTGGCGGGGCGCGCAACCCTCACCGACCAGGAATTGGCGGCGCTGAAGAAGAAGGCGCATGAGCTCTTCGGCGGGGAGGGAGACGCGGCCTTCGGCGACACGATATTTAACACCGTGCTGGCGAATGTCAATGGGACCAAATCGGGTTTCAAGAGCACCGACGGCGGGACCGGCGACTACAGCTCGGTCTGGACGGTCGAGAGGGATTGGGATAATCGGACCTCTCAGATTACCGACCCGCCCGACGGGCGGATTCCCGCAATGACGCCCGCGGGACAAAAGAGACGTGATGAAAATGCGGCGGCGAGGAATCGTCTGCCGGCCGGACCGGAGGATCGACCCTTGCAGGAACGCTGTATCACATACGGTTCGCCAAGTCTGGTGGCGGGATACCAGAGCGGCTACCAGATTGTGCAAAACCCCACAGCGGTCGTCGTCACGACGGAGATGATTCACGATACTCGCGTGATTCCCGTCAACGGTGGTCCGCATCCGCCGGCTTCGGTCCAGCAGTGGCTTGGGGATTCGCGCGCCCGTTGGGAAGGCGACACGCTGGTGGTGGAGACGACCAACTACAAGCCCAGAAGCTTCATGACCCTATCGAGCGAGCAGCTGCATGTGGTGGAGCGCTTCTCCCGCACCGGGCCGGAGATTCTGAAATACGAAATCACGATCAACGACCCCGGGACCTGGACGAAACCGTGGAGCCTGATGATCCCGTTGAGGCGCGCTAATCATCCGCTTTACGAGTACGCGTGCCACGAGGGCAATTACGGTTTGGCAGGTATCCTGGCCGGAGCTCGCGTCGAGGAGCAAGCCGCCGGATCTGGAAGCCAACAGAAATAAGCCCGTGGAGCACGCACTCATGCGTGCCACGTCGGCACTAATGCCGCCGTCCGGCCTTGACACTGTTCATGGAGGGCGTCGATTATGGATTCAACCAGACGCACCATACTGGCAACGGGCGTCGCGGCGACGGCGATTGCCGTAGCCCCGCGCGTGTTTGCTTAGCAGACTGGGCCCAGCAAACTGGGCCCCAGTAGACTGGGCCAGGAGGAGCTACCATGCCCGCTTACGAGAAAGGCGCCGTTCACATCTACTTTGAGGAAGCCGGTTCCGGCTTCCCGTTGTTGCTCATCGCGGGCGGAGGATTGAACTCCACCATCTCCGGCTTAAAAAGCGGCAGTCCCTTTAACCCGATCGAGGAGTTCAAGGGAGAGTACCGCTGCATCGCGGCGGACTTGCGCAACGCCAATGGCGGCCAGTCCTCCGGCCCGCTGGAGATCGACCGGCCGTGGGATGCACACACCGATGACCAGCTCGGAGTGATGGATCATCTGGGCATCGACAAGTTCATGGTGCTGGGCTTCTGCATCGGTGGCCCCTTCATCTGGAACCTGTTGAAGCGCGCCCCTAATCGTGTTGTCGCAGCCGTACTGGCGCAGCCCAGCGGGTCGCGTCCGGAGAAGCGCGACCTTTTCTACGAAAACAACATGACCGGCTGGGGTCCGGAATTGGTCAAGCGCCGGCCCGACATCACCATGGAGACGGTGAACAAATATCTGACCAAGATGTACCGCACCAACCCCGACTTCGTCTTCACGGTCACCCGCGATTTCGTACGCTCCTGCCAGACGCCCGTATTGATCCTCCCCGACGATATCGATGCGCATCCGTACGCCGTCGCCATGGAGGCTGCGATGCTGGCGCCGAAGGCCGAAGTGAGCATCTTCCCCTGGAAGGAGCCCAAGGAGCGGATCCCCCTGGCGGTGCGCCAAATCCATTCCTTCCTGCGGGCACATCGCCCTGCTTAGACCAATTTCTTAGATTACGTGGCGCGTCCCAGGGAGGAACTGGTCTCTGTCAACTCTAAAAATGCTAATCCATTCAGGCCGCTGCCACGGATGCCAAGCGCAGCGGTGGACGTAACCGGCGTCTGCCAGGAGTTATCCCCTTGGATGTCGCTCTGCGGCTTGACTTCCTCTATCCGGACTTCGGGCTAAAGGGCGTGTTGTCTGTACGCAGCATCTCGAACAATCTTGGGTTATATCAGGACCGCGGAGCACTCGATGAAGAGAGATCTTTGAGCGCCAGGCGCACTCCATTTGCCACGTCGGCGAACGCCTTGTCCTTGCTCGGCCACGACACCACTGCTTTTCCGTCTTTCGGGAGAGCCTGAAGCCCCCCAAGGGGGCCGGAATGCCAATCGTATTCTCGCAGGATTATCGGGATAACCTTCACTTCTCCGATGCGGTGGCGGGCTATCGCCTTCGTCATTTCTTCCTCGTATCAGAATTCCGACGCGAAGAACGAGGCAGTGACCAGTAACAAGATCAACTGCGCAGAACCCAACTCCGCGCTTATATCACGTTTCCGGTCGCTACCTGGGCTAATCATTCTGTCGTGCCAGACACGAACCAGACCCTCCCGTTTAAGGGAACTGAGATGCTTGTCTAGTTCACTCTTCAGCCTTTCATCCTTGTGTGAGTATGAGATGAAGACGGAAACAGGTTGTCGCTCATTTGTGGGTGTATACGACGTTGGAGCATCACTTGACACCCGTACTGCGGGTGCCAGACGGACTACGGCGCCCTCAACCGGTTGCGCCGAAGGCTTGATGTTTAACCGTGATGTCAGCTCCAGCTCATCGAGGTTATCGATAGAATCTTCAATAGCCTCAAGTAGCTTAGGATTACCATCCAGAAGGCGGGATAGTTTGGAGATTCGCCCTCCCGAAAGTGTTGTTCCCGCACGCATTTCGGCGGCCGAAATCCATGTAACGTCACTCGGACGCGGGGGGAGGGGGCTTCTGAAAACAGCCGAATATACCCACAAATCGTATTGTGTAATTGCGCCGTACGTTCGTGACACCTCGGCAAACTTGATTGCGGTTGACGTGAGGATCTTTAGATCGTAATCTCGGCCTAAAACCAGGTCTGGGGCCTCTAGTTCTTCCCTCAGTTCACGCGCCGCCGCCTCGCGTTGATCCTCGTCTGGGCGTTGCCTGCCGCCGATCAGTTGATGCTGCTCGGCTCGTTTGTCCCACTGGTGGAGGAAAAAGGCCGCTGCTCCGATAGTGGCCTTAATGGCGACGACGCCAACCGGTTGCAGCCGTGAAAAGCCCATATCCAGACCTTCATGTTGCGAAATGTCAGACCTTCTTTGCTCAAGCGCCTTCAAGAAATATGGCGCGGAATCTAGAAGGTTATCGATCGTAATGGTTTTTGACGTCCCTGGACGATCCCAATTAGATAGCAAGGGCTTTCCGTGTGACAAATACCAAGCCAGACTGTGGCGAAAATAGTCGGGTATTTGGTGCTTGAATCCGCACCGCTCACCTTCCCAGGCAAGTACCCCGAAAAGGTCCAGAAAAGTTACAGTTGCGCCTGCCAGCCCCAGCCGCTCGGAACTGTTGCCACAGGTTAGTGATCCAGCAATTTCTCCTATTGTCTTTGGCGCTTCGCGATGTGACGGAACTGTGTTCAAGGCGCACAAGATCGCCTCGCGCCAATCGACGGCTCGTTTTGTGGCTAGCCCCTCCCGAGAAACGGCCACGGTAATCTCAACAGTATGCTACCACACGACATATCTCTGTTCCAGGGCGTCGCGAGCTGCCATAGACCTTAAATCCGTTCCGCCCTGAGCGCGATTCGGGTTGAAGTGTCTGAGTTCCCAGGGAACTCGCCGAAGCATTCTAATCGCCTCTGCTCTCGAAGGCGCTTGGCGTCCGGAGAAGGCGTTCTGGGATTACTCCTGTGATGTCGGCTGCACGTCAACTTGACGGGTACCGCCCAAACCGCCGAGTTGGCACTCCGCCGGCACGTCCACCTACAGCTGGAAATGGCTCGGGCTTTTCAACCCACGACTGCCTACCCCCGAGCCCGGCTGGCAGCGGCCGGCTGAGCCACCGGCGGCGGAGCGGGCGCGGGCTGGCTTTCGGCGCGCACCAGGCCCAGCAGCTTGCGCAGCTCAGCGTCGAGTTTTTTCCGCACGTCCGGATTATCCTTCAGAAACTGCCGAGCATTCTCGCGCCCCTGCCCGATGCGCTCGCCTTTGTAGCTGTACCAAGCCCCGCTCTTTTCGACCACGTTCTGCGCCACGCCCAGGTCGATCAGATCGCCTTCTTTGGAAATCCCCTCGCCATAAATAATGTCGAACTCCGCCTCGCGGAACGGCGGCGCCAGCTTGTTCTTCACGATCTTGACCTTGGTGCGGTTGCCGATCACCGCCTCGCCTTCCTTGATGGCCGCGATACGCCGGATATCGGCGCGTACGCTGGAGTAAAACTTGAGCGCACGCCCGCCCGTGGTGGTTTCCGGATTCCCGAACATCACCCCGATCTTTTCGCGAATCTGGTTGATGAAAATCAAGCACGTATTGGATTTCGACACGATGCCGGTGAGCTTGCGCATGGCCTGCGACATCAGCCGCGCGTGGACGCCCATGAAGCTGTCGCCCATTTCCCCGTCCAGCTCGGCCTTGGGAACCAGCGCCGCCACCGAGTCCACCACCAGCACGTCGATGGAGCCCGAAGTGATCAGCGCGTTAGTGATTTCGAGTGCCTGCTCCCCATAGTCCGGTTGCGAGACCAGCAGGTTGTCGACGTCCACGCCGAGCTTTCTCGCGTAGCCCGGATCGAGAGCATGCTCGACATCGATGTAGGCCGCCATGCCGCCCACCCTCTGCGCCTCGGCCACCACTTGCAGCGCGACCGTGGTTTTGCCCGAAGACTCCGGCCCGAAGATCTCCGAGATGCGCCCCCGCGGGAACCCGCCGACGCCCAGCGCGAAGTCCACCGAGATCGATCCGCTGGAGATGGAGGGCACGGCCTGCACCGGCTGCGCGCCCAGACGGATCACGGCGCCTTTGCCGAAGTCCTTCTCGATCTTGCTCAAGGTAGCGCCCAGATTGCGCGCGCGTTCTTTTTCGTCCATTGAGAGATTATAGCGCTTGGCGCCGATTTACGCCATCTGTTCGCCCTCGCGTCCGTCCCCGCCGTTGACCCCTGTGCCAATTTGCTGTATCGTCATCGTGATGTCCAGGAAGGTCACAGCTTTGGTGTTGGCGCCGGTCCTGGCATTGGCTGTCCCCGTATCCGCGCACCATTCGTTTTTCACGCAATACGACGGGTCGCGACCGGTCATGCTCGAAGGCCGGGTGACGCGCGTGGATTGGGAGAACCCGCACGTGCACTTTTATCTTGACGTGAAGGATGCGCGTGGCGCTGTGGTCCACTGGGTTTGTGAGACCGGAGGGCCGAATGTTTTGATCCGGGCGGGATGGAAGCGCGATTCGCTGAAACCCGGCCGTCGAGTCCAAGTGAAGGCGTATCTGGCCAAAGACGGTTCCAACAACGTGGATGCCCGCATTGTTACGTTTTCGGACCAGCGCAAAGTGTTCACCGGGTTGGCTAACGATGGCGGCCCGAGGGAGACGGATTAGCTCACAGGCGAAAGCCTAGGTTTTAAGGAGTGGACGAATGAACCGCAAAAAATTTGTGTATTTGAGTGCCGGTGTGGTGTTGCTGGGGGCCGCAGGGATGTTGCGGCTGGGCGCCCAGAACGTGGGCCCCAACGAAATCGGCGGCGTGGTCGCCAGCAGCAAGGGTCCCGAGGCCGGAGTGTGGGTGATCGCGGAAACCCACGATCTCGCCACCGGATTCAGCAAGACCGTCGTCACCGACGATCAGGGCCGCTTCCTGGTGCCCGACCTGCCCAAGGCCAACTACACGGTGTTTGCGCGCGGCTACGGCCTGGTGGATTCGCCTAAAGTTACGACGGCGCCCGGCAAGAGCGTGAACCTGAAGCCGACCATCGCTCCGGACGCGAAGACCGCGGCGCAGATTTATCCCGGCAACTATTGGTACGGCATGCTCAAGGTGCCGGAGAAGAACGAATTTCCAGGGACGGGTCCCACCGGCAACGGCATCTCGCCGAACGTCAAGAGCCAAGGCCAGTGGATCCACCTGATCAAGACCGATAGCTGCGAGTCCTGCCACCAGTTGGGCAACGCCTACACGCGCACCATCCCCGCGATGTTTTCGAAGCTGGATTCGCCGGCGCAAGCGTGGGCGCGGCGCGTCCAGTCGGGGCAGGCCGGCAACGCGATGGTAGGCGGGCTCTCGCAACTGGGTCCCGAGCGCGCCACCACCGAGTTCGGCGATTGGACCACGCGCGTTGCCAAGGGCGAGTTGCCCGCATCGCAGCCGCCGCGTCCGGCAGGCGTCGAGCGCAACGTCGTCATCACCCAGTGGGACTGGGCCGATCCCAAAGCCTACCTGCACGACGAAATCTCCACCGACAAGCGCAATCCGAACGTAAACGCGAATGGCTTGATTTACGGCTCTCCGGAAGAGAGCCGCGATTATCTGCCCGTGCTGGACCCGGTGCACAACAAGACGGCGCAGGTAAAGGTTCCCTATCGCGACGCCAACACCCCGGGCCAGCCCAAGCCGCTGCAAGCCTCGCCGGTATGGGGCGAAGAAGAAATTTGGGACAGCCACACCACGGTTCACAACCCGATGTTCGACGCGAAGGGCCGCTTATGGTACACCTCGCGCATCCGCGCCGCGGACAATCCGGCGTGGTGCAAGGCGGGATCGACCGTGCTGTCGGCCAAGCTCACGCCGGTGGACCGCTCCGGCCGTCAACTGGCAGTGTACGATCCGAAAACCCAAAAGACCGAGATGATCGACACGTGTTACGCCACGCATCACCTGCTGTTCGCCGAAGACGCCAACAACACCCTATGGACCAGCAGCGGCGGCGGCGGCGGTGTGGTCGGCTGGCTGAACACCAAGGTGTGGGATCAGACGCATGACGCCCAAAAGGCGCAGGGCTGGACCGCGTTGGTGCTCGACACCAACGGCAACGGCAAGCGCGACACGTACGTGGACGCTCCGCAAAGTGTGGCGACCGCGCCGAGCGGCGAGAGTCTGGGGACCTCGGCGGCCATCAGCGGCGTGCCCGATAAGACCAAAGACCTGCGCCTGAACGCCGCGTTCTACGGCCTCGGCGTGGCCAAGGATGGCATGGTTTGGGGCAGCGTGCTCGGATTCCCAGGCGGGCTGGTGCGGTTGAACCCCGGATCGAATCCCCCGGAAACGGCGCTTGCCGAATATTATGAGGTCCCCTACAACAACCCCAAGGCGAAGGTGTGGGGCTACTCGCCGCGCGGCATGGACGTCGACAGCAACGGCGTGGTGTGGGTAGCGCTCGGCAGCGGACATCTGGCCAGCTTCGACCGGAGCAAGTGCAAAGGTCCGCTGAACGGACCCACGGCGCTAGGGCAGCATTGTCCGGAAGGCTGGACGCTGTATCCGTCGCCGGGCCCGAACTTCAAAAACGTGAAGGACTCGGGTAGCGCGGATTCGCACTACTACGACTGGGTGGACCAGTTCGACACGCTGGGCCTCGGCAAGAACACGCCCATCGAGACGGGCAACGGATCGGATTCGCTGCTCGCGCTGGTCAACGGCAAGTGGGTAGTCATGCGCGTGCCGTACCCGCTGGGCTTCTTCGCCAAGGGCCTGGACGGCCGCATCGACGATGCGAAGGCCGGATGGAAGGGCAAGGGCGTGTGGACCACCTGGGGCACTCGGACGCCGTTCCACAGCGAGACCGGCAAGGGTACGATGAGTAAGGTGGTGCACTTCCAGGTGCGGCCGGATCCGCTGGCGCGGTAGGGGTGAACTCCGGCGCCACGAGTATGGGCCTGCCGCGTGTCCCGCGGCGCGAAGCGAGGCTCAATTTGGGTTGGAGGTACAATGCACTGCAGTGCTCGCCCGAATCAAATCAGGCATTAGCGCCGCCCTTAGACCATTTTCTGAGATAATATAGACCAGCTCTGGCGATCCGGCTGCAAGCAAGAGATGGCGAAGGCCTATTCTGACGATCTACGACGGAAGTTGTTGGAGGCGCATCCGCAGGGGGAAGAGAGCCTGGAAGAGTTAGC
>DATNJC010000266.1:0-15433 GCA_035604115.1 Bryobacteraceae bacterium | reverse complement strand
TGCGAGCTTGGAAGATCCGCCAACTGGAATTGCTGGAGCATGCCGTGGCCGCGGCCCTTACTGCGGTGAATTCAGAACACGCAACAGCCCATTTTCGCCACTGCGGCTATGGTCTATAAATACTCAGAAAATGGTCTAGGTTTGTGCCTCAGTAATCAGCGCACTCCGATCCCGGTGGCCAGGAAGTTTCTGAGCGTGTCGGAGTCGTGCATGTCGTTTCGGTTCAACCTGCAATCGTTTTCCAATTCTTCACTAGGTGCTCCGCGGTCCTCCACGCCAGCGCCTGGATGGTCAGGGTCGGGTTGCGGGCTCCGTGCGTGGGCAGCACCGATCCGCCGAGGATGCCGAGGTTGGGCGCCTCATGGGAGAAGCCCCACGGATTCACGACATTGGTCTCCGGATTCTCCCCCATGCGCGTACCGCCGACAGCGTGCGTCGAAATCTCCGGTGCGCCACCTGTTGTGGTCCGGACCACTTCCACCGCTCCGGCTGCACGAAACCATTCCGCAGCACGGTCCGCGGCATAGTTCGAGGCCCTCTGCTCATTTTCCTTTGGCCCGGCGGTGATGCGGCACACTGGATCTCCCACGCGATCCTTCGCCTCCGGATCGAGATCGAGGTAGGTATTCTCATACGGTAGCGAGTTGCACTGAACGTACGCCGCGATCCAGCGATCCGCGTTCTGGTGCACGAACGTCTTCCACTTGGAACCCCACGCGGGAGTCCGGTTGAAGGTTTGCATCTCCGATGCCGCGATCGGATGCCGCTCGTGGTTAAAAAAGATGCTGCCGCCGCCGATGAACCCGAGGCCGGAATGATCGAAGTTGTCTTCCGCGAAATTGCTCAGCGAAACGCCTTGTGCCATCGCGCCTAACCAGAGATTCAGATCGAAGGGGAACAGGGCCGCGCACCAACTGCGGCCGGCCCAGTGCCCGATGTAGTGCTTTCCGACCTGACCGTGGTTGTTCGACAAACCGTTGAGATACGCCTTGGATTTCGAGAGCAGAAGCAGTCGAACGTTCTCGTACGTGTATGCGCCCACCAGAACCACTTTGGCTGGTTGGAAATACTCTTGGCCGTCCCGCAGATACTGGACGCCGGTGACTTTGCCGTTGTTGTCGGTGAGGATGCGGGTGACGTGGGCTCTCTCGACGATGGTCAAATGCTTAGTCTTTTGCGCGGCGGGGATTGTGGTCACCGCCGTCGAATTCTTGGCGTCGACATGGCAACCGCCGGTATCGCAATAACCGTGATAGGCGCAAACGCCTCGTCCTCCATACGGCTGAGAATTGATCGCCGCCGGGGCCATGTGCGGATTCCATCCCAGCTTCTTGGCCGCGGACTGCATCCGCTCGATGAAATCCGTGGAACGCAGCGGAGGCATGGGATACTCGCGCCGGCGTGCTCCTTCGAAAGTGTTGCCGGCGGGATCGAGCTTCCCCTGAATGTTGCCCGCCTTGCCCGCCACACCGATTTCGTACTCGATGGTGTCGTAATACGCCTCCAGGTCGTCGTAGGAGAGCGGCCAGTCTTCGAGCGTCGTTCTCCGGGGGATGGAATTGGGGCCATAGCGCTTGATCGACTCCGAGCGCGCCTTGAAATCCCACGGCGAAAACCGCCAACTGTTGGCGTAATAGTGAATCGACGTACCGCCGACCGCGTTCATCATCACGTGATTCGCGGCACGGCGCGTGGGCTGGTCTGGGGCGGTCCGGAAGGTCGGGATTTCGTCCTTGACCTTGCTCCCTGTGGTCACCAGACGTCGAACGTTGTTATGGATCTCATCGGCCTTGAATTGATCGTGCCGCATCCAAGTGCCGGCTTCGAGCGCTACGACTTTCAAGCCCGCGCGCGTCAAAGGCAACACCGCGACTCCGTTCGCGGCGCCAAGTCCCACCATTGCGATATCTACTTGCTTTAGCTGTATGGCCATTTGCTTTATCCGAGCAGCGCCGTCAGCTTGCGGACATCCTGAAGCCCTTCGAGGTTGCGGGTCAGGTCCACCACCTGCTTGGCCTTCATCGCGGGCCACTTGGCGAAGGCTGCGCAATCCAGGAATTTAGCCGTGACTTCATCGAAAGAGATGGGAATCGCGGGACTGCCCTTGGCGAAATCGGCACGGCCGCCGACGACCCGCCCGTCCTTCAAGTGCACCCGCAGAATCGTGGTCATCTGGTTGTATCCCGCGGCTTCCGCCACCGGATCGACGCCGAACTTCACGCGCGCGATCATCTGCTGCACTTCGGGCCGGTTCACGACTTCATCGGTGAATTCAGTGAGCCCGGCCTTGCCGTAGAGCAGCAGCACGGCCATGCAGAACTCCATGCTGAACTTGGCCTGCAGGTTGTCCTTGGGTTGATGATGGATCAACGCGTTGGGAATGTTTTTGTTCGTTCCCACCTCGACCAGTTCCACTTGGTCGGCCCTGATGCCGTGTTCCTTGATCAGCGCCAGCATTTCCGTCATGCCCGGATGGCTCAGCGAGCCTGACGGAAACGGCTTGATGGAAACGCCTGGATTCACGAAGGTCCAGGGATGCCCGAGCTTGCCCATGATCGCGTCCGGATCGTATCCGCCGCCCGCGGCTTGAAAGAAACCGCGCGGGGCTTCGAGAACCTTGTCGGTCGCCGTCCAGCCAAGACCAGCGAATTCCGCGGCCACGATTCCGCTTTCGGCCGCGCGACCGGCATGGAAGGGCTTGGTCATGGTGCCGAAGTTCTCGCGCAGTCCCGCCGCTTCGCTGGCTGCGATGCCCAGGGTGGTTAAGACATGGTCGCGATCCTGTCGCAGCAGCTTGGCCGCGGCCGAGGCCGACCCAAACGCGCCCACGGTTCCCGTGGAATGGAACCCCTCTTCGTAATGCCGCGGCGAGATCGCTTCGGCGATTTTGCATTCCACTTCGACGCCGATGTTGTATGCCAGCAGCAGTTCCTTACCCGTCAGCGAGTGAATCTCCGCCAGCGCCAATGCGGGCGGCAAAGCGGGAGCGGTGGGATGCGTCAGCAACCCGTACACACGGTCTTCGGACACCGCTAACTGCGTGTCGTCGTAGTCGTCCGCGTGAATGCCCACGGCGTTGGCGAACGCTGCGAAACGCGCCGGAGCCTTGAGGGACGAGCCGATTACCGTCGCCGCGTGTGCTGCAGCGGACTTGCTTGCGACTCCAATCGATCCTAAATACGTCCGGACGATTTCGCCCGACTTGGCCACCGATCCGCACAGCGCCAGGCCCAATCCGTCCAGGATCGACTTACGTGCGAGCTCCAATACTCCGCTGGGGATGTCTTCATACCGGGTGTTGAGGATGAAATCTGCGACGTAGCTGGTCACGGCCGCCGATTTGGCGCTCAGAGCCTGCGCGAACAAACGCGAGGCATCCGCCGTACACGTTCCCAGCACGGCCAGTTTCGTTACATCTCGTCTGGTGAGCATGAGTCGTTCTCACACAGAGAGTATCACTGAGCTATGGGAGGTTGGTAAACGGCGAAGGCGGATCGTAGTCGCTCGAGAATCAGTTATGCGTGGGAGTGAGGTGCGGCCGTATCCAGGGCAGAGCGCCGAGTGGGTGCCAGTGGCTTAAACGGTGACCCGGCTTTCGCGCGAGTTCGAGAACGGACACGGTTTGTTGATCTGCGGGCACTAGATTCTTGACCTCGATCCAGTTTCGATGGGGATCATCGGCATGGACAACGACGGAGCTCTCGAAAATCGCGTATCCTGGCACGGATGCGCGGAAGTCATACCGCCCGGACGGTATCGGCTCAACTACGAATCGCCCATCGTCAGCCGTCGTCACGCTCTTCAGGAAGACTCGATTGCTGACGGTGACGATCGCGCCCGCGACTGGAGCATCACCCACCGAAACGAGGCCGTTGAGCGCTGCTTGTGGCTCCGCACTAGGAGCCGAGACCGCGAGAATGCTGCCGAAAACAAGCTGAAGTAGCACCCGATTCCTCCCTGATCCGCGATGTGACCCGTGATGACCCTTGCATCCGGACTGCCATCGGTGAACTACGCGGACATAGTTGAACTTAGGGGCCGCTTTTTTGAGATGAAGGAAATTGAGTGTGACAGGATGTCACTCAAAACGAGGTCAAAATGGCACAGTGCGTCTGGACGCGAAAGGGTGTAGATCGCGATCAGGAACGCAAGAGGCCTAATGGGTCGCTCGGTTGGAAACCGGGGAACACCGGGCCCACATCCTTTTGGCCCAGGTGCCCGCAAATCAGCTCACCCAGCACGGCGCGAAAATCGGTGGTCACGGCGAGATCGCGCCCTTCAAAGAGCTGCTCCTTTTCGAGACCGGGCCACTTGCCGTAGACCTTGCCGCCCTGCACGGGGCCGCCCAGCACCAGCATGAAGCTGCCGTGGCCGTGATCGGTGCCCGCGTTGCCATTCTCCTGCGCGGTGCGGCCGAACTCGGACATCGTGACCAGGACGATGTCTTCCATCCGATCGCCCATATCCTGGCAGAGCGCCGCCAGGGCGCCGGAGAACTGGCGCAGCACGTTCGACAACTGCGGATTCTCATTGCCATGATGATCCCACCCGCCGATCTCGGCGAAGGCGGCCTCGATTCCAGCGTCGGCCTTGATCAGCCGGGCCAGTTGCTGCAAACTGCGGCCCAGGTCGCCGCTTGGTCCGTATTGCGCTCCCCCCTGCGGATTGTATGGGCTCCGGTTGATGGACTGAATCAACTTCATGGCTTCGAACGCGTCTTTGCCGGTGCGTCCCCACTGCGCGTCGGCGGAAGTCGCGTACATGTTTTCCAGAATTGATGCGGCGTCCTGATTGCCCAGGTTGAACTGCTGGGAATCGCCGACGGCGATGGCCTGGCGTTCGCCGCGCAGCGTACGCGGCACCTGGCTTCCCATGGCGACCGCGCGCAGCGGCGAGGTCTCAGCGCCCGCCGTCGGCAGCGCCCGATTGAGCCAGCCGTCTCCCATGGTCTTGCCCGACGTGCCCGATTCCATGTAATCCTGCGCGTCGAAATGCGAGCGCGACGAATCCGGTGAACCGGTGGCTTCGACGATGGCCAGCTGCTGTTTGTCCCAGAGGGCCTTCAGCGGCTGCATCGCGCCATTCAGCGCGAAACGCCCGTCCAGATCGATCGTGGTTCCATTATTTGGACCAACGATGTTTAGGCCACTGGCGCTGGTCTGCCCGCTGGGAGGCGCAATGGCGAGATTGGGCCGCAGCTCACGGTACCGTTTCTCGGCGAAAGGCACCACGATGTTCAGTCCATCGGCCGCGCCGCGCTGGAAAATCGCCACCAGGATCTTGCGTTTCTTGCCTTCGACCGAAGCGGCGCGGGCCAGCCAAGAGGGAACCGCGCCCATCCCAGCCATCGCTATCGCGGAGCCGCGTAAAAAGATTCGTCGCGTGAGCATCGTTCTTACCTCCACTGGGGTTTTACCTCCTCTGAAAGTCGGGCGAGCTGAGTACCAAAGATGCGATGAACGGGGCAGTATGGTCCGTGCCTTCGAGACCCTTCTCCAGGGCGGCCTGAGTTTGGGGCGACGCGTCGCGCCCCAACAGATCCCGCGCGATCGCGGGCGCGTCGTTGCCCTCCAGGCGCGTCGAATCCAGCTTGACTCCCGCAACCAGGCCCGAGGCCAGCGCGGTGGAAAAATTCATGCGTCCCATAATGCCCGTGGTGCTGAGCCAGGCATCTCCGGTGTTGGGATACCCGGTCGGCTCCAGCTTGTTGTAGAGCGGCTCGCCCAAATCGGCGATCTTCTGTACCAGCGCGTAGGTATCCGACGCCTCGCCTCCGATGGCGCGCACCGCGCTCACCACCATTTCGAATGGCGATTTGACCTTGGCCTGCCATGCGCCTTCGGAGAAAAACTCGGGTGAGGTGAACATGGTCTCCAGCACCGCCCGCAGATCGCCGTCGGTCTTGGTGAACGTCCGGGCCATGCGGTCGACCAGGGCTTGCGGTGGATCGTCCGCCACAAAACGCTGCGCCAACTCGCGCGAGATGAACTTGGCCGTGGAAGGATGATGGCCCAGGATGTCGATCACCTGGAGGCCGTCCTGCTCGCCGCCACCCGCGGCGATTTTGTGGCCCAGCACGGTCTTCTCGCCGAAATCGTGCATGAAAGACGCGAACACGAATTCCGGGTTGGCGGGATCGCGGACCGTCCAGCCGGTGAAGCAGCGCGCCACGGCGATCACGTCGTCCTGGGTATAGCCACCCTTCACGCCGAGCGTGTGCAGCTCCATCACCTCACGGCCGTAGTTTTCGTTGAGCCCGTGCGCTTGCCGCGCCAAAGGCGAGGGGATGATCGAATTCGGCACGCCGTTCACGACTCCCCTATTGGGAGCGAACGGCCCGACTTCAAATCCTCCGGGCGCCATGGACTCCCAGTTGTCGAGATAATACAGCATCGCCGGATGCCGCGCCGTGGCCAGCAGGAGATCCTTGAAATGCCCCAGCACGTGCGGGCGGATCGCGTCGCGCTCATAGCTCCCGATCAGCAGATGCTCCAGATTTTGCGTCTGGGGCACGTTCTTGGCTTGATCCACATTGAAGTGGTTGAACCAGAAATCCACCAGCACTTCTTCCAGTTGCCGGTTGGAATACAACGCGCGGAAAACCTTGGCTTGCTTGAGGTCATCGCTCGCCACCAGGCGGGGCGTCCGCCGGAACATTCCCGCGCGGCGCAGCTCGGGTAGGACAGCCAGACTCTGCGGAGGCAGCAGGCCGGCCACCAACGGGCGCTTTTCCGGGTCGAGATACGCGAACAACGCGGTGAGTTGCTCTTTGTTGCCGGACCGCGCCACGTTCACCTGGTCGGGATTCAAAAGGTCGTTCAACTGCGGGTTGCGGCGGCGGTTCTCCTTCTGCATTTCCTCCTGCTGCAGCTTCCGGGCATCTTCGCCTTCCTTCTGGAATTCCGGTGTGTGAGCCAGCACATTGGGAGGCAATGCAGCCAAGACCTGCCTGCGCTTATCCGGGTCCAGCGACTTGAGCACAGCCGTGCGCTCCTCGGCTGTCCCGATTTGCACCTTGCGCATGTCCTCCGGCGGAAGCAGTTGGTTCAACGTCATCGCCGGCAACACGATGGGTTGCAGCGGCTCCGGCGTGTATTCCTTGACGATTGCGGCCAAGTCCATCCGCAAGGTTGCGAGCGGCTTGAGTCTGGCGTCCAGTTCCGGGTTCTCAGGAATTTGATCCGGGTGCAACTGAAGCTCGATCCACTTCTGAACGCCGACGTGGCGTACCTGTTCGATGTCGCCCGGGCGCGGCCCGAACGTCAGCCGGTTGAGCGCTTGAAGGATCTGCTGATCCGGGGACAGCTTTTTATCGAAGCGCCCTTCGGCGTTTGCAAGGAAGGAAAGGCACGTCGCGGCCATCGCCGCCGCGGCCATCAGCAAGAGGAAACGCTTCATGCTGACGCACCTCCGTGATGGGGAAGACGCGGAATTTCCACTTTTGGTTCCCGCAATCAGTATAGAAAGTTCGATGACCCGCGGCCGGTTGGTACTACCAACCTCCAAGGTTCACGCCCAGCGGTTTAAACCCGCTCCGAGAGGGTGAGGACTCTGCATCAGAGTGCTTCGTGGAGCGGGCTTCAGCCTGCAACGGAGGCTTCAGCCCCCGCCTGGACGCGGAGGCTGAAGCCTCCGTTGCAGGCTGAAGCCCGCTCCACATTTCAATTGGATAAACTAAGCTGCATCCAATCAGACACGCAGGCGCTCGCGCGGCCATTTAGAAAGGAACGCGGGCTTTCGTCGCAGTTCTGTGCGAGGAGGTAAACATGAGAATCAAGGTGGTTGGTTTGATCCTATTGGGCGCGGTGGCTTCCGTCCCCTACGCCCAGAGCCCCAGCAATGCACGTCCGACGATCGCCAACGAAGCGGACTTCCGCCGCGCGATGAAGGAGCTTTCGAACTGGGGACGCTGGGGAGACGATGACGAACTCGGCGCCGCCAATCTGATCACACCCGCGAAGCGGAAGCAGGCCTTGGCTCTGGCGAAGGAAGGCGTGGCCATTTCACTGGCGCACGATATCGTCCAGGAAAAGGCCGCGGATGCGCCGAACGTTCTGGAGCGCGTTCTCGGCAACGTGACTCCGACCGGCACCACCGATCGGTACCAATATACGGGGACGTATCACGGCGTGATTCACAGCCATCTGGATGCCGTGGACTGTCACGTCATGGTTGACGGCAAGGGATACAACGGCCGGTCGATGGAAGACATCAAGGCTACGGGCGGTTGCCCGAAAGGGAACATCAATGCCCTGAAAGACGGCGTCGTCACGCGAGCCGTTCTGTTCGACGGGACGCGCCTGCCGGGGAAGGCCACGCAGCAGGGGTGGCTCGATCCGGGAACGGCGATCCATCGGGAAGACCTCGAGGCCCTGGAAAAGCTGGAGCGCGTGAAAGTTTCGGCTGGCGACGTCATCCTTCTGTACACCGGCCGTTGGAAGCGGCGCGCCGCACTGGGCCCTTGGCCGAACGCTACGGGGTTTGCGGGCTATCACGCCGACGTGGCTTACTTCATAAAAGAACGCGGCGTTTCGTTCATCGGAGACGATGGGCCGAATGACGTCCAGCCCACGGGCCTTCCGCCGGCGATCGGAATCCCGCTGCATCAACTGGCGCTGGTGGCGATGGGCGTGAGCATTTTCGACAATCTCGATTTCGAAAGAGCCGTGGAGCAAGCGCGACGGCTGAATCGTTACGAATTTCTGTTCACGGCCGCGCCGCTGCGGATCGATAAAGGGACCGGATCGCCACTCAATCCCCTAGCGATCTTCTGACCGACCCGCGATCCAGGCGCAGAAGCCGGGGTAGATGTTTCTACGGGAGACCGTACACGATGACGCGTGCGGTGGTTTTCGGCAGGGGCCAGTTTGCGGGGCTCATGCCGGCAGCCACTGCGACGCGCTGGTGTCCGCCGGTCTGATAAGAAATAACACCGCCGCCCAAAGCCGCGCCTGTGGAGTCGCGCCACAGCACCGATCCGTTACCGGCGTCCAGGGCCAGCACATCGCCGTTCAAATCCCCGGTGAAGACCACGCCACCCGAGGTGGGTGTGACGGCCGCCACCATGGGCGTGGGCGATTTGTATTTCCAGCGCACGCGTCCCGAATCGGCGTCGACGGCAGTCAGCCAGCCGCCCCACATTTCCTTGGGATCGTTGCGGCCGAAGGGATGTTGCGGGTCCGAGCCAGGCCAGATGGAGCCGCGCTTGCCGGTGATCGTGGCCGCGTCGGCAATCTTCACGGCAGTGCACCAATCCACGGAGTTGACGAGCACTAAATTCAAAGCGGGATGAAAAGCCGGGCCGTTCCATTCGGTACCGCCTTGCGTTCCTGGGCAAAAATGCGTTTCCGTATTTGCGTTTAATGGCGCCTTCACGTTGGTGCGCGTGGTGACCGGCGTCGCGTAAACGATTTTGAGTGGCGCTTCCGAGGACTTGCTTCCCGCGGCCACGCCGGATCGGTCGATGCCGTACAGGATTCCGTCTTTGCCGGCGGCCGCGGCGATCTGGCGTCCTCCGCTGGTTCGAATCAGCGCGGGCGGCGACGTCATGTCCCAATCGTGAAAGTCTTTCTTGACCGGCTGAACGTAGCGCAGCATCGTTCCGGTTTTGGCGTCCAGCGCGATGACGGAGGTGGTGTAAAGATTGTCGCCGGGATGCAAAGCCAGTAGAAAATCAGGGGCCACATTTCCGGTGGAAACCCACAGCACGCCGGCCTCTGGGTCCAGGCTATAGCTGGTCCAGGTGGCGCCGCCGGTGGGAGGATTGCGATCGCTCAGATTCTTCCAGGTGGCGCGCGCGGGGCCGGAATCGGGCACCACATTAAAGCGCCAGAGTTGGTGGCCATCGGCGGCGCTGAAGGCGTAGATGCGTCCGGTGACTCCAAAATTGTCGCCGCCCGCATTCCCCGCGAACACCATTCCGTTCCACGCCAGGGGCGCCATCGGAACGGAATCCCCGTTACCCGCTTCGCCCAGGGCCGCTTCCCACGCCGGTTGGCCCGTGGCGGCGTCCAGCGCGAAGAGGTGCGCGTCGCCGGAGCCTCGAAACAACTTGCCGTCGAGGTAGGCAACTCCGCGGTTGACGCCGAGCCCGCCCGCCGGACCCGGCCGGTTGTACTTCCACTTCAGGGCGCAGGTGGACGCATCCACCGCGTACGTGTTGTTATAGGTCGTGAAATAGAGCACGCCCTGCACCATCAGAAGGCCGCTTTGGAAGGCGACGGTTTCGCCCGTGTCGTAGGTGCAGGCGGGGCGCAGGGTTTTCACGTTGCCAGCGGTGATCTCGCTAAGAGTCGAGAAACGCGTTGCGCCTAGGTCGCCATTGTAGGAAGACCATTCGCCGGACTGCGAGAGCCCCGCTGGAGCGAGGAGTCCCAGGGAAACGACAATCAAATACAGGTTTGTTCGATGGGTGCGTGTCACAGGATTGATTGTCCGCCAACACCGGGAGTAAGGCAAGGTGTTCGCCCATCAGGCGGGCGCCAATCGTCCTCCAACATGGTCCATCGGGTTTGATTCCCTGGCCTGCCTGTGCCAAGATGTGCGTCAGGGTCATTTTCGGGACCACGCCGCAAGGCGAAACCATTGAGAGGAGTCCATGCAGAGTCATTTCCACAAAACAGCTGCGGTCTGTGCGCTCGCGGTCGCGTGTCTGGCGAACGTCGCCAGTGCCCAGCCTCCGGCGCCGGGCGCTCAGGCTGGGTCGGCCGCCCCGGTCAACGTGGTCGCCAATCCGACCTACATCTCCATTCCTCTGGAAATCACCGTGAACCGCCCCGCCGCCGAAGTGTGGAAGCGCGTCGGTAAGTACTGCGATATCGGCGAATGGCTGCGGATCCCGTGCACGATCACCTCGGGCAAAGACGGTGAGTTCGGCGCCGTGCGCTCCGTCGCGGGCGAGATTCTGGTGGGAAAAACCGAACTTTCCTATACCTACACGCAGGCCGTTAGGGCCGGCCGGCCCTACAATCTCTACCACGGCACGCTTGAGGCGAGGCCGGTGACGGCGACCACGTCGAAGCTCGTATACACCCTGGTGTTCGATAACTCCATGCTGGCGGACGACGCTGCCCGCGAAAGAGACAAGGCGCAGAAGACCGCGCAGTTCACGACGGCGCTCGAGAACATGAAGATCCTCGCCGAAGGCGGCACGCTGCCGCCTGCCCCGGCTCGCGGCGGCGGTGGGCAACCGGGCGCGCCCAAGCAGTAACTTGACAGAACATCCCGCGTGACATCCCTCGTATCCGCGTGATCGGCGTGTCCGTTACGAGTAGCGCAGTAATGCCTTGAAGCCGAAATCCATGTGCTGTTGGATGTGGCAGTGAAACAACGTCAGACCCGGCTGGTCGGCTGTAAAATCCACGCTGGCGCGCCCATAGGTGGGAACCACGACCGTATCCTTGATCACGCCCGAAGTGGCTTTGCCATAAATCTCGGCGATCTCGAGTTGGTGGCGATGCAAGTGCAACGGATGCGAATCGTCGGTGCGGTTATGAAACGTCAGCCGGTAGCGCGTGCCCTGTTTGAGCAGAAACTCCTGGTCGTGAGGATAAGATTTGCCGTTCACGGTGAAGCTGTTGAATTTGCCCGCGCCACGCGGCACCTTTTCAAATAGCATGTCCAGTTTCTCGGCGGGCGCCGGTTGCGACGGCGGCTTGCCGAAGATCGTATAGTCCCACGTGAATTTGGGCGGCGCCACCCACTGCGGAGTGCGGCGTTGATTGGCGTACTCGATGACCACGCCTAAGCCGCCCTCGCGCACCGGATCTTCGGGAGCGCCCATGATCCAAACCCCGGGTTGGTTCATCTCCACCCAGGCATCGACGCGCTCGCCCGGCCCCAGCATCAACACGTCCACGGCCCCGGGAGTGGGCACCGGATTTCCGTCCAGCGCGATCACGTTGAATTTGTGGCCGGGCAGCGACAGGTGGCGGATCTCGATCGCGCTGGCATTCAGAACATGAAACAGCACGCGTTCGCCGGACTTCACGTGGATCGGATCTCCGGCTCCGAGCGCCTTATCGTTAATGGAGAAGATATCCGCCGCGACCTCCATCCCGACGGGCCGCGTATCCATCACCGCCGGCCTCTCCGGTTGCGGCCCCGTGGCGTCGAGGTCGTCGTTATCCATCGCCTGGTTGGTGAAATACGGCTCCCAATCGCGCAACGCCAGGTGGTGTTCCTGATCGTAGCGGCCCGGGTTACTCGCGCCCTCGACGATCAGAAAGCCGAACTGTCCCGTAAAACTGCCGCGGTGCAGATCGTCCATCGACATGGTGTGCGTGTGATACCAGCGCGTGCCGGCCGGCGTGGGCGTGAACCGATAGCTGCGCTTTCCGTGCGGAGGCACTTCCGGGGTGCCTTCTTCCTCCGATCCGTCCACGTCGGAGGGAATCAGCAAGCCGTGAAAATGCACAAACTCCGGCACGTCGGTGTTATTGACCACGTTCACCGTGACCGGCACGCCCTCTTTCATCCGCAGTCGCGGCCCCGGCGAGCCGCCGTTGTACCCGACGGTGCTTAAGATTCGATTGGGCGCCAATTCGACCGTGACCGGCCCGATTTCGAGCGTGAAATCGGTCTTGGCGACGTCTTGCGGGGCGGCGGGCGTCAGGAAGGATTGCGGTTGCTGGCCGACGAGCCGGCTACTTGCAGCAGTCACCCCAGCCATCTTGAGAAAGTCGCGTCGTTGCATGAGTAGCTTTTGACCATGGTAACGCAACGTCACCGCGACGACTCGTGGTCTCGATGGAGTCTCGCCCGGGACTCAGATTCGGGAGCAGAAGGGCCGAGCCGTTTCCCGATGGACGTGGAGGCTCGCTTTGCGAGCACCACTTCGCCGGTTTTGAGGGTGTCCCGTCCGCGTTACCCACGAAGGTATACGCTTGGCGACGAGGCAGGATCTTCGGGATGCCGAGCACCATTTTCTGTGGCAGGATGGTACCGCATTTAGGGCGTGCCCCCAGTGCTCTGGAGGATGTTTCAGTGGATCGGGGAAAATATCGTTCGCTCGCACAGCGGATCGGAAGCAAAGGCGAGAAGCTCTTTGCTCTCTGGTCGGAGGATCGAGGCTTGTCGTCTACGAAGGTGGATGCTGATTATGGTGCAGATTTTTGGTGTCAGGTCCTCCGCCCCGTTGGCAACAGACTGGCTGAAGAGGCGACTGGGGCAATTGTGGCCGTGCAGGTCAAGGCGACGGAAGGCACGAGGCGCCCGAGGGTGAAGCTGGATCGGGTTGACGCGGAAAATCTGCTCCGTCAGACCCACGCGACGATGTTGATCGCGGTTCAACCCGCGGTCAGCAGTGTGCATTTTGCATTCATTGATGAGGCATTGATCGATCGCCTGAACCATTTCCTTGCCTCCGAAGCCAGAACGCACTCGATACGGCTGGATGAGCTGAAAACCGATGGTGCCGAATTTGATCGTAGCCTGCGGTATTTCACCCGCCCCGGAACACAGCACCGTCTGCGAATCTATAAGGCGGAAAGAGCGATCGTCGCAGCGGTACCGGGCTCGTCCGTCTCGGTCCACCAGTTGGCAAAAGGAGGGCTTGCTGTTGTAGACGTGCCGTGGTTTGGATCGGCCCTCGAAATCGATCCGTCTGAGCGCGAGGCTGTGCGAACCCAGGTTTTCGAACAGGGCAGGTTGCCGCACGACCTGCAGGGTATCTGGCTGAAGCACGCGCTACTTCAAGCTGCGGACTTGATTGATGGTGAGACGCTCGTTCAAGGAGTGGTGGAAGCCCATGCCGAACTAGTGGTTCAACACGCCGGGCAACAAGCGAGCGCCATATTCGATCTGCGGCGCATCGCGGACGAAAGGGCCTACACGCACGCAGTCGGACTCAGCTTCGTCGTAAGCGATCCGCGCAGGAAAGGCGGCCACTGGGTCCACGAATTGCAGAGCCGCGTTTTCTTAGGCCGGAAGTCGCTCGGAGAGGCGGGCGATATCCTGCCGTTTCTGCGCTTGCTTCGTCCAGGCGCGACACTGTCATTTGACGGGAAGCAGTTCGGTCGCATTGAAAGAATTGACACTGCGATCGTCAAGCTGGGGCCGGCGGTCGAGGCATTAGAGAAGATCGCTGGGTTAATCAATCTTGACTTGAACGAGTTCCATCTCAGCGATTTCGGGGTGGAGGAATTCGCGTATTCCGTTGACTTTCTCGATGCATTTCTGTTGCAAAAAAAACCCCGGCAGATCGCTTGGTACCTGGATTCGTTGTCGGGCCTAGCGCGGGCAGAGACCCGAGTCAGATTCCAACGGAACCGGTGCGGGTGGAGCTACCGATTGTCTTGAACCTGGGGAGCACGGGTGGGATCGTCTGGATACGAGCGCGGGGCGCGGCGTTTCGCATGGAGGACGGCCGTTGGTGTGGCCTACGAATCGACGAGCAACTAGCCTGGTCCTTTGAAGCGCACGCGAGATTTGAGAAATCCATCTACCCGGAGGCCTGGACCTTCCGGTATTGGCCACCGCTACTGATTGGAAACCAAAACCGCGGCATACAAGAGTTTGAAGCCAAAGACCCCGATTACTTTAAGGTGGAAGCGGACATCATCAAGGAGAGCGGCCTAGAGGATCGATCAGCCGTTGAAGGCGACTGAGGCCGGTCGTCTGAGCTTCGTCGTTCGCGTCGATGAAACGTCGGGTTTCAAAGCAACTATAGGAACGTAAGGCGCGCGTCACACGGGCTGCCAATCGTCCTGCGCCGCCGCCGAACCGTGGTAAAAGGCTACGATGAAGGAGGGTACGAACATGGCAACGATTGATTGGTCCGATTGCCCCTTGGTAGAAATCATTCCCGGCAAGGTCAGCGGCGCACCGCTGCTCAAGAACACCCGCTTGCCGGTGGACGCCATCACCGGAAACTATGACGCTTTCCGCGCCGAGGGATTATCGCCCGAAGCGGCCATCGCCGAAACTCTGGATTGCTACTCGGAAGCCGGCCTCGACGCCATCAAGGCGATTCTCAACTATCGCGCCGAGCATCAATTTCAGGCGCAACGTTGAGGGTTCTGTTCGATGAGGACGTGCCGCGCAAGCTGGCGCGGTTCCTACCCCAGCATGAGATTCATACCGTCGTCAGTATGCAATGGGGCGGTGTCAAAAACGGTGCGCTGCTCGAGCTGATCGAGCGTGAAGGCTTTGAAGTGTTTCTTGCCGGCGACAGGAACATGGGAAACCAGCAGCGGCTTGAAGGCCTCCCTTTTGCGGTGCTGATCATGTCCGCCATCAACTGGCCGGTGATCAGTCCGCATGTTGATAAAATCTCGGTCGCCCTTGACGAGGCGCGACTATGCCCGGAACACCGTTGAGATTCGCGACTCTCGGTAATCAACACGTTACGCTGTCTTTGCCTGGACGGCAAGTCCTTTCTTGATGCCGTAGTCGGCGAGCGCGGTAACCAGCTTGGGGATTTCCCGGTAGCCTT
>DATNJC010000265.1:0-8045 GCA_035604115.1 Bryobacteraceae bacterium | reverse complement strand
CAAAATCAAGGCTCCGCGCGCTCCTCCGGCAACATCGACCGCAGTCGGCGTCCCGTCACTGCCCAGCGAAGATTTTGTGCTACTTACATGCGCGAGTTCCAACCTCTTCGCGACGCTTTACTCGGACAGGCTCCTAGCGCTCGGGAACGTTCAGCGCTCCCACAATCAATCCCGGATGCTGGCGCGCAAGCTTCTTCGGCAACATATGCTAAACGAGTCGCAGGAACACGAGATTGAGCGGCTGATTGACACCCTCAAGTCGAACCTTTTCTATCACGGTCATCCGATCAACCGCGCAGAGGCCAAAAATGACCTCAAGCTCAACGTTGTAGAGCCCACTGCTGACCAAGAAACGTTGATGTGGGACCTTTATCTTCAGTACGAGGAAGAGCTAAGACTTAATGAACCGTTCAACCCCCTTCGGGAATTAGAGCTAAAGTTGCCTGCGCCGGGGGTGCAGTCACCGCTCACGGCGCAGCAGATAGTTCAACAAATGCAAGCACTTGCGCAAAATGGAATCGGGCTCGGTACAGTTAATGAGCAACAATTGGTCAGGCTAGCTGCGGCGATGGTACCATTGGTCAGCGGGCCTATTGCTGCGAGCAGTAACAAGGTAACCCTGGACCCAATCCGTGGGGCATATATTGAATCGGCTGCTCGCGCCGATGTATTCAAGACGGACCTGCGTTTGGAGCGAATCACTTTAGCGACTCCAGCGGGTCCACAGGATGCGATAAAGCAGGAGGCCTTGTGGCAAAGATGGGAAGAAGACAACTAACGCCGCGTCAAAAACCTGCACCGGATGAGCCGGAGCGTCTCGCTCCGCTTCCGGTCAATCTGATTATCAACCCATCCCTAATTCAGCCAGTGTCCACGGTGGAACTTGTCCCACAGGCTGTCGGGACGACGATCATGCGGGAAGGCTTCGTGACCGAAACAGGTTTCTTAATAGGGTCGCCAGGTACTTAGGCGTTCATCAGCCAACCGCAGTAGTTAAGGGTGCGCCCTTCTAAGTCGTCCATTCGAGCTCTTCTTCAGGCGATGGAGAAGACCTCAGCGCGATCCGCTTGCGGCCCGCACTCGCGAGGACGCCACGAGGAGTGACTCAGATTTAGAAGCGCACCACCCCGGCGTTCGGCGGCACGCCAAAGTTGCTAGCATAGGTATTTGTCAGGCTCCGGGCTTCGTGCAATGGGCGGCTGCAAACCCCGCCAGGTCCGGAAGGAAGCAACGGTAGCGGTTTAACCTGTGTGCCGCGGATCACCCGGGGTCTGGCATAATCTTCCCGGAGCGCACAGCGGTTTCGAGCGTTGTGCGCGATCATAAAAGCGCACAGCGGTTTTCCGCGTTGTGCGAGATCATAGAAGAGAGCGTCGCCACCCGCCTTTCATGTACCAGGTCATCGCCCGCAAGTACCGGCCGCAAATCTTCGCGGAGCTGATCGGGCAGGAACACGTCAAGACCACGCTGGAGAACGCCATCTCGAGCGGCCGCATCGCCCACGGCTACATTTTTTCGGGGCATCGCGGCACCGGCAAGACCACCGTCGCGCGCATTCTGGCGCGGTGCCTCAACTGCGAAAAAGGACCGACGGCCACGCCCTGCGGCGTGTGCTCCAGTTGCCTGGAGATCGCGCAGGGCTCCTCGGTGGACGTGATCGAGATCGACGCGGCCTCCAACCGCGGCATCAACGAAATGCGCGAGCTTCGTGAGAGCGTGCGCTTCCGTCCGGCCCGCGACCGCTACAAGGTATTCATCGTCGACGAAGCGCATCAGATCACCAGCGAAGCTTTCAACGCGCTGCTGAAGACGCTCGAAGAGCCGCCCGAGTGGGTCGTCTTCGTGCTCTGCACCACCGAAGCCCACAAGATTCCCTCGACGATTTCCTCGCGCTGCCAGCAGTTCAGCTTCCGCACCGTCGATTTTCCGGCGCTGGTGGGCCGCATGGAATGGATCGCGCAGCAGGAGGGCATCGAAGCCGATGCCGAAACTCTCAGCGTGCTGGCGCAGGCGGGCGAAGGCAGCGTGCGGGATTCGTTGTCGGCGCTGGATCAGGCCATCGCGTGTTGCGGGACCAAGCTGGACGCCGCGCAGGTGCGCGAACTGCTGGGCGTCTTCGGGCTGGAATCGTTGGAGCAGGTGACCACGGCGTTACAGGCGGCGGCGTCCGACAACGCCGGCCGGCGGATGCTCGAAATCGTCGCCGAATTGGACGCCAATGGGCGCAGTTTGCAACATTTTGCGCGCGAACTGTCACGCTTTATGCGCAATCTGCTGGTGGCGCGAATCGCCGGAGCGGGCACGCGCCTGATCGCTGCTTCGCCGGCCGAGCAAGCGCGATTGGTGGACATCGCGAGCTCCTTCAACGAGGAAGACTTGACGCGGTTCCTGAAACTCTGCCTGGATTTGTTCCGCGACTTGCAGAGCTCACAGCAACCGCGCCTGCATCTGGAAATAGGTTTGCTGCGGCTGGTCCACGCGGGACGCCTGCAGCCGATCGAAGAGGCGCTGGCATCGCTCGGAAGTTCTGGCGCGAATCCAGCAAAGAGCCCTCCGGCGGCTCCGGTGAGTAGCGCCCCCCACGCAACGGCATCGGCGCGGGCGTCCTTCCAGGCGCCGGCTCCGATGAAAGCCGCGGAAGCTGCGGCGTCGGCTACGGCTGTGCCAGTGGCTGCGCCAGCCGCCCTTGTGATTGAGGGAGCAGATCTGCGGGCGCGGTTGCATGCGGCGATGGTCGAAGCCAAGCAGGTGCACTTGGCCGACGCGATCGAACATTGCGAGGTGACCGAATCGGCGTCCGAGGTTGTGTTCCTGACGCCCAAGCTGTACCAGATGTATTTGAAGGGCTCCGAATTTGAAAACACCGTGAGGCGCGTGACGGGCCGGCCGGTCAAAGTAACGGTTAAAGTAGGAGAGACCACGGCGGCTCCGGGCCTGGCGAGCACTGCTTCGACGCAACCCGCCGCCGCGCCCGCGGTGGCCCCCGCAGTGGCCGATGCAGCTGCGGAACGCGCGCTGGCGCATCCGGAAGTGAAACGATTCCAGGAGCTGTTTCCCGCCAGCCAGGTGCGGACAGTCCGGAACCTGAGGGAGAACGAGTCATGAAAATGCCCGGAAACATGCAGAACATGATGGCGCAGGCGCAGAAGATGCAGCAGAAGCTGCAGGAGGAGATCGCGCTGATCCGCGTGGAAGCCTCGGCCGGCGGCGGCATGGTCACGGTGAAGATGGACGGCCAGAAGAACGTGGTCGGCGTGAGGATCGACCCGGAAGTCGCCGGCGACGTCGAGATGCTACAGGATCTGGTAATGGCCGCCTGCAATGAAGCCGTCAAGAAAGTGGAAGAAGAATCGCAGCGCAAAATGGCGGGCATGCTGGGCGGGATGGGTCTGCCGCCGGGATTGTTTTAGGCGCCCATGCCGGACTTCGCCGCGCCGCTGCAACGCCTGATCGACGAGTTCCGCCGCTTGCCGGGCATCGGCCAGAAGTCGGCGCAACGGCTGGCGTTCCATGTTCTGCGGACGTCGCGCGACGACGCAGCGCGGCTATCGGCGGCGCTGCTGGACGTAAAAGACAACCTCGGCATTTGCGCGGAGTGCAACAACATCAGCGATGCCGAGCTGTGCCCGTACTGCCGCGACTCAAGCCGCGACCGCTCCCAGATCTGCGTCGTGGAGGAGCCCCACAACATCCTGCCGATTGAAACCACGCGGACCTATCAGGGCCTGTATCACGTGCTGCATGGGTCGATTTCGCCTCTGCGCGGCATCGGGCCGGAGCAACTCAAAATCAAAGGACTGCTGGATCGCTTGGCGAAGGGCGAGACGTCCGAAATCATTCTGGCGACCAATCCCACCGTGGAGGGCGAAGCGACCGCCGCGTATCTGTCGCGCCTGCTGAAGCCGCTGGGGCTGAAGGTCACTCGTATCGCCATGGGCATTCCGGTGGGCAGCGACCTGGAGTTCGCCGACGAAGTAACCATGTCGAAGTCGCTCGAGAACCGGCGGGAAATGTAGCCGTCATTCGCGCGGCGTGACCCCCGTGATCAAGCGCGCGCCGCGATCGAACGTCAGATACTGAAATCCCCAGCGGATAAAGACCAGAACGCGGTTGCGGAACTGCGCCAGATACAGCAGGTGCACGAACAACCACAATAGCCACGCGGGGAGCCCATGGAATCGGAACTTGCCGAAGTCCACGACAGCGGCCGCGCGCCCGATCACCGCGAGATTTCCCTTGTCGCGATAACGGAACCTGCGCGGCGTTGCTCCACGCAGCCGCGCCAGGATGGATCGTGCCGCATAGCGTCCCTGTTGCATCGCCACCGGCGCGACACCCGGCAGCGGCGTCCGATCGCCGCTCGATTGGCCCTGCTCGAACCGGGCCTGCTCGCAGTGAGCCATGTCGCCGATCACCAGAATTTCGGGATGACCGGGGACGCTGAGATCCGCCCCGACGATGACGCGGCGTTGCCGGTCGAGCGTCGCTCCAGCCCGCTGCTCCAGCACCTGCGCGAGCTCCGATGTGGTCACACCGGCAGCCCAGATGGTGGTGTTGGCTTCGATGCGTTCGGTGCCTTGCGCGCTTTCGAGGGTCACTCCGTCCGCGTCGATCGCCGTGACGCGGACTCCCGTTCGCGGGCCCACGCCCAACTGCACCAGCGACCGCTCCGCCGCGGCAGAGAGCGCTTCCGGGAACGTCGGCAGCACCCGCGGCGAACCTTCGAGCAGCAGAATGCGCGACTCCTCCGGGTGAATCGAACGGAAATCGTTGCGGAGAGTATCGTTGGCGATCTCGGCGAGCGCTCCGGCGAGTTCAACGCCGGTGGGGCCGGCGCCCACGATCACAAACGTCAACCAGGCGCGGCGGCGCGCGGGGTCCGGTTCGCGCTCGGCGGCCTCGAAGGCGTAAAGAATCTTGTGACGGATGGCGGTGGCATCCTCGATGGATTTGAGTCCGGGAGCGTCCACGCACCAGTCGGGGTGAGCGAAATAATGATTGCGCGCGCCGGCGGCTACGATCAGCGTATCGTAGGGGACCGCAGCGTCACCGGCCAAGATCAATAGGCGTCCTTGCGAATCGAGATCCGCGGCCTCGCCCAAAAGCACGCGCACGTTCTTCTGCGAAGCGAGCAGCGACCGCAGCGGCGCGGCGATCTCGCCAGGCGAGAGCGAGCCGGTCGCCACCTGATACAGCAAGGGTTGAAAGAGATGAAAATTGCGGCGGTCCACGAGCGTGACTTCCACCGGCGCTCCCCGCAGCGCTTTAGCCGCGTAAAGTCCACCGAACCCGCCTCCGACAATGACCACGCGGTGCATCTATTTCTTGGATGATTCAGACTTCACGCAAGGTTCGGCCTGCCGAGGATTATGACCCGCCGCCGCACTATAATGTCAATGGACATGAACGACAATCAGCCAGTGACGCGCGCTGAACTGCGCGAAGAGTTGAAGGCGTTCGAGGTTCGGCTCAGGGACGAACTGATGGGCGCGATGCGTCGAATCGAGACCAACATTCTAACGGCATTCCACGGTTACTCGCGAGGAGTCTCCGCCCATCTGCACGACGTGGATACCGGGCAGCACGACCTCAGAATCCGCGTCTCTGCCCTCGAAGATCGCGTCATGGCATTGGAAACGCGCCGCCCGCTCTAAAATCTATCGCGCGGCTGCCGTAGTCGTCCAGCGCTCGGAAGCCCGCTTGATCCGCCCGATCGCGTCTTGGATATTCGCCATGGAATTCGCGTAGCTGAACCGCAGATACCCTTCGCCGTGCTGTCCAAACGCTCCGCCGCTTAAGCACGCCACCCCGGCTTCGTTGAGCAAGTACTCTTCAAGAGGCTTGGACTGCATGCCGGTGCCCTCGATATTGGGGAAGGCGTAAAACGCTCCCGCCGGGACGGCACAGCGGAAGCCGGGGACTTGGTTGAGCCCGGTCACGATGGCGTCGCGGCGGCGGCGGAATTCGGCCACCATGGCGTCCACGCAATCCTGCGGACCTTCTATGGCGGCGATGCCCGCGCGCTGGGTGAAACTTGCGGTGCAGGAGTTCGAGTTCACCATCAGCTTCACCACGGCGTCGGCGAGCCACGTGGGCATGACGCCGTAACCCAGGCGCCATCCGGTCATGGAATATGTTTTGGAGAATCCATCCAAGATGATGGTCTTGTCCAACATGCCGTCGAAGCTGGTGATCGATACCGGCTCGCCGTCGTACTCTCTGTCGTAGACGATGCGCGAATAGATTTCATCGCTCATCACCATCAAATCGCGATCGCGCAGCATCGCGGCCAGTTCCTTCACGTCGCCGGCCGGGATGATGCCGCCGGTGGGGTTCTGTGGCGAATTCAAAATCACCAGTTTGGTCTTGTCCGACAGCCGCGAGCGGAAGGTGTCCAGATTGAAAGAGAACCCGCGGCTCTCGACCAAAGGAATCGGCACCGGCACGCCGCCCATGAACCGGATCATCGATTCGTAGATGGGGAAGCCGGGGTCGGGGTAAATCACTTCGTCGCCGGGTTCGACCAGCGCGATGATCACGAAATACATGATGGGCTTGCCGCCCGGTGTCACGCAGACGTGCTCGGCGCCCACCTTGATCCCGCGGGTGCGCGAAGTGTAGTTCGCGATGACCTCGCGCAGTTCCGGCAGCCCTTGGGTCGCGCCGTACTTGGTCCAGCCTTCGTCCAGGGCGCGTTTACCCGCCTCGATCACGTGCGGCGGGCTGGGGAAGTCGGGCTCGCCGATCTCCAGGTGGATGACGCTCTTGCCTTGCTTTTCGAGCGCCCGGGCCCGCACCAGTACCTCAAACGCAGATTCGGTCCCGATGCGGGACATCCGTTCGGCGAGTCGCATGAGTCTAAGTTCCCCGAATTAAACCAGCGCGGTCGTGCGGCGCGCCCAGGGTTTGCCCTTCTCCTTGGAGACGCCTTCCATGTCCTTCACGTACGCGCCGGCCTGGGTCAGGATGTGGTGCAGATCGTTGCCGATGCTGATGAAGGGGAAGCCCTTCTCCAGGAACTCGCCCACGCGCGAGGTGCCGAACAGGAACAGGCCCAGGATCACGTTGTTCTTCTTGGCGGCGGCGATCAGCTTGTTGGTGGCGTCGCCCAGTTCGGGCGACGTGTACATGTGCGGGAACTCGTACTTTTCATACAACCCCATGGACATGCACAGATCGTTCTGGCCCAGGAAGAGCAGGTCGACGCCCGGAACCGCGGCGATCTCGTCGATGTTCTTGATGCAATCGGCGGTTTCCACCTGCAGCGCGACAATGGTGTTTTCGTTGGCCTTGCCGGCGTACCCCAGAAGACCCGCGCGGTTCATGCTGCGCTGCGGGAAGTACACGGAGCGAGTGCCCACGGTGGGATAGCGGCAGCAACTGATGGCTTGGCGGGCTTCCTCCGCGGTGTTGATGTAAGGCACCAGCACGCCATCGGCCCCCATATCGAGCGACTGTTGGATACCAGGGCGATCCGAATATCCGCCCACGCGCACCATCGATTTTGCGCCGCCGTTGGAGATGGCAGCCAGCATGCCGGACAAACTCTCATGACCCATGGGGCCGTGCTGCGTGTCCACCAACAGCCAATCGTAGCCGGTGAAGGCCAGTTGTTCCGCCACTGTCGGGCTGCTCGAGTTCACGAACAGACCCATCTTGGGAATCCCCGCGCGCAGCTGCTTCTTAAACTCAGCTCCACTGAGTACTTCACTCATTTGAATGTTTCTCCTGGTCCCGGCTCGGCCGGAATGAATTCGTAAATTGTCGGCGGCCCGGCCACCTAACCAAGCCACCTGGTAAGGATTCCCGAGCGCCTCATCGCAGTATACAACGGCGCCCGACGGCACCGCCTTACAATCCCGACTCCAGGCTCAGGCTCAGGCTCATTTCACCATTGGAAAATTGTGTCGGAGCCAAATAGAAAGTTCCTATTCCCGGCCAAGTAGAAAGTTCCTATTTTGAGGGCTGATCAAGAACCCTGATGTTATGTTGGCACAGCTTCGTTGGGGTCGCGCCTGGCGAAGCCGCCCAAAGCCGAGGCGACG
>DATNJC010000264.1:0-13946 GCA_035604115.1 Bryobacteraceae bacterium | reverse complement strand
GGGCCAAGGGAAGGGGGCTCAACCGCCGCCCACTTCCCCTGGACCCCATCCCCGCTCGCCAAAATCGCAGAAAGGAGCCCCGCCAGCTTGCCTATCCTTCAGGCTCATCCTTCAATGAGAAAATGCTCAGCGCGTCCACTCTTTGGCGCACTTCGGCGCTCATCTCGATCACGTCCGGCCACGGCCGCGTGAACCCTTCCTCGGGCCACTTGCGCGTGGCGTCGATGCCCATCTTCGATCCGTAGTTGGCCAGCCGGCTCGAATGGTCCAGCGAATCGATGGGGCCGTGCACGAACTCGATGTCGCGCTCCGGGTCGATGTTGTTGAGCGCCTTCCACGCCACCTCGCGCACGTTCTGCACGTCGACGCCTTCGTCCACCACCACGATGACTTTGGAAAACATGGCCTGCCCCGTTCCCCAGATCGAGTGCATCACTTTGCGCGCGTGGCCGGGATACGACTTGCGGATGGCCACCAAAATCAGGTTGTGGAAGATGCCCTCGGCGGGCATGGCGATGTCGCGGACCTCGGGCAATTGCAGGCGCATCAGCGGCAGGAAAATGCGCTCGATGGCCTTGCCCATGTAGAAATCCTCCATGGGCGGAGGGCCGACAATGGTGGTCGCGTACACCGGGTTCTTGCGGTGCGTGACGCAGGTGACGTGGAACACCGGGTAGTCGTCGGCCAGCGAATAAAAACCCGTGTGATCGCCAAAGGGTCCTTCGCGCCGCAGCTCGCCCAGCTCGACGTAGCCTTCGAGCACGATCTCCGAGTTGGCTGGAACCTCCAGATCGTTGGTCTCGCACTTCACCATCTCGACCGGCTTGCCGCGCAGGAAGCCCGCGATCATCATCTCGTCCAGATCCGGCGGCAGGGGCAGGATCGCGGAATACATAGTGGCGGGATCGGCGCCGATGGCTACGGAAACGTCCATGCGCTTCGACCCGCCAGCGGCAGTCGGATTGGCGGCTCGGAGCCGGCGGTAGTGCTCGGCGCCATGCTTGTGCGTCTGCCAGTGCATCCCGGTGGTGCGCTCGTCGAAGACCTGGAGGCGGTAGCAGCCGCAGTTGCGCTTGCCGGTGTCGGGATTGCGCGAAAAAACCATCGGGAGAGTGATGAACGGCCCGGCGTCCTGCGGCCAACAGTGCAGGATGGGAAACTCGCGCAGGGAAAAATTGTCGCGGCGGATCACGTCCTTGCACGGCCCGCCGGAGACGATCTTGGGGAAAATAGCGCCCATTTCGGCCAGTTTGGGCAACATTTTGAATTTGCCCAGGAGGCCTTCGGGCATGCGCATTTCGAGCATTTCCACGATGCGCGCGGCGATTTCTTCGACCGACGCAACCTCCAGCGCGAGCTCCATCCGCCGCTGGCTGGCGAAGGCGTTGATCAGCACCGGGACCTGGGAGCCCTTAGGTTTTTCAAACAACAGCGCCGGCCCGCCGGATTTGACGCTGCGGTCGGCAAACTCGGTGATCTCCAGGTGCGGCGAGACTTCGAAAGGAATGCGCTTCAGCTCGCCGTGCTTTTCCAGGGCGCGGATGAACTCGCGCAGATCGTCATAGGCCATGTGCAACCATCATAGAATCAAACGTCCCAGTACTGTCTTGGGATTTGGTTGGTTGTATCAAATCCGGGGGTGGTGTCTACTGGATCATCCCATGCAGAAAAACCTCCTAGTCCCCAGAACTTACAACGCGTTGGGGGCCGCACTAGCGATCCTGGCGGGTTGCAGCGCTTCGGCGGCTTTCGGTAACACCATCGGAGTCGCCAATACCAACGACAGCGGCCCAGGATCGCTACGCAGCGCCATGGCCAGCGCCGCGGCCGGCGATACCATTTATTTCAACCCCAAAGCGATTCAACTCCCCGCCACGATCACGCTCACCAGCACTCTTTTCATCAACCAGAGTTTGACCATCCTTGGCCCCGGCGCGTCCCTCCTATCCATCAGCGGGGGACATGCGGTTGGGGTTATTTACATTGGACCGGCCAGGGTGGTGAGCCTTTCCGGAGTGACCATCCAGAACGGTAATGCGTACCCCGGAGCCGGCGGCGGCATCTTTAACGACGGGGCGCTGACGCTCAGCAATAGCATCCTGTCCGGCAACAACGCCGCGATCGGTGGCGCCATCTACAACCAACAAAACACGTTGACGCTTAGCAATAGCACGCTGTCCGGCAACTCCGCCGAGTATGGCGCCGGCATCTACAACTTTGGGACCCTGACGGTCGGCAACAGCACCCTTTCCGGCAATTCCAGCAGTTACGCCTACTCCGAGGGCGGCGGCATCTTCAACGAAGGCACGCTGTCGATCAGCGACAGCACCCTCTCCGGCAATTCCGCCTATATTGGCGGCGGCCTCCTCAACCTCCAAGGGGTACCGGCAACGCTCAGCAATAGCACGCTGTCCGGCAACTCCGCCCGCTCTTACGGGGGCGGTATCTACAACGAAGGGACGCTGACGCTCAGCTTCAGCACCCTGTCCGGCAATTCCGCCCCCTATGCCGGCGGGATCTACAACAGCTCCGGAAGCGCACTGCTGAAGAACACCATGGTAGCGAAGAGCCCCGGAGGAAATTGCTCCGTGGCGGCTGGAATTTTGACTTCCCTAGGGCATAACCTCTCCGACGACCCCACCTGCGCCAGCCGCTTCAACCAGCCCGGAGACATGAACAGCACTGGCGCGGGACTCGATCCGGCCGGCCTCAACAACAACGGCGGCCCCACCCCGACGATTGCGCTGCTGCCCACCAGTGTTGCGGTGGATGCCATTCCCGTGAGCGCCTGCACGGATGTAGCCGGCCATCCCTTCTCGACCGACCAGCGCGGAGTCGCGCGTCCGCAAGGCCGCGCCTGCGACATCGGAGCCTTTGAGCTCGTGCCGGCGGGCGCTGGGCTGCCCCTGCCACTGTTCCCATAGGGATGCCAAAGTGTCGGCGGTTTGTTTGGTTGCATTAAATCCGCAGGTGGTGTTTACTTAGACCAATGCCGAAAAACTCCGTAGTCCCCAGAGCGTCCATGGTGGTATGGGCCGGATTGGCGATCCTGGCGTGTTTCAGCGCACCGGCGGCTTTCGGTAACAGCCTCGGCGTGACGAATACCAATGACAGCGGCCCAGGCTCGCTGCGGAACGCCATCGCCAGCGCTGCTCCCGGCGACACCATTTACTTCAATCCCAAAGCGATGCGACTCCCCGCCACGATCACACTGGCCAGCACTCTTTATATCGCCAATCTGACGATCATCGGCCCGGGCGCGTCCTTGCTATTCATCACCGGGGGAGGTTCTCTCGGGCCTGAACAGCTCACCCTGGGGTCTTTTTTCGTTTCGGGGGTGGTGAGCATTTCCGGGGTGACCATCCAGAACACCAACGCCACCTCCGACAACGGCGTGGGCGGCGCGATCTGGAACGACGGGACCCTGACGATCAGCAACAGCACGCTCTCCGGCAACATCGCCTGTCTAGGTGGCGCCATCTACAACCAAGGCACGCTGACGCTCATCAACAGCACCCTGTCCGACAATTCCGGCTGCGAGGGCGGCGGCATTTACAACTTTGGGACGGTGACGGTCAGCGGCAGCACCATATCCGGCAATTCCGCCCGCGGCGGTGGCGGCATCGTCAATGAAGGCACCCTGACGGTCATCAACAGCACCCTGTCCGGCAATTCCGCCGCCAGCGGTGGAGGCATCTACAACGATTTCGAAATGACGGCAACGCTTACCAACAGTACCCTGTCCGGAAACTCCGCCACCCAAGAGGGCGGCGCCATCCACAACCAAGGCACGCTGATGATCAGCAACAGCACGCTGTCCGGCAATTCCAGCGGCGGCATCTCCATCGATTCTGCCGTGTTGTCCCTGCCCAGCAATTTCGCCCCCTACTTCGGCCCCATCTACAGCAGCAGCAGCCAGGTGGGCATCACGTTGAAGAGCACGATCATCGCGAACAGCACCCAAGGACAAAATTGCTCCGTGGCATTTGGAACGGTGACTTCCTTAGGGTATAACCTGTCGGACGACCCCAGCTGCGCCAGCTACTTCAACCAGCCCGGAGATATGAACAGCACCGCCGCCGGGCTCGATCCGGCAGGCCTCAATAGCAATGGCGGCCCCACTCGAACCATCGCTCTGTTGCCCACCAGCGTCGCTGTGGACGCCATCCCCATCAGCGCTTGCACGGATGCAGCCGGCAATCCCGTAACGACCGATCAGCGCGGGGTCGCCCGTCCGCAAGGCCGAGCCTGCGACATCGGAGCCTTTGAACTCGTACTGAGTGGGGCACTGGGCCGCCCGTGACGCTGTTGAAATAACTACTTCCCGCCCAACCGGAACGTCACCCCCGCGACCACGGCCAGCGGATACCCCGGCGTTCCGTGAATCCGCGCCACAATCGGAGCCAGCGGCGTGACTCGCGACTCGAAGTAGTTCTGCGTCTCGTAATACTCGCGGTTCAGCGCATTGTCCACGCTGAGATTCAGTTCCACGCCGCGGCGCACCTGTTTTGCCACGCCCACGTCGAAGAGCGTGTGCCCGGAGGCCACAATCGATGGATCGTCGCCGTCCAGCCGGTAGTGGTTGATGGCGCGCATCTGGACCGATCCGCTCCAGCCGTGCCAGGCCGAAAGAACCAGCGCGGCGTTGGCGACAAAGTGGGGCGCGCTGTCCACGTACACGCGATGGTCGCCGCCCAGGAAATACGCGTTGCCGATCTTCGTCATCCCGCCGTTGAGCGACAGGTGATGCGTGATCTCGACCGATGCCTTCGCCTCGTAGCCGTAGGCGCGGCTGGGGCCTTTGAATTCGAAGCTGCCGTCGTCGGGGATGTAGACCTGTTCGTTCGAATGATTGATCAGGAACACATCGGTGCTGATGCCGAAGCGTCCGAATTTCGATGACGTCCCGGCTTGATAGAAATCGGTCGTAGCCAGGCGCGGCTCGTTCGGCATCTGGACGACGCCCCGCGCATCGATGCTGTTGATGCCGCGGCCATAGTTCAGATGAAACGTGAGCGGGATTTTGCGATCCGGCGTGTACGCCAGCGTCCCCTTGCCCTGCCAACGCCCAGCGTACCGGACACCGCTGTTGGCGGGCGTCGCTTGATCCACCACGCCGTAGCGGAACTCGTCGAAGCGCAGCCCCGCCCCCAGCAGCAGGCGCCCGTTCCAGAAACTGAAATTCTCCTGCGAATAACCGGCCTCGTTAGTGACGTGCGCGTGTGCCCGCGTAGTCACGCCCGTTGGATCGCGGCCCTCCCGCGGATACAATCCGACGTTGATCTGGTTGTCGTGAAAGTTCGCTCCAGCTTCCAAAACCGCCGTGACCGCGCCGAACTTCTGCGGATGGGTGTACTGCGCGTTCCACCCTTCCTGCAATCGCGAATCGTGCTGTTGAAAGGCGTCGCCGTGCACCGGATCGATCAAGAAATAAGTGAAATTCGAATATAAATCGAATAACGACCGGCTGACAAATCCGTCCAGTTTGAACACATCCCCGTTGTTGAAATTCCGGCTGTAATACGCCGATGCGGTGCCCAGCCATACCCGCCCGCCGTCGGTGGGATCGATGTAGCCGAACCGGTTCAGCAGCCCGGCATTCACCAGGTCCAGCGGAATCTGCCCCGAGGAATAAAAATCATTCCGTCCATAAAGCACGCGAAAACCCAGCTTTTGGTTCTCGCCGAGCGACCGGGTGTAATTCCCGTTCACGTTATCCCGCCGGTACCGCCCCGGATTCAGGAACGGGCCGTCCGTGTACGATCCTTCGTAAGCCAGATAAGAATCGACATGGGCCACGTCGGGACTGAACGCGAAAAATCCGCGACCGGTATCGAAGTTGCCGCCCTGCAAGCGCACCGTGTATTGATCCGGCAGCGATTCGCGCTGGCGGATGTGTACCACGCCCAGACCGCTGAAATCGCCATACTCGGCGCTGAAGGGTCCGTTGATGATCGAGACTTCCTGAATCAGCTCCGGGCTCAGGGCCTTCAGCGACCCCAGATAGCCCTGCCCGTGGCCCTGCGTACCCTGGTTCTGCTGAACGTCATCTACCAACACTTTTAACCCACCGTTGACGCCGCCGTGGTCCAGATTAAAACCGAAGCGCCGGATCTCCAGCGATTTCCCCCCGCCCTCATGCTGCCCGGCGTTGATCCCGGCATCCAACTGCTGCAGCACTTGATCGTCGCGAGTGAACAAAGTCCGATTGAACACTTCCGAGTTCCGCAGATCGACGCCCGGCTCCACGGGCGTGTCCGTGATCACGATGCTGTCGTGCTGGCCGGCGACATCGGCAAATTGCAAGTTGACGTGAGCGAGCTGCCCTTCGGCCAAATCTACGTCGTGGGAAACCGGGCGAAACGAAGGGCTTTCCGCGGTGACCGAATAGCGCTTGGGAGCGACCCCTCCGAAGGAAAACCGCCCCTGGTCATCGCTCTGGCTTTCGCGCGCGCGGCCGCCCCCCTCCGGAATCATCCGCACCACCGCCCCAGCGACCGATTTCCCTTGCGGATCGGACACCTGACCGGCGATCCCGGAATCCGCCGCCTCCGCCAGCCCCGCGCTCATCACCATATAAAGGATGGCCGCGGTCATCAGTAACCCGTAACGGTGTGTTGTTGGTCGCACGTTAATACTACGAGCCGAAGGGCAGATTGGATTTAAGGTTGGCCGGATCGCGGTACAGTAAGAGGTTCTATGACCCATCGGACTGCACTCATCACCGGCGCAAGCCGCGGCATCGGACGCGCCTGCGCCGTCGCGTTGGCCCAAGCCGGCCATCGAGTCGTGTTGGCGGCCCGTGATCAGGCCAAGCTCGAAGAGGCCGCCGCCGAAATCCGCGCCTCGGGCGGGGAAGCCTTCGTGGCGGAAATGGACCTGGGCTCGTCGGAGTCCATCAAAGCGGCCATCGCCCGCGCCGCCAAGGAATTCGGCCGCATCGACATTCTGGTCAACAACGCCGGCATCACCAAGGACGGTCTGGCGCTGCGCATGCGTCAAGAGGACTGGGACGTGGTGCTGGCGATCAACCTCACCGGCGCGTTTCTGGCCATCCAGCAGGTGCTGCACGCCATGATGAAGGAACGCTGGGGCCGCATCATTAATATATCGTCGATGGTGGGCGAGACCGGCAATCCCGGCCAGTCCAACTACGCCGCGGCCAAAGCGGGCTTGATCGGGCTCACCAAGTCCCTGGCGCAGGAGATGGCCAGCCGCAACATCACGGTGAACGCCGTCGCGCCCGGGTTCATCGAGACCGACATGACCGCCGTGCTCTCGGATCAGCTCAAGGAAAACATGCTGGCGCATATTCCACTGAAGCGTTTCGGCCGCGCCGAGGACATCGCCGCCGCCGTCAATTTTCTAGCCAGCGACGGCGCGGCCTACATCACCGGTCACGTGTTGAGCGTCAACGGCGGAATGTACATGTAGCACAGGCTTCAGCGTATGAGATAGCGTGCTGCAATCCGTCCGTTGTTGACAGATAATAAAGCGATCAAGGGAGGGTGATGCGATGCCAGCTCAACCCAGAAGTCTAAGTTTGATTTCGCCGCTCCTGGCGTTGATGCCTCTTGCCGCGGCGGGGCCATGCGATCAGCTCACGGCGCTCAAGCTCGGACAAGGAGCGGTCACGCTGGCGCAGCCAGTCGCGGCGGGAGCCTTCACCGCGCCCCAGGGCGGCGGACCGGGTAGCGCCAACACGTTCAAGAATCTGAGAGCCTTTTGCCGCGTAGCCGCGACCCTCAAGCCCTCCGCCGATTCCGAAATCAAGATCGAAGTCTGGCTGCCGGAGGCCGGTTGGAACGGTAACCTCCAGTCGGTGGGCAACGGCGCTTGGGCCGGTTCAATCGGTTATCCCGCGATGGCCACGGCACTCGCGGACGGCTACGCGTCGGCGTCGACGGACACGGGCCACACCGGCAACAACGCCAATTTCATCCTGGGCCATCCTGAGAAGGCCGTCGATTTTTCTTATCGCGCCGTCCATGAAATGACGGTAGCCGCCAAAGCAATCACAAAGGTGTACTACGGCAGTCCGCTCAAATTCGCGTATTGGAACGGCTGTTCCACCGGCGGACGCCAGGCGCTGACCGAAGCCCAGCGTTATCCCGGCGATTACGACGGCATCCTGGCTGGAGCCGCGGCGATCAACACGACGCGCCTCCAGGGCATGCAAACCTGGGCCGCCGCGCAGGCTCACAAAGACGAGGCCGCTTACATTCCTCCCGAAAAATATTCGCTGCTGCACAAAGCCGTGCTCGAAGCCTGCGACGTCCTCGACGGCGTGAAGGACGGAGTGCTCGAAGATCCCACACGCTGCCACTTTGATCCGGGAACGCTCGCCTGTAAGAACGCGGACGGACCTTCCTGTTTGACTGCGCCGCAGGTGCAATTGGCGCGCAAGCTTTACGCCGGGCCAACGGATGCCCAGGGCCACCAGCTGGCTCACGGCCTGGAGCCCGGCAGCGAAATGGGCTGGAACACGCTGGTCGGGCCGAAGCCCATGTCTTTAGCGGTCGAAACGTATCAATACCTGGTGTTCAAGAACCCCGACTGGGACTTCCGCACTATCGACGTGCAAAAAGACTTCGCGCAAGCCGACAAGGAAATCCGAGCGCTTATGAACTCCACCGAACCGAACCTAAAACCCTTCTTCGCCCACGGCAAGCTGCTTATGTATCACGGCTGGGCCGATCCCGGCATTCCCCCGCGGAATAGCGTCGATTACTACAAGAACGTGGTCGCGACCGTCGGCGCCAAGCAAGCCGCCGATTCGATCCGCCTGTTCATGATTCCCGGCATGGGACACTGCCGAGGCGGCGACGGCACCGACACTTTCGGAGGCATCGCCGCCCTGTCCGCCTGGGTCGAAAAGGGCCAGGCTCCCGAGCGCATCGAAGCCTCGCATAGCAGCAAAGGTATGATCGACAAGACCCGCCCGCTGTGCTCGTATCCGCAGACCGCCGTTTACACCGGATCGGGCGAGAGCAACGACGCCGCGAACTTCGTCTGCAAAGCCCCGAGGTAACATGGCCGCTGAACTCAAAATCAAAGTCAACGAAAAAACCTGGACCGTAGCCTCCACGCCGGACACGCCACTGCTCTACGTGCTGTCGAATGAACTCCGCTTGCAAGGCCCGCGCTTCGGCTGCGGACTGGCCCAGTGCGGATCGTGTTCGGTGCTGGTCAACGGCGTCGAGACGCGCTCGTGCGTGACGCCGGTGTCCGCTGTTGCGGGCAAATCGGTGACTACGCTGGAAGGGCTGCCGGCCTTGTACGCATCGCAGAAGAAGCTGGCGAAAGCGCCCGCGCTGACGCCAGTACAGCAGGCGATGATCGACGAACAGGCGGTGCAGTGCGGTTACTGCTTCAACGGGATGATCGTGAAGGCCACCGAGTTGTTGTCCAAGAATCCGCAACCCTCCGAGGCGCAGATTCGTACCGCGATGAACGGTCACTTGTGCCGTTGCGGATCGTATCCGCGAGTCATCAAGGCCGTGCAGCGAGCGGCCTGCGTAATGGCGGAGGTGACGAAATGAAGACCCCACTTCCCCGCCGTGAATTTCTCAAGACCGGCGGCGCGCTCGTGATCGGTTTCTCCCTGCGCGATTCGGTGCTCGCCCAAGTCCCCGCCGCGCGCGGTACAGTAGCCGGCCCGCCCGACGCCAAACAGATCGACACCTGGATCGCCATCCACGCCGACAACACCGCCACGGTCTACATCGGTTTCGCCGAACTGGGCCAGGGAGCTTCGACAGCGCTCCCCATGGTGGCCGCCGAAGAACTCGACCTCAACATGAGCCAGGTGAAGACCGTGCGCCTGGATACCAACATCACACCCAACCAGGGCGGCACATATTCGAGCGCATCCATCAACCGAGGTGGCCCGCAGGTGCGCACCGCGGCGGCCGAGGCGCGCATGGCGTTGCTCAATATGGCGTCGAAGAAACTGAACGCACCCGTGGATCAGCTCACCGTATCCAAGGGCGTAGTGTCCGTGAAATCCGACGCCGCCCGCAAAGCAACCTATGGCGATCTGGTAGGCGGCCAACTCTTCAACCTGCCATTCACTGGAACGGCACAAGCGAAGCCGCCCGCCGAGTACAAACTGGTCGGCACGCGTTTCCCGCGCAACGACACTCCTGAAAAAGTCAGCGGCGCCTATGTTTATCTGCAGCACCTGCGCCCCGAAGGCATCCTGCACGCCCGCGTAGTGCGCCCCCGCGGCCAGCGAGCCTACGGAGCGGGAGCGAAAGTTCTCAACATCGACGAAGCCTCCATTCGCAACATCCCCGGCGCGCGCGTCCTGCGCAAAGGCGATTTCGTCGGCGTTGTCGCCGAGCACGAGTGGGACGCCGTCCGCGCCGCGCAACAATTGAAAGTCACCTGGGACACGACGCCCACTCTCGCCGGCAACGCTCGCCTCCACGAGAACATGCGCGCGGCCAAGAGCAACGATCGCGTAGTGAAAGAAACCGGCGACTTCGCTGCCGTAATCGAGAAAGCCCCCCACATCGTGAAGCAAGTCTGCCGCGGGCCGTACCAGGCTCATGCGCCCTTCGGCCCCAACTGCGCCATCGCCGACGTCAAGTCCGATTCCGCGCTGGTGATCAGCTCCACGCAAGATGTCTACGGAACCCGCAACACTCTTGGCCGCGTGCTGAATCTACCGGCCGACAAAATCCGCGTGCAATATTACGAAGGCTCGGGCACCTACGGCCACAGTTGTTACGACGACGTAGCGCAGGCCGCGGCACTGCTCTCCCAGTTGGCCGGCAAGCCGGTACGCTTGCAATTCATGCGCTGGGACGAACACGGTTGGGACAACTACGGCCCCGCGCATTACGGCGAGGCGCGCGCCGCGGCCGACGCCAATGGCAAGCTCATTGCGTATTCCTACGAAGGCTGGCAGCACGGCTGGGCCAACACCGAAACCTCCGCGCAACTGGCGCTCGGCGTGCCGATCGCCGAGTGGCCCGGCGGCGGCGTGCAAGGCGTCAGCATCCAAAATTGCGGAGGCATGTACGTTATCCCCAACGTGCGGCTGCTCAACCATCAATTGCCCGCCGCCGGGTACATGAAGGGCGGATGGCTGCGCTCGCCGCTGGATCTCTCGTTCTCCTTCGCCTCCGAACAAGCCATCGATCAGCTCGCCTATCAGCTTCAATTGGACCCGTACCAGTTCCGCCAGCGCAACATCACCGACCAGCGCTGGCTGGGCGTCCTGGATGCCGCCGCGAAAGCCGCCAACTGGACGCCGCGCCGCGCCGCGGCAAATGTTTCTACGGCAAAGGTCGTCACTGGCCGGGGAATCGGCGTAGGTACGCACCTGACCTCTTACGGCGCAGCAGTCGCCGAAATCGAGGTGAACAAGGAAACCGGCCGCGTCGTCGCCAGGCACTTGTACGGAGCCATCGACGCCGGCCAAGTGGTGAACCCCGGTTTCGTGGAAAACCAGATCAGCGGCCAATTAGTGCAAACCGCCAGCCGCATGTTTAAAGAGGAAGTGAAGTTCAACGAAACCGGCGTCACCAGTTTGGATTGGAACAGTTATCCCATTCTACGTTTCGAAGAATGCCCCGAAGTCACCGGAGTTGTGGTGCAGCGGCTGAATGAGCGCTCGACGGGCGCGGGCGAAGAAGTCATGGCGGCCTGCGCCGCGGCCATCGCGAACGCCTTCTTCGACGCCACCGGCGTGCGCATGGAAGAGTACCCCTTCACGCCCGAACGTGTTCTAGCCGGGCTTAAGCGCGCCTAGCGAGATTGTGGAGCGGGCTTCAGCCTGCAACGGGCGCTTCAGCGCCCGCGTCGACACGAAGGCTAAAGCCTCCGTTGCAGGCTGAAGCCCGCTCTACGCTAGCTTGATATACTGCATCCCAGCCCCAAGCAAGGGCCGGAGCGCGAACGCAATGAAACTTTACTCCCTCTTACTGATCGCCCCCCTGATCGCCTGTGCCGCCGACGACCCCTACGCCGCGAATCTCTTCAAGACCAACTGCGCCTCCTGCCACGCTTCCGCGGCCCAAGCGGGCGCGCGCATTCCGCAGATGGACGTGCTGAAGACGCTCTCTCCCGTCACGATCCTGCGCACGCTCGAAACCGGCGTGATGAAAGCGCAAGCCGCGAAGCTCTCCACCAACGAGCGACAAGCGTTAGCGAACTACCTGGGCTCAACCACAATCACCGAGCGCCGCCGTGAAGAACTCGCCAACCCCTGTCCCGCCGGACCCGCGTGGAAAAACGGTCCGAATTGGTCCAGTTGGGCGCCCGGACTCAACAACGCGCGCTTCCAATCCGCCGCCGATGCCGGACTCACCGCCGCCGACGTCCCCAAGCTCACGCCCAAGTGGGTCTTCGCGTTCCCCGATACGTCCGTGCTGCGATCCCAACCCGCCGTCTATCGCGGACGCATCTTCGCCGGCGCGCAGGACGGCACCGTCTACGCTCTCGACGCGGCCACCGGCTGCGTCCACTGGTCCACCACCGTGCTCGCCGAAGTCCGCTCGGGCCTCACCGTAGCCGAGGTCGCCGGCCGCCCCACGCTGTTTTTCGGCGATTCCTCCGGCTACATCTACGCGCTCGACGGCGAAACCGGCAAGCAAGTGTGGAAGCTGCAACCCGAAGCGCACCCCGCGTCCAAAGCCACCGCGACGCCGGTCTTCTATCAAGGCAAACTCTACGTCGGCGTCTCCTCGCTCGAAGAAGCGCTGGCGGTTGCGCCCGCTTACGTCTGCTGCACCTTCCGAGGCAGCGAGTCCGCCCTAGACGCCGCCACCGGAAAGGTGCTGTGGAAGCGCTACCTGATCGCCGACGTAGCCAAGCCCCGCGCCAAGAACAAGCGCGGCTCGCCCACCGCCGGACCCTCCGGCGTGGGTGTTTGGAATGCCGCGACGCTCGATCCCGATCGCGACACGCTGTACATCGGCACCGGCGACAACTACTCCGACCCGGTGACGCCCATGAGCGACTCGATCGTCGCGCTGAAAATGTCCACGGGCGAAATCCTGTGGTCCAAACAATTCACCAAGGATGCGTGGAACAGCTCCTGCTACCTGGACGGCAAAGTGAACTGCCCCGACTCCGACGGCCCGGATTTCGATTTCGCCGAATCGCCGATTCTGCTCACGCTGCCCAGCGGCAAGCGCGCGCTGATCGTCGGCCAGAAATCCGGCGTAGCCTGGGGCATCGATCCGGATCGCAAGGGGCAAGTGCTCTGGATGACCCGCGTAGGCAAAGGCGGCACAGTCGGAGGCATCCAGTGGGGCTCGGCCACCGACGGTCGCAACATGTACGTCGCGCTATCGGACGTCGACTTCCGCGTGGCACTGATCGAAGGTGGCAACGACCGGCGCTACGAAGTCGATCCCACCAAAGGCGGCGGCATCTTCGCGCTGCGCGTCGACAACGGCGAGCGCATCTGGCAAACGCCTCCGTCCGGTTGCGGCGACCGCCGCCCCTGCAGCCCCGCGCAATCCGCGGCCGTGACCGCAATCCCGGGAGTAGTGTTCTCCGCCGCCATGGACGCCCATCTGCGCGCGTACTCCACAACCGACGGCAAGATCATCTGGGATTACGACTTCGCGCACGACTTCAAAGCAGTGAACGGAATCCCAGCCCACGGCGGCGCAATGGACGTCGGCGGCCCCATCGTAGCCGGCGGCATGTTGTTCGTAGCCTCAGGCAACGCGCAACGCAGCGGCATGCCCGGCAATGTGCTGGTCGCGTTTGGTATAGAACGCTAGGCAGAGCCGGATGTGGGGCAGGTTGGCAACCACAGCTGTCCAAATTAGCCAGGATCGACGGCTTAGACCATTTTCTGAGTATTTATAGACCATAGCCGCAGTGGCGAAAATGGGCTGTTGCGTGTTCTGAATTCACCGCAGTAAGGGCCGCGGCCACGGCATGCTCCAGCAATTCCAGTTGGCGGATCTTCCAAGCTCGCA
>DATNJC010000263.1:0-31505 GCA_035604115.1 Bryobacteraceae bacterium | reverse complement strand
CGCTTCGTTCACCCGCAAGGTGAAACCTCCTGCTCCTGCTTCACCAAAACGGGCTTGACTCAACCGCCCACTTGAAGCCGTTCGCCACACATCTCTCGCGCACTGCGCACTCCAGCACCGCCGGTTACGGACGGATCACGGGAAGGTGAAGGTTCCAAGGGCACCCTTGCTGTCCTGCGATTCAAGGTGTATATGAAGACCATGACGAGAACCCTTCTGAGCTTGGCAGCGCTATGCGCGCTATCGCCACCGATCGGATTCGCCCAGTCTCACCCGAAGCCGACGGTGGCCACGGATATCAAGGATGAAGACGTCAAAGAGGTCTTGAAGCACGCCCCTCCGGCGGTGGATCAACAGCTCAAGGTGGTCGACGCCGGACCGTATAACGTGGGGGTCGGCATCGTTCATCGAGGACCCACCAAGGACTCCGCCGACGGAACCACGCCGTGCATCATCCACCATATGCAGACCGAGACGTACATCATCGTCGAGGGAGGCGGGACGCTGGTGACGGGAGGCTCGATCATGAATCCCCGGGAGATCGCCGCGGACAGCGAAGCCTATCGCGTCCTCAACGGACCCAGCGCCAATGGCACCGTCCGGAACAGCGACGCTCAGGTCCGGACCGTGAAGCCGGGCGATATCGTCATCATTCCTCCCGATGTTTGCCACGGCTGGAGGGGGATCGCGGATCACGTGAACTACCTCAGCGTGCGTCCGGACCCGGATCGGGTTCTGCCCGCGGGTTACGTGAACCCGGCGATAAAGAAGTAAGCCGGGAGCAAAGCGAAGCCCGCGTCGCCCCTGCCAGAAACAGCCAAGGCACTAGCTGTACGGACCGCATGGAAATCGATTCACTTTCGCCTTCATCCAGAGGGAGGATGCGATAATATTGACTCCACGGAATGTTCCTTGAACGGGTTTGGGATGAACGGAATCGGGCCGCCGTTTTATGGGTGAGCGGAGTAATCATGTCAGTGGTCGCATTGGCGGACTGGTGGACCCCGCAATTTGTTTCCTTAGGTTTCCTGTATTTGTTTCCGATCATGCTGGCGGCCGGATTCATTCCCCGCTGGTCCATCGTCTTGCTGGGAATCGTGGCAGCGATCCTGAGCGAGGTCTTCAGTCCTCTCGATAAGTCCTTCGTTCGCCTGGGCTTCGAGGCGCTGGCGCTGGCGGGTTGCGGATTGTTCGTGAGCGAGTTGGTTCGCAACCGGCGGCTCAGCCTGCAAACGGAAGCCCGGCTAAACGGGCTGGTCGAGACCAGCCCCGCTGCCATCGTCACCGTAGATGAGCGCGGTTTCGTTGAAATCGCCAATCGAGCCGCGAATGAGCTTTTGAATCCGCGAGGTGGAACGCTGGTTGGGCATCCTATCGCGGCTTTTTTCCCCGAATTGCACCACGCGTTGCGTCCGGAGGAAGCGCCGCACTTTCGCGCATCCATGCAATGTCGCGGCCATCGCGGAGACGGCGACACCTTCATGGCGGAAGTCTGGTTCTCCACCTATAAAGAAGGCAAAGCCAACAAGTTAGCTGCAATCATCACGGTACTCGAAGACCAGGGAGCGACGAATCAGGGGGCGCCTGCCGATGAGCGCGGACGACCGCCGCTGACCAGCCGGGAAACCGAGGTGCTCCGTCTGCTGGTTCAAGGCCTCGCCAACAAGGAGATTGCCGGCCGATTGGACATTTCTGAGAGTTCCGTGAAGAGTACGCTGCAACAGTTGTTCTTCAAGACCAGTGTGCGGACCCGCAGCCAGTTGGTACGAGTCGCAGTAGAGCAGTATCGAGAGCTCCTATAAAGGCCCGCAACGCAATGACGATTAAACCAATCTAACGATTGTCCGAGCAGCCAATCGACAGGTGACGTCGCTACTCCGCCCGTGTTAGCATTGGGCGAGAAAGCCCTCCGTCCAGGCGACTCCAGCACTACCCCATATGATTGGCCGCGCCGTGGGTTTTTGTAGCCAGCCGCTAGCCGATACAGGCGCACGCGGACTGGAAGCCTTCGGTCGCTCACTTCGAGGCGTTGGGCGTAGGCTGGTTCTCCGAGGCCCGGCCCTTTCCAAACACGTCGCGCAGTAGGCTAAAGGAGCGGCAATGATTCGGCGTCTTGTCGATTTTGCGTTAGGGCATCGCCTTCTAGTGCTGGCCCTGGCCACCCTGCTCTTCATTTGGGGCGTCATTTCATTTCGCAACCTTCCCGTGGAAGCGTACCCCGACGTCGCCAACAACTATGTTCAGGTGATTACGCAATGGCCCGGGATCTCGGCGGAACAGGTGGAGCAGCAAGTCACCATCCCGTTGGAGATCGTCATGAACGGCATTCCTCACTTGGAGCATCTCCGCTCTACGTCGCTGTTCGGGCTTTCCAGCCTCATGCTGATTTTCGACGACGAATCGGAAAACGACTGGAATCGGGAGAAAGTCCTCGAACGCCTCTCCCAGGTCACATTGCCGCCAGGGATAACACCGCAGATGGGTACGGACTTCAGCCCGGTGGGTCAGATCTACTTTTTCACCTTGCATAGCTCGAATCCTGAGGTTGACGTGATGGATCTGAAGTCGCTTCAGGATTGGGTGATCGAAAAGCAGTTCAAATCCGTCCCGAACGTGGTGGACGTGGCCAGCTTCGGCGGCCCGACCCGCGAGTATCAGGTGCGCGTCGACCCCAACAAGCTCATCTCCTACGGATTAAGCATCGCCCAGGTGGAGCAACAACTCCTGAACAACAACACCAACGGCGGGGGAAGCTTCATCGAAGCGGGCCTGCAGCAGGTCAACGTGCGCAGCGTTGGACAGGTCAAAACAGTTCGCGACATTGAAGACACGGTGCTCACGGCCAAAAACGGCACCGCGCTTCGGGTCCGGGATATTGCGCTCGTGGCGCAAGGCCCTAAAGTCCGCCTGGGCCAATTTGGGAGAGCCATTCACCGGCAGGATGGAACCATCCTCGACAACGATGATGTGGTCTCCGGCATGGTGCTCCTTAGGAAGGGCGCCGATTCGGATGTCACGCTGGACGGGATTCACGCCAAGACCCAGGAACTGAACGATCACCTGCTGCCGCCGGGAGTGAAAGTGGTGCCGTTTCTCGACCGCAGCGAGCTGCTGCACCTGACCACCCACACGGTGATGCACAACCTGACCGAGGGCATCATCCTGGTCTCCGTGATCCTGTTTCTGTTTCTCGGCAACGTGCGCGGCGCGCTGATCGTCACTCTGACCATTCCGTTCTCCCTCTTGTTCGCCGCCATCTGCCTTAAGGCGCGCGCCATTCCGGCCAACCTGCTGTCGCTGGGTGCGCTGGACTTCGGAATGATCGTGGAGGGCGCGGTGGTCATGGTGGAAAACATCGTGCGGCTGCTGTCCCAACGCAGCTCGGATAAAAAAGAGACCGTGCCGCAAAAAATCAGCCGCGCCGCCTTCGAGGTGCAGCGGCCGGTTTTCTATTCCATCCTGATTATCATCGTCGCCTACGTGCCCATTTTCACTCTGCAGGCCGTGGAAGGCCGCTTATTCAAGCCCATGGCCTGGACCGTCGCCTTCGCGCTGCTGGGCGCGCTGCTGTTCTCGCTCTTCGTGGGACCGGTGCTCGCGAGTCTCGTGTATCCCAATGGCACCAGCGAATGGCACAACCCGCTCATGGAATTCCTCATCAAGAGCTATGGCTGGGCGCTCCGGATTTCCATTCGCTTTAGGTGGATCACCCTGGGAACGGCGCTAGCCACACTGGCCGGCACCTTTCTGCTGGCTTCGACCATCGGTTCTGAGTTTCTTCCCCACTTGGACGAAGGCGCGATCTGGGTGCGCGGCACTCTGGCGCCGAGCACGGGACCTACCGAAGGTATGCGCCTGGCCAATCAAGTTCGTGTGATTCTCGCGGCCTTTCCGGAAGTCACCGAAACCACCAGCCAGGTGGGACGGCCGGACGACGGCATGGACACGACGGGCTTCTTTAACACCGAATATTTTGTCGGGCTAAAGCCGAAGGAGGATTGGCGTCCGGCGTTCCACCAGGATAAGGAAGAATTGATTGCCGCGATGAACCGCGAGCTGGAAAAGATCCCCGGCGTGATTTGGAACTTCTCCCAGCCCATCTCCGACAACATGGAGGAAGCCGTCAGCGGCGTCAAAGGGGAGCTGGCGATCAAGATCTATGGCGACGATCTTAAGACGCTCGAAGAGAAAGGCGACCAGATCGTTTCCGTCATGCGTACCGTGAACGGGGTTCAAGACCTGGGGCTTTTTCGCGTTCTGGGCCAGCCCAATTTGAACTTCACCGTGGATCGGATCGCCGCTGCGCGCTTTCAAATCAACGTGGCGGATGTGCAGGATGCCATTCAAACCGCCGTCGGCGGCAACGCTTTGACCCAGGTTCTGCAGGGCGAACAGCGTTACGACCTGGTCATGCGCTATCTTCCGGACCGCCGCGATACCAGAGAAGCTATTGAGAGCATCCGGCTGCTGTCCCCCTCCGGGGAACGCGTGTCCCTGGCGCAACTGTGCGCGGTCCAGGTGGCTGACGGCGCATCCGAAGTCTACCGCGAGGGAAATCAGCGCTACATCGCCATCAAGTACGGCGTCCGCGGCCGGGATCTGGGCGGCGCCGTGGAAGAGGCGATCCGGAAGGTGGACCAGCAAGTCAAACTGCCCGTCGGGTACCGCATCGATTGGGCGGGCGAATATGCGAGCCAGCAGCGCGCGCAGAAGCGGCTCATGGTGATCATTCCTTTGACCCTACTGGTCATTTTCATGATCCTCTACTCCATGTTCGGATCGATGAAATGGGCCAGTCTGATTCTCGTGACGGTCGCCATGGCCCCCATTGGCGGCATTATCGCCCTGTATCTAACCAAAACCAACTTCAGCGTGTCCTCCGGAATCGGATTCCTCGCGCTGTTCGGCGTCTCGGTAATGACCGGCGTGATCATGCTGGAGTATATCAATCAATTGCGCGCGCGCGGCCATTCTGTCATGAATGCCGTAGAGCAGGGCGCAGTGCTTCGGTTCCGCCCGATTCTTATGACGATGTTGGTTGCTTCACTCGGGCTGCTCCCGGCGGCCACCTCCCACGGCATTGGCTCGGATTCCCAGCGTCCGTTCGCGATCGTGATCGTGGGCGGACTTATGGCTGTGCTCGCGATGAGCATTTTCCTTCTGCCCTCACTATACGTCTGGTTTGCCCGAGAAGGCGATACACTGCCGGACCCCGATCGAGAGGCCGAGTAGCGGTGCGCCCCATCATCCGCAAAATGGGACTCTGAGAACCCCGCAACACTGAGTCTGACGACACGGTGCTTCCTTTCTCCCTGGTCGCAAGTCCTTTAGGGTTAACCCGTCTAAGCCCCGGCTCCTTTTGGATGTCCAAAGAATTGGCTGCTTGTAGCACCGAGACATCGATTGATTGCTGCCCCTATTGACAAAATGGATGCCATAATTGACTTCCCCACAGATGTTCCCCGAACGCGTTTGGGATGATCGGAATCGTACGCGAGTCTTGTGGTTGAGCGGCGTCGCCATATTCGTGATCGCCGTGGCGGACTGGTGGACGCCGGCGTTCGTTTCCTTGGGTTTCCTCTATCTGTTTCCCATCATGCTCGTGGCCGGTTTCCTTCCCCGTTGGACGATCGTTCTGCTCGGAATTGGTGCGGCGATCCTCAGCGAAGCCTTCAGTTCGCTCGATAGGTCCTTTGTTCGCCTCGGTTTCCAGGCACTAGCGCTGACCGGTTGCGGGCTCTTTGTAAGCGAACTCGTGCGCAATCGGCGGCTTAGTTTGCAAACCGAAGCCCGCTTGAACGGGCTAACTGAGACCAGTCCCGCAGCTATCGTCACGGTTGATGAACGGGGTTTCGTCGAAATAGCCAATCGAGCCGCCAATGAACTGCTTGCTCCCCGCGGCGGAACCCTGGTCGGCGAGCCCATTGCGGCTTTTTTCCCCGAACTGCACCACGCCTTGCGGCCGGAGGAGGCACCGCAGTTTCGCGCTACCATGCAATGTCTCGGCCATCGCGGCGACGGCGAGACCTTCATGGTGGAGGTCTGGTTTTCCACTTATAAGGAAGGGAAAGTAAACAAGTTAGCTGCGATTATCACCGCACTGGAGGACGAGGCAACCTCAACCTGTTTGCCTACCGATGAGCGGGGGAGACCTCCGCTCACGAGCCGCGAAACCGAGGTGCTCCGTCTACTCGTCCAGGGTCTCGCGAATAAACAGATTGCCGCCGGATTGGAGATTTCAGAGAGTGCCGTGAAGAACACAATGCAACAGTTGTTCTTTAAGACGACGGCGCGGACGCGCAGCCAGTTGGTTCGGGTCGCTGTCGAGCATTACAGGGAGCTCCTTTGAACAAAACCCGTAACTAATTGACTAGTAAGCCACTCGAATGATTATCCGACCGGCCATATCGGATGCCTGCACGGACGAGTCGGCTTCTTCGGAAGCCATCAATCGAAAGACCGACTTTACCAGCGAATCGATACCTGGTGCCAAAACTCTTCTGGGAATAGTATTCGGGTAAGCCCTCAGTCCAGGCCCTCCCTAGCAATTTTATGATTCGCCGCGCTGTAGATTTTGCACTCAACAATCGCCTGCTGGTGCTCGCCCTGGCTGTTCTGCTGTTCATTTGGGGTGTGTTTTCCTTCCGCAGTCTCCCGGTGGAGGCCTACCCGGACGTCGCCAATAACTACGTTCAGGTCATCACCCAGTGGCCGGGAATCTCCGCCGAACAAATTGAGCAGCAAGTAACCATCCCGCTGGAAATCGTGATGAACGGCGTTCCGCACCTGGATCATTTGAGGTCCGTTTCGCTGTTCGGACTCTCTAGCGTGATGCTCATCTTCGACGACCAGTCGGAGAACGAGTGGAACCGGGAGCGAGTCCTGGAGCGCCTTTCGCAGGTCACTCTGCCGCCGGGCGTTCAGCCCCAGATGGGCACTGATTGGAGCCCGGTGGGCCAAATCTACTTCTTCACCTTGCACAGCGACAATCCGGAATACGAGGTGATCGATCTCAAGTCGCTCGAAGACTGGGTGATCGAGAAACAGTTCAAGTCCGTACCCAACGTCGTGGATGTCGCCAGTTTCGGCGGCCCTACGCGCGAGTATCAAGTCAAAGTCGATCCCAACAAGCTGATCGCCTACGGGCTCAGCCTAGGCCAGGTAGAGCAGCAACTCACCGCCAACAACGCCAACGGCGGCGGTAGCTTTATCGAAGCCGGTCTCCAGCAAATCAACGTTCGCGCGGTGGGCTTGGTCAAGACCGTGCCGGACATCGCGCAAACGGTGATCACCGCCAAGAGTGGAACCGCGGTGCGCATCGGCAGCATCGCGACCGTGGAGCAAGGTCCCAAGATCCGTCTGGGGCAGTTTGCGAAAGCCATTCACCGCGCCGACGGGCACATTTTGGACAACGACGATGTGGTGTCCGGAATCATCCTCCTGCGGAAGGGGGCCGACTCCGACTCCACCCTGGAGGGGATCCACGCCAAGGTGCACGAACTGAACGACCACATTCTGCCCCCGGGCGTGAAGGTGGTTCCGTTTCTGGACCGTAGCGACCTGGTGCACTTTACCACCAAGACCGTGGAGCATAACCTCGCCGAGGGCATGCTCCTGGTGACGCTGATCCTGCTGGTGTTCCTGGGCAACCTGCGCGGCGCGCTGATCGTGGCGCTGACCATACCCTTCTCGCTTCTGTTTGCGTCGATCTGTCTGGACCTGAAAGCCATCCCCGCCAATCTTCTGTCTTTAGGCGCTCTCGACTTCGGCATGGTTGTGGACGGCACGGTCGTGATGGTGGAGAACATCGTACGGCATCTGGGGAAAGACCTTCAACCGGGGAAGACGCCGATGAAGAGAATCTTCGAGGCCGCCCACGAAGTGCAGCGGCCGGTGTTTTACGCCATCGGCATCATCATCACCGCCTACCTTCCCATTTTCACGTTGCAGCGTGTGGAGGGCCGCCTGTTCAAACCGATGGCGTGGACCGTGGCATTCGCGCTGCTCGGCGCATTGTTGTTCTCCATGATTATGGCCCCCGTGCTCGCCAGTTTCCTGTTCCGCAAGGGCGCCAAGGAATGGCACAACCCGCTGATGACGCTGTTCACGCGCATCTACCGCACCACTCTGGGATGGGCGATTCACTTGCGCTGGGTAACCGTGGCCGTAGCGGTGTTGAGCCTCGCAGGCGCGCTGGCGTTGACCCAGGCCATCGGCTCGGAGTTTCTGCCGCATCTGGACGAAGGCGCGATCTGGGTGCGTGGTACGCTTGCGCCGAGCACTGGTCCCTCGGAAGGAATCCGCCTGGCCAATCAGGCCCGCCTGGTGCTCGCCTCCTTCCCGGAAGTCACCGTCGCCACCAGCCAGGTGGGGCGTCCGGACGACGGTACCGACACCACGGGATTCTTTAACACCGAGTATTTCGTGGATTTGAAGCAGAAAGAGGAATGGCGTCCCGCCTTCCGCCAGGACAAAGAGCAATTGATCGCGGCCATGAATCGCGAGCTGAGCCGCATTCCCGGCGTGCTGTGGAACTTTTCCCAGCCGATTTCCGACAACATGGAAGAGGCCGTCAGCGGCGTGAAGGGCGAGCTGGCCATCAAGGTTTACGGGGACGATCTGAAAACCCTCGAAGAAAAGGGTAACCAGATCGTGGGGGTGATGCGGACCGTCGCCGGCATTGAGGATCTGGGGCTGTTCCGCATCCTGGGCCAGCCCAACCTGAACCTCGCCGTCGACAGGTCAGCTGCCGCTCGTTTCCAGATCAATGTGGCCGACGTGCAGGACGCTATCCAGACCGCGGTAGGAGGCAACGCGCTCACCCAGGTTCTGCAAGGCGAACAGCGCTACGACCTGGTAATGCGCTACCTGCCGGAGTACCGCAATACGCGGGAAGCCATCTCCGATATCCGCCTGCTCTCGCCTTCCGGCGAAAGGGTTTCGCTGGCGCAGTTGTGCACGGTGGAAGTGACCGATGGGGCCAGCAATATTTCGCGCGAAGGGAACCAACGTTATATCGCCATCAAATACAGCGTGCGCGGCCGCGACCTGGGCAGCGCCGTTCAGGAGGCCATCCGCAAGGTCGGCTCGCAGGTGCAACTGCCCACCGGATATCACATCGATTGGGCCGGTGAATACGAAAGCCAGCAGCGCGCCCAGCGCCGGCTCGCCTTCATCGTGCCGCTCACGCTTCTGCTGATTTTCCTGATTCTCTATTCGATGTTCGGATCGATGAAGTGGGCCGTCCTGATCGCGGCCAATATGGCGGTGGCGCCGATCGGGGGAGTGGTCGCCCTATTTCTCACCGGCACCAACTTTAGTGTTTCCTCAGGCGTCGGATTCCTGGCGTTGTTCGGAGTCTCCGTGCAGACCGGCGTCATCATGGTCGAGTACATCAACCAATTGCGGGCGCGCGGGCACACGGTGTTCGACGCGGCCCGCGAGGGAGCCATCCTGCGGCTTCGTCCCATCATGATGACCATGCTGGTGGCGACGCTGGGATTGCTTCCGGCGGCGACCTCGCATGGAATCGGATCGGACTCGCAGCGTCCCTTCGCTATTGTCATCGTCGGCGGCTTGATGATGGCGCTAATGATCAGCATCTATCTGCTTCCCACGCTGTATGTGATGTGCGCACGGGACCGCGACAAACTGCCCATCGCCGACCCCGGATTCGTCGAACAAGAGTAAATACGGCTTTTCCCGGTATGCACGGCGCTTGTGGTACCGTATTCTGATCGCTAGAACGAATCAGGAATGCCCGTAAAGGCGCCCAAGAATCCGAAGAAATTCGTCTTCACCCGCCGCGAGCCGGATCTTTTTGGTGAAATGACTCCGGCCGGCGACGCGACCGCGCTATTTGCTCCGCACGACATTTCCATTGTCGATCGCCTGATCCAGGGGATCCGGGTGGAAGGCCGGGCGGCGGGCACTCTCCGCATCGAGGCTTCCGTGCTGGACCATGTGAGCCTGGCGAACAGCAGCTTCGGTTCGATCGTGTGCAAAGACGTCCGCCTGGTGGGCTGCGATCTCGCCAATCTGGAAACCCGCGGCCTCATGCTGGTCCGCGTGGAATTCATCAATTGCCGCATGACCGGCTTTCGCGCTGGCGAGGCCGACGGCCAGGACGTGCTCATCTCGGAAGGCGACCAGCGATATTCCCAATTTCGCTTTTCCAGATTTAAATCCGCCGAGTTCGATTCCTGCAATTTCGAGGACGCGGATTTCCAGGGCACGGACCTATCCGGCGCGATATTCCGAACCTGCAACCTTAAAAACGCGGAAATGAGCAAGGTTAGACTCTTAAATACGGACCTTCGCGGTTCGCTGGTCGAAGGTCTACAGCTTAATGCCGGGGACATCCGGGGCGCGGTGGTCGATCCTGCGCAGGCGATGATCTTCGCTCCGCTGCTGGGGATTCGGATCGAGATCAGTTCAGGAAATACGTCCGGTACAGCGAATCGCGCTGCCGCGGCACGAAGCCCGCGTCGCGGATCACGCGGCGCAGCTCTTCCTCGCTGGCGCGGTGATGCGTGCCCGCGGCGCTGACCACGTTCTCCTCGATCATGATGCTGCCCACGTCGTTGCCGCCGAAGCGCAAGCCCAACTGGCAGGTCTTCAGGCCCGGCGTGACCCAGGAGGACTGAATGTGCTCGATGTTTTCCAGGTACAGGCGCGACAGCGCCAGCATCTTCAGGTACTCGACGGCGGTGGCTTCTTCCTTGACGAAGCGGCCGAGCGAAGTGAACTCGCGCTGGAACGCCCACGGGATGAACGCGGTGAATCCGCCGGTGTCTTCCTGGATCTTGCGCACGATGTCGAAGTGGTTCATGCGCTGCTCAATCGATTCGCCGGTGCCGAACATCATCGTCGCCGTAGTGCGCATCCCGAGCGCGTGACAAGTCCGGTGCACGTCGATCCACTCCTGCACGTTGCACTTGAGCCGGCTGATACGGTGGCGCACGTCGTTGTCCAGAATCTCGGCGCCGCCGCCGGGCAGCGAATCGAGACCGGCGTCGCGCAGGCGGGCGAGGGTGTCGCGCAGGCTCAGGCCGCTGACTTCGGCGATGTTCACGATTTCCGGCGCCGAAAAACAGTGGCACCAGATATCGAAGCGCTGCTTGATCGAGCGCAGCAGATCCTCATACCACTCGATCTTGAGGTCGGGATTCAAGCCGCCCTGCATCAGGATGCCGGTGCCGCCCAGATCGAGGGTTTCCTGGATCTTTTCGAAGATCTTTTCCTTGGGATGCACGTAGCCTTCAGCATGTCCCATGGGGCGATAAAAGGCGCAGAAACTGCAATATTCGGTGCAGAAATTGGTGTAATTGATGTTGCGATCGATGATGTAGCTGACCACGCCCTCGGGATGGAGCTTGCGGCGCAGGGCGTCGGCGGCCATGCCGATACCGATCAGGTCGTCGCTGTGGAACATGTCGATGGCTTCTTGTCTTGTCATCATGCGGATTGTGCTCCTGCGGGCACAGTGACGCGATCCAGGGCGAGAGCGTGCTTCAAGTATAGTTCCAGGCCCTGGTGTTCTTTTTCGCCCAGATCGAAAACCACATTGCGCGTGAGATACTCGCGCACGGCGGCTTCGGTGATGCCGCGGAGCGGGGCTTGTTCGCGGGCCATGTCGTCGACGTGCTCCATGCCGTAGCGGCAGGACTCAATGAAGGCGCGGCCGTAGGCCTCCTGCATCATTTCCTTGCGTCCGCTCCACACGGCGAAGACCATGGGTAGACCGGTCATGGCGATCCATTCCGAGCCCAGGTCCAGCGTCTCGAAGGGCAGGGTTGCGGGATCGATGAGCAGCGCGGCGTCGCCGATGATGAGTGCGGCGTCGGCCTCGCCCAGCATCGCGGCCAGATCGGGCGGCCGCGAGATCGTGCTCGGCGTTGCGCCATATTTTTCGGCCAGGATCACACGCGAGAGCATCACCGAGGTGCGCGATCCCATGTCGGTGGCGAGCGTGCGGATCTGGCGGAACGGAACCTTGGAGATCAGCAGGATGGTGCGCACCGGGCCTCGGCAGGCGATGCCGGTTTCGCGGAAGTACTGGAGCTTCTGCCGGGCCATCTCAATCACCGGGACGATGCCGATGTCGGCGTCACCGGAGCGGAGCTGGTCGGCGCAGACCGACGGCAGGGCGAAGTGGAGATCGAAGATTTCGCGGAGCCGCTGATCGGGCGAGTGTTGGAATCCCCACACCAAGGGAACGGTGTTGAGATAGCTGACCGCGCACACTCGGGGCCTGGCGTTGGATGGCGATGTTGGGGGCAAGCCGCTATTTTAGCATCCGCGGCGTCTTCAGGCCGGTCCGCATGGTCCTGGTGGGCGCCCCCGGCTTGCTTTCGCGGAAGGCTTGCTCGATTACTTCTTGCGTGCCGGCGGTTAGTTGATAATTGTCCAGGTCGGATTGGCGGACCCAACGCACGCTTTTGGCGTCGTCGGCTGCCTGGATTGTCCCGCTCTTAATGGTACAGAAATAGTCGAGCAGCACGTAGTGATACTCGATCCGGCCTCTTACGTCGGGCATGATGCGCTCGTAGATTCCGAAAAGGCGGGTGGGTTTTACGATCAGGCCGGTTTCTTCTAACACTTCGCGGCGCACCGCGTCCTCGATTCTCTCGCCGGTTTCTACTAGTCCGCCGGGTAGCGACCAGTAGCCTTTTAGGGGCTGGCCGGCGCGTTCGACTAATAGAATGCGGCGCTGCGGGCCCGGTCCGCGCCCAGAGCGAAACGTGCGAAAGACCAGCGCGCCCACGCCGACCAGCGGATGCTTAGGGTACTTGCGGCGAATAGGGTACGAATCCTTTCACGTTCAGGCGGACGCGGAAGACGGACGTGCGCGCCGTGACGTAGAGCGACTGAAAATCGGGATCGCCGAAGGTGAGGTTGGACGGGGTCTCGGAGAGCGCGATCTCGCGCAGCAGGTCGCCCTTAGGAGAGTAAATGAAAACCTTACGGCCAGCTACAAATAGATCGCCCTTTTCGTCGGTGCTGAGACCGGCGGGGACTCCGGCCACGCGAGAGATCACCACGCGGTCGTTTGACGCCGCACCGCCGCGGTCGAGATCGAAGGCGTGCACCGATCGACCGTCGGCGTCGGACACATACAGGATGCGTCCGTTGGGCGAGAGCGCCACGCCGTTCGGCCGCGTCTTCCAGCGCGCGATGGCCTCCACTTCGCCGCGCGGCGTGATGCGGTAGACGCCGTTGAAATCCAGCTCACGCGCGTCCTGCTGATCGCCGAACGCGGGGTCGGTGAAATACACGTTGCCGTCGCGGCGCACGACGATGTCGCTGGGGGCGTTCAGGCGCCTGCCTTCGAAGCGTGCGGCGACGACGTCCACTTTGCCGTTCTTGGCGGTGCGGGTGACGCGGCGCTCGCGGAATTCGCAGGTGTACAGGCGGCCCTGCTCGTCATAAGCGTTGCCCGCGGCGCCGCCTGCGCGGCTGCCCGCATCCGTCACGCCTTTGCCGGGGGTGAATTTTTGCAGTTTGTCGGTGACCGTATCGCTGAACAGAAGGAAGCCCTCGAGCGACCAGGCAGGGCCGTCGGTGTAGCGCATGCCGTTGGCGACTTTCTCGATGTGGAAGTCCGAGAAATCCTGCCCCAGTAGGAGAGTGGCCAGGAGGGCGGCCATCGTAAATAAGAGCGAGACACGCATGGGTCTAAAAATACAACTTTAGCCCGAGTTGAATGATGCGCGGGTCGCGCGTGGACGTGATGCGTCCGAAAGCGCTCGCGCCGGTGGTGGTGCCTAACGTGGACGCCACGCCTTGGAAATTGGTGTGGTTGAAGATGTTGAAGAACTCGCCGCGGAACTGGAATCTCACGCGCTCGGTGACCTTGAAGTTCTTGATCGCGGAGACGTCCCAGCGCTCAAATCCCGGTCCGCGGATCGGATAGCGCGTGGAGTTGCCGGGGCGCACCTGGCCCTTGGGCACGTCGGCGAAGCAGGCGGTGTTGAACCATTGCGCGACTGTGTGCGGAGCGCTTGAATTGGCGTTGCACAGCTGGTCGGGGCGCGGGCTGGCGTTGTTGGAGCCGAACACGCCCAGGCCGCCGGGATCGGTGCCGAGCGTGCTGTCGGAGATCGCCACGGGCAAGCCTCCGTCGAAATTGGCGATGCCGGAAATCTGCCAGCCGCCCAGCGTCTGGCCCAGCACGTCGCGGCGATTCTTCATCCACGGGATGACGTAACTCCAGTTGGCGTTGAAAACCTGCGTGCGGTCGAAGGGCGCGAGGCTCTTGTCGGCGGCGCGATTGTAGAAATTCATCGGCGCGGCCACGTCGCTGCCGGCGTCGGTGAGGTCCTTCGACCAGGTGTAGGAGACCTGCACGAAGTTATCGCCGAAGCGCTTCTGCGCCGAGGCTTGCAGCGAGTTGTAGTGCGAGTTGAACCAGCTCTCACTGGCGTTCACGTTGGAGTAGCCCAAGTAGGGGCGAATCAAATTGAGCTTGGGTGTGGTAGTACGCGAGATGGGCGTGTTGACGTCGGTGATGCCTGCAGCCACGGCCGCGCCGGGAACCACCATGTTGATATCGGGCTGGCCGATCAGATGCGTGCCCTTGGCGCCGTAGTAGCCGACATCAAGGACGAGTTTGCGCGGCAGCTCGCGTTGGATATCGAAGCTCCATTGTTGGACGTAGGGCGTCTGGTAGGGGAGCCCGATGGCTTGAATCGCCGAGGGTGCAGTGGGCACGGCCACGGTTCCCGTCGTGAGCGCGTCCATCTTGGCGTTGTTGATGGTGACTGTTTGCACCGAGTAAGGATTGGAGGTCACCAGGCTCTCAAACGTGTTGCCGACTTGCACGGTGTCGTAGGCGATGCCGTACCCGCTACGCACGGCGGTCTTGCCGTCGCCGAACGGATCCCAGGAGAAGCCCACGCGCGGGGCGATGTTGTGGTTGTTCTCGCCGGCGATTTTGGATCCGTAGGGAGAATTCTTTCCGTTAATGATGAACCCGTTCAAAGGGTCACCGGTGTTGGGAACAAAATTGCCCGCCGATGTCAGTTGCGGCGCCTTGGCTGCGCTGTAGAGCGACGGATCGAAATTACTCAGGTAGCCGTTGCCGTCGGTGGGCTGGCGGAAGACGGACCAGCGCGCGCCGACCGTGACGGTGAGATTCTTGCGCAGGCGATATTCGTCCTGGCCGTAGAACTCGAATTCGTTCTGATGAATGCTGGGGGTGATGTCGCGCGCGGTTTGAGTGAACGAACTCACGTTGCCCAACAGGAAATTGGCCCAGGCCTGCTGGAACGTGGACGTGCCCGCAGGAGCCGGCGTGGTGGCGAAATTGTAGACCCCGGTGTTAGCGGAGGCATTGTTCTCCTGCTTGATGTAATGGATCACTGTGACGCCGGCCTTGATGGTGTGTTTGCCCGCGACCTTGGTCCAGTTATCGAAAAAGTTATGGTTGCGGTTGTATTCGTTGTACGGTCCATAGCCGGTCACCGCGGCTACTGCGCCGCCGAAAGCGAGTCCGGGCACGCGGCCGAGTGTCGACGTGAATGGTAAAGCAGGCTTGATATCGGGCGAATTCGCTGTGGCGTCGAGGCCCGTGGGCGTGCTGAGAATCGCGCCGTAGGACCACGAGTATCCGGCTTCGTTGATCATCGACGCCGAGAGATTTCCGATCGCGCGCACCATGATGCTCTTGCCGGGCGAGTTGGTGGAGGTGTCGGAAACACCGGGAAGAGTGGAGGCTTGGAACAAGCCGCGCGGCTCGACGGTGGGGATGGAGTCCTTGACGAAGCGGCCGGAGACGGACCAGCGGTCGGAGAAAACGTGGTCGAACTTGTACAGCTCCTGGCGGAAATCGCTGACGTTGCGGAAATTCAGGTTGATGATGTGGGACGCGCTGGCGTCCGGCAGCTTGGACCAGATGTCCTTGAGATATTCCGCTGCGATGGGATTGATGTTGGCGATCTGGGTCGAGGTTTGGGTGCACGCTCCGGAACTGGAGGTGGCCACGCATACCGGCGAGGTAAACGTCCCGGCCTTTTCGGCGGCGGTGGGCGCGGTGCCTTGTACGAACGTGTAGGTGATGGCGCGGCGGTATTCCTGCGAGAAGAAGAAAAATGTTTTGTCGCGCTTGGTGTTGTAGTGTCCGGGGATGTAGACGGGTCCGCCCAGCGTGTAGCCGAAGTTGTTGTAATGCAGCGCGGGCTTGGGGGTGCCCGTCAGATTGTTGAAGTAAGTATTGGCGGCGATTTTTTCGTTGCGGAAGAATTCGTAGGCGTCGCCATGGAATTGACTGGAGCCGCTTTTGGTGATTACGTTCACCGCGCCCCCGGCATTGCGCCCGAATTCGGCCGAGTATTCGCCGCGCAGCACGCGGAATTCGGCGATGGCGTCCACGCTGGGGTAGGTCAATAGCGTGAGGTTCGCGCCGCGGTCCAGATTGTCGGCGCCGTCGACGGTCCAGGAGTTTTGGCTGGTGCGCGCGCCGTTGAGCGAGAACGCCACGGTGTTGGACTGGCCCGAGAGAGGATTGTTGTTGCCCACGTAGATCTGGTCGCCGGCGCCAGTGTAGACCACGCCGGGCGTCAGCGTGATCAGTTGCTCATAGTTGCGGCTATTGAGCGCGAGTTCGGTCACCTGCTGGCCGGTGACCAGGCCCTGCGCGGCGGGCGATTGCAGCTCCACCTGAGACTGGCTCGACTGGACGGTAATGGTCTGCTGCACGTCGCCCACTTCGAGGTGCATCACGATAGTCAGTTGATCGTTGACGTTTAGCTCGACGCCCGACTGCTCGTATTTTGAGAATCCAGACGCCTCGACGGCGATGGAGTAGTGTCCGATGGGCAGGAGGGGAGCGGAGTAAGTCCCGTCGGGACCGGTCTTGGCGGCGCGCATGACGGCGTTGCGGTCGGTGTGCGTGATGGTGATGGATGCGTTAGGAACGGCGCGACCCGACGGGTCGAGGACCGTGCCGATGATCGAGCCGGTGATTTCCTGCGAAAAAGAAACACCAGCGAAAAGCAGCACCGCGGACAACACCCGCATGTTACGCATTGAATCCCCCTATGTTGATAGATGGTAGCAATATCGACAACGACAGGAGGTACGCAAGCGGAGGCGGGTACAATCGGATTTACCTACCATGCGAATCGGAGTCGATGCGGGCGGCACGTTTACGGATTTCGTGGTGCTCGCCGAGAACGGGCGTCTATCCACGTTCAAGCTGCGGTCGGATCCCGTGAATCCGGCGCGCGTGATTCTGGCGGGACTGGAGCGGGTGGCGCGCGAGGTGGTGTTCACGGGGGCGCGCGTGGGCGTAATCGACGTGGTGCATGGCTCGACCGTAGCGACCAACGCGCTGCTGGAGCGCAAGGGCGCTCGCACGTCCTTCGTCACCACGGCGGGTTTCGAAGATCTGCTGGAGATCGGGCGGCAGAACCGCGCGGAGTTATATAACCTGATGCCCGCGCCGCGGCGTCCGCTGGTTCCGCGCGAGCACTGTTACGGCGTGAAGGAGCGGGCCTGGCACACAGGTGAGATCGCCGAACGGCCGTCGCAAGCGGAGCTTAAACGCTTGGCCACGCGCCTGCGACACGCGGGGATTCAATCCATCGCCGTCTGCTTTCTGCACTCCTACCGAAACTCGGCCAACGAACGCGCTGTGAAGCGTGCGCTGGAACGCGCGGGGGTATATGTGTGCGCGTCCCACGAAATCAGTCCCGAATTTCGCGAATATGAACGGGCGTCGACCACGGCGGTGAACGCGTACGTGGGTCCGTTGATGGATGCGTACTTGCGGAAGCTGGAGCATGCCCAGGGGTTCCGTATATCGGTGATGCAGTCGAATGGCGGATTCTTGGCCGCGCGCGATGCGGCTCGGCATGCGGTGCGGACGGTACTCTCGGGGCCGGCGGGCGGCGTGGTGGGCGCGATGGAAACGGCGCGGGCGGGCGGGTTCAAGAATGTGCTGGGCTTCGATATGGGCGGAACCTCCACCGATGTGAGTATTGCCGGTGGCGCGGCGCGCGAAACCACCGAGTCGGCCATCGACGGTTTCCCGATTCGCGTGCCGATGCTCGACATTCACACTGTTGGCGCGGGCGGCGGTTCGATCGCGCGCGTGGATGCGGGCGGGTTATTGCGCGTGGGTCCGGAGAGCGCGGGCGCCGATCCCGGTCCCGCGTGTTACGGCCAGGGCGATCAAGCCACCGTGACCGATGCTCATGTGGTGCTGGGGCGGATCGATGCGCTGCTGGGTGGAACACTGGCGCTGGATGCCACGCGCGCCGCGGAGGCTGTGGGCCGTGTGGCGAAGCAGTTGAAATTGCCGTTGCACGAGGCTGCCGCGGGGATCGTGCGCGTCGCCAACGCCAACATGGAGCGGGCGATTCGTGTGGTGTCGGTCGAGCGGGGCTACGATCCTCGGGAATTTGCGCTGGTGGCCTTCGGAGGGTGCGGAGGATTGCATGCGTGCGAAATGGCCGCGGAATTGGGGATTCGTACCGTGCTGGTGCCGGAACATGCGGGTGTGCTATCGGCGCTGGGGATGCTGATGGCGGACGCAGTTCGCGATTACGCCGTGGGGGTCTTGGGGGTCGCCGCGCTGGAGCCGCGCTTTGTCGCACTGGAAAAGCGCGCTCGCCGTGAATCGTCCGGAGCAACGATTGAGAGGAGTGCGGATGTGCGGTATCGCGGACAGAGTTACGAGCTGAACGTGCCCTGGGATGGCTCGCGGACCGCGGCGTTGTTTCATCGCGAGCATGAACGGCTGTACGGGTACTCGCATCCGCATGGGGAAGTGGAAGTGGTCACGCTGCGCGTGCGGGCTCGGACAGTCTTGCCGCATTCGCATCTGCGACGCATTGCGGCTGAAGGGACGAAGGCCGGCGCCGCGAGGAGGCGCGCGTGGACAGGCGGAACTTGGAAAGCCGTTCCCTCGTGGGCGCGCGCGCAGTTGACGCGGACGCGGCGGCTGGGGCCCGCTTTGGTGATCGATTACGGCGCGACCACGCTGGTTCCGGCGGGTTGGAGGTTTCATCTGGATGCCGCGGGGAATGTGGTGGTCCAGCACGGCTAGCCGCGCGGATATAATCACCGCATGATGCAATTCGAGGTGGAATCGCGGAAGAGCCGGCCGCGCGCCGATTCCGAATCCGGCGCGCGCTATCTGGCGCTGGACGATTTTGGAGGCCGATCGACGGAGCCGCTAACGGTCGATCGCGACAATATCGACGACGTGCTCTCGCGGATGGAGGTGAAGTTGGCGGGGCTGCGGCTGCGCGAGGTGGAGGATTTTCACCCCGACCATCTGTATTCGCGGATGGACGAGTTTGCCGGGTTGCGCGCAGCGCCGGAAGAAGAGACCGCGCCGGAGCGTCCACGTTCTGCTCCGCGTGCCGATCTCGAAGAGATTCTGCGTCCGTCGAGTTTGCTCGAACAGATCGCGGGCGGCGGCGATCCCTTCCAGCAATATGTTCGAGATTTAGCGCGGGCCGCGGCGGCTCCGGCAAAAGCCAACGACGCGCCGCGTATCGCCGCGCTGGGCGAACGCATGCGCGCGCTGCTGCATCATCCACGATTTCAGGCTCTGGAGGCCGCGTGGCGCGGGCTGGATTTCGTGACTCGCCACGCCGACGAGAAGTCCGCAAAGATTCACGTGGCGCAGTTCTCGCGCGAAGATCTGATGCGCGATCTGGCGGAAACCACCAATCTGCGGGCTACGCGGACGTACGCTCTGCTGCACGCCCGGCAGTGGCGGGGCGTGTTCGGGCTGTATTCGTTCGGCTCGTCTGCGGCGGATATCGAACTGCTGGGACGCATCGCACTGATCGCCTCCGATGCGCATGCGCCGTTTGTCGCCGAGGGATCGGTGGACATGGGCGAGCATTGGAGTGAATTGCAGAAAGTTCCAGAGGCGGATCATCTGGCTTTGGTGCTACCGCGATTCCTGCTGCGTCTGCCTTATGGCGCCAAGACCAGCAAGATCGAATCGTTTGCGTTCGAGGAAATGCCCGGCACACCGAAACATGCCGAATACTTGTGGGGCCATCCGGCGCTGGCAGTTTTGGCCGTGCTCGTGCGAACGGCCCAGGACGACGACCAGGACACGAATCTGGACCTGCGCGGCCTGCCCGTGCACAACTATCAGCAGGACGGCGAATGGACCATGACTCCGTGCGCCGAGGTCTGGATGACCGAACAGCACGTGCGCGCGCTAATCGAACTGGGGATGATCCCGCTGGTTTCGTTTCGCGATCAGGATCGCCTGCGCGTGGCGGGGCTGCGGGCCATCACCGGCGGCGCGCTGCGGTTTGGGCGTTGATGTGAGGCACTGTGCCAAACTGGTAGTTCCCATGCAAACACGTATTCGTTCCACTACCATTCTGTGCGTGCGCCGGGATGGCAAGGTGGTGATGGCCGGGGACGGCCAGGTGACGCTAGGCTCGGAGGTGCTGAAAGGTTCCGCCAAGAAGCTGCGGCGGCTGTTCAACGGCAAGATTTTGGCGGGTTTCGCAGGCTCCACCGCCGACGCCTTCGCTTTGTTCGGCCGCTTTGAATCGAAGCTGGAACAGTACAACGGCAACCTTTCGCGCGCAGCCGTGGAATTGGCGAAGGAATGGCGAACTGATCGCATGCTGCGTCATCTGGAGGCGCTGTTGCTGGTGGCGGACGCGTCGATCACGTACATTCTGAGTGGCAATGGCGACGTGATTGAGCCGGATGAGGCCGTGGCGGCCATCGGCTCAGGCGGGGCGTTCGCCAAGGCGGCGGCGACGGCCCTGATCGAAAATACCAAGCTGAGCGCGCGCGAAATCGCCGAAAAATCCATGGCCATCGCCGGCGCGATCTGCATCTATACCAATAGCAGCGTCGCCTTTGAGGAGTTGGGCTGATGGTGATTTATCTTCCCGCGCAGGCCGCCGATGACCAGCCGGTGCTGGACGAGCTGACGCCGCGCGAAATCGTCCGCGAGCTGGACCGCTACGTGATCGGACAGGCCGACGCCAAGAAAGCCGTCGCTATCGCGCTGCGCAACCGCATTCGCCGCCAGAAGCTGGATCCGGACATGGCCGAGGATGTGATGCCCAAGAACATCCTCATGATCGGGCCCACGGGCGTGGGCAAGACCGAGCTGGCGCGGCGGCTGGCCAAGCTGGCGAATTCGCCGTTCCTGAAAGTGGAAGCCAGCAAGTTCACCGAGGTCGGGTACGTTGGCCGCGACGTGGAGTCCATGATCCGCGATCTGGTGGAGATCGCCATCGACATGGTGCGCGAGGAGCGGCTCAACGAAATCGGCGAGCGCGCGGAACGCAACGCGGAAGAGCGATTGCTGGACCTGTTGATGCCGGCCCAGCCCGAAGCCACCGACAGCGCGGACCGCACTCGCGAAAAGCTGCGCGAGCGTCTGCGCGCGGGCAAGCTCGACGACCGCATGGTGGAAGTGGACGTGAAAGAACGCGGGCCGACGTTTGAGATCAACACCGCCAGCGGCATCGAGGAGATGGACGTCAGCATCAAGGACATGCTGGGCGGAATTTTCGGCGGCCGGACAAAGAAGCGCAAGATGCGGGTGGGCGAGGCCATCGAATACCTGGTGCAGGAAGAAGAACAGAAGCTGGTCGACATGGACCAGGTGACGCGCACGGCCATCGAGCGCGTGGAACGCAGCGGGATCATCTTCCTCGACGAGGTCGACAAGATCGCCGGGCGCGAGGGCGGGCACGGGCCGGATGTGAGCCGCGAGGGCGTGCAGCGCGACATTCTGCCCATCGTCGAAGGCACCACGGTGAATACGCGCTATGGCTTCGTGCGCACCGATCACATCCTGTTCATCGCCGCGGGCGCGTTTCACGTTTCCAAACCCAGCGATCTGATCCCCGAACTGCAGGGGCGCTTCCCGATTCGCGTGGAACTGAAATCGCTGACCGAGGGCGATTTCATCCGCATTTTGAAAGAGCCCAAAAACGCGCTGATCAAGCAGTATCAGGCGCTGCTCGAAACCGAAGGGATCAAGCTGACCTTCACTCAGGATGCGCTGGAGCAGATCGCGTCGTTCGCGGCGCGGGTGAATGAGAGCACGGAAAACATCGGAGCGCGGCGGCTGCACACGATCCTCGAAAAGCTGCTCGAAGACGTGTCCTTCGATGGTCCGGACCTGAAGCGCAAGACGGTGAAAGTGGATGGCGCTTACGTGCAGAAGCAACTGGCCGCGATCGTCAAGGATCAGGACCTGAGCCGGTACATTCTGTGACGCATGGGGTTTGTTAAGCGTGGGGTTTGCCAAGCATGGGTTTCTTAAGCATGGCCCTGCGCTTGCCGCGGTTCTCCCGCTGGCCGGTTGCGGCTACTTGGGCCCGCCACAACCGCCCGCGTTGAACATTCCTACCGCGGTTACCGATCTGGCGGCGGGCGAGTACGGCGCGAACCTGCTGGTCCGATTCACGCTGCCCGCGTTGACTACCGAGGGTCTGGAGCTTAAGAGCGTTCGGTCGGTGGAGTTGTTCGTCGGCCCGGCTCCCAGTCCTTTTTCGGCCGAGGCCTGGAGCGCGTCGGCCCGGCGTTTTGAAATCCCCGGCCCCCCAGCGCCCGGGCCGGTGATGTACCAGGCGCCCGCGGCCGAATGGATCGGCCAGGCGGTGGTGCTCGGCGTGCGCATGACGGGACCGAAGGGCAAGGTTTCGGGGTGGTCGAACTTCCGCGTAGTCACGGTAGGCGCCCCGCTAGTCCGGCCTTCGGCGGTGAAGGCCGAGAATGTAGCGCGCGGGGTCGCGGTGACGTGGCAGGGTTCCGGTCCGCGCTATCGCGTATTGCGCGCGGCGGATCAGGGCGCGCTGGCGATGTTGGGCGAAACCAGCGAGCCAAACTATCTGGACGAGACGACTACTTACGGGACGAAGTACACCTATCAAGTGCTGGCGCTGCCCGCCGATTCCAGTGACTCGCAGGAGAGTGAGATTTCGGAACCGGCGATTGTCACACCAGTAGATGTGTTCGCGCCCGCGGTCCCCGAGGGTGTCACCGTGGCGCCGGGAGTAAATTCGATCGAGCTGGCGTGGGCGCGCAATACGGAACCCGACCTGCAGGGCTACAACGTGTACCGGTCGGTGGACGGAGGGGCTTTCGAAAAAGCCGGGGCGTTGGTCCAGACGCCGGTGTACAGCGATACCCGCATCGAATCGGGCAAGCGGTATCGCTATGCTGTTTCGGCGGTGGACACCACGGGGAACGAAAGCTCCCGGTCGGAACCGGTGGAGATGGTGGCCCCGTGACGCAGCGGCTCGATAGGCCCACTGTTGTATAATTTGCGTCGGTACTTCAAGTGCGCCCTTAGGAGGGAATCCATGCAGACGAATTTCGCAAGGTTACTGATCGCGGCGGGTGTGGGGTTGACGCTCTTCGCCGTTTCTTGTTCCGCGCCGCCCCCCGCCGCCGCCCCGGTCGCGCAAGCTAACTGTGCGGGTCTCCCGGCCGCGGCACAAATCAAGATGCTTCTGAAGGGCGCGGCCAGCACGACTGGTCCCGACGGCGACGCCGGCGGGTTGTTCCACGGCGAGCGGATGTGGGGCGCGGTCGTCAACCGGGAGGGCAAGTTCTGCGCCATCGCGGCCTCGCAGGACGACCCGACTCAGGTGTGGCCGGGCAGCCAGGCCATCGCCAAGGCGAAAGCGTACACGGCCAACGCCTTCAGCTTGGATTCGCTGGCGCTTTCCACCGCGCGCCTGTACACCTTTACACAACCCGGGCATTCCCTGTGGAGCCTGGCCGGGGCGAACCCGTATCGCGGGGGTTTCCTGGCGGCTCCGGATGGAACCGGCGGCGGCCTCAACGAAATCGTCGGAGGCATGATCTTCTTTGGCGGCGGCGTGCCGCTGTACGCCAACGGCAAGATCATCGGCGGGCTGGGCATCAGCGGCGATACCTCTTGCACCGATCATGAAATCGCCAAGCGCGTGCGCGACGCCGGCGGTCTCAACCCGCCCGGCGGCAAGCTGGTCGACGACATCCAGTATTCCAAGACCGACAAGCCGGGAGTGTTCACTCATCCCTTGTGCTTGAATACGTTCCGCAACGGCATGAAGATCGGCGACGAAGCGCCTTCTTCCGGATACTGATCGGATGTTATAAAATCGGGGCGGTTGCCACGGGAGGACGAACATGCGGGCGGTGATTCTCTTGCTGCTTGTGGGGGCAGCCCTTGCGCAGGCCCCTACGTTTCAGCCGGTCGGCACGATGAGCCAGCTGATGGTGGACGTGATATACCCAGCCTCCGACGCCATCTTCTATGCGTTCCGCGAGCCGCCGAAGAACGAGCATGAATGGAACGTCCTCCAGGGGCAGGCGCTGATCGTGGCTGAATCCGGAAACCTCCTGATGATCCCCAGCCGGGCCCGCGATCAGGACAAATGGATGGCGGACGCCAAGCTCCTGGCGGACGTCGGCGCGGCTGCGTATAAGGCTGCGAAGTCGAAAAATATGGATGGAATTATCGCGTTGAACCAGCAGCTCAACGACGCGTGCGTAACATGCCATCAAGACTATCGTCCGAACTACCGCCGGCGCACTCCCGACGCGAAACAGTGAGGCGGCGCTGAGGGGATAAGGGCGGATCTCTTCTCTTAGTTGGTTTCGGCAGCCTAGGCATTGTTGGGCTGCGGCGATTGGTACGCGCTACGAATTCGCGCTGGCGGCCGGGGCTTGCTCGCGGGGTTGCGACGGACCGGGCCGCTGATCCTTTTCGTGGACGGAGTGAGTCCGTTCGTCAAAACGCCCGAAAATCATTTTGCCGGCGGTGGTTTGCAGCACGCTGGTGACGCTGACGTCGACCGTTTTTGAGATCATCTTGCGCGCGTTGTCCACCACCACCATGGTGCCGTCGTCGAGGTAGGCGACGCCCTGGTTGTACTCCTTGCCTTCTTTCAGGATGAACACGCGGATGATTTCGCCCGGCAGGACTACCGGTTTCAGGGCGTTGGCCAGCTCGTTGATGTTGAGCACCTCCACGCCGTGGAGTTGGGCCACCTTATTGAGGTTGAAATCGTTGGTGACGATTTTGCAGTTGTAGACCTTGGCCAGCTCGATCAACTTCATGTCCACTTCGCGGACGTTGGGAAAGTCGTCTTCCAGGATCTGGACGTTCAACTGCGCCATCTTCTGTATCCGCTGCAGGACGTCCAGGCCGCGTCGGCCGCGGTTGCGCTTCATGGAATCGGAGGAGTCCGCGACGAGTTGTAGCTCACGCAGCACGAATTGGGGAATGACAATCGCCCCGTCGATGAAGCCGGTTTCGGCGATGTCGGCGATGCGGCCGTCGATGATGACGCTGGTGTCCAGGATCTTGAAGGAGTGCTTGGTGACTTTTTCGCCGCCGAACAATCCGCCCAGGGCCGCCAGGTTGAGCATGTCGCCCTTGGCGGCGCCCACCACCAGGCCGCAGTAGGTCATCCAGGCCAGCAGAACCACTTGCAGGAAGGGAATGGTGTTGTAGGTGCTGGGCATGGCCTGGCCGATGACCAGGGAAATCAGGAACGCGCCCAGGATTCCCATGACGCTGCCGAACGCTGCACCGATCAGGCGTTTCAAGCTCACCTGCTTGATGCGGATTTCGAAAACTACGATCGCCAGGCCGGCGCCGGCTCCCAACGCTGCCGCCACGGCCGCGTTGAGGTTGAAGGGCCGCAAAAAAAACGCTGTACCTGCAAGCGCGGCGACAAAAAGAATGCGGATTAATAGAAGGTCACCCACGGCTTCTTATCCTTTCACGCAGGCGGTCGACCAAAACACGGACTGCGGCGGACTTAACCCCACGCGGCTCCTCCAGACAGTCCTGCAGACGGATCGCAGCGACGCGATAAGACGGGATTATGGACGCCGCTGCACCTTCGGGGGTACCTAGCGAACGAGTATATCATTTCGCGCGGACGTGCTTATCGTGCGTTGTGGGGCGGGCAGTCTCGACGGCGGCCGGCTTTTCAGACGGCCTTTTCGAGGCAGCGTGGGGCGCGCCGAAGCCGCCTAAAAAGGCGGCTTCAGCCAAAATTGGCTGCCCCACATTATTCTGAGAGGGAAAACAGCGACGGCGGACTAGAGGACTTTAGCGAGCTCTTCGGCGAAGGCGCTGGGCGGCGCTTCGCTACCGGGCCGCTTCCCGCTCTTCTTGCCGCGGCGGGGCGGCCGGTCCACGCGCTCCGTGGCCTGACCTTGGCCGGCGGGCGGAGTCCCGGTGTCCAGGGGGTTCGCTTGCGCCGCTGGACGGGGATGTACGTGGGGCGCCGGGGCGTGCGAGCCGTGATCGTGGCCACTGCGCGGACCACCACCGGCGTAGGGGCCCGGGCTGGAGTGCGGCGGCGGCGGCGGACCGCCTGGGCGCACGACGCCCTTGGGCTTCGGCGGTTGCGCCGGATTGGCGCGCAGCAACCGGTCTTCGAGCGGAGCGCGATCAAACCGGCGGATGATGGAATTCATCTCTTCCGTATTCGGCGCCTCGATGAAGGCGAAACCCTTGGACTCCTGGGTTTCGGGATTGCGGATGACTTTGATTGCGTCCGCGACCAGGTTCTCGGCGCTCAGCCAGCCCTTGATATCGTCCGCGGTGACCCAAGCGGGCAAATTGCCCAAGAAAACGGTAAAACTCATTCTGCGGTTGTCTCTAGCTCCATCTGGAGGGGGATTGCTTTCCAGGAAATTTCCCTTGAAGGCACTTGTATGGTACCACACTCGACCAAGCGCGTAAATGGGAACATGCTTGGCGATTACTTCAAGCTCAGGATCTGGACGATGTTGGAATAATCGTCGGTCCAGGGACGGAAGCCCTTGGGGGTCACGGCGCGGTGCATGTCGGCGCTGGAGAACGCGGGGGCGTCGAACAACGACGCATCCGCAGCTAAGAGCACCCACGTGGACGAGGACAAGTACGGCGCGTCGCCGGCGTCGTCGCTCACCGTCATGGCGTACTTCTTGTAGTAATCGGCGCCGGCCGAGCACACCGGTTCCAGGTTCAGATAGCGGTTCGAAATATGCAGCGCCAGTACGCCAGTGGGCTTCAGGTGGTGGAAGTAGAGGCCCAGCGCTTCGCGCGTCAGCAGGTGGATGGGGATGGCGTCGCTCGAGAACGCGTCCACGGAGAGCAGGTCGTATTGCTGGGGTTCCTGGCGCTCCAGCGACAGGCGGGCGTCGCCCATCACGACCGCCTTATCGGCCGCCGAGTGGGGGTAGAAGGTGAACAGCGCTCCCTGCGCCGGGGTGGAGATGTTCTGCACCAGCGGATTGATTTCGTAAACCCGAAGGTAGTCGCCGGCGCGGCCGTAGTTGGTCATCACGCCCGCGCCCAATCCGACGCTTCCGTAGCGCACGGGTCCCCTGTCCTGCAACGCGCGCATGGCGCGGCCGACGCCTGAACCCTCGGCATAATAGGACGTCATTAAATAGCGCTGGTCCTCTTTCAACAACTGCGAACCGTGGTTAATGGTGCCGTGCAGAAGCGTTCGCTCAGGGTACGTCTCGCTGGGATCGTCGTCGCGAACGTGGAGCACGCCGTAGAAATTGCGGGCCACGAGTTTGTAACCCCGGTATTCGCCGATCTGCTTGCGCGCCAGCCATCCGGCCAGAACGCCCACCGCGATGGCCAGCGCCACCCGCACGGGCCAGCTGCCCAGCTTGGGCACGGACTGATCCCACAACACGATCGCCGCCAGAATCGCGCAGGCGACCAGCGCAATCGGCAATTCCAGGTAGGAGCGAAACAGGTTGGGCGCGATCAACGCCACGAACACGCCGCCGATGGCTCCGCCCAGCGAAACCATCAGGTAGAACATCGTGAGATATTTCGGGGCCGGGCGGCGCAGCGCCAGCTCGCCGTGGCACATCATGCAACACACGAACAGGCCCGCCGCGTAGATCGGGATCAGGTACTTGATGTTGAGGTTGCCGTCTTCGGCGTAAATCGAATACGCCATCCAGGCCAGCGCGGGCGCGAGCCACGGCATGAAGACCCAGCGTTTGTAGACGCGGTCGCTTTCAAACGCCAGAATGAACGTGAGCAAATACAGCGCCAGCGGCAGCACCCACAACAAAGGGATGGGCGCGACGTTCTGGCTCAAGTGATTGGTGCTGGCCACCAGCAGCGTTGACGCGCATGCGGCTAGGGCCACCCACAAGACCAGCTCGCCGATGCTGGGGCGCTTGTCTTCCGCCGGGTGATCGGCGACGGCCACGGCTGGGGTGACGACGGGGACGGCTTCCATCGGGTCCGCATTGGCGAGTGCCGCATTGGCAACTGCCGCCGCAGGATAAGTTTCTTCCTTGCTCGCCCAGGCCGCTCCCGCGCAGAGCAGCGCGAACAATGCGTACGCTCCGCTCCAGGTGTAGGCTTGATGCCGCGAACTAAGCGTCGGTTCGACCAGGAAGGGAAAGCTCACCAGCGCCAACATGGAGCCGAAGTTAGAGAGAGCAAATAACCGGTAGGGCACTTTCGATCCGGTCCGGCGCACGTACCAGGCCTGCAGCAGCGGACTGGTGGAGGACAGCAAAAAGTACGGCAGCCCGATGGTCACTGCCAGCAAAACCAGAATCCTTAAAGTTGGATCGCCCACCGCCGTAGGCTTCCAATAAGGATTGGGAAGAATCGGCAGCAAGGCGCAACTCGCCACCAACAGCACTGCATGGACGTTCATCTGCATGCGTGCGGATTTGCGCGTGAGCCAGTGGGCGTAAGCGTATCCCGCCAGCAGCGAAATCTGGAAGAACAGCATGGCCGCGCTCCACACCGCGGCCGAGCCGCCGAACCACGGCAGAATGATCTTGGCGATCAGCGGCTGCACTTGAAACAGCAGGAAAGCGCTCAGAAAGATCGTGACAGCGTAGAGGAGCATGGAAGAGCCTGGGAGTTAGTTAAGGAATAACCTTCTGGAGCCAGCCGGGCAGCCCAGTGGTTATCTTAGCAATGCTGGAATAATCGTCGGTCCAGCCGCGGAAGCCGGCCCGCGGGTGCAGCGGCGTGATGCCGGAATCCTGGAAGTTGGGGTGGTTGAAGACTGCCGGGTCCGCCGACATAATGATCCAGGTATTGCCGGCGCCGTAAGTTTCCTCATCGCCGTTGTCGGAGACCACCACGCCGCTCCAGCCGATCTCATGGGCGGATTGCGCGACGACCGGTTCCAGATCCAGATAGCGATTGGAAATGTTGATGGCGAGCAGGCCGTCGGGTTTCAGGTGGCGCAGGTAGATCTGGTAGGCTTCCGTGGTCAGCAAGTGCATGGGCACGGAATCCGATGAGAACGCGTCCATCGCCAGGAAGTCGAGCTGCTCGCTGGGGAGCTTTTCGAGCACCAGCCGGCCGTCGCCTAAGTACAGGTTCTTATCGGCCGGACATTCATTGTAGAAGGTGAAGTAGGCCCTCTCGATGTCGAACACCAACTGGTTGATCTCGTAATAGTGCAGCGTGTCGCCGGCGTTGGCCATCGACGCGGTGACTCCTGCGCCGAGTCCCAGAATGCCGATGCGCATGGGTCCTTTTTCATGGCGCGTACGAATCGCCCGGTTGATGCCCGAGCCGGAGATGAAGTACGAGGTCGCGATGCGGCTGCCGTTCGGAATCATCAACTCGCTGCCGTGATCGATGGTGCCGTGAATCAGACTGCGCGAGGCCGGAGTGGCGCCATCCGCGGGATCGTCGCGCACGTGCAGCACGCCGTAGAAATTGCGGGCCGAGAGCAGATAGCCTTTATTGTTGTTGATCTCCGTGCGGCCCAGGTACCCGGCGAAGAAGGCCGCGGCCACGATCATGGCGGCGCGTGTCAACAGGGGCTGCCAGGTGACTTCGTTCCAGAGCACGCAGACGATCAGGAATCCGCAGGCCGCGGCGGCAATGGGCATCTCCAGATACGTATGGAAGATGCGGGGAGCGATGAGCGCCACAAACAGGCCCCCCATGGCTCCTCCGACCGAGACCATCAGGAAGTATTGGGTCAGATAGCGGGGATGCGGCTTGCGGTGCGCAAGTTCCCCGTGGCATACCATGCAGCACATGAACAGCGCTAAACACAGGGCCGGGATCAGGCCCGCCGGGACGAACCCCCACAGCACGTGGAAGATATCGTTGTTCTCGTAGCGGCTCATCCCGTAAGCGAAAAGCGCCAGAGCGGCGGCGCCAAACGGCAGAAAAAACCAGCGCTGATAAATGCGGTCGCTCTCAAAGCACAGGATGAAGCTGAGCAGGTACAAGCTGAGCGGCACCACCCACAGCAGCGGGATGGGCGCAACGTTCTGCGTCAGATGACTGGTGGTGGCCAGCAGAAGCGTCGAGGCGCAGGCAGCCAGCGCGATCCACAGCACGATAGTCGCGGCGCTGGGCGGGGCAGGGACATCCTCCGCGGCTTCCTTCGTGGCAGCCGCGCTCGCAGCGGTTTCCGGCCCGGCGTTACTTTTCCATCCGGCCAGCGCGCACACGATGGCGAACGCTCCGAATCCCCACGACCACATGTGCGCCTGCGCGCCCAACGTCATCCGCGGCTCCACCAACAGCGGATAGCTGAGCAGCGCCAGCATGGATCCGAAATTCGAAAGCGCAAACAAGCGATAAGGGATCGCGCCCGAGTGCGTCCGCACGTACCAGGCTTGCAGCAGGGGGCTGGTCGAGGCGAGCAGGCCGTAGGGCAATCCGACTGTCGCCGTGAGCAAGATCAGAATCTGCAGCGTGGGATCGCCGCCCGCCGCGGGCTTCCACCGCTCGGCCGGAACGATGGGCAGCGTCACCGCCGCGATGGCCAGCAGTCCGGCATGCAGCCAAAGCTGGTGCCGCGCCTTAAGATAGCGGATCGATATGTGGGCGTACAGATAGCCCGCCAGCAACAGCAATTGGAAGAAGAGCAGAGCTGCGCTCCACACCGCGGCCGATCCGCCGAACCACGGCAGGATGAACTTGGCGATCATGGGCTGAACCTGAAACAGCAGGAAAGCGCTCAGGAAGATGGTGACAGCGTATACGAGCATTGACCCGTTAGCATACCGCAAACCGGGCGGGTGGAGAATGAACGGAAATTAAGGAGGGTGCGGCCAGCTTGGTCACGCCTCAAGCGCAACTACATTTCCCTCCGTTTGTGTCACATACCCCTGCCGGCCGCCACGATTGTTTGAGCGGCCCGTGTATCTTGGAGTCGTGAGAGGTCAATCGCTCCGCCGTATGAGAGGTTGATCCACCGCGCACGTCGAATTCGCGACTAAGCGTGCAACGTAGAGTGAGGATGGATGCCCGCCGGTTGCTGGATAAACCGGTCGTTGATAAGCGGACGTACACAGACATGCTTCTTCCTGCCGGTGGGAAGGAAAACCTCGGTCCGGGAGCTCCCGATTTTATTGTTCTTTGAACTTCAGGCGTTGCAGCGCCTCGCTCGTAGTCCGTAATCCGCCTGTAGGGAACCGCTGTCATCACCTGCGCCCGTCGATAGAACGATTTTCCGGTGGTGGCTGGCAAAGCGAGGGGTGGGAATGCGAGGGGAAGGCAAGTTTGCGCCTGCGAGTCGTAGGGTGGGCCGAGC
>DATNJC010000262.1:0-6792 GCA_035604115.1 Bryobacteraceae bacterium | reverse complement strand
TTCGGCTTCGGCGGCGGGCGCCCCGATGTGTGGGAGCCCGACGAAGCCGTGTACTGGGGCAAGGAGAACACCTGGCTTGGCGACAAGCGCTACACGGGCGACCGGGAGCTCGAGAATCCGCTCGCCGCCGTGCAGATGGGTTTGATCTATGTGAATCCGGAAGGGCCGAACGGCAAGCCGGATCCGCTTGCTGCTGCGAAGGACATCAGAGAGACCTTCGCGCGCATGGCCATGAACGATGAGGAGACGGTTGCGCTCATCGCTGGCGGTCATAGCTTCGGCAAGACCCACGGTGCCGGCGATGCGAATCTTGTTGGCCCCGCGCCCGAGGCAGCGCCCATTGAGGAGATGGGCCTTGGCTGGAAGAGCCGTTATGGCACAGGCAAAGGCAAAGACGCGATCACCGGCGGCCCCGAAGTCACTTGGACTCAGACACCAACGAAGTGGAGCAACTACTATTTCGAGAACTTGTTCGGCAACGAATGGGAACTGACCAAGAGCCCGGCCGGCGCCTATCAGTGGCAAGCGAAAGGCAGCGCCACGCCAATTCCGGATGCCTTCGACCCGTCGAAGCATCACGCGCCAACCATGCTGGTCACGGACCTCTCTTTGCGGATCGATCCGGCCTACGAGAAGATCTCCCGTCGCTTCTACGAGCATCCGGATCAGTTCGCAGACGCGTTTGCCCGCGCGTGGTTCAAGCTCACCCACCGCGACATGGGCCCGCGTTCGCGCTATCTCGGCCCCGAGGTCCCGGCGGAGGAGCTGATCTGGCAAGACCCCGTTCCGGCGGTCGATCACAAGCTGATCGACGCGAAGGACATTGTCGGTCTCAAGGCCAAGATTCTCGCATCGGGACATTCCATCTCGGAGCTGGTCGGGACCGCTTGGGCCTCGGCGGCAAGCTTCCGCGGCTCCGACAAGCGAGGCGGAGCAAACGGCGCGCGCATCCGTTTTGAGCCTCAGAAGGACTGGGAGGTCAACCAGCCGGCGCAACTGGCGAAGGTGCTGAAATCGCTCGAAGCGATCCAAAAGAAGTTCAACAGCTCGCAGTCCGACGGGAAGAAGGGCAAGAAAGGGAAGAAGGTTTCGCTTGCGGACCTGATCATCCTCGGCGGCTGTGCGGCGATCGAGAAAGCCGCGAAGGGCAGCGGGCACGACGTAGAAGTGCCCTTCACCCCGGGGCGCACGGACGCATCCCAAGCGCAGACCGATGTGGAGTCCTTCGGCTATCTCGAACCGGTCGCGGACGGGTTCCGCAACTACCTCAAGGCCAAGTTCAGTGTATCAGCGGAAGAGCTCCTGATCGACAAGGCGCAATTGTTGACGCTGACAGCGCCCGAGATGACGGTTCTCGTCGGTGGCCTGCGCGTCCTGGGTGCAAATGCCGGGAAGTCCAAGCACGGCGTCTTCACCAAGCGGCCGGAGAAGCTGACGAACGACTTCTTCGTCAACTTGCTCGACATGGGCACGCAATGGCAGCCGGCCGCAGGCTCGGAAGGCGTATATGAGGGGCGCGACCGGAAGACGAACGAGGTCAAGTGGACCGGCACCCGTGTCGACCTGATCTTCGGTTCGAACTCCCAGCTGCGCGCTCTCGCGGAAGTCTATGCGTGCGCGGATTCGAAGGAGAAGTTCGTGAAAGACTTCGTGGCGGCGTGGACCAAAGTGATGAACCACGATCGCTTCGACCTCAACTGAGCTCGGCAAGAAAGAAAGCTGTTAATGAGGAAGAATGGCTCCCCGGGCAAGATTCGAACTTGCAACCCTTCGGTTAACAGCCGAATGCTCTACCGTTGAGCTACCGGGGAACTGAGCAAGTAATTTTGATTCTACTACGCTGTGCGGCAGCTTCGCCAATATCCTATTCCATTTCTCAGTTTCGTCTCGGCTTTGCGCAGAAATAGATCGGCGAATCGCGGTGATAGTTTGTGACGGCGAATCTATTTGTTTGCAGTATGGGTTCCATTGTTTTCTCTGTATTCTTGCCGGGAGGCCTCACAGCCAGGGCGGCAACTTGATTTCAGACAGGCCAGCGACTAAAGCCGCGTTGATTTTGTATACTTTACCGCGCGGCTGAAGTCGAAGATCCCGGACCTTCGGGACCGCGCCGTACAAATATTTTGCCGGCACCACACAGGCTCTCAAGGATGGTCCCGATTCACGCGGCACATTTGGGGGATAGTGAAAGGATGACGCAGATGCGAGATCGCACAAAATTCCCGACACGCAGATTTTTTCTGACGGCCTTCCTCGCTGCGGGAATCTCTTTTTCGGTGGGACTGGCGGGCTGCGGCTCCTCGAAACCGGCGCAGCAACCGGCGGAGGGGCCGCAGCGGTATCATCTCGACGGACGCGTCGTTTCGGTGGAGACCGCCAAGCAGCAGGTGACCGTCGATGCCGGGGATATCCCCGGATTCATGGCGGCGATGACGATGGGATACTCGGTGAAAAATCCGAACTTGCTCGCTCCGCTGTCGCCGGAAGACAAGATTACGGCGGATGTGGTGGTGAACGGCAACGACGTTTACCTGGAGAATATCGTGGTCGTCAAAAAAGCGGACAAGGCGAAACCGCCCGCTCCAAGTGACGCTCATCCTGCCTCGCCACAACCCGCAAAATAATAACGAAGGCGCGCCGCGAAGACTCATACACGATCTCCGCGGCACGCCTTGATCGATCCTCTACTGATTAAATCAGGTTATTTTCGCTCTTTATCATCCGGCTTCTTTGATTCCTGCCCGCGCTCCGGCGGTTTCGGTTGTTCTTTTGTTGCTGGAGGCGGAGTTGCTGGCTTCGGCGGAGCGGCTTCTTGCGGTTTTTCGAATTGATGCGGGTGATAAGTTTCCTCGGTCGCTCTGGCTGGCGGCGCAAATTTTACGGCGGGGTTCTGCTGCACGGGAGGATTGTGCGTCTGGTCCGCCTGTGGCCGCGATTGCTGTTGCTGAATTTGTGGTTGTTGTTGCGGATGCTGCTGAATTTGAGGTTGCGGCTTAATCTGCTGTTGCTGCTGTGCCGGCGTTTGCTGTTGGAGTTGCGGCCGCGGTTGCACCTGTTGCTGCGGTGGCGCTGGTGGTTGCGACTGGATTTGGCGTTGCGCTTGCTGCGGTGACGGTAGCTGTTGCTGTTGTTGCGGATGCTGCTGAATTTGAGGCTGCGGCTGAATCTGCTGTTGCTGCTGTGGGGGCGTTTGCTGTTGGAGTTGCGGCCGCGGTTGCACCTGTTGCTGTGGTGACGCTGGAGGTTGCGACTGGATTTGCCGTTGTGCTGGCTGTGGTGACACGCCGGTCGGCCGGAAAGACCTCCCCGGCTGCGGAGCGCTACTACTATTATTAAACGAGGCGCGCGGAGGAGCCGGAGTCTCCTTGGCGACAACTTGCCGCTGCATTACCGCGGCAGGAGGTTTAGCGGTTGCGACGGCGCCTGCGCCGACGACGCTCCTCTGCACGGGCGCCACAGCAAAGTTGCGCTGCACTTCCGCCGTTTGAATTTGCTGCGCATTCACGCGAACGGTGGCAGCACCCACGGGACGCGCATTCACGAACGTGTCATGCGAAACCGCGGTCACCGCTTGGACGTTGTTCTGGTGCATGTAGGTGACTTTTGTGACGTTCACGTTGTTGTAAACGTTCGTGACGTTGACGACGTTCACCGTCGTATTCGTGACGTTCACCTTCTGCACGTAGCGCTCGCTTGTGCGATAAGGCGGAACGTACACTTCGCGCGGGCCGAGCGGGAACCACGCGACGCCTCCCCCTCCACCACCGAATGACACGGATAAGCCGAAGCGCGGTCCGCCGACGAAGACAACCAGTGCAGGCGCGTACACGGGCCGCACAACCACGGGACCCGGAACCCAGCACCAGCCTCCGCCGACTTCGGCCCAGCGCCCGTAGTGAAATGGAGCAAAACCCCAGGGTTCGTCTTCGACCCAAGTCCATCCCCAGGGCGCGACCCATACCCAATGACCGTAGCGGTACGGCGCCCACCCGGGGGCGACATGAGTGGGAAACCACACGTATCCGTAATCGGGCACGCTTCGCCATTCGCCATTGTCATCGAGATCGTCGTAGCCGATGACGTCACGAGAGACGTAGCGGGAGGATTGGGAGTGCTCTTCGCGATCGTCGCGGGAGCGGCACCAACTGTCAAATTCGTCGAGGCCTCCGACTCGACCGCCGTCGTAGGTCAGTGAGTCCGTGCCGCTAAAGGTGGCGCGGTCGCCGGAATCCATGTGGTACTCACTTCCGCCGCCCGTGGCATCGCCTTCACCCGCGCGCACAGTGATGGCAGTCGCGTTGCCGTTGGGATCGACGTCGACGCGGTATTCACCGGGGCGTTGCAACGTGAAGGCCAGGTTCGGCGTGTCGATTTCAAAGTCGTCGCCTCCGTCGAGCCGGCGCACACTGACATTCATCGAACCTTGCGCCAGCTGTATCTGCACGGTGCGATCGTCGAGATTCAGGAACGTGATGCCCGTCTCGCTCCCAATGCGTATGGAAGTGCTGCCGATGTGCAGTTCGCCGCGAGAGTTTCTGTCGGTCCAGAGATTGTCGCCCACCGTAAGAGGCCGGTTGGGATTCGCCTGCACCCAATCCGTCTCACCGCCCGGCTGGAAGGAGATCGATCCCTGAATGTAATTGAGGCGCGCCACTCTTCCCGGCGGATCGTCGTCCGCCAGCGCGGGCGACGAAAACGCAAAAAGAAATCCGGCAAGAAGAATCAGAACTGGAACATAGAAAATAGTTTTTCGCATGGCGATTTGTCCCTCCGACAAACGCAACATCGAGAACTGGGCTTCTTGTTTGATTCTACTCCTAGATCGTAAGCCTTGTTCGCTGATAGATGATATACCGCCTATCCTGCATTCTTTTCAGGCTGGGCACTGCCGTGCGAGATCCGTTCCCCTCCTCCTCGCCCTTATTCAGGGAGGACAGGAGGCCCCTTTCGGAGCCTCCTGACGGTGAGTGAGGTGTGGGGTGAAACGGGGTGGAAATCATTTAGTGGTGATTGTGTCCGCCACCAGAAGAGTCGCCATGTGATCCGCCTCCAGAGTTGCCTCCGCGCGATCCGCCTCCCGAAGGAGCGCCGTGGTATCCGCCGCCACTAGGTGTGCTTGACATCGGTCGGGCGGAATAGGAGCCTCCGCCACCCGGCTGCCCACCACGATTTCCTCCGTAACCACCGCCACTCGGCGCGCTCGGCATTGGCCGGCCGGAATAGGAGCCTCCGCCACCTGGCTGCCCACCACGATATCCTCCGTAACCACCGCCACTCGGCGCGCTCGGCATTGGTCGGCCAGAATAGGAGCCTCCGCCGCGCGGCGTTACAACAGGCTGCCGCATGTTAAGTGTTGGCCGGCTCGATCCGCTGCCGTTGGAACCTCCGCGCGAGTTGTTTTCATATTGTCGCGGCGGCGCGGACGGTTGCGAATAGTTGGATCGCGGCTGAGGCGCGCCTTGCCCTTCAAACGTCCTGCCGCCATTCGATTGTCCCTGCTGGCCCGAGGGTGGAGTAAAGGTGCGCCATCCGGGCCTCAAGGACTGGATCGACTGACCATGCTGCGATGCGGGCGGAGTGAATCCGTGCTGTCCCTGTTCAGACGAGGGGCCGCGGCTCACGTTGCCGGTTGGGCTTCCGCCACGGTTGAAGTCAGTCGCGCCGCGTCCAGACTGAAACGGTGTGTTCTGGCGCGCGGTGCTGCTGAAGAAATGCTGATTGCTGCTTGCACGGTTTGGAATGGAGCTTGGGTTCACTTGCCGGTCCGTCGGATGGAAACTCTCACGCGAAGGCGACACGGGGTTCGCGCCCGTCATCACGCTGGCTTGACGGAATGAGCCCGCGTCGATTCTCGACTGCTGCATCGGCACGCGGCCGTGACCAAATTCATTGCTGCGCATGGAACTGATTCCGTTGCGCACGTGTTCGTCGGTTAACGCTCGATCGACGTTTGAGAAAGCGCGCGGCCCTTCCCGCAGTGGGCCGATGCCGCCAAAGTTGTTATGAATGTTGTTGATGTTGACCACGTTCACGCGGTTGATGCCGCGGCCGTACCACGGGAAGAAGCGGTCGCCCGGTCCGCACGGCAGCCAACCTACGCTGCCGAAGCCGCCGCCGAACCCGAATCCGAAGTTAAATCCCCAGCCTCCCCCGCCGAAGCCGAAGAAGGAAACGTACGCCGGTGCCCACAGCGGCTGATACCCTGCATATACTGGGCCCGGCCACCAGCCCCAGTTCCCGCCATAAACGAACCAGCGTCCGTAGTGATACGGCGCCCAGCCCCACGGCTCATAGGAAACCCAAGTCCAGCCATAGTAGGGCTCATACACCCAGCGGCCATCGCGATACGGCGCCCAACCGGCGCCTTCCGAGGGAAACCACACGCTGCCGTAGTCGGGGACGTTCGTCCATTGCCCGTTCGTATCCAGATCTTGCGTGCCCGTGTAGTAGGGATTGGTGTGTTGCCAGCTCTGCGCGCCTTCGATGACGCGGTCGCGGTCGCCATTCCACTTGTCCCAATCGTCTCTGCCGGGCGCACCGGAAACTTGATACTGCGCGCTGTCTACGGTGCCTTGAATGGTGATGCGCTGGTCGCGCTCCACGCGAGTGCTTCCCTGCGGCGTGGAAATTTCCGCGGAGCCTTTGCGTACGTCGACAATCGTTTCCCCGTCAGAGTTGACCAGGATGCGGTAGCTGCCTTCTTCACCCGCTGCCGGATGAATGGCCACATTGGGCGTGTCGATCTCCACGTTCGCTTCGTTGTTTTTGAAGACTTCGTAATTCGCCAGGCCC
>DATNJC010000261.1:0-5529 GCA_035604115.1 Bryobacteraceae bacterium | reverse complement strand
ACTATGACCAGACTCTCACCCTCACTACGCCCGCTGGAACCATCTCGCTCGGCCCCGCTGCATCAGAACGAGTCTGGCTCTCGCCCGCCGCGCGCCCAAAACGCTGACCTGGCTAACCAGCAGCTTGCTGAAGAATGAGCTCTTGGGTGGCAGCGCTTCCCGCGCTGTGATCAAATACTTTCCTATCGGCGGGGGCTTCACAGTTTGCTAATAATTCGATTTTGGGTGGCGCAGCGCTTCAGCGCTGCGATAAAGCCTCTCCCTCTGTGAGGGCTTTAGCCCCTGAGGTCTCAGAGCCTACTTCTTCATCTCCGCGGTCCAGTTCGTCACCAGCACCAGCGGCGTCGGCGCGCTTTCCGGAAGCGTCGTAACAATCAGCCGCTGTCCGTCCGGCGCCAGGTCGTAGGGCTCGCCCAATGGCGCCGTGTACCTGAGCTGAAACAGCAGCCGCTCCGGATCCACTTCAAATGCATCGCTATTCGCATTCACCCCGGCGGCGTGCATGGCGCCATCCACTCCCAGAAACCAGATCTCCTTGCTGTCTCCGCGCCAGCAGGGATACGTGCCTCCCGCCTGCGAAACCTGCCATCGGCCCTGACCGCTGGGAAAGTGCGTGACATAAACCTGTTCCCGTCCCGACTCCGTCGAACTGTACGCCAGCCAGCGTCCATCGGGCGAAAGCCGGAACTGCACAATGCGCGTCTGCGCCGACGACGGCTGCACCACGGCAAACGGCTTCTTGTCGCCTCCCAGTGGCAGCGCCCAGATGGCCTCGTCCGACGGACCGGATTGTTCCGTGTGGATCAAATACTCCCCATCCGGAGAGAATTGCGGCGACTGCAGCGATCCATTCCCCGATGGAAGACTCGGTAAGAGCACTTCCTCCTGCCCACCCCCACTGGCCAATCGCGCGCGCAGCGACGTTCCCGCCATCAGCGTCGCTCCAACCTGCGTCACATAGACCACGCGCTGCCCATCCGGGGACCACGACGGGTTCAGGTGCGTGCCTCCCTCGAACGTGAGCCGGGTGCGCGATCCGCGATTCAAGTCAAGCACCCAGATATCTGCCTCCGGATCTCCAATAGCGATGGCCAGCCGTTTTCCATCCGGAGAAAACCTGCCACTTCCTTTGTAGGGAGCCCGTTCCGCGACATTGCTCAGGACCTTTCCGCTGCGGTCCAGCAACAACAGATCCGTGCCCAGCGCCTTCGTGCCGGGCTCATACACCAGCAGGCCATTCTGGCTGACGGCAAACGTCGTGTGCCACGTTCCAGCGTCGTACTCCACAAAATTGGCGAGTGTCACCGGCTCGCCCGAAACCGTGCCGTTCGAAGGATCGAATTTCTGCGCCAGCAATTGCGACTGCACATGGTAGATCAGATACCCTAGGGCATATTGCGCGTCCGAATCCGCATCCAGTACGCGTCTATACGATCCATCCGCCAGCGAGCCGAAATACACGCCCTGCTCGGAGCCGCCTGAGTGACTGGTCGCGAAGAATAGGAAGTGTTTTCCATCGGGCAGGAACGTCGGCCAGCGATGCGTTGTGTGCTTGCTCACATCGAATTTCGTGAGCCGCGTTGCCGCCCCTCCCGCCGCGTTGATACGCCACAACGAGTCGCGATAGTCAGGCTCATAGACGATGACGTTATCCTGGCTCCATGTTCCTCCGCGCGCGTTGGGCGCCTCGGCCAGCACCGTCACCGGACCTCCTGCCGCAGGAACCTTCTTCAAATGCCCGTCGGCGAAAAATCCCAAAACTTTTCCATCCGGTGACCAGAACGGAAACCCAGCGCCCTCCGTGCCCTCCAGCCTCCGGGGCGCAAGATCACTGAGCGAATGGATCCAGATCGAATCCTGCTCCCTCTGCTCGCGCGCGCAGAACGCAATCGCCGTGCCGTCGGCCGTAATCGCAGGTGGACCCGAAACGTCACCCGTAAAGTCGAAACCCGTGTCGGCCGGCGGCGGCAGATACGATCGCAGCTCCCGTTCCGGCTCATGTCCACGCCAACTCAACCACAGAACCGCAAACAGCAGCACCGCAACCCCTCCCGCCCATAAAACACGCTCGCGCCATCTTGCACGCGGCGCATCCGGCTTAACCGCACTCGCGCTGGTGGCGTCACTAGCAATCCACCGCAACTCACGGCCAACGTCCGCGGCATTCTGCCACCGTGCGTCCGGCTCCTTCGCCAAACACCCCTGCACCACGTGATCGACCGCCGCCGGAGCCATCGGTTGAATCTTAGTGACCAGTTCCGGTTCCTTATCAAGAATCGCCGACGCCACCGAAATCTGGCTCTTGCCCTCGAACGCCCGCTTCCCCGTGAGCATCTCGTAGAGCACGCAGCCGAAGCTGAAGATGTCGCCGCGCGCGTCCACTTCATGCCCCTGCAGAGCCTCCGGCGCGATGTACTGGAACGTGCCCACGATAGAGCCTTGCTGGGTCAGCGCCCCTGGCGCGGGGCTGAGCGCAGACAGGTTGACCGTCGGAGTGGACGGCGTCAAAGGCGTGGAATGGCTCGCAGCTCGCGGCGCAATCAGCGCGACCGGCTTGGCCAGGCCGAAGTCGAGCAGCTTCGCTCCCGAAGCAGTGAGCATGATGTTTCCCGGCTTCAGATCGCGGTGCACAATCCCCGCCCGGTGCGCCTTCTCGAGCGCATCGCAGATCTGCACTCCGCACTCCAGCGCCTGCTTCAGCGGCAGCGGTCCTCGCTGCAAACGAGAGTCCAGGCTTTCGCCCTCCACGTACTCCATCACCAGGTAGGCAGTCCCATCCTGGTTGCCCACGTCATGCAGCGTACAAATGTGCGGATGATTCAGCGAAGAGATAACCCGAGCTTCGCGCTCGAAGCGTTGCTTGGCCTCGGGATCTTCCGACAGATGAGAAGGGAGAATCTTGACCGCGACCGTGCGATCCAGCCGCGTATCCCGCGCCCGATACACCTCGCCCATACCGCCCGCCCCAAGCGGCGATTCAATCTCATACGGACCAAGTCTGGTGCCAGGGATCAGAGCCATCAGTGCGCGTCATTATAAGCGATCAGGCGCCGCGCCCCGCTCTCTAGGTCCGCGCAGACCAAGTGTAGGGACGGCCGCCTCGGCCGTCCCGCCGAGCAAAGCGAGGCGCGCCCGTCCCGCAGCCCCACCCTTCGCGCGGCTTTCGAAGGCTGGGAATCCACGCAACCCAATGCGGCCACGACGGGGGAAACGTTGGTGCGACCGTGGAAGAGCGGCCCTTGAGAGCCTGCCCTGAGCGAAGTCGAAGGGGCCGCGTTCAACGCGAAAAAGAAGGCGGGCTTCAGCCCCTGCGGCCGCCTCCCTCAAATCGACAGCCGGGTGCATCAATCCGCAGCTCCCGCAGCACTCTCTAAAACTAGTTAACTATGGTTTATCTTCTGTTATATACTTGCGCTAATATGTTGACCTTCCGCGATCCCGATTGACTGCATGCGATTGACGATGCGATTGACTGGATGACCGATCCCAACTCAACCCCGCACTCCGGACCACCCTCCGCTGTCCTGAACGGCGACCTGGTCATCACCCACGAAGATATCGACCGCGCGCACGACCGCGAGCGGGTCTGGGAAACCCGCGCCCAGCGCGGCCCGTGGTCGCGCGCCCGCCTGCTCTGGCTGCTCATCGGCCCCGGCATCCTCGTCATGCTCGGCGAGAACGACGGCCCCAGCATGCTCTCCTACGCCGCCACCGGCGCCCGCTTCGGCATCGGTTTCTTTCTTCCTTTCGTCCTGCTCACTTTCGTAATGGCCTGCGTCGTGCAGGAAATGACCGTGCGCCTCGGCGCCGCCACTCATCGCGGCCACGCCGAACTCATCTTCGATCGCTTCGGCCCCTTCTGGGGATGGTTCTCCATGATCGACCTCATGGTCGGCAACTTCCTCACGCTCATCACCGAATTCATCGCCATCCGTGCCGGCCTCGGATTCTTCGGCATTCCACCGGTGGTCTCGGTTTCAGGTGCGTGGCTCATCCTGTTCGCTGCCCTGATGGCCCATCGCTATTGGACGTGGGAGCGCGTCACGCTCACCGCCGCCATGTTCAATTTGATCTTCGTTCCGGTCGCGTTGTTGAGCCATCCCCACTGGAGCGCCATCAGCAGTTCGCTGTTCACCTGGAAGCCGCTCCCCGGCGGCCTGACCCAGGAAACAGTTCTGATCCTTCTGGCCGACATCGGCGCCACCGTCACCCCCTGGATGCTCTTCTTCCAGCAGAGCGCCATCGCCGACAAAGGGCTGACCACCCGCGATATCCGCTTCGGCCGCGTCGACACTGTTCTCGGAGCAGGATTGGCCGCGCTGGCCGCCGTGGCCACGATCGTTGCCACCGCGCCCCTGTTCGCTCACGGTATGTCGACGGGCAACTTCGAAGCAGCCGAATTTGCCCAGGCTCTGCAGCCATTCGTCGGCCACTGGGGAGCCGCGCTCTTCGCCCTCGGAATGTTCGAAGCCGGGATGGTCGCGGCGGTCACGATTTCGACTTCATCCGCCTATGCTTTCGGCGAAGTTGCCCGCCGCCCGCACAGCCTGAATCTGCCCTTTCGTCAGGGGAAGTCCTTCTATCTGGTCCTGATTCTCGAAGCCGCCGCCGCTGCCGGCCTGGTCCTGATCCCCGGCATTCCGCTCGTCTACGTCGTTCTGGTGGTGAACGTGATCGCCGTGCTGGCCATGCCCCCGGCGCTGCTCTTTCTCTACCTGCTGGTCAACGACCGCGAGATCATGGGCGACCTGGTCAGCCCTTTGTGGGCGAACATTATGGCCTTGGGAGTTGTGGTGGTGCTGGTTGCCGCCGGCGTGCTGTTCGGCGCAAGCGTGGTCGCTCCCCGCGCTCTCGCGATCTTTGGAGGCAAATGATGGTTTGGAGGCAAATAATGGTTGCCGTTCCCGCGATAGCCAACTTCCCAACTTTCGAAAGTTACTGGGTCGGCCTTCCGCATTGCGCATCTGGAAAAGCGTCAAATAGACGCGGAGCAAAGCGACCTCACCACGAGCAATGTGGAAGAGCGGGCCAACAGGGCCAGGAGCAACGTGGAAGAGCGCCCCTTCAGGGCCAGGAGCAATGTGGAAGAGCGGCCCCTCAGGGCCAGGAACAACGTGGAAGAGCGGCGCTTCAGGGCCAGGAGCAATGTGGAAGGGCGGCGCTTCAGAGCCAGGAGCGACGTGGAAGAGCGGCCCTTCAGGGCCGCGTAAGCTGTCCAAGATCAACCTGGGCTTTAGCCCCGGTGGTCGTTCCTCCTCGCTCGCGTTGCCTGCGAAGCGGCTCTCCATCACTTCCGAAAGGCATCTCTGAATGAACCTCTTTCCTACTCGCGCCGAACTAACCCCGGAAGCCCTCCCCGCCGTCGTCGCCTCCCTCGAACCCGACCAACTCATCTCCGCCAAGCAAAAACACCACTGTCCCCGCCGCCGGCTCACGGCCACAGAGAAATTTCTGTTCTGGACTCTGCGGCTCTATCTGGTGTGTATGTTCGGAGTCGTGCTCTACCAGATCTGGACTGGAGCGCGCTGA
>DATNJC010000260.1:0-6875 GCA_035604115.1 Bryobacteraceae bacterium | reverse complement strand
GAACGAATATACCGGCCAATCTCCAGTTTGAGGAAAGGGTTCGTACGCTGGCGGGCAGAAAGCAGTATTCTTTTTTCGTCCGACACTGACTTACCAGGAGGTGAAGATCAGCCTCTCGATCGAAACTGAAGGACGATTCTCGGCTGATCTTCCGTCAGCCGTGGTTCTCTTCATCGCGCTGCCAGAAACGGAGAACAAGAGCGAGCCGGGGTAACCAAGATCCCGCTGGAACTGTTGCCGCGGTTGTGTCCGGTATGCGGCGAGCGGACCATCGTCGGCCACGGACAGCGACTCAAGCAAGCGCACGACCAGCAGCATCAGCAGGTTTGGATACGCCGGGGTCGGTGTCGTCCCTGCCACAAGACGTTTACGGTGCTTCCCGACTGGTCGCCGCCGTCAGGGCACTACAGTTTCCATTGCCGGCAACAAGCGTGGGACCTACTGCGCCAAGCGGATGGAAACTGGGAGCGATCCGTACCCGACGTCGCTGACGCGTCGCGATCACCCGACCCATCGACCGTGCGAAGGTGGGCTGGTCGCTTGCTTTTTCTGGCGATCCTGCTGGCGGCAAAGCTCGGGCGGCCTACCGGCTGCGGCGCCACCACTCCATCCACCATCCTTGCCTGGGATTGGACCGCGATCCGCCGTATTCTGCCATCGGAGGTGAGCAGTCCGTGAGTTGGCAGGCGCTGGATGAACTCAAACAACAGATTCCCTTATTGGGCTACCTGGAAGCACACGATTGGCGGCCGGTTCGGCGACTCAGTCGCGGGCGATGGATGGGGTTGTGCCCTCTGCACGACGATCGCAAGCCAAGCTTCCTGGTGGATCCCGCCAAGAGCCTGTTCTACTGCTACGGCTGCGGCCGCGGTGGTGACGTGATTCGCTTTGTCGAAATCCATCGCCAAGTGAAGTTCCCGCAAGCCTTGGCGCTGCTGCAGCAATGGCGTGGCTTGGCGCCGTTGTTGCACGAAGCTGGGCGTTTCTATCGCGTGCAGTTGCACCGCCATGCTGAGGCGGTTGCCTATCTGCGGCAACGCGGACTTCGCTCGCCGGAACTGATCGAGCACATGCGGATCGGCTATGCGCCCGGCAGTTGCCTGCGAGCTTGGCTGACGCAGTTGGGCTACCCACTGTCGGCTCTACGTCAAGCCGGTCTGGTCTCCGCCGTGGGTTACGACACGTATACGCATCGCATTGTGTTCCCTTTGCCCGGCAATCTCTACGGGCGCAGTATCTCAGCTTCGGGGCCGCCTCACCGGTTTCTGCCGGGCACCAAAGGTGGCTTGTATGCCTGGGAGCAGGTCCGGCAATACCAGGAGGTGATTCTCGTCGAGGGCTTATTTGACTACGCCGTGTTGTGGCAGGCCGGTTTTCACAACGTCACCTGCTCGATGGGAAACCATCTCAATGCATACCAGTTTCAGCAACTGTGCGACGGCACACGAACCGTCTATCTCGCCTTCGACGCCGACAACAACGGCAGCGGCCAACAGGCGGCACAACGGCTGGCCTGCCGGCTCAGGGAGCAAGGCTTAAACACTCGCAGAGTTTCTTTACCGGATGGGCACGATCCCAACAGTTTTTTCGTTCAGGGCGGCGGTGCCCAGCAGCTCCAATGCCTGTTGCAGGAGGCACGCCCATGACCTTCCGCGTGATCGGCTCGGACACCGGCAACACAGGAAGTCCTTTTCGCGTCATCGAACAACCGACGGGCCGTGAAGTGGAATGGATCAATCGTTTCCTGGATCGCGAATGGGTGCGCCGCCTGGCGGAAACCACCCTCCGCAGCTATGCGATGGACCTTTTGCATTTCCTGCGCTGGTGGGCCAGCGTAAACCATACGGATACCATCAGCGAGAGTGCGCTCAGCGCAACGGTGCTGCTGGACTACCTTCGATTCCAAGCCGGCCGCCTCCCCTCACCCGCAGCCGCCACCATCAATCGCCGCGTTGGCGTCGTGGAGCGCGCGTTGCGCAACGAGTTTCCCGATACGGTCAGCCCCTTGCCGCCTGGGTTTCACCATTTCTATTGGCGGCGTCCCCCGCTGGGCTACGGCCGTCCTCGTCCAGCGCTGAGCCGCCTGCGCGTGAACCAACCCAAACGCATCGTGATGCCCCTATCGGTCGATGAGGTGGCCCGCTTCTGGTCCAGCTTCCGCACCTCGCGCGACTTGGCTCTCGTGGGTCTGATGCTGTTGCAAGGACTCCGCTCCAAAGAAGTCATCGCCTTGAACTACGACGATGTTTTGCTGTCGCAGTCAGAGATGCGGGTGCGCGGCAAGGGCAATAAGATTCGCTGCCTACCCTTGGCTTCCGACACGATCCTGTTGCTGGACCACTACCTGCGCCTGGAACGACCCAAGCAATGCGGCCCAGCGCTGTTTGTCTCCCTGAAAGGACCGGCCCGCGGCACGCGCATGACACCCGCTGGACTGCGTTCCCTGTTCCGCTATCACCGCCGCGGCACCGGCATCGCACCCGCCCATCCCCATCGGTTCCGGCATACGTTCGCCTCCGATATGGTTCGCGCCGGCATCAGCCTGCCTGCACTCATGCAGTTGATGGGCCACGCTCACATCTCCACCACCATGCTCTACGTGCAGATCTCTCCCCGCGACGTCTTTGAACAATATGCTCGCGCGGTGGCACAACAGATCCGGCCTACCCTGCCTATGCCGCTATGAACCGCCTCCATCCCATCCAGCATCCCCTGGCGGTCTTGTTTCAGAGCGCCGCCCAATCCCTCACCACCTCCCTCAACCAGGAGACTATTCGTTTCTATCACTGCACGATTCGCAATTTTCTGAATTTTCTCGGTGCCCAATACCCGCAGCTACAGTCCCTCCAGCAGTTGCGCCGCGATCCGCACATCCTTGCCTGGTTCACCTCGCTACGGTCCCGCCAGCCGCCTTTGGCCACTGTGACGTATAGCATCCACCTCTTCCATCTGCGCCGCATGTTGGAGGAACTGGCTTGGACTGAAGATCTCCCCGCACTGGCCCGCTTAGTCCTTCGACAAGACACCCCCCGCCCGGAGCGGTATCTGCCGCGCCCGCTTCCGGTCGACCAGGACAAGATAATCCAACAGGAACTGTTGCGGCGCGATGATCGCAATAGTAACGCCTTCCTTCTCCTCCGCCATACTGGCATGCGCATCGGGGAGTGCGCCGACTTGTCCTTCCATTGTCTCCGCCTGGTCGGCCCAGATGCCTGGGCCATCCATGTGCCTCTCGGCAAGTTGAAAACCGAGCGCATGGTCCCGGTGGATTCTTTCGTTTGCCGACTGGTTGATCGCCTCCGTCTGTTGCGTTCCCAAGATCCCCTCCCCGCCGATGGCTTTCTTCTGGCTCGTCCCAGTGGCCGCTACCAGCTCATCCGCAACCTGCGCACTTTCTGGCGAGATCTCGTCGCCACGGTAGGGATCACCACCCGGCTTGTCCCGCACCAGCTTAGGCACTCCTTCGGCACCGAGATGCTCCGGGCTGGCGTCAGTTTACACGTCGTGATGAAGTTGCTCGGACACTTGAAACCCGAGATGACGATGCGCTATGTGGAGGTAGCCCTTCTGGACGTTCAGCGCGAGTTCCATCTGGCTCGCTCCCAGCCCCGCCATCTGCTGCCCGCATCACCGCTCCCTGCATCCATCAGTTCCCCCCAATCCAACCTCACCAGTCTGCTCGATTCCCTGCATCTTGCTCAGCACGTCCTGGAAATGTTCCGCCGCACCCTTCCTAAAGGACCCGATCGTCGCCTCCTCGACCGCCTCGCCAATCGCCTCACCAAGATCGCTTCAGAAATACGAAAACTCGGGCAAGCATAAAAATCGGCAGAGATTGGCCAGTTAAGAACCCGGATACATCGCGGCGGCGAGCGCTTTGATCTCCGGAACATCGGCCCCGAGAATGAACCCCGATTTCACCGCAGCATCCAACGCCTTATTGAACTTCGCGAGGTAGTCTGCCTTGCCGCCCGGATAGAGCGCTTTAAGCGTGGCACTGTCGAAGGTCTGCGTGGTGCCGAACAGGAATGCGAGTCCCGTTCCCGTCTGTCCCGAAGCCGATAGCTTCGCGGTGGGCGCGTCCAGCCACGGCGTCCGGATGCCGCCCAGTACATTGCCATTCTTGTCGAGCGCGTACCTGGGTTGCGCGCCTGGGACGGTTTCCATGCGCCCCGCCTTCGGAGGCGCCTTGCCCTCGCTGACCCAGCGATTCAAATGATAGAGCGCCGCTTCATCGACGTAGTGATGCTGCGGGCCGGAATTCATGGGTGAGCCAAGGCCGCCTCCGATGGTCCCAGGCGTCCACGCCGCTGCCAGCTTTTCCGTGGGTGCCGATCCCGAATCGATCGCGCCTGCCGCGAAGTAGTAGCTATCGACGTGCGCGGTTCCCGGCACTTCCCAAATTCGAAAGCGATCGCTATCCGGTTGGCGGGCGTATACGAAATTCGTGTTCTGGCCGATCACGTCCGTCTCCGTTTCGAAAGTGAGAACCGGCACACGCACGTCAGCGCGAATCTGCACGCCGCTGGGAGTTGCGCCATTCGCGGCCGGCCCGCGTCCGCCACCCATCGCTCCGGCAAGCGCGGAACCGTTGGCGAAGCGTGAATGGATCAGGAAGCCGTCATAAACCTTGTCGATCGGATCGATTGCATTGACATAGGTTGTTAGAAATACGGCGGACTGAGACTCCCCGGCCGCCAAGACGTGCTTTAGTGCAAGCGGCCCCAGCACCTTGACGCCGCCCGCGCCGCGAATCGCGCGTCCGGCTTGTGAGTAGATGTCATACGAAAACGCATCGCCGGGGTGACTGAGCTTCCCATAGCGTTCGGGATTGGACGGTTTAAGAGGAGTGCCGCTCTGGGCAGGACTTGGTCCGCCTTCAACGCCAACCTTTTGCGCCGATACGCCGGCATAGGCAAAGCCGTCGCGGAGCAGCTCGCGATGGAAGTAGGTCCAATCAATTCCGCTGTCTCCGCCCGTGGTAACGTTGAGCCACTCAACCACCACCGTGCCATTGAACTTCTTCGGTTCGGAGGGTCGGATGACGACAAGGCGACTCGCATAGGGAGCTGTTTCGGCGGGTTGGACGGTCCAGCGGCCGTCATTCGGCAGATCCGCTGGAGCTTTATAGGAAGTCGCGGTGCCGGAGAAGAAGAATTCCTCCTCGACGTATCCAACGTCCTTAATACTGAACTGACCATGACTGAACGTGGGGTTGCCCGCGATTGGACCGGTGACCTTGGGCGCCTGCGCACTGGCCACCGAGACCATCAACGTGGCGATCGCCAGCTTAAGACCGGCTGCCGCCCAAGAAATCACTCTATCGGTCGCCATGAAATTCTCCTAGCGGTCACGAACATCGAGCATTATATCGCTGCTGCCGTAGCTCGCCACGGCGGCTTAGCTAGGCAATCCCCGAGTTGCAAAGGGACTATACTTATCTCCGGTAAGCCCTCACCAATTCAATGTTCCAACATCGTTGTCCCAACATTCGGAGCAGAGTCAGGGTTCTGGCCGCTCTCCTCGCTGCGGGCGCCACCGTTGGCGCGCAACAGCAATCTTCAACACAGTTTCATCTACAGGAGGCCAGTATTGCCGATATTCAACGGGCGCTCATGGCCAAAAAGATCACGAGCGTTGGCCTCGTCCAACTGTACTTAAAGCGGATCAAGACCTATAACAACACATGCGTGAGCCAGTCGATGGGGATTCTCGGACCGATTACCACGATTCCGCACGCCGGGCAGGTCAACGCGCTCTCGACCCTGAACCTGCGGCCGTCCACGCGTGAGACATGGGGATTCGACGAACGCAAGGCGCGCAGCATGACGGACATGGATGATAACAATCCGAACATGCCCGACGCGTTGGAGATCGCGGCCGATCAGGATCGGCGATTCAAGCAGACCGGGAAGCTTGTTGGACCGCTGCATGGTGCCGTCATGGCGATCAAAGACCAGTACGACACATTCGACATGCGAACTACGTCCGGCGCCGACGCGCAGTACGCGAACGACCGCCCTCCGGAGGACGCGACGTTCGTTAAGCGGCTGCGGGATGCAGGCGCGATCATTCTGGCGAAGGCGAACCTGGCTGAGTATGCCGTGGACGGGGCGCGTAGTTCCTTTGGGGGTACTTTCTGTAATCCGTACGATACGGAGCGCGAGCCCGGCATGTCAAGTGCGGGCTCGGCGGCATCAGTTGCCGCAAACCTGGTGACCTGCGCGATCGGTGAAGAAACGGTCGTGTCCATCCGCTGGCCGGCATCCGTCAACAGCCTGGTTGGGCTGGCGCCGACGGAGGAACTTGTCAGCCGGAAAGGGATGATGGGCGCGGGCCTGAGCATGCGGACGGGACCGATTTGTCGCAACGTGCAAGACGCGGCGAAGATCCTCGACGTGATCGCTGGTTACGACCCGAAGGACGAGTTGACGGCGTTTAGCATCGGACGGAGGCCTGCACAGCCGTACCGCAACTCCGCTGCGGCGCAACGTCTCGACGGCGTCCGGATCGGTGTGATTCGAGAGTACATGGCGAAGAAGCTCTTCTCCAAGGCCGACGAGGAAAGTATTGACATCGTCGAGCATGCCATCGGTGACCTTCGCAAACTGGGTGCGACGATCGTGGATCCTGGCCCAGAAGGCGCACTGTTCCAAGGCTGCATCGCACGTTACGCGCCGGAACTCTTGAACAGCGCGTTTACGCGTCAGAATCGGGATCTGTTCCCGGTCGATGCCGCCGGCCGGCCTCAATCAGATCAACTGGCTACGCTTCTGGATTTGCATGCCGATCCGACGCGAGTGCCACCGAGTCTCTCGCTCCGCAGCCTGAATACACCCGCTGTTGAGGGCGAAGGCAAATACATGATGAACAGG
>DATNJC010000259.1:0-7850 GCA_035604115.1 Bryobacteraceae bacterium | reverse complement strand
GCGAGCTTGGAAGATCCGCCAACTGGAATTGCTGGAGCATGCCGTGGCCGCGGCCCTTACTGCGGTGAATTCAGAACACGCAACAGCCCATTTTCGCCACTGCGGCTATGGTCTATAAATACTCAGAAAATGGTCTAAGCGAGCCTTTGGGCATCACATTGCGGCGGATGTGGATGGATAGCGCCACGGCCACCGCCAGAGTAATCGCCCCCGTGGCAACGTGCGCGGCAGTGGTCGCGGCCACGGCGGGACCAGTTACGTCCATGGTTCGCAGCGTGAACGACCCAATCCCCAGAAACACCTGCGTGAAGGTCACCGCGAGCAGAGCGTTCGCCAAAGGCCGCAGCGCACGGTGCTTGGGAAACTGCTGAATCACGCAGATACATTTGAACATTACCCACAGCGCGGCCACCATCGCAAAACCGATGTGCGACAGCGCACCCATGGCCCTGTGCCGCAGGGCCGCGCCGAGAAACACCTGCAGCAGCAGCACCACGGGCGTCGAAATCGCCAGCGACCGGAGCGACGGCCACCCGTAATCCTCCACCAGTTCCGGGGCCCGCTGCCATCCGGGCGAAGTGCACACCACCATCGCCACCGCGCCGGCGAAAAACAGCTGCGCCTGAACCGCGTGCGCAGTGCCGGCCCAGGGCGACAAAGCTGCCATCCCGCCGCCCGAACCCAGTCCACCTTGGACCAGCAGCACCAAAAGAATCGCCGCCAGTGGGCGTAGCCCCGGGCCAGCGTCGCTGCGTACGATCCATATCGCCAGGATCAACGTCAGAACGCTCAACGCGGCTCCAGCCCACGGATGCACTAATTCGGCGAACCCCGGCGCAGCAGGTGGAGTCGCCGCAGTGTCACCGGTGACTAGCGCGCCGTCGATCAGCAACAGCAACCCGCACAAAGCCACCAGTACCGCGTATCGATATAAAGCAGGTGAGTGCGTCATTGCCGTGAATCGAAAAGGCGTGGATAGAGCTCATTGTAACGCGCGCCACCGTAACGTTAACCGTGGAAGCCACCGTATAATAGATTGTGTCTCAAGCCACCGACGCCTTTGTCGAGACGCACCGCGAGCGCTTCCTCGACGAACTCAAAGCTTTCCTCCGCATTCCCAGCGTCAGCACCCTGCCCGATCACGCCGCCGACGTGCGCCGCGCCGCCGATTTCGTGGCCAACGCCATGCGCTCAGCGGGCCTCGAAAACGTCACAGTAATTCCCACCGCCGGTCACCCGCTAGTTTACGGCGATTGGCTGCACGCCCCCGGCAAACCCACCGTGCTGTGCTACGGACATTACGACGTCCAGCCGCCCGATCCGCTGGAAGAATGGATCACCCCTCCGTTCGAACCCACGCTGCGCGACGGCAACATATACGCCCGCGGCTCGGCCGACGACAAGGGGCAAATGTACATGCACATCAAGGCCGTCGAAGCCCTGCATGCGATCAACGGAAAGCTGCCGGTCAATGTGAAATTCCTGATCGAGGGCGAGGAAGAAGTCGGCGGCGAGTCCGTCGCCAAATACGTTGCCGAAAATCCCGCCGCGCTGAAGGCCGACGTAGCGCTGGTCTCCGACACCGAACTGTACGCCGAGGGCATCCCGACCCTGTGCGTGGGCCTGCGCGGCCTGGTCTACACCGAAATCGAAGCGCGCGGTCCTTCGCGCGACCTGCATTCCGGCATGTACGGCGGCGCTGCTCCCAACGCGGTCTTCGGACTAGTCGAACTCCTGGCCAAACTCAAGGACGCAAACGGCCACATAAAGATTCCCGGCATCTACGACGACGTCGAGCCGCCCTCGCCCGCGGAAAAACACAGCTGGTCCATTCTGCCCTTCGACGAGAATGAGTTTCTGAAGAACGAAGTGGGCTCGACGCAGCTCACCGGCGAGCCCGGCTTCTCGGTGTTCGAGCGCACCTGGGCGCGCCCGACGCTGGAAGTCCACGGCATAGCGGGCGGCTTCACCGCGGCCGGAGCCAAAACCGTGATCCCCGCCAAGGCCACGGCCAAAGTCAGCATCCGCCTGGTCCCCAAGCAGAACCCCGAGAAAGTCATCGCCGCGTACAAAGCCTTCGTGCGCGAATGCACCCCCGCCGGGATTCAAACCGAAGTGCGCGTGCTGAGCGCGGGCCCAGCCATCAGCGTGAACCCGGATCACCCCGCGATTGCCATCGCCGCGAAGGCGTTCTCCGAGGCGCTAGGCCGCGAGACAGTCTTCATCCGCAGCGGCGGGTCCATCCCGATCGTGGGAGATTTCGCCACGCACCTGGGCATCCCGACCATCCTGATGGGCTTCGGCCTCCCCGACGACGGCCTGCACTCGCCCAACGAAAAATACAAACTAGCCAACTACTACGCAGGAATAATGACCATTGCCCACTTCTTTGAACAATACGGGCGTTGAGCACGCACTCGTGCGTGCCACGTCGAGACTCGTCTCGACGCCTGGCGGAGTGGCGCATATGGACGCAGGTGACGGCACGAGTGCCGGCATGGCACGCACGAGTGCGTGCTCCACAAGGTCACAAGGTCAAGCAGAGTTTTCCCGTGAGCATTGACCGCCTAGCCGAACCCTCACTCCCGCCCGCGCCGGAGCATCCCCCGCGCGCCGCGGCCGAGAAGCTGGTCCGTTCCGCAGGTATCGTCTCCCTAGCCATCGGCATGAGCCGCCTAACGGGCCTCGCCCGCGAGAGCGTAATGGCCCGCATGTTCGGCGCCGGCCTGGTCTTCGACGCGTTCATGCTAGGCTTCCGCATCCCCAACCTGACCCGCGACCTCTTCGCCGAAGGCGCTCTCTCCAGCGCCTTCGTTCCAGTCTTCACCGACTACCTCTCCACGCGCAGCAAAGAAGAAGCGGCGCAACTAGCCAACCTGGTGTCCACGGCCATCGTGATCGTCGTCGGCGGCCTGTGCCTGGCGGGCATGGTCTTCGCGCCCGCCCTGGTGTGGCTGATGGCCCCAGGCTTCGCCGCGGTCCCCGGCAAATTCGAGCTGGCCGTCCGCATGACCCGCATTATGTTCCCGTTTCTGCTGCTGGTGGCGCTGGCGGCGCAGGCCATGGGGATGCTCAACGCCTCCAACCGCTTCGGCGTCCCGGCCGCGGCCTCGACGTTCTTCAACATCGGCTCGGTGGTCTTCGGCGTGGCCATCGGCGTTCTGGCCGGACCCTGGCTCAACATCACGCGGATCGAAGGCATGGCTTTCGGAGTGGTCCTGGGCGGTGCGCTGCAACTGGTCTGGCAACTCCCCAGCCTGTACCGCCTGGGTTACCGCTTCCAGCCCCTGCTCAATTGGTCCGACCCCGGATTGCGGCGCATCCTCGGTTTGATGGCGCCGGCGATCCTGGGTAACGCCGCGGTACAAATCAACGTATTCGTCAACACCAACTTCGCCTCCTCCATCTTCGACGCGCAACGCGGCTTCGACGGTCCAGTGAGTTGGCTGGGCTACGCCTTCCGCTTCATGCAGCTTCCCTTGGGATTGTTCGGAGTGGCCATCGCCTCGGCCACCCTGCCCTCCATTTCGAGAAGCGCCGCCGCCGGACGCATGGACGAATTCCGGCGCACGTTGTCGCAGTCGCTGGGCATGGTGTTCCTGTTGACCTTGCCTTCTTCCGTAGGCTTGGTAGTGCTCGGGAAGTCGATCATTGGCGGCGTCTACCAGGGCGGCAAGTTCCAGCTGTACGACACCCAGCAAACCGCGCTGGCGCTGTCGTGCTACGCCATCGGGCTAACCGGCTACGCCGCGCTCAAGGTGCTCAGCCCCGCCTTCTACGCATTGGGCGACTCCCGTACACCCATGCTGGTCAGCGTGGGCTCGATCGTAGTGAACTACGTAGTAGCCTTCTCCATGGTGCGCGTCCTGCACCTGGGCCCCGCGGGACTAGCGCTCTCCACCTCGGCCGTGGCGCTGTTCGGATTCCTGGTCCAGTTCCTGATCTTGCGGGCGCGCCTCCAGGGCGTGCATGGCCGCGCGCTGGCGGCGCAGTTCCTCAAGATCTCCGGCGCGTCCCTGGCGATGGCCGCCGCGGTGTTCGCATCGAGCCACGGCATGGAACATTGGCTGGGCGTAGCGCAACTGGCGCGTTTGGCCGACCTGGCCGTCTCGATTCCCTTAGGCCTCGCGGTGTATTATGGGGCTTGCCGCGCCTTGGGAGTCACGGAACTGGACCTGGCGGCCGGAGCGTTCACCGCACCCCTCCGGCGAAGGTTATTGGGAAAATGACGCGGAGGTTGTTCGGAAAAGCTCTCTGATGATCCTAAGAGTCTGCGGTCTCCTGATCCTAGAGGCAGTGGCGGGCGCCGCCCCGCAGCCAGCCGCGCCCCAGGCGGTCGTCCCGCAGCCGGCCAGCCCCCAGCCGGCCGCCTCCCAGCCCAACGAGCGAAAAGGCCAACCCGGAGTCGCCCGCACTCCCCTGGACGACCTGACTGCCCGCATCGCGCAAGCCCCGACCGCCGCTCTGTATACCGCCCGCGCGGCCGAGCACATGAAGCTCGGCCACACGCAGCTCGCGATTGACGATTACTCCGCGGCCATCCGCATGCGCCTGGACGACCCCGAGGCCTGGGCCGGGCGAGGCAAGGCACAAGGGGATTTGGGACACTTCAGCGCGGCCATCGACGATTTGGATCAGGCCATCCGCCTGAAGCCCGACGCCCTGCCGGCGCGCCTGGATCGCGGCTACGCGTATGGCGCCAGCGGTGAATTCCGGCAAGCCGTCGATGATTTCGACGCCGTGCTGGCGCGCGATCCCAAGAACCCTCGCGCCCTGAGCTTGCGCGGGGCGGCCTTCGCGGCGCAGGGCGACACAGCCAAGGCGATCATCGACTTCACCGCCGCCCTGATGCAGTCGCCGGGAGACCCGAAACTGTACCTGGGGCGCGCGGCCGTTTACGCGATTACCGGCGAGCACGAACACGCCTTCGCGGATCGCGACGAGGCGCTGCGGCTGGATCCCAAGTCGCCCGAGGCGTACCTGATGCGCGGCGGGTCGTTTCACGCGTTGGGTCTGCACGATCGCGGCTTGGCCGACCGGACTCAAGCCATCAATCTGAACCCGGAGTGGCCCGAAGCTTGGTACGCCCGGGGCAGCGCCTATTTCCTGTTGGGCGAATACGACAAGGCCCTAGCCGATCTGAACCAGGCGCTGCGGCTCCGGCCCGAGTACGCCGAAGCCGCGTCCGTGCGGGACAAGGCCCAGGAAGCCTTGGCGTCGAAATCGGTCGCTCCCGTGGCGCAATTACCAAACGAACCCAAGCCCGCCGAGGCTCCTGCCCCGGTTTCGGTGGCCGCAGCCAGTCCGGAGCCGACAGCTCCGCCCGCAAGGGCCGCCGAGCCCGCCCCCGCGAGCGTCAAGGAAGTCCAGCCAATACAATCGGTTGCACCCGCAGCGCCAAAATTACCAAACGAACCCAAGCCGAGCCAGTCCAAGGCGCATCCATCCAACTCCGACCAAACCAAGCCCTATCAAACCAGGGCGAACCAAACCAAGTCGGACCAAACCAAGCCGGACCAAACCAAGGCGAACCAGACCAAGGCGAACCAAGGCAGGGCAACCCAAACCAAGCCGAATCAACCGCAGGCGACGCAACCCCAGGCGATCCCGGCACCCAAGCCCCCTGCCAACGAGGCCGACGCCCACTATCAGAGCGGCCGCACGCTGATGTACCAGGGCAAGTACAAGGAGGCCTTGGCCGAGCTGACCGAAGCCGTGCGCCTGAACCCCAACCTGGCCCTAGCCTTCAACGCCCGTGGCTTCGTCCATTACCTGCTCCGCGACTACAAACACGCGCTGGAGGATCTGGATGCAGCCATCAAGTTGAACTCCGCCTACCTGAACGCGTATCAGAACCGCGCACTGGTGCGGAAGGCGGTAGGCGATGCAAACGGCGCCCAGGAAGACGAAGGGAAAGCCCGCTCGCTCACCAGTCAATCCAGGAAGTGAGGCGCCTATGACCGGCGTAGTCTATCGCTCAGCAGTGCGGATCGAACGCGTAAAAGGGCCGCTGCGCCGCGCCTACCTGCCGGCCGAGTCTGCGCCGGTGCTGTTTGGAGTACACGGCGCAGTCGCGGAGCATTACAAAGTTTCACCGGACATCTCAGAGCCCCACGCGACCACCATCGATTACATCGTGGCGGCCGCGGCGGGTTGACTCACCGGAACCTTTGGAGGCGCGCTGGAGGCGCGTCAAATCGATGCATCGAATGAGCGGCTGGTCTCGGAAACGGTGGGCGAGATCGAGCTGGAAGATAACGTCCTGGTGATCCGGCGAATCCACGTTCGCCTGATGCTAAAAGCCGCGGAGGCCAACTGGGAAACCGCCCGCCGCGTACACGGTTTCTTTGCGGACAAATGCCCCATCTACCGGAGCCTGAAAGCCGCCATCGCGATGACCACGGAGCTGATTCTGCTCACAGAGTAAGCAGGTTGCGGAAGCCGTCCCGGTCCAGCCGCCGCCCCACATAGAACGTTCCGAACAGCGCGTAGACGGCGCTGACCTCGTCGAAACGCATCTCGTAGATCAGGCGCTTGAACACCAGTGGGTCCTCGGCGAACAGGTCCACACCCCACTCCCAATCGTCGAAGCCGATCGATCCGGTGATGATCTGCTTCACCGTCCCGGCGTAACGCCGTCCGACTTCGCCATGCTCGGCCATCTGGCGCTGGCGCTCGGCGAACGGCAAGCGGTACCAGTTCTTGTCCTCGCCGCGGCGCCGGTCCATGGGGTAGAAACAAAGGTACGGCGCCGGAGGGATCTCGGGATACAAGCGCGTGCGCATGGCCTGGCGCTGGCGCTCCATGGTCTCCGCAATCTCGGCGTTCCATGGCTCCGAATTGGGTTCCACCCCGCGCTCGGTAAGCGACGTAAATACCTTGAGCGAGGACTCATAGAGCCCCAGCTCGACAACCGAAAGGTACGAGCTGGTTTGCTCGATGTAATCCCACAGCCGAGTATGCGCCAGCGTCGCTTCCACTTCGCCCAGTTGATCGAAGCCCTCGCGGAAGTGGACCAGCATCAGGTCGCCCTTGTGGCCCAGCATGGCGAAGGCGGCGCTGCGGCGGTCCTCGAGCGAGGTGAGCGTGTTCGAAGCTTCCTCCAGAATCCAGGCGCGCGAGTTGGCGTCCAAAGCGCGCCAGGCGGCCCAGCGAATTTTGAACATCTGGTGCAGAACGCTGGCGCCTTCGAGCGTCAACGGGACGGCGGGCAGGTTTTCCGATGCGTGGGTGGCGGTCATGCTCTCAGCTTAACGCGCCCAACCGGGGCGGGTAAATCGACTCCGGCGCCTGCGTGTACGAGTCGCAGGTCGGTTTGGAAACGCAAGTCACCGGCTCGTAAACACTACGCGACTAGGCAGGAGTTAGCGCCCGTGTGCGCTCGAGCCAACCAATCCAAGGGTCGAACGTCTACCCTCTAGGTCCGAAATTAGGGTAGAATGACTACCAACGATATGCCGAAGGATTCTCCCAACAGAATTGAGTTGTTGCAAGGAACGCTGGATATGTTGATCCTCCGGACGCTCGTCTTTGGTCCCGCCCACGGACATCAGATCGTCCGGCACATCCAGCAGACCACGGACGAAGTGCTGCAGGTTGAGCACGGCTCGCTTTACCCCGCGTTGCACCGCTTGGAACGCAAAGGCTGGGTCGCGGCCAAGTGGGAAGCGGCAGGAAAAAATCAACGACGCGAATTCAAGTATTACCGGTAGGGGGTATTTACTTGACTCAGGTGGCCCCAACCTGTAGCATGGCCGGCTGTGGAGGAGTATCCCCGGAGTCTGGCCGATTTCGAGGCTCGGTTCGACACCGAGCAAGCGTGTCGGGACTACCTGTACCGGCTGCGATGG
>DATNJC010000258.1:0-8582 GCA_035604115.1 Bryobacteraceae bacterium | reverse complement strand
AACTCTTCCAGGCTCTCTTCCCCCTGCTGATGCGCCTCCAACAACTTCCGTCGTAGATCGTCAGAATAGGCCTTCGCCATCTCTTGCTTGCAGCCGGATCGCCAGAGCTGGTCTATATTATCTCAGAAAATGGTCTAGAAGTTTGGATCGATGTTGTGCTGAGCACAACGAAGACGCGCTTCCAGGGTGGTGACGAACGGGTTCTTGCTTACCTGAACCAGACGGGACGCCCCCAAACTCTCTTTGTGAATGATGGGGGAGCACCCTTGAATCAGGGCTTCTTTCGGGATGCGATACAGGTCGCCGCTGCCCTTTTCGACATAGGCGCCTGCCTCACTGAGTTCTTCCCAGGTAACTTCGGGTAACGTGGTCCGCGATTGTGGTTCCATGGACCTGGTCTTTGTCTGTTCCATCAACTGTCTCCTTTCAAACTGCACTACAACTGGAGGCAGGCAAAGGTTCCGGTCTACTCGGGATCAGAGTAGTGCCGAGGTCGAAACACTGTCAACAGAAAAATGTGCAGTCTATTTTTCTGCTACTTGCGCCGCGAACGGCACGCGAGATTTTACACGGTGGCCAAGGCGCAATCGATGTTAAAGGATTGCAGCAACTTACAGGATGCGGGAGAATTTACACTTTTTCCGGTAGTTATTTCACTTTTTCGTCGCGTTCCACTTTTCCGTCGCGGATGTGGATCACGCGGTGCGCGTGCATGGCGATGTCGTGCTCATGCGTCACCAGCACAATGGTGTTGCCGGCTTGATGGAGACGTTCGAACAGCGCCATGATGTCGTTTCCGGTGGCTGTATCGAGAGCGCCGGTAGGTTCGTCCGCCAGCAGCAGCGAGGGATGATTCACCAGCGCGCGGGCTACGGCGACGCGTTGGCGCTGCCCGCCTGAGAGCTCGCTGGGCTTGTGCAGCATGCGCGCTTCGAGGTCCACCGAGCGCAGAGCATCCTTAGCGCGCTCTTCACGCACCTTGCGGGGAACTCCGGCATAAATCAGGGGCAGCTCGACGTTATGCAGCGCCGTGGCGCGGGCAAGCAGGTTGAAGGTCTGGAAAATGAACCCGATCTCTTTATTGCGGATGCGCGCCAGCTCGTCGTCGTCCATGTCGCTGACCAGGTTGCCGTTGAGATAGTACAAGCCTGAAGTCGGCGAATCCAAACACCCGATGAGATTCATCAGCGTGGATTTCCCCGAGCCCGAAGGCCCCATAATGGCGACGTATTCGCCCTTCTTGATCTCGATGTCGACGCCCGAGACGGCATGGATGGTCTGATCGCCCATCACGTAGGTCTTCATCAGATCCCAAGTGCGAATGATCACGCCATCGCGGCGGAGTTGTTCTCCGCGGGACAGCTTATCGGCAACCGCTGGCTGTGCTAAGTGTGACGCCATGGGTGCTGTCGTTAGCTCTTGCTGTCGTTTACCACCGGCGCGCGGTTGTCGATCTTGGTGCGGGCTTTGTCGCGCATGCTGCGGATGGTCTTGTAGCTGCCGATCACGATCTGGTCGCCGTTTTCCAGGCCGCTGAGCACTTCGATATCGGTGGCTCCGGCGATTCCGGTGTCCACTTTATGGAAATCGGCATGGTCGCCGGCGATGACGAAGACGCCCTGGATTTCCTCGCGCGCGGCCTTCTGCGCCGCCAGATCGATGGGACCCTGCTGGTCCTTGTCTTTATCCTTGGCGCTCTTGGCCTGGTCTTCCAGGTCGCCTTTGGTTCGCACCGTCAGCGCCTGGATGGGGATGGCGAGCACATCGTGGCGCGTCGCGGTGGTGATCTTGGCGGTGGCCGAGAGTCCGGGGCGGATTTCCGACGGAGGGTCCAGGAGCGCGATCACGACCTTGAAATCCTTGGCTTCCTGATTCGAGGTGGTGCTCTGCGACGCCGCCAATCCGGAACTGCGTAGAATCGCCATGTTGCCGATCTCCGTCACCTTGCCTTTGAAGGTGCGGTTGGGCATCGCCTCGATGGCGACGTCGGCTTCCTGCCCCACGTGCACGTTGACGATATCGGTTTCGTCCACCTTGACCTCGGCGGTGATCAGCGACATGTCGGCGATGGTCATGATGGTGGAGGCGGCCGAGTTCTGGACGCCCTGCACGACGGTTTCCCCCTGGCGCACGGGAAGGTAAGTGACCAAGCCATCCAGCGGTGCGACCACGTCGAATTTCGAGAGCACGTCATTCAAACGAGCCAATTGAGCCTGGGCCTGGGCTACGCGCCTCTGCGCGGAGGTGAGCTGGGCGGCGGTCTGAGACCGCTGGGCCTCCATCTGCGCCACTCGGGCTTCATTTTCGCGGACGCTGGCCAGGGCGGAGTCGTAATCGGACTTCTTCTGATCGTAGTCCTGCTTGGCGACCAGATGCTGGTCCCACATGTCTTTGTAGCGGTCCAGATACACCTTGGTGCGGTCCAGTTCGTTCTTAAAGCGCTCCAGTGTGGCGATCTGGGTCTTGATGGTGGCTTCCTGAGCCTTCAGGCCTTCCTCGGCCGCGGCGGAGTCCGCCAAGGCTCCCTGGATGTTGGCCTGCTGGGCGCTGACGTCGGCGCCGGCCTGGGTATTTTCAATCCGGGCCACTACCTGGCCCTTGCGCACGCGGTCGCCTTCCTGCACAAAGATGGACGAGAGCGGACCCATGGCGTTCGCTCCCAAGTTAATGTAATTGCGTGGCTTAATTTCTCCCGAAGCAGTGACGATCGCGGTCAGATCGATGCGCGAGACCTTGCCGGTTTGCACCGTCACCAAGTCCCGTTGGCTCCAGCGCACACTGGCCACGACGCCACCAGCCACGGCCAGCACTGCGAAAATTCCGATCGTAATCTTCCACTTAGACTTCACTGGATTGGCCCCCCCGAGAAAGCGGCAACACCAAGCAAACAGCTACATCGCAAACAGCTACATCATCAAGCTTAGACGCTCTCTGTGCGGCTTTTGTTCGGTCAAAAGCCGGATTTCGGCAGTGGGCGTACTTTCAGTGTCCCACGAAATGGGTGCTGGAGGGTTTTGCGGTGCGCGGGGTTGGGGCATGGGGTGTCGCCCCAGACATGGAGGCTATGCCCCAGGAAGATTAGGCCACGCCCGTCACGGTGTTGCTGACGTGGGGCGCGATCATTTTGACCACTTCCCCCTTGGGCAGCGCGCCGACTCGCTGCTCCACCACCTGGCCGCCCTTAAACAGTAGCAGTGTGGGGATTCCGCGGATCCCGTAGCGCATGGGAGTGCTCGGGTTGTCGTCGGTATTCATCTTGCCGACCTTGATCTTGCCGGCGTACTCGGCCGCCAGTGCGTCGACGGTGGGAGCCATGGCCCGGCAGGGCCCGCACCAGGGAGCCCAGAAGTCCACCAGCACCGGCTCGGAGGAGTTCAGCACGTCCGAATCGAACGCGGCATCCGTAAAAGTCAGAGTGTTGTCGCCAGCCATTTTCTTTGTTGTTCTCCCCCCTGGGGTTACGTGATTCGCTACGCTAATATGATGCGGGATCGGGCTACCCGGATGCAACTCGCGTTCCAGCGCCCATCCAGCCCCGGTCTAGCCCTCACCTATGCCTGACATGCCCGAAATCGAGAAGCCGGAAGAACTGGAAGAGCGCAGCCGCGATTCGCTGGGCCAGAAAGTCGGGGTCCTGGCCGCCGTGCTGGCGGTGTTCCTGGCGGTGGTGACGATCATGAGTCACCGCGCCCACACCACGGCTGTGGTCCAGCGCACCGAAGCCAACGACCAGTGGTCGTTCTATCAGTCCAAGCGCATCAAGTTCCACAGCCTGGAGCTGGGAATCGACATGCTGGGGCTGTTGGGCCAGGGCAAGGCCGGCGTGGAGGAAGCGGTAAAGCGTTTCGAGGTGGACAAAGCCAAGGAAGAGAAAGACGGCCAGGAGATCCAGGCCGAGGCTAAGCAGAAGGAAGACGAAACCCGGCACACCGAGGACCAAGCGCTGCGCTACGACATCGGCGAAGGGATGCTGGAAATCGGCGTGGTTCTAAGCTCGCTATACTTCATCGCCAGACGCAAGCTGTTCCCCGTAGTGGCCCTACTATTCGGACTAGGCGGCATAGTAACGGCGATCACCGGTTTGCTGCTGTAGTGGGGCAGCCATTATTAGCTTCAGCCGCTTTTCAGGCGGCTCTTTACAGCAGGTGATACAACTCGCGATATCGTTTCGCGGACGCGTCCCAAGAGAAATCGCGAGCCATGCCACGCAGCATGAGCTTGGTCCACACTTCCCGATTGCGAAACGCCGACAAAGCCTCGCGCAACGCCGCCGCGAACGCTAGCGCCGTGGGTTCGCGGAATTTGAAACCGGTGGATTCATCGACGGTGTCGTCCAGGCCGCCGGTCGCCCGCACCACTGGAACGGTCCCGTAGCGCAGACTGTAGATCTGATTCAGCCCGCAAGGCTCGTACCGGGACGGCATCAGAAATAGATCGGAGCCCGCCTCGATGCGGTGCGCCAAAGCGTTGTTGTAGCCGATGCGTACAGCAATGCGGTGGGGATGCTCGGCCGCCAGATCGAGGAAGGCCGTCTCTTGCGCGGCATCTCCCGATCCCAGGACGCCCAGACACGCGCCCTGGGCTACCAGCCACGCGCCCAACTCGACCACCAATTCCAGCCCTTTTTGCGTCACGAAACGCGAAACAATGCCGAGCAAAGGGCGCTCCAGATCTTCGGCGGCGCAGGGCAGACCCAGTTCGGCCAACAATGCCCTTTTGCACTCGCGCTTTCCGGCGAGGTCTTCCGCGGAGTATCGCGTGGGCAGATAAGGATCGATCTCGGGACTCCATTCCTGGTAATCCACGCCGTTCAGGATGCCGGTGAGCTTGCCGGCGCGGGCGCTGAGGACTCCTTCCAGGCCGAATCCGAAAGCCGGGGTCTGAATTTCGTGCGCGTAGGTGGGACTGACCGTGGTAATCGCGTCGGCCCACACGATTCCAGCTTTGAGAAAATTCAATTGACCCCAAAACTCCAGCCCTTCCGGGTGGAACTCGGCGGTGGTCAGGCCCAGGTCGCGCAACGCGGACGCGGGGAAGAGCCCCTGGTATCCGAGGTTGTGGATGGTAAACACGGTGCGGGTGCCGAAGTACGTCGGATCGTGTGCGAGCCGGGTGCGCAGGTACGCACCCAGCAGGCCTCCCTGCCAATCGTGGGCGTGAAATACGTCCACCGGGAAAACCCACCGCGCGATGGCGAGCGCGGCCTGGGCGAGCGCGGCGAAACGGATGTGGTTGTCGGGATAATCGACGCCGGCCAGGTTGTAAACTCCCGCGCGGCCGTAGAGCGGGGGGCAGTCCACAAAGAAGTAGCGAACGTTGTGACGGGTTACTTCCTCAATGGCGATGGTGAACAGATTGGGACCGACCGCGATCTGCCTGGGGGCCAAGGTGCGGCGCGTCTCCGGGTCGGCGGGCAGGGCGGCGGTGCGGTAGCGCGGCAGAACTACTGCCACGCTTTCTCCGGTCCGGGCCAGCGCGGCGGGCAAGGCGCCGAGTACATCCGCCAAGCCGCCCGTCTTGACGAAAGGCGCGGCTTCGGAACCCACCATCAGAACATTCATCGCAGTTCTCTGGGGCGGCGCCGAGCCAAGCGTCGGCACGAGTGCCGACGTGGCAAACTAAAGTTCGCTCCACGAGATCTCATAGGCACTCTCCACTACAGCGGAGGCTGGGCGGCCAGCAGATGCTTCTGGACTTTGCCTAAAGCATTGCGCGGCAGCCTTTCGAGTTTTACGAAACCGCGCGGACACTTGAACGACGCCAGCTTTTCGCGGCACGCCGCTTCGAGTGCGGCGCAATCGAGCGATCCATCGCGAGCCACGACGTAAGCCACTGGGATCTCGCCGCGCACTCGGTCCGCGACGGCGGCCACGGCGGCTTCGGCAACGCCGGGCAGCTCCATCAGGAACTCTTCAATCTCCCTTGGATAGATGTTGAAGCCTCCAGAAATGATCAGGTCGCTGCGGCGGCCGCACAACGTGATGTAGCCGTCGGGCGCGCGTTGCGCGATATCGCCGGTTTTGAACCAGCCATCCAGAAACGCGGCCTTGGTGGCGTCTTCACGGCGCCAGTATCCGGCAAAGACGTTGGGGCCTTTTAGGTAGATCTCGCCGGTTTCCCCATCGGCCACTTCGCGGCCTTCCGCGTCCAGAATCCGTGCGGAGATCCCCGGCAGCGCGAAGCCCACACTGCCCGGCCGCCGCTCGCCGACGTAGGGATTGGAGAGGTTCATCATCGTTTCGGTCATGCCATAGCGTTCGAGAATCGTGTGGCCGAAGCGCTCGCGGAAGTCTTCGAGGACCTGGGCGGGCAGCGGCGCGGAGCCTGAGACAAACAGGCGCATGCGGCTTCCGATTTCGCGCGCCGCGTCGAGCGGAGTCTCGAGCAGGCGCACGTACATGGTCGGCACGCCGAAAAACAGCGTCGGCTTGAAGTCGAGCATGGTGGCCGCGGCGGTCTGATGCTCAAAGCGTTCGAGCAAGCGCATCCGGCAGCCCGAGATCAGCCAGGAATGTACGCCGTTGCCAAGCGCATGAACGTGGAACAAGGGCAGGGCCAACAGAAAGCGGTCGGCGGGAGTGATCTGCCAGCACGTGATCAGGTTCAGAGCATTGGAGGCGAGATTGTTGTGCGTGATGATCGCACCTTTGCTGGTTCCGGTGGTGCCCGAGGTGTACACCAACGCGGCGGGCGTATCGCCGTCAAGAGGCAGCGTGTCGAGGGTGTCTGGCTGCCCCGCCGCGGACGCCACCAGTTCCGGCAGTTCTTTCTCAGTGACGAACAGCTTTGGATCGGCGTCGGAGAGGATGTGAGTGATCTCGCGGTCGCGATAGAGGATGTTGATCGGCACGAAGATTACGCCCAGCTTCACGCACGCCAAGTACAGATCGATCATGTCCAGGCAGTTGGCCAAATACACGCAGAGCCGGTCGCCGCGCGCTAGGCCGCGCGCCGCTAGGGCGTGGGCCATGCGATTGCTGCGAGCGTCAATATCGCCGAAGGTGTACTCGGAGCCCGCCCATTCGAGCGCGGTCTCGGCGCGGCGGCCCATCAAAGAAAGATCGAACAATTGTCTCAGGTTCATGCGTGCGCGAAGCGTGGAAGGTTAGTCCGGCAATTCCTGGCCCGTGGTTTCCACTCCCCAAGGTAGCAACAACATCCCCGCGAGAAATGCCAGCGAGGTCAGCGCCACCGGGATGCCGATGGTGTTCATCCGGCTCACGCCCCAACCCACCAGGAAGGTGATGCCGGCTGCCGCGAAGCGTCCCACCGAGGTGGCGAAGCCGAACGCCGAGGCCCGGCACTCGGTGCGATACTGTTCCGGCAGCCATAGCGAGTACACGGTGAAGTTCGCGCCTCCGAATCCCAGCACGCCCAGCATTACCAGGAACCACGCCAGAGCGTGTTCTTGCAGATAGTAGGTGTAGCCGAAGCCGACGGCGATCGAGAAGAACATCAGTGCGAAGTACGCGGCCAGCGTCGCGCGGCGTCCCCAGCGTTCGGCCAGCGGAGGCAGCGCCAGACACCCAACGATGGTCGCGACCGAGAGGATCACCGTGGCCCAGGACGCCATCCGCGTGGCATCCAGAGCATTCATACCTTGCTTGTTCGAAAGGAACGTCACTGCCGCGGGCACATAGACCGAGCCCGCCCACAATCCGGCGATGGACACAAACAGATAAAAGGCGTTCAGCAGCGTGCGGCGGCGGTACTCGGGGGAGAACAGCATGCGCATCGGTTTCGACGCCGCCGGTTTCCAGCGCTTGGGCTCATGCACGCCGTACTGGATCAGGAACACCAATAGCGCCGGTGAGCCTCCGACCATGAACATCGCCCGCCAGCCGTAGCGCGCGCCGATCCAGGCGTTCAGCAGCGCGGCCAACAGAGTGCCCACATAGTAACCGGTCTGCATGTATCCCGCGCCCATCTTGCGCCGCGATTCGGGCCACTCTTCGGCGACGAAGGTTCCGCCTAGCGTCCATTCGCCTCCGATGCCGATCCCCGCCAGCAACCGGAAAATGGCCAGTTGCCAAACGTTTTGGGCCAGTGCGCCTGCGAACGTGAACACCGAATAGCACAGAATGGTGAGGGTCAAGGTTCGGACGCGACCGTAGCGATCCCCGATCGGGCCCCACAACATGGAAAATCCCCAGCCGCTCAAAAACAGAGCCAGCAACAGGCCGTTGTAGTATCCGATTTCTCCCACCGTGGCCTGGATTCCGGAGCGCGGCAGCAATTCGCGTAGCGCCGGCGTCATCACCAGCGCGTAGATGAAGCTGTCCATGCCATCCAGGGCCCATCCGCCCCAGGCGGCAAAGAATCCACGGATCTGATTTCGGTTGAGCTTTGCGTCTACGGCGGGGGTGATCAACTAGGCTCCGTTAGCAGTCGCAGGCTCAAGCCTGTGCTACTTAGAACGCCCAGTGTATCGCGTTTTGGTGGTGGGGCAGGTTGGTAACCACACCTGTCCAAATTACAGAGGGGCGGAAGACCGATACTTTGATTGGGTTCCCTGGAAAGAACCAATCAGAAAAAGTAGAGGTCTCCGCTTGAATCGAGTATGCAGCATTTTCTCGCAGCTG
>DATNJC010000257.1:0-11725 GCA_035604115.1 Bryobacteraceae bacterium | reverse complement strand
TCGTGTCCTGCGAATTAGCCAAGGTGGACCCGTTCGCCTGGTTCCAGGACGTGCTCACGCGCATTGGGGAGTGCTCGATTCGGCAGCTTGATGACTTGCTGCCCCACCGCTGGGCCGCGGCCCGCGCCTAGCTGATGGCTCATAGGCTTACCAGCTCCTTTAGCTGCCCGCTGACGGTGTTCATGTGATGGATACTCCCGTTCGGCGCTCGGAGAATGATGCCACCTCTGGAAGACGAGCCACATCCTCGCGAAGTAGAATGGAAAAAGGTGCTGACGAAGTACGTACAGGCCGCGATGCGGCACGCCAAGTACGAAATCCTGGAAGACGATGGCTCCTTCTATGGATCGATTCCCGAGCTCCAGGGAGTGTGGGCGAATGCCGGCACGCTGGAAGAGTGCCGTGAAGAACTAGAGTCCGTCCTCGAAGGCTGGCTGCTTCTGGGAGTATCAATGCATCACCCCATCCCGGCAATCGATGGGATTGAGATTCGAGTGCCAGTCGAATCCGCCTGATGCCGCCGTTTGGGCCGATCAAACGCATCGATCTCATCTTCTATTTCCGCCGCGCTGGATTCGAGGGGCCGTATCCGGGAGGCAGTCACGAGTATATGGTTAAAGAGAAACTAAGAGTGAGGCTTCCGAACCCGCATCGTGGCGAGGCGGACAAGAACTTACTCGCGCTAATCCTCCGCCAAGCCGGAATTACACGGGAGGAGTGGGAGCGCCTCTGAGTTCCGACGTAGTACCCTGGTTGTACCCTGTTAAGATAAGATCTGTTTTTGGTGAGCCAAATGGATCGCGTAATAGAGCGAAGACAATTCTTGAAGAGTGCCGCGGCGGGATCGCTTACCCTGTGGGCATCCCCCTGGATTCTCAAAGGGCAGGAGGCCGTTGGTAGCATTCGCCGTCTTACGGACAAGTTGGCACTGCTGGACGGAGGAGGCTCTAATGTGCTGGCTTTCTCCGCTGGAGATGAGCTCGTGCTTGTGGACAGTGGCGCGCCGAAGTCCGGCGACAAGGTGATGGCAGCGCTCAAGAACTCGGGCCCGAATTCCAAAGTACAAACGCTCTTCAACACCCACTATCACACCGATCAGACGGGCAACAACGAAGTGTTCGGGGCGGCGGGGGCGAAGATCATTGCGCACGAGCGGACCCGCCAATGGATGTCGTCCGACTACTGGATTCCGGCCGAAGATCGCTACGAAAAAGCCCGTCCCAAAGCCGCCCGCCCCACTGAAACCTTTCAGACCACTGGAAGTTTAAAAGCGGGTGCGGAGCAGATCGACTACGGCTACCTGCCGCTGGCCCACACCAACGGCGACATTTACGTCTTCTTCAAGACAGCGAATGTTCTTGCGGTGGGCGACGTGGCATCGCCGCTGCGCGATCCGGCGCTCGATTATTTCACCGGAGGGTGGATCGGCGGCCGCGTGGACGCTATGGATATCCTGCTCCGGCTCAGTAATGAGCAGACCCGGATCGTGCCCGCGTATGGCCCGGTCATGACCCGAGCCGAATTTAAGGCCGAACGCGACCTGATGGAGGAAGTCCGGGCGCGCCTGTGGAAATTGGTCCGCGAAGGCGACGGCCCGAAGGATATGTTGGAGGAGGGCGTTCTGAAGGGCCTGACTCGGACGTGGAAAGATCCGGAAAAATTCCTGTACGATGCGGCCAAGGGTCTGTGGGGGCACCATAACAAGCTGGATCCCAATGTGGTTTAGGAGGGATGTGAAACGCTTCATTGTCGCCGTCTTCTGTGTAATCGCGGTCGCTGCACCGGTTCTGGCGCAGACTAAGCCGGATTCTCTCGCCAGTCTCATTCAAGCCGGAAACCGTAAGACGGCACTCGATCGGATTCGGGCGGGCGCGGATGTGAATGAGGCGCAACCCGACGGCACCCGCCCGATCCACTGGGCCGTCTACCGGGTGGACTATGAGCTGCTCGACGCGCTGATCGCGAAGAAGGCGAAACTGGATGTCAGTAACGAGTTCGGAGCTACTCCTATCGCCCAAGCCGCCATGCTGGCGGACGCCCGGATGGTGAAAACGCTGCTGGATGCCGGTGCGGGACCGGAGGGCGCCAACGAGGACGGTCAGACGGCATTGATGCTGGCGATCAAGACCGGGGAACTGCCCATCGTCGACATGCTAATCAAAGCCGGCGCCAATGTAAACGTGGTTGAAAAGTTTCACAATCAAACCCCGCTGATGTGGGCTGCTACGGCCACAAAAAATGCGGGGGAGATGGTCAAGCTGCTGCTTTCCAAAGACGCCAACGTCAAGCCTCGGGCGCTGTACAGCGACTGGCCAAGCCAGATTACATCGGAGCCTCGCGCGCAGTATCGTCCCACCGGGGGGTTGACCGCCTTGCTGTACGCGGCACGTAGCGGATGCTATGACTGCGTCGAGGCGATGATCGGGGCCGGCGCCAATGTAAATGTTCCGACGCCGGAAGGCGTGACGCCATTGATGATCGCCCTCGATAACGACCATAACGACATCGCTAAGCTGCTGCTGGATCACGGAGCCAATCCGGGCGTATGGGATTGGTGGGGGCGCACGGGCCTGTACATCGCGATCGATCGCAAGGAGGGCGGCTCCTCGGGCGGACTGCGGCTTGGACTCGCAGCGCTCCCAGGCGGCCGTGGAGCTGGCAACGGACGCGCGGCTCCCGTCGCGGCTCGCGGTTCGGGCCGCGCACCTGTTTCCACGATGGACATCATCAATGCCTTGCTGGCCGCGGATGTCGATCCCGGTCCCGAGCTCAATATGCATCGGCCCAGCAGGGGCGGCAACAGTGGACGCTTCATCGACCCCCTGCTGAACACGGGATGCACACCGTTGCTACGCGCGACGATGGGCAACGATATGGAGGTCGTTCGGGCGCTTCTGGACAAGGGCGCTTCTCCCAACGTCAACGACATGGGGCTCACAGCATTCCTGGTTGCGGCGGGCGTTGGAACCGGCACGCGCGGAGGAACTGGTCTTGCGGCGGCGGCAAGCGCCGGTGGCGCGGCGAATACGGCGCTAATGGACCTGCTGCTTCAACACGGCGCCGATGTGAATGCTCAAGTCACGGGTACCCTAACCTATTCCATGCGCATCGCCCGCGCGCCCTCTTCGAACGAGGGCATGACGGCTCTTCACGCAGCGGCGCAGGCGGGCAAGGCGGATCTCGTGCGCTACCTGCTTGAGAAAGGCGCGAATGCGGAGATCGCCGATGCCAGCGGCCGCAAGCCAATCGATTTGATCGGGGGTGGAGCGTCAGGCAGAGGGGCCCCGGCGCTTGCTGCTGCAACGGGCACCCTAGCCATTGCCGCGACTCCTCAACCTGCGGGAACGGCTGCTGCCGGGAGCGGTGCAGCCGGTGCACCTCCTGCTGCTGCAGGCGGGGGTCGCGGTGGTGCCGCAGGCGTCAGCCCGGCAACTATGGCCGAGATTCGCAGCCTTCTGCAGAACGCGGTTTCCAAGAAATAGTCGCGTATCCGCTATCGACGTAGCCGCGGTATGTTTGCCCGGGCTTGAGCACTTCTTCCGTTTGATCCCGTAGTGTCCACAAACACGTTGGGCGGGCACGCATCGGAGAATCGAGGACGCTTGGTTGAGATAAGCTGAACGTGATGTTCAGACCAACTTCTATCCTCGTTCAACTGGCCGGCTTGGTGGCCGCGGCGCTGTGCCTGGAGGGATCCCGAACGGCGACGGACAGAAAACCGGAACCGCCCGAAACGCCGCAAGCGATTACGGCCACGATTCTGCGATTGGAGGAACTCCTCGACGATGCGGAGTCGCATCATCATGTGGCCACGGTAGAGAAGCTGATCGCCGACGACTACCGCGGTATCAGCGTGGGCGGGGGCATCATCGGCAAACGCGATGTGCTGGCCGCTGTCGGTGGAAGCGAGGAAGCCTCGTCTCAGTCTACCGACCGGATGGTGCGGGTGCTCGAGAATGCGGCCGTTTACACAGCTCGGGTCTTGGACCGGGGCATAGACGAGAAGACGCAGAAACCATACACGCTGGCGACTCAGGTGATGGATGTCTGGCAGAAACGCGGCCGCGAGTGGAAGTTAGTCAATGACCAAGCTACTGGCGTGACCCTTGACCGTGAGGCTCGATGACGTCCAAGGGCAAGGCAGACCGGTCAGCGTCACTTTCCATCCCCGACTGAGAAGAGTTGATTGGACGGCGAATCAACGCCAGTGCCGGACGGCAACCAGTATGTGGCGTTCCAGGGCGGTTTGGGGCGTCCGGCGCCTACGGTGGGTCCGAATGATGAGAAGATCGACAACCCGCCGATGATGTTCGTGTTCGCGCTGGACGGGAAGGCGGAGTTGCCAAAGCCGGCTCCGGTACCGAACAACAACAACCGCAACAACAACAACGCGCCCGCGCCGCCGGCTCCGGAACCGCAGCAGCGTTAAGCCCTGCCAGATAGCAGGGGTGTTTTCCGCGTTCCGCGGGAGTATACTATTACCGCAATAACTATGTTCGTTTCAACGCGTAGGACGTTCTTGAAAGTTGCCGCGGCAGGTGTGGCGGCTCCGTGCGCCTTCGCGCAAGCTCCCAAAATAACGACCACGCAGTTGGGCGACAACTTGTACCTGCTGAGCGGGGCGGGGGCCAACGTGATCGCGCGCACGGGAGCCGAGGGCGTAGTGATGGTGGACGGGGGGCTCGCGCAGAATGCCGCTGCGTTAGCACAGGCTGTGGCTGCGCTACCGAATAGCGGCCCGGTGAGGACGCTCTTCAACACGCACTGGCATCCCGAGCAGACCGGCTCCAACGAGAAACTTGGGCTAGCCGGCGTCACGATTATTGCCCAGGAGAACACGCGGCTCTGGCTGACGGAAAACATCACCTGGCCCTGGAACGGACAGAAATTCAAGAAGTTTCCCAAGATCGCCCAACCCAACAAGACCTTCTACGACAAGGGCTCTCTCGATTCCGGTATCCGTTACGGGTACATCTCCGACGCGGCGCACACGGACGGCGATCTCTACGTCTACTTCCCGCAACAGAACGTCCTTGCGGTGGGCGACGCCGCCTACGGACAGGGCTGGCCGGTGGTCGATTGGTGGACCGGCGGTTGGATTGGCGGCATTGTCGGCGGATTGCAACGCATCCAGAGCGTGGCATCCAGCAGTGGCAACCCCGATACGAAGATCGTTCCAGCGCAAGGTCCTGTGCTGAGCTTTGCCGATATCGCCGCGCAGGTCGAGATGTACGGCACGATCTATGATCGTCTCAATCAGATGCTGAACAAGGGGCACAGCCCGTCGGAAGGCGTGGAGGCCAAGCCGGCCAAGGAATTCGAAGCCAAGATGGGGAACTCCGATGAATTTATTCGCCGCTCTTTCGAGAGCCTGTGGGCCTATCTTTCTCCAGATGCATGAGGCTCCAGATGCATGAGGCACCAGAATGCTTGAGGCACCGGACGCTAGGGAATCATGAAAACGACGCGACATATTAAGAACTCGATTCCACTGATCGCCGCCATCGTCCTGGCGGGCGTCTTTACCCGTCCGTCCGCGAGCCAAGCACAGGATCCTGCTCAGGCGCAGCTGGCCACCATCAAGCAATACTGCGCGGGCTGCCACAGCGAGAAAGCCAAGACCGGCGGCGTCATCTTCGAAGGCATTACGGCCGCGAGCATCGCCAAGGATCCCGAACTTTTCGAGAAGGCCGTGCGCAAGCTGCGCGGCCGCGTCATGCCGCCTCCCGGCGCGAAGCAGCCGGACGGCAAGGCTGTCGACTCGCTGGTGGCGTGGCTGGAAGATTCGCTCGACAAGATTCCAAGCCAGGAGCACGTCTCCGACAACCAAGTGCTGCATCGGTTGAATCGCAAGGAGTACGAAAACGCTGTCCGCGATCTGCTTTTGGTCGAGGTCAACGGCGCCGAATTGCTGCCGCCGGACGACACCGCGCAGGGCTTCGACAACATCGCGTCCGCCCTGCAGGTTTCGCCTTCCTTCATTGAGCAATACGTCAATGCCGCGCGGAACGTCGCTCTTACGGCGCTGGGCAAGCGCGATGCTCGCGCGACGGGCTGGACGTTCCGTGCAGCTCCCGGCAATCAACTGACACACGTTCCGGGATTGCCACTGGGGACACGGGGCGGCATTCTCGCCAAAGTGGATCTCCCTGCCGACGGCGAATACCGCATCAACATCGCCGACATGGCCAACGGCCTCTGGGGCAGTTCAATGGAATACGAGAACCCCGTGGTGGTGACAGTCGATAGTAAGGTCGTCTATCAGACCGTGATCGGCGGCGAAGAAGACACCAAGTACTTCGATCAGGTGATGAACGGCGCACTCGATCGCGTCAATGCCCGCCTGAAAAACATCAAGTTCCAGGCTACGGCCGGACCGCACAAGATCGGCGTCACCTTCCGGCGCCAGAGTTTCGCCCAATCCGACGATCAGTTGCAGGTGTTTGCGCCCGGCGGCGGGCAAGATCGTTCCTACCGCGTGAGCTCGTTCCAGCTTCTGGGTCCTTTCGATGTGAAAGGCCTCAGTTCCACGCCCAGCCGCGACCGCATCCTCACCTGCAAGCCGGCACAGGACAAAACCTCCGACAACCAAGCCAAGACCCCCGAAGCCTGCGCGAAGGAGATTTTCTCGGCGCTGGCGAAACGGGCTTATCGTCGTCCCGTGACGACTGAAGACGTCGCGGAACTCATGCAGTACTACGCCGATGGCGCGAAGGATGGCGGTTTCGAGTCCGGCATTCGCGAAGGCGTCACGGGAGTTCTGGCCAGCCCGTTCTTCCTGTATCGCGGCGAGCGCGTCCTCTCAGGGTTGAAGCCGGGCGAGAAGTACGCGATCACGGATCTCGAACTTGCGTCGAAACTTTCTTTCTTCTTGTGGAACTCGATTCCCGATGATGAACTGCTTGATCTGGCCATCAAGAACAAGCTCAGCGAGCCCGCCAATAAACCCGGCGAACAGTCGACGCTCGACAAACAGGTCCTGCGCATGCTGGCCGATCCTCGGTCGAAGACGCTGGCGAGCAATTTCGTATTCCAGTGGCTCGACATGAGCCGGCTCGACGCGATCGTCCCGGACAACGATGTCTTCCCGTACGCCTCCGGCCGTCTAGACCCGCGTCAGGATTTCCGCACCGAGCTCACCCTGTTTGCCGACAGCATCTTCAGGGAAGACCGCAACGTGGTGGATTTGTTGCGCGCCAGCCACACCTACGTGAATGAGCGCGTCGCGCTGCACTACGGCCTTACCGACGTGAAAGGCGATCAGTTCCGCCGGGTGGAACTGAAAGACTCGGCGCGCTGGGGCTTGTTGGGTAAGGGCGCCATCCTGATGGCGGCCGCCTATCCGAACCGCACATCGCCGGTGCTCCGTGGGAAATTCATCCTAGCCGACCTCCTGGGTGTCCCGCCGGCCAACCCGCCGCCCAACGTCCCGACCTTGAACGACAAGGACATCGGTACGACCAAAGCGCTCACCGTCCGCGAGTTGATAGCCAAGCACCGCGCGAGCCCTACCTGCTCGTCATGCCACGCGGTCATGGATCCGCTCGGTTTCGCGCTCGAAAACTTCGACGCGACTGGAATGTGGAGAGATAAGGACCGCTTTGCCGGCGTGGTCATCGATTCCGCCGGCGAACTGCCCGACGGGACGCAGATCAAGGGACCCGACGATCTCCGCAACGCTCTGCTGCGGCGTCCCGAACAATTCGTGCAGACGTTCGTGGAAAATCTTTTGACCTATGCGATAGGCCGCACCCACGAGTACTACGACATGCCGACCGTCCGCAGGATCGTGCGGGACGCGGCGGCGAAAGACTACAAATTTTCGGCCATCGTTCAAGCGGTGGTCAGGAGCGAGCAGTTTAAAATGCGCCGCGCACCGCAACCTGCGCAGTCCGCGAGTCGATAAAGAAAGGGAGACGACGCCATGTTCATAACCAAAACACACGTTCCACGCCGCACATTCCTGCAGGGAGTCGGAGCCACCATCTCACTGCCGCTCCTGGAAGCCATGTTTCCCGCCGCAACCGCGTCGGCGCAAACTGTCGCCGGGAAATCGCCGAAACGCTTTGCCTTTGTGGGCTTCCCGCACGGCGCTATCATGGATCGCTGGTCGCCGCAGGAAACCGGCACGAACTTCACCATGTCGCCGATCCTGAAACCCCTGGAGCCGTTCCGCAAGCACCTGACCATCGTCTCCGGCTTGCGCAACAAGCCCGTGGAAACGCCGGAACCCCATGGCTACATCGAGCAAGGCTGGTTGACCTGCGTGAAGCCCTGGGACTTCGGCAAGGCCGGTCCGGATTCCGGCGTGAGCTGCGACCAGATGGCGGTCCGCCACATTGGACAAGACACGCGTCTCCCGTCGCTCGAACTCACTACCGCTCAGGGCAGCGCCCGAGTCGCATGGCGCACGCCGACCCAGTCGTTGCCGCAGGAAGGCAACCCGCGCGCGGTCTTCCAGAAGCTCTTCGGACAGGGAGACACCGATCAGGAGCGCGCCCAGATCCTGGCGGAAACCGGCAGTATCCTCGATCGCGTGCAGAGCCAGGCGCAACGCCTGCAGGCCAGCCTGGGCGTGAAGGACCGCGTCGTCGTCAGCGACTATCTCGACTCCGTTCGCGAGATTGAACGCCGCGTGCAGATGGCTTCGAAGCAGAGCAACACCGAGTTGGATATTCCGGATGCGCCCGTCGGCACGCCGAACGATATCACGGAGTACTTCAAGTTGATGTTCGACCTGATGGCCCTGGCGTTCCAGGCCGATATCACGCGGGTGATCACCATGTCGATGGATCGCGAAGCCAGCATGCGCACGTATACGAACCTGGGCATTGCCGAGGGGTTCCATCCGCTATCGCATCACGGCAACAACCCTCAGAAGATGGACAAGCTGGTGCAGATTCAGCAGTACCACGCGCAAGTGTTTGCCGGCTTCGTCAAGAACATCGAGGCCGCCAAAGAAGGCGACGGCACGGTGCTGGATCATTCCACGATTCTCTTTGGCAGCGACATGAGCAACAGCGATCGTCACAACAACGATCCGCTGCCGTCCGCGGTCCTGGGACACGCGAACGGAAAGATCAAAGGCGGCCAACACCTGAAGTATCCCCAGGATTCGCGTCACGGCGACCTGCTCCTTACGCTGCTCCAGCGCAATGAGATCCCGGTCAAATCCATCGGCGACAGCACCGAAGGTCTCTCGGAGGTCTAGGCATGCGCGAATTGTGGGACAGGATGGAATCCTGCGGCGGATTGTTAATCCGCCGCCTAGGTTGTGGGCGCTCGCCGGAGGGCGGACTGTCAGTCCGCCGCAGGCTGCCAGCCTGCCCCACAGCTGCTATCGCGGTCCTGCTGGCCGGCGCGTCGATGCTGGCGGCCGCCGATACGGCGCTGTTTGACGCGGCGGAAGCCGGCGACCACGCCACGGCCATGCGCCTGCTGAGCGCGAAGGGCGCGAACGTTAACGCGGCCAATGTGAATGCCACTGGCGCCGATGGCAGCACGGCCATCATGCACGCCGCGGCGAACGACGATCTGGAACTGGTCCGCGCGCTGATCAAAGCCGGTGCGAATGTCAAACTGAAGAATCAGTTTGGCACGTCGGCCCTCACCGAAGCCGCGATCATCGGCTCTGCGCCGATCATCGACGCACTGCTCAAGGCCGGTGCCGATCCTAATTTCAAAACTCCTGATGGCGAAACTCCGCTGATGGCTGCCGCGCGCAGCGGCAAGGTTGACGCGGCAAAGACGCTTCTGGATGCGGGAGCCGACATCAACGCCAAGGAGACCTGGGGCGGACAAACCGCGCTCATGTGGGCCGCCGCGCAAAGCCAGGCCGGCATGGTGAAGTTCCTGGTGTCGAAGGACGCGAAGCTGAACGAACACGGCAAGATCAATCAGTGGGAGCGTAAGATCATCGCGGAACCTCGCCCGAAGGACCTGAACAAGGGCGGGTTTACCGCGCTGCATTACGCCGCGCGTGAAGGTTGCGCAGCCTGCGTTCAGAACCTGCTGGCGGCGGGCGCCGATCCCGATTCCGAAGATCCGGACCGCGAGACGCCGCTGCTTCTAGCGCTGGAGAACATGCATTTCGACACGGCCGCCGTGCTGGTCACTTTTAAAGGACCGCAGGGCGGCGCCGACCTCGACAAATGGGATCTCTTCGGCCGCTCGCCGGTCTACATGGCGGCCGACGTCAGCACGCTGCCGACGAAAGGGAATGGCGCGAGGGCCGTCATCCCGAGTCCTGATAAGCTAACTGCCATCGATGTCGCGCGCATGATGCTCGAAAGCGGCGCGAATCCGAACATTCAGTTGAAGCGGCGTCCGCCGTATCGCGACGTCCCGCAGGATCGCGGCGGCGACGCCATGCTCGCCCAGGGCGCTACTCCGCTATTGCGCGCGGCGCGTGGCGGCGATGACAAATTCGTCGCGCTACTGTTGGAGTACAAGGCGCTTGTCGATTTGCCGAGCAAGGAAGGCATCACGCCGTTGATGGCCGCCGCCGGAGTGGACTACGGCGCACGCGTCACGCGCGGGCGTAACCGTACCCAGGAAGGCGTGCTCGCTACCATGGATCTCCTGATCAAAGCCGGCGCGAACGTGAACGCCCGCTCCATCCTGGACCCCCGCACGCCGAGCGGAAGTTACGTTGTCGGTTCTTCCGCCGGAGCTAGAGGCGGCGGTCCGCCTTCTTCCCCGTCGGCCGCGCCAGCGGGCCCTGGGACTAAGGAATACAGCGCCTCCGCTTCCATCGCTCTGGCCTTCCGCCGCGGCAGCCAAATGCCGAGCGCGAGCGCCGTTCCGAACCAAACCGCTCTGCACGGCGCCGCCGAACACGGCTTCGATAAGTTCATCGAATTCCTCGTCGCCAACGGCGCCGACCTGACTGCCAAAGACGCCAGCGGCCGCACGCCCCTGGAGGTCGCCCGCGGCGCCGGCGGTGTTCGCGGCGGTGCGGATGCGTTTCCGAAAACCGTGGCCCTGCTGGAATCCTTGATGAAAGCGAAGGGGATCCCAGTTACGGCGGGTCCGAGCCGGTAGGGAACGTAAAACCAAGCAAAAGGCCGTCTCGAATTCTCCCTTTCGCCGCGAAGGGTTCTGCTCGCAGCCGGAAGCTACATCGAAGGCTTCGACGATTCAAGACTTGACACTCACAGTGCCCATCTCGTGGCGGGGTGCGCTACAGCACATCAGAAGGCCGACTTTGTTCTTGATCACTTTCTGCGGTGTGTTCATCTGACATTCTCCGGTCCGGTTGATCCGGACCAGTCTATCGAGAATGTCAGATCAAGTCGTGACTATTGCACAGATATGGACCCTACATCGAAATCTAAGGGGGAGGCTTCGCAGTTTGACTATTTTGTTGCGAGTTTCTGTACCGCACCCCCAGCGTACCGAGAAACTCGCAATTACCCTTTTCGCATCGCCATAATGAACGCCAATATTACGACTACCACCAGCCCGCGATTACAAATCGCCGGAACCTGTGCTGGTAGCAATCCACTGGGCTTATCTTATCCGCACTCTGTCGACGAGGATGCCCCCTTTGAAACGAGTCCTGGCTTCAGATCCGGCCATGATGTAAAAGGGGGTATTTACTTGACTCAGGTGGCCCCAACCTGTAGCATGGCCGGCTGTGGAGGAGTATCCCCGGAGTCTGGCCGATTTCGAGGCTCGGTTCGACACCGAGCAAGCGTGTCGGGACTACCTGTACCGGCTGCGA
>DATNJC010000256.1:0-7246 GCA_035604115.1 Bryobacteraceae bacterium | reverse complement strand
GGGCGGCTTCCGTGAGCTTGTTGGTGAAGTCTGTCGGAAAGCCGGATGCTCGAAATGGGCACGTCCGGTTTGATGAGCGGGGAAGGGAAACCACCGGCTGCCAGTAGGTCCCGGTCCAGCGCCCTTCCTCGACTCTACGCGATGCAGGGGTTTGCGCGAATTTCGGCTCACGCCCCCCTTGCGCTTCACCGTCCGTACCGGCTTCTCTGGGATCGGTGTCGGTGGCCGCTTGAACCAATCCGCGGCTAGCTGGTAGCGGACGTCGTCCCGTAGCACGGCTTTGGTGTAGGCGTAGTGGTGCTCCAAGGCTTTGATGAGGAGCGGGATGTAATTGTCGGGAACGTCGAGTTTCATGAGCCTGGTTGACCTCGTGTCCATGAGCGCTCGATGTTGCGGAACAGTCAAGGCGCATATTTCGCGGCGAACCCCAGAATTGACTTGGCTTTTGGTGCGAACAGAGCCATGAATGGTGTCGCTATGAACACCTTCACGATTGACGCAACTAATAACATCACGGCCTTCGCTTCGCTTGACGAAGCCAGGGCCGCTAAGCTCAACGACGCCGAATACTTCGGCTCAGCCCAGGAACTGGCCAAGCTGGCCGCTTCCTGGCCTCGAAACCGCCCCGTCGAAATCTGGAACAGCTTCGCCGGAGTCGCGCCGTTCACCAGCCTCCAGCCGGTGAAGAGATTTACCAACCGCAAGGTGGCGGTGGCGCGTATTTGGAAGGCGGTCCAAGCCCTGTTGGGGAACGTGGGGAAACCGGCGGCCCACGTTGCGCCCGCCAAAGGGAAGCGGAACAAGACCGCACAGAAGGGCAAACGCCGCCACACGGCGCGCGCGGCCGCGAAGGATACAGCCCAGATGGCCCGCGAGGGCAGCAAGAAGGCTGAAGTGATCGATCTGGCGCGCCGCTCCCAGGGTGTCACCCTGGCAGAAATCATGGAGCTAACGGGTTGGCAGGCCCACACCGTGCGCGGCTTCATCAGCGGGACGCTGATCAAGAAGCTGGGCCTGAAGATCGAGTCCTTCCGGTCGAAGGAAAAGCAGCGCACGTACCGCGTTAAGTAGGCCGATTCTCGCCTCCCCTCAACGCCGCCGGGCTCGTCCTGGCGGCGTTTTTCTGATCCAGGCCCCTTGAGAGTGGACTTGCTTGTGGGGTGGCAAAGAGCGTCCATGGGACTGTGGTTGACGGTCACGGAGAGGAAACGCAACACGATGGACACTGCAGTTTTGATGGAGATTGAAAGCCTGCGCAGGGCGAGCATGGCGGGTCTGCGCGAGAAGTATCGGGAGGTGTTTGGGGAAGAAACACGATGCCGGCACCGGGAACATCTGTTTCGGCGGATTGCCTGGCGTCTGCAGGCCTTGGCGGAAGGAGACCTTTCCGAACGGGCGCGCGGGCGAGCGCAGCAGATCGCGCAGGATGCGGACTTGCGAATGGTCGCCCCGCGAGACTTTCTTGCCGTGGCCGGCGAGCGCGTCCAGACGGCGCGGGGAGACCGGAATGGCCGGGAACAGGATCGCCGCCTGCCGCTGCCGGGCACTGTGCTCAGCCGGAAATGGAAAGGACGAACCATACTGGTGGAGGTCCTGGCGAAGGGATTCCGGTATGAGAACCGGCCGTATTCCTCGCTCAGCGCGATCGCGGTGGCGATCACCGGCACCCGCTGGAACGGCCTGGCCTTCTTCGGGCTGACGCGCCCCGCGGGCGTACCGAGGAAGGAGCGCCGCCATGCGAAAAAATAGGGAGGGCGTTCCGAAGCCATCCCCGGCTCGCCTACGGTGCGCGATCTACACCCGCAAATCGACGGAGGAAGGCCTGGAGCAGGAATTTAACTCGCTCGATGCGCAACGCGAGGCAGCCCAGGCCTTCATCCAGAGTCAGCGGCGCGAAGGCTGGATTGCACTGCCCGAGCTCTACGATGACGGCGGCTTTACCGGCGCCAACATGGACCGGCCGGCCCTGACCAGGCTCCTCCAGGCGGTCGAAGCGGGTACGCTCGATTGCGTGGTGGTGTATAAAGTCGATCGTCTCAGCCGATCGTTGCTGGACTTCACCCGGATGCTGAGCGTGTTCGAGAAACACCAAGTGAGTTTCGTGGCGGTCACCCAGCAGTTCAACACCAGCACGTCGTTGGGACGGCTGACGCTCAACATTCTTTTATCCTTCGCCCAGTTTGAACGGGAACTGATCGGCGAGCGCACGCGGGACAAGATGGCGGCGGCGCGGCGAAAAGGAAAATGGGTGGGCGGGTGTCCGGTGCTGGGCTACGACGTGGACCCGGGCGGGGGACGGCTGGTGGTGAACGAAGCAGAGGCCGAACGGGTGCGGGCCATCTTTGCGCTATTCGAGGAAAACCGGTCGACCCGGCTGACGCTGGCGGAGATCGAGCGGCGGGGCTGGCGGCTCAAAAGCTGGACCCGCCAGACGGGTCAGTTCCGCCCGGGCGGGCCGTTCGCACTGAACTCGCTGCGGTGGCTGTTGACCAACATTCTGTATACGGGCTGGATCCGGCATAAAGGGCAGACCTACCCGGGCGAACACGCCGCCATTCTCGCCCCCGGCACCTGGGAACGCGTGCAGAATCTGATCACCCATCCTGCAGCACTGGCGCACGGCAAAGCGCGGAACAAACACCTGGCCCTGTTGAGCGGACTGCTGTATTGCGAATCCTGCGCGGCGCGGATGGTGTACTCCTACTCGGGAAAGAACGACCGCCAGTATCCTTATTATGTGTGCCTGAACGCGCAGCGCAAAGGCTGGGCAGTGTGTCCCGCTAAATCGCTTCCGGCGCGCGGAATCGAAGAATCGGTCCTGGGGCGGATCAGGGAAGCGCAGCGTGGACACCTGGATCCCTCCGAGTGGGAGCAGATGGATCGCAGTCGGCAGGTGGAGGCGCTCCAAGCCATCATCGAGCGGATCGGCTACGACGGCACCGCCCGGCGAATCTCCATCCGGTTCCATCCGGCGGCGACCACGGCGGCGGGCGAGCAGGCGCGGACATGAGCGGCAACCAGGAGATCACGTATGCGCTGGACTTTCGCGCAGCCAGACCGAGCCGGCAGGAGGGCAAAACGGTTTCATCCCAACGACAGCCGCGCGAGGTCGAAGCGGCGGGCCCCTCCATCCCCCGCATCGCCCGGCTCATGGCGCTGGCCATCCGGTTTGAGGGACTGTTGCGGGATCAAACGTTTCAGGATTACGCGGACCTAGCCCGCCGCGGCCGGGTGACGCGAGCCCGCATGACCCAAATTATGAAGCTGCTCGATCTTGCTCCGGACATTCAGGAACAGATCCTCTTTCTTTCCAACATCCACGGCCTCAACGAGAGAAACCTGCGGCCCGTCGTCCGGCGGATCGAGTGGGACGAGCAACGGCGGATATTTCAAAAGATCCTAGGCCGTTTGGACCGGGGCTAGGAATTCGGCGGCGCAGCTTCGGATAGAACCACTTAATCGGGCGGCACTGGGGGCGCGTGATCTCGGCCTGCACTACTCCTAGCGGCCTCCATTTTCGTGGTAATCGCCAGCAGTTGGGCGAGTTCGTCATCGGTAAGCGCGGCCAGTTCCGGGTCCCTGAGTTCAATCTGGTTCGCGGCGATCGGCTCTTCCGGCAGAACCCTCCCCATGATCCGGGAGCGGCTCTCGAGGGTGTTCATTAGGACGCCGCCTTCGGTCGGCGTGATGTCGCCGCGTCGGAGGGCCTGCGTTACTTTCTCCGCCGCCTTGTCCACGTCCCCAGCGGTTCTGATGGCCGGAAGATTCATGCTGATGCAAGCGCCCCGGCGCGCCGGACTGACCCGTTCCATGCACATCCGCAGCGCGCTTCGATCTCCCTGCAGCCCCAGGGCGATGCATTTGCGCGTCAGCGGTGGCGCGTATTCGTCAAACAGAGCCTGCCCCGGCGACTTCGGCTTGTTGCGACTTCCTTTGGGCCGTCCCTGTCCCAGCGTATTGCCCGGCTCGAACGGCTTCCCCCGCGGTTTGCTCATGGCTCCAGCCCGTCCGGCAACGGGCCCCTCCGTTCCGCGGCGATCTTTTCAAACAACCTGTGACCAGGATCGACTCCGGCCCATTTTTTCGTGAGGCCCCTCATGCGGCCCTCCTTACTCGATCCCGTTGAACGGCATCAAAGCTGCGGCCGTCGCCTTCGAGCGTGGCTTTCTTGCCGCTCAACCCATGCCAGCGCTCGACCGTGACGTCGACATATTTAGGATCGAGCTCCAAGCCGTAACACACGCGCTGGGTCACCTCCGCCGCGGCGAGTGTGGTGCCGCTGCCCAGAAAGGGGTCAAATACCAACTCGCCCGGCTGAGTGTGGTTCAGGATCGGCCGCCGCATCAGATCCACCGGCTTCTGGGTGGGGTGATCGAATTTTTCCTCATCCGAGCCCCCCATGATGAACTTCGGCGAGGAAGAATCCCAGATGGTCGAGTTTTCGCCCGCCTTCCCGTACCAGGGTGCGTTCTTCTTGCGGACGTACCAAACTGGTTCATGGGCAAACCAGTAATGCGTCCGCGTAAGCACGGCACGCCCCTTGTTCCAGATGATCTGCTGATGGTGCAGGAAGCCGATCCGCAGCAGGCCGTCCAGAACCTCCCGGGTGAACTTCGACGCATGCCAAACATAACCCACTTCCAGACTCGGAACCAAAGCAAAGGCATCGGACCAGTCGGCGCGCGTGTCGCCCGAGATCGTGGTCTGAGTATGGCCCTTGGTGCGCTTCTTCAGATAGCTCGGCTCGGCCGGCCCGCAACCGTTCAGGCCGGCGCGGTCCCGCCATTCTGAATCCAGCTCGATGCCGTAAGGCGGATCGGTGACCATCAACTGCGGCTTGCGCTCGCCGAGGAGCCGGGCGACCGCCTCCGGACTGGTGGCATCCCCGCAGAGAATACGGTGCGGGCCAAGGAGCCAGAGATCGCCAGGCTTCGTGACCGGAACCGCGGGCAACGGCGGCGTGGCATCCTCTTCCGCAAGGTCATTCAAGAGGAAGGCCTCGATCTCCTTTGTATCGAACCCCGTCAGGGCGAGATTGTAGTCCGAGGTCTGGAGGTCCCGCAACTCGATCGTCAGCAGTTCCTCGTCCCAGTCCGCCCACGTCGCCGACCGATTGACCATCAACCGGAAGGCCTTCACCTGAGCCGCTGTCCACTCGTCGCACAGGATGACTGGGATTTCGGTAAGGCCCAGCTTGCGTGCGGCTTTGAGGCGCAGATGGCCATCAATCACTTCGCCGTCACTCCGCGCCAGACACGGAATTTTGAAACCGAATTCACGAATGCTGGCGCACATGCGGTCCACGGCCGCATCGCTCTTGCGCGGGTTGCGCGCGTAAACGATGAACTTGTCGATGGGCCAAGTTTGGATCTTTGTTGATATTTTAGTTGGCATCACAATGCCCTCGTTTCTTCAGACTTGTCGTTCGAACCGACACTTGCAGATGCGGGCTGCGATCTGTGCTGCTGTGCGTCGGACTGCGTCCTGTGTTCCTTGCGTACGGTACCAATTCGAATCGGGCGGCCAAGGTTCCATGCGTCTGGCCATGGGCTGCGAAAGCTTCTGATTTTCGCTGACAGGCCCCAGGACGATTACGGGGATCTCCGTATAGCCCAGCATCCGCGCGGCGAGTACGCGCGCGTGGCCCGCGATAATGCCCCCCGCTGGGCCCCACCAGGATGGGATTGTTGAACCCGAATTCGTGAATGCTGGCGGCGATCTGAGCCACTTGCGCTTCGGAATGCAGCCGAGCATTCCGAGCATAGGGAATCAGGCGCTCAATCGGCCAGGTTTCAATCTGTAGGCCTTGGGTAGGCATCGTTGTGGTCCTTTCGAGAGGGCGCAATGGTTTTTTGATTTGGTGGTTTCGCCGGGCAGACGGACCCCCGTGGGTTTCGTTTGCAGCTCGCCCAACCCCAGTGGGACGCAGGAGCTCGCGACTTCTTCGAAGCTATGATCGTTGAAGCAGAGAGGCTCTTTACGGGGCTAATCGCCAGCGACTGGAGCGACCGCTTATGCAAGTGCCGGTACGGCCCTTGCGGTCGCTACTTTTTCGCACCCAAGCCGATTCTTCGTCCCCGCAAGGCCGGCCTCTTCTGTTCCGCACGTTGTCGGCGCCTGGCGCTTGCGACCACCGCTACCGATCAAAAGCGCCGCCGGTGTCACTCAGCATTGATTGAGTATGCCGCCCGGCAACTCCGTAATCGGAAAGTAAGATCACGGTGGAAAGAGGACACGAAGACGAAGACTTGGCTGGCGAAGAAGATCACGGACTATCTCCAGGTCGAATGCAAGAATAGCGAGCTGAAGGCCTATCGACACATCGTCCAGGTCAACTGGGTAACGCTCAACAGGGTGAAAATCGAGCGAGCGCGAGTCAACCCCACGGCGAAATAACTCCGCTACGTTTGACGATGGAGCAGGAACTTTCCAGACCCGCTTCGAGCGTGTACGTTCACTCTCCTGTCCCGGCGTCTGCCCGGAAATCACGACCCTTATCCTCGCTCCGCCGCGGAGAGCAGGTACTCCATCAAAGCTTGAGCCAAACTAAGCTTTTTCCGAGCGACGCTCTGCCGGGACCACGGGCACGGAGTTGCTCCGGCCCGTCTCGGGCTGACGCAGAAATAACGCTGTTTGACGTAAAACATAACGCTAAAATAACGCGGGATAACGCGGTCCCAGATGTGATTTACGTGCCGGAGATCCATTCAGCGACCTCGTAACCCAGTCATCTTGCACGACTTTGTTCCAATCGAGGCGACGATCTCTTCGACTCCAATGTGCGCTGTTTGCGTTAATTAACGCGAACAGGCAGTCGGTCTCCGGAGAGCCGACTCGAACTCCTGCATATCTGCGGAGCCAAACGAATTCCACTTCGGAATTCTCTGCGCTTCTGGGCCGACCAGCGCATTCTTCGCCTGATCCAGAAATGGTTGAAGGCGGGGGTGTCGGAGGACGGCCAATGGTCGGAGACGAAGGTCGGCACTCCGCAGGGGGCGGTGGTCTCACCGCTGCTTGCGAACGTCTACCTGCATTACGTGTTCGACCTGTGGGTCGAAGGCGGCGCAAGAAAGTGGCTCAGGGCGATGTTATTGTCGTCCGGTACGCCGACGATCGTGCGCCACGAGCGCAAAGGGCCGAAGAGGGCCCAATGTGTGTAACTGCTTAATCGATGAGGGTAGGCCCCTCGGAACCGGCTTACAGGAGCAGGTTTCAAACCACCTTCGGCGGCTGTGGTCAAAAGCCA
>DATNJC010000255.1:0-32045 GCA_035604115.1 Bryobacteraceae bacterium | reverse complement strand
GACAAATCGAGTTGGTCCACGACGTCGCTCACGAAGTAGACCAGATGGTTTTCAGGTAGCCAGTCGCGGAGGCTTGGCGGCAACAGTAGGTCTTGCTCCGGCAGGTAGTCTCGGTAGCCCTTTGGCATAAAACATTATGTATCGGTTCCGTTCCATTCATGCCTGCGAACTTGCGGTTTTATTCGGACAGGCTCCTAGTGGACGACGCAGCAGGGGACATCGGCCCGCCCCAAAGCTTTCAGCCGACTCTTCGCCTGTCTTTTGCTGCATTGTTCCGGGCCCAAGCTTGTTCTTGCACTCATCTTTCACGAGTGAAATGAAGCTTCCAACCTGACCGTCGAATACCCGGTTGACGTAGGCTCCAAGGGCGCTCTTGGTGTCCCCGGCGCATCGGTCATCGAAGTATTCGTTGCACGGGAGAACCACCGCAGTTTCGCCTTCGGTCGCGTAATCTTCCACGCGCCCTTCGACGACGCGAACTTCGCAGCCGCCGACGGTGGTCGACATTGCCCCGTTGTGCTCGTTCACCCGAGTCAGGTCAAGGCCAGCTGCCGTGTTCCTGTTCAACTCGTGTTTGGACCAAACGGTAAACCCGAACCCGCCTGCGGAGAGGAGCAGTAGACCGATGCCGGCCCAAGCGGGCAAGAGACTAGTTGGCGGATGAGTCGCGAAATGGTTATCTTTGTCGACCGTCACAAACGGCAAGGCCACTAACACCACACCGGCCACCAAAGCGATAACCCAATACCGTTGCTTAAAGAGCGCTCCAAACGCGTTCATGACGGCTTCCCTACATATTTGGCCGACAGAATGATGTAGCCTTCATGGTGAACTACGATTGTAAACCAGCCGGGTTTGACTGGATGCGGGGTTACTTGGCATCTTCGACCGGCATGTCTTCGCCCGGGCCACCGGCGAACATTTTCGCGGAGTCGTAGAAACCCGCCGTGGTCAAGTGGAATTCGATGTCCTTGTCGCCCTTGTTCTGCCAAAACCAGCCGTGAATCCCAGTGGTCGGCGCGGTGAAGGAACCATAGGACTCGGTCTTGCCGGCCTTGTCGTCCAGATCGTAGCTTTCGAAATAGTCCTTATTGGGTTTTTGGTCCGGTTCGCCGTGAAATTCGTAGGCCAGCTTGCCGGTCGCTTTCCAGCCGTACACCATGGCCGCGCCCTTCTGCATGTGATACTTGATCTCCACGCCGTCGCCGGGGCGCAACTGGAAATCCTCTGAGTCCACCTTGTAGATCTTGGACTGGGCCGTATACACTCCGGCCTGCCCCGGCGCGGGCGTTGCGGTCGCTCGCCCTTTCGCATTTCCGGCGTTCGAGAGGCCGAGCAGTCCCAGTGCCGCGCCGGTTTTCAGAGGATCGACACCGTATTCCGCGGGCAGCACCGCGGCAAAGAGAAGAAGCAGCGCGACGGCCAGCGCGATGCCTGTGGCTTTGGCGAGGGCTTTTTTCGAAGGGGCTTCGGGCTTCACTGGCTCTGGGGGCATGGCTTGCGGTTCCTTACTCATTTACGATTTTTCCAAATAGTATCCGGCGACCTGGTATCCCACCAGGAGGAAGCCAACCGACATTAATGCGGTGTTGGTGGCGAAGGCGTGACGGAGAAAACCGCTCCGCGTTCGCCAATAGCTCAGTGCGATCAACACCGCGGTGAGCGCCAGCACCTGTCCCACTTCGACACCCACATTGAAGCTGAGGATGTTGGTCACCAACCCGTTCTTCGACAAGTCCAGTTCTTGAAGCTTAGTGGCTAGGCCGAAGCCGTGGAACAGACCAAAGATCAGCACCGCGAGCTTCGTGTTGGGTTCAAATCCCAAAAAACGTTGGAAGCCGTCCATGTTGTCGAAAGCTTTATAGACCACCGACAGGCCGATGATGGCGTCGATGAGATATGGATTCGCATGAATGCCGCCCAGCACGCCGGCCAATAACGTGACGCTATGTCCGATGGTGAACAGGCTGACATACTGCACCACGTCCTTGAGCCGGTAGAGAAAGAAAATGACCCCCACCAGGAACGCCAGGTGGTCATATCCGGTCACCATGTGCTTGGCGCCAAGATAGAGGAACGGAACAATCGCGGCGCCCTGGTTCGACTGCACGAACGAGGCATCGCGCTTGGAGACGTTATGCGCCGAGGCAGGAATCGGGAACAACAATCCGAAGACCACGATAACGGCGGCGATGAAGAATGCTGATCGGAGGAGCATAGTTTCACTTTTGTCCCGAACTGGACCGGGGCTGGAGAAGTATAACACGGAGCCGCGACCGCTACCTCCACCGGAGTGCGCGAGTCTCACCGGCATTTTAAAGTTCTTGGCGAGCCTGTCGGCTTGGCGAGAGTTAGTCGGGATCGTTCGAGCTTTGGACTCGTATCGCGAGCGCCCTAATCCTTGAACTCCGCGGGGCGCGCCGACTTCACCGCCGGATTCTCCAGGATCTGTTTCAGCACCGCGTCGGGCACGGTCGTATCGGTTTCGAGAATCGCCAGGGCTTCGCGCTCGCCGGATTGCGCTTGGGTGCGGCCCAGCGAGAAGTTGCCGATGTTCACGTTGTTCTTTCCGAGCACCGTGCCGACGAAGCCGATCACTCCCGGCACGTCGCGGTTCTTGAGCACCAACAAGTGCCCGGTCAGCGGCATTTCGCAGTGCGTGCCATCCACCTGCAGGAGGCGGGGCTTGTCGAAGATCACCGCGCCTTCCACCGTGGTGACGCCCGAGTCGGTTTCGAGCTGGAGCGTTACCGAGTTCGGGCGCGGCGCGCCGGTGTCGTGATGCTCGGCGTAGGCGATGCCGCGGTCGGCTGCGAATTGGAGGGCATTGATCACGTTGGCCTTCTGGGCCATGGAGCGGCTCACCACTCCGGCCACCCCGGCATTGCGGACCAACAGCGTGTTGTACTCGGCCAGCTTGCCGCGATAGGTCAGGCTCACCGCGCGCGGATTGCCGCTGGCGACGTAGGCGGCGAAGCTTCCCAGGCGCTCGGCCAGGTCCACGAAAGGACCCACAGCGCGATACTGTTCCGCGGTCATGGCCGGCACGTTCACCGCGTTCAGCGCGACGCCGTGCTGCAGGTACTCGACCACCTGCTCGACAATGCGCACACCCACGATCTCCTGGGCCTCCTCGGTGGATCCGCCGATGTGCGGAGTGGCCAGCACGGTGTCGAGCGCCAGCAGCGGCTCGCCGGCCGCGGGAGGCTCGGTTTGAAACACGTCCAGCGCCGCGCCCGCCACGTGGCCCGAAGCCACGGCTTGGGCCAGATCCGCGCCGTCGATTAACTCGCCCCGCGCGCAGTTGATCACGCGCACGCCCTTCTTCATCTTGGCGAAGGCGGCCGCGTTCAGCATGCCTTGCGTCTCGGTGGTCAGGGCGACGTGCAGCGTGATGTAGTCGCTCTGGCGATACAGCTCGTCCAGCGTGGCCAGCGGCACGCCCAGATCGGCGGCGGCCTTGGAGCTGACGTAGGGATCGTGGGCCACGATCTTCATTTCGAAGCCCCGCGCGCGCCGCAGCACCTCGCGGCCAATGCTGCCCAGGCCCACGACGCCCAGCGTTTTCCCGCGCAGCTCGGTGCCCATGAATTTCTTCTTTTCCCACTTGCCGCTCTTGGTGGACGCATTGGCCTGGGGGATGGAGCGTGCCATGGCCAGCATCAGGCCCAGCGTATGCTCGGCGACCGATACGGCGTTGCCGCCCGGAGTGTTCATCACCAGGACGCCGGCGGCGGTAGCGGCATTCAGATCGACGTTGTCCACGCCCACACCGGCGCGGCCAATGACTTTGAGCTTGGGCGCCTTGGCCAGGACCTCCGCGTTGACCTTGACCGCGCTGCGGACCAGAAGCGCGTCTGCATCGGCGAGATGCTGCGCGTATTCCTTCGGGTTGGACACCACGACGTCCCAACCCGGCTGCGCCTTCAGTAATTCGATGCCCGCCGCAGCCAGCGGTTCAGCTACCAGGATTTTCATGATGGAGGTTCAGTTGATGCACTAACGGTTTCTTGGGGTTGTATGAACCTTCAGGATAACAAACGCTCCGGCGCCCCGCTCTCCGCGCGACATCCGCAGGACGCCAGCGCCGCGCGGTCCTGGCTACGTGAACTCAACGCACATCACTGGGACGCTGGGGACGCGCTGCTCGGGCCCGGACTTGTGAGCTCTTGCGGCGGCAGGCTGGCGGGCCGTTCGCCGGCCATCCGTTCGTTGGCTAGCCCGTCGCTGGCCAAACGCGGATCGGCGGACGCGGCCCGGATACATTCCTCGAACTGCCGGAGCGGCTCCTGCAATCCGTCCGCATCGAGGGCCTTGGCCGCGGTTTCGATGGCCGAGCCCAGGCTGGTGATGTCAGGAAATCCGTAGCCCGAGCCCGTCCCTTTGCAGTTGTGCCCGATGGATTGAATGGTGGCGAAATCCCGGGCGGCCAAGGCATCCCGCATCTTCGTGAGGTCCAGCCCGCGATTGGCCAGGAAAGCCGGGCGGTGGGCGGCGATGGGATCTGCGCCCGCCTCCACCGCGGCCACCTGGCGTTTGGCGAACTTGACTATGGTGGCGATCAAGTCATTACATTCCACCGGCTTGGTCACGTGCCCGTCGCATCCGGCTTCGATGCTCTCGGCGGACGCGCCACTCAGTGCATTCGCCGTCAGCGCCACGATCGGAATTCGCGGTTGACCGTGAGCCGTCTCCCAGGCGCGGATTTCGCGCGCCGCCGTGTGGCCGTCCATGATCGGCATTTGAGTATCCATCAATATCAGGTCATAGGAGCCGTGCTGCCGCTTTTCCACAGCTTCGACGCCGTTGGCCGCAAACTCCAGCGAAAGCGGCAGGCTCTCCAGGTACGCCCGCAGTAGAATCACGTTCTCAGGATTGTCCTCGGCCACCAGAATTCGAGTGCCGGCCTCCACCTTCTGCGCCCCCTGGGCCGAAGCGTGGGACGCGGTCTCGTCATCGACGGCTTTCTGGGTGGCCGGCGGAAAGAACGCGGTAAACACGATTTTGGCGCCAGGTTCCGGCTTCTCCTCCACCCAGATCCGGCCCGCCATCATCTGCACGATCACCCTGGCGATCGCCAGACCCAGGCCGGTGCCCTCATAGCGCCGGTTCATGGATCCCTCCGCCTGTTGAAACGCCTCGAAGATGAGGCTGGCCTTCTCGCGGAGGACTCCGCACCCGGTATCGGTCACCTCGATGCGCACTCCTGGTTCGCCGTGCTCGCCGCGCTCCGCACGGACCCGCACCTCAATCTTTCCCCGCGCCGTGAACTTGACCGCATTCCCGATCAGGTTCAGTAACACCTGCTGCAGGCGTTCAGCGTCTCCAATCCAATACCGCCCCACGTCCGGATCGATGGACATTCGAAACTGCAGACCCCGCGCTTCGATGGCCGAGGCAATGGTGGCGGTGCATTCGGCCAAAACGGCGTGGAGACCGAACGGAACCGCTTCCAGGGTCAATTTGCCGGCCTCCACCTTGGACAAGTCCAGGATGCCGTTGATCAACCGCAGGAGCCGGCGAACGTTGCGGTAGGAGATCTCGACGTGCTGGCGCTGCTTGTCGTTGAGCGGGCTTTCGAGCAGGAGCGCGCTCATGCCCATGATCAGATTCATGGGGGTGCGGATCTCGTGGCTCATACGGGCCAGAAAATCGCTCTTGGCCCTGGTGGCCGCTTCGGCGGCCTGCTTGGCCAGTTCCAGTTGATGTTCATACCGGACCCGCTCGGCGATGTCGATGACCGTGCACAGAATCAGTTCTTGGCTGCCGGCCTCGATGCGGTTGAGATATACGTGCACAGGTATTTCGACGCCGTCCTTGCGCAAGCCCAAGAGGTCCCGTCCCGGCACCGCCTTGACGTCTTTGTTTTGATGGAAGGTATCGCGGTGCCTCAGGTGCTGGGTGCGGAAACGCTCCGGTATGAGCAGTTCCACCGGGCGTCCGGACAACTCGTTCCGGGTGTATCCGAACAGCTCTTCGACGGCCCGATTCACCGACTGGATCTCCCCCGCGGAGTTCAGCATTAGCAAGCCGTTGGGGGCCGACTCCACCGCCAGCAGCAACGCCTCCTGATTCCTCTTGTAATTGGAAATGTCGAACGTCACGCACCGGTATCCGGTGAACCGGCCGTGTTCGTCGTGAGCTCCCGCGACCGTGACGGCTTGGTACTTGACCGGGGAATCGGTTCGTAACGCCCGGATTTCCACGAAGCCCCGCCCCTCAGTGCGCGCCAGATCAAAGGCCTCCTGAGCGACCTCCTGGTCCTCCGCATGGACGGTAACCCGCCAGCTCTGGCCGAGCAGCTCCGCCTCCCGCATTCCGAGCATGTTCAGAAAGGAAGGACTCACGTTCACGTAGCGCTCCTGCGCATCCAAATCGGCCAATCCGAGGTACTCGATTCCGGCGAGCGGGTGAGGGGTTTGCGTCGTCACAACGAACACATCGGCGAATCCCGGCCACCATTGACACAGGATACTTCCTTCCGCAATTTTACTGCTCAGACTTTAGACCGTCTGGCCGATGTGACTGCCATGGAATGGAATTCCACCACCCTACCACCAGAATTGACCCTCCCGGCGTTGGCCGAGCAAACTGCAACCGGAGTCGGCTGGCCGATCCAGGTTCTTCTGATCGAGGACGATCCGGAGTCAGCCGAATTGGTCAGAATGCGCCTTAGCGAAGACGCCAGTCAACCCTTTCGCATGGAATGGAGACGGAACCTGCTGGAAGGCATGGACCGGCTCATCGAGCCGGGCATCGACGTGGTGCTTCTGGATCTGGGCCTGCCGGAGTTGAGCGGCTACAAAAGCTACCAGGCCGTCGCGCTGGCAGCGGGGAACAAGGTCCCCATCGTCATTTTGACGTCCGACGATCGCGCCTTGTCCAGGGAGATCATCATGGAGTTTGGCGCGGCCGACTACCTGCTGAAACACCAGAGTACTTCCGGCCAGCTCCGGCAGGCGCTTCACGATGCCATTCTGCACCACCGGTCCGAGCACCCCGCCGACAATCTTGAGCGCTTGGTCTGAAGGCGAGCACAAACAGCCCGTGTTGACGCATTAACCTGCTGCGGGATGGCTGTGGGACTGCGCGCAGGGCCGGCTTGCCGCTAGACTGAAGGTAGAGCGCACAGGAGGTTTTCTGCGCGCATTTTCCCTAGTTACAAGGATAATCATCGTGACAAGCAATCGTAAACTTCGTTCTATTCTCATGGCGCTGACGGCGGCGGCGATTCTCGCCTGCCTGCTGGCGGCGCCGGCGGCTGCACAACAGTCGAACGCCGCTGCTAAACCTGCCGGTCCGGCTGCCGCTCCGCCCGCCGGACCCACGCCACGCCTGGCCGACGGCAAAGTCGATTTCGGCGGCAAGGGCGTGTGGGCGCCCATCTGGGTATTGGATTGGGCCGACAAGAAGTACGTGGGTAATGCCGTCGAGGTGCCCTTCAAGCCCGAGGGCCTGGCGCTGTACAAAGAGCGCCGCGCCAACGATTCCAAGGACGATCCCGAGGGCTACTGTCTGCCCCCGGGCGTGCCGCGCTACACCGGTACGCCGTATCCGTTCCAGTTGATCCAACAGCCGGATCGCGTGGTGATCCTCTATGAAGGCGCATCGCACATGTACCGGCAGGTGTTCATGGACGGCCGCAAGCACTCGGCCGACCCCAATCCGACCTGGATGGGCGAATCCATCGGGTGGTGGGAAGGCAACGACACGCTGGTGGTGGACACCATCGGCTTCAACGGCCGCACCTGGCTGGATTACGTCGGGCACCCGGCTTCGGATCAGCTCCACGTGATCGAGAAATTCCGCCGGCCCGATGCGCTGACGCTGAACTACGAGGCTACCATCGAGGATCCCAAGTATTACACCAAGCCGTGGACTACCAATTTCATCGTGAAATTCCGGCCGGGCTGGGACCTGCTCGAGTACGTGTGCCTGGAAAATAACAAGGATCTTACGCACATCGGCACCACCCAGCCGAAGTAGCGGCAGTAAGTGGGGCAGCGCCATGCGCTGCGGGCGCAGGCACGCGGGCGCCCCCGGCCGGGCTCAGGCTTGATTTTTCTTTAGCTCCGGCGGAGGTAAGATATGTTAGGAAGCCAGAAAGGGTACACCTATGCTCATTCACAAGCCCGCCGACATTCCCTACTCCGAAGTCACGCCGAAACACGTATACTTGAACCGGCGCAGGTTCCTCACCGCCGCTCCTGGATTAGGCGCCGCGGCGGCCGCGCTGATGGGACCTTTCTCCGCGCGGGCCGAGAAACTCGCCGCGACCCACAATAACAACTACAACGTGGGCACGGAGAAGCTCACGCCTCTCGAGTACATCACGCAGTACAACAATTACTACGAGTTCGGCACCGGCAAGGACGAACCGTACCTGCTGGCCAAGAAGCTGAAGACGTCGCCGTGGACGGTGAAGATCGACGGCGAAGTGGCCAAGCCCAAAACGCTGGATCTCGACGCGGTGATGAAGCTCGCGCCCCTGGAGGAACGCGTCTACCGCCATCGCTGCGTGGAAGCGTGGTCCATCGTGGTGCCGTGGATCGGATTCTCGCTCAGCACGCTGCTGAAGCAAGTGGAGCCGACGGCGAAAGCCAAGTTCGTGGCCTTCGAGACCTTGTACGATCCCAAGGTCATGCTCTCCTCGCGCGAGGCCCATATCGATTTTCCGTACGTGGAGGGCCTGCGTCTGGATGAAGCCATGAACCCGCTGGCGCTGCTGAGCTTCGGCTTGTACGGCGAAACGCTCCCCAATCAGAACGGGGCGCCCATGCGCCTGGTGGTCCCGTGGAAGTACGGGTTCAAGAGCATTAAGTCGGTCGTGCGCATCCGCTTCGTCGAAAAGCAGCCGCCCACTACTTGGAACTTGTCGGCCGCCAACGAGTACGGCTTCTACTCCAACGTGAATCCCAAGAAGGATCACCCCCGCTGGCCCCAAAATAAGGAACGCCGCTTGGGCGAGGGCGAGAGCGTGCTGGGCAGCATCACCCGCCGCAACACGCTCATGTTCAACGGCTATGAGAGCCAGGTCGCCAGCATGTACACGGGCATGGACCTGATGAAGAACTACTAAGGCCGCCGCGTTTCCCGTTCCGGGCTTCGGTACCCATGAATAAAATCCTGGCCAGCAAGTGGACCAAGGTGGTTCTATTTCTCCTCGCGCTGGTTCCTCTCGGGTACCTGTTCTGGCGGGGATACCACCGCAATCTCACGGCCAATCCGATCGAGTACATCACCCACTACACGGGAGACTGGACGCTGCGATTCCTGCTGATCACCTTGACGGTGACGCCCTTGCGCTTGTTGCTGAACCGCCCGCAGCTGACACGCTTCCGGCGGATGCTGGGACTGTTCGCGTTCTTCTACGGGACGCTGCATTTCACCATTTGGATCTGGCTGGACAAGAATTTCGACCTGGGCGAGATGTGGACCGACGTGTGGAAGCGGCGGTTCATCACCGTGGGCATGCTGGGCTTGACGATGATGGTTCCGCTGGCGATCACGTCGACCGCGGGCTGGGTGCGGAGGTTGGGTTACACGCGCTGGCAGCGCCTGCACCGCCTGGTATACTTCAGCGCCACGGCGGGCGTGATTCATTACTACTGGCTGGTGAAGTCCGATATCCGTCTGCCCCTGATGTACGGGACCATCCTGGCGCTGCTGTTGGCCCGGCGCATCCCCTTGTGGATCAAAAAAAAACCTAAGCCCGCGGCCAGGAGCGTGCGCCCTGCCGTTCCAGCGAGCTAGGGGGTTGCTGGTAAGTTGTCTCAGCAACAGAATCCCCGGGCTCACACCACGGGGTTATAGCCCCGCTCCGTGAGGGCGGGGATTCAGCCCACCTGGGTCACGCGCTCGGCTCAGCCGCGCTCTCGGCTTCGTGGTTGGGCACGGCTTGGCTGGGCAGGATCACGCTCCGGTTGCGCCCCTGGTTCTTGGCCACATATAACGCATCGTCGGCGATGCGGATCAGCGCTTCGGGGGTGGCCTCGCCCGAGCCCGGCCGCCAGCTGGTGGCTCCGAAACTCACGGTGACCGTCAGGCGCGTATCGTTCAGCAGCATGGGTTCGGCGGCCAGCACCAGGCGCAAACGCTCGGCCTGGCTGAAGGTACATTGCTCGTCGCATCCGGGCAGCAGGATTAGGAATTCCTCCCCGCCATACCGTCCAATCGCATCATAAGGCCGCATGGAGGCGGTCATGCGGCGGGTGAACTCGCGCAGTACGGCGTCTCCGGCGAAGTGGCCGTAGGTGTCGTTGACGGTTTTGAAGCGGTCCAGGTCGGCCAGCAACAGGCCCAGAGACCGGCACTCACGCTCGGCCCGGCTCATTTCCCGCTGGAAAATGTCGAGTATGGAGGACCGGTTCCAGATGCGGGTCAGGAAATCCTTGGTGGCCTGCTCGCGCAATTCCTCGCGGGCCGACACTAATTCGCGTTCCAGATCCACAATGCGGGTACCGGCGCGCAGACGGACCTTCAACTCGTGTTGATCGAAGGGCTTGGTGAGGTAGTCGTCGGCGCCGGATTCCATGCCTTCGATCAGGTCCTCGCGCTGGCTTTTGGAAGTAAGTAGCAGGATATAAGTGTAGTTGGCTTCCTTGCCGCGAGAGCTTTCCCGGACTCGTTTGCACACTTCCGGCCCGGTCAGCCCCGGCATCACCCAATCCAGAATCGCCAGGCGCGGGGCGTTCTCCCCTTGCAGGATCTCCCAGGCTTCCAGGCCATCGCAGGCCACCGCGATTTCATAGTTCCACTTACGGAGGGTGGCCTCCAGAAGGTGGCGCGAGACGATACTGTCGTCGGCGATCAGGATGCGCATGTGAGCAGGTGCCCCGGCAACGTTAGGCGAAGGCTTATGACGTGATTATACCTGCGCTTGGCGCTCCTTTTTGCATATCGGTAGAAGATCCCGCAAATCTAGGGATCGGGGCCTCGGGTGTCCAGCCGCTTTCGTCACGGAACTGTCAGGTCAGTTTCACAAAAGAGTTATCGTTCCCATAAGAAAATCTGTGTTGTAAATACCGGAGTCTACCGATAAAATCAAAATGGAGCGGTCAGAAGGTTCTGTGGTACCCCATGCACCGGTCCGGTGCGTCAGATCCGTTAGCAGCGCGCTCCCCCGTCTGCGGGCCACCAGAGCTGCCAACGAACCCCAGCCGCACCGAGTCGGCCACGTCGCTGGGTTCCCATTTTTGCCGAGATTTTCGCGGCTCATCCGCACTATGTAATGGCTCCGGCACCCTGGAGTAGGGTCACCTCAAAGTAGGAGTAGGTATGAGAAGGCTTCTGATCACCGGCGCGGGCAAGGCTGCCTTGGCGTGTATCGAGCAATTGTCCAAACTGAAGCATCGGTTCTCGGTCACGCTCCTGCGTGGTCCCGGTGGATTCAGCGCCGGCGCGGATGCGGACGAACGCTGGGATGAACACTTGGACGAACAACGGCTCAACAAACTCGGCGTGGAGGTTCGAACGGGTGTGTGCCTGGAGGCGATCGACCGCTATGCTAAGGTGGCCCGCGCCTGCGACGGCTCGCGCACCACTTTCGACACATTGATCCTGGCGGCCGGATCGGCCAACCCCGTACTGGCGCGCGCGGCAGGACTGGAAGTCCGGTCGGGGGTTCTTCTGAACGATTTCCTGCAGACCTCGGATGCCCACGTCTACGCCCTCGGGGGCGGCGCGGAACATCGCGGGACGATTTACAGCGACCCAGAAACGATTGACGAACAGGCGCGGGTGCTGACGGCGCACTTAGCCGGGTACGTCCCCGGTCCTTTCCACGGGGCGAACAGACCGGATACGGCCGGACTGATGAACCTGTCCGCGGCGATCAAGACTTGCGCCTCTTTACCAGCCTCTTCCGCTGGCTCCGTGCGACGCTCGGAGGCCCAAATGCCTGAGCCAGAAGGTCAGTCTGCTCTCGCTGGTGCTGCTTAAGCAAGCCCGGCGCAGGTGATGCGCTGCGCGGTCTGCCCGCGTAACCGAGGACGTGCCGGGGGCTCAACATGGGCTTCAAGTGTCCGCGCAAGAACGCCCAGGCGCCCATGTTACGCGGTTCTTCCTGAACCCAAATCACTTCTGTAGCCGACGGGTAGCGCTCCAGCATCGCCGCAACTTCAGCCTGCGGATAGGGATACAGCTGTTCCAGGCGCACGATGGCGCAGTCTTTCGCTCCCCGGGAGTCGCGCGCAGACGCAAGTTCGTAGTAGATCTTGCCGGTGCACAGCAGAATCCGCCGCACGCCCGACGGGTCCCCGACCGCCGGGTCGTCGAGCACCGGCACAAACACGCCGCTCGCCAGTTCGTCCACCGTGGACACCACCTTGGGGTGGCGCAGCAGGCTCTTGGGCGTCATCACGATCAGGGGCTTGCGCAGGCCGCGGCGGTCGGCGCCTCCGCGCATCTGGCGGCGCAGCAGATGGAAATATTGGGCCGGAGTGGTGGCGTACGCCACCTGCATGTTGTTTTCCGCGCAGAGTTGCAGGAAGCGCTCCAGGCGAGCGCTGGAGTGCTCCGGTCCGCCGCCTTCCTGGCCGTGAGGCAGCAGCATCACCAGGCCGCTGGGCTGCCCCCACTTGGACTCGGCCGCGGAAATGAACTGGTCGATGACGATCTGCGCGCCGTTGGCGAAGTCGCCATACTGCGCCTCCCACAGCACCAGCGACAGCGGGTCGGCGATGCTGTATCCGAACTCGAAGCCCAGCACTCCGTATTCGCTCAGCGGGCTGTTGTAGACCTCGAAAGGCGCCTGCCCCGGCGCCAAGTGCTGAAGCGGCGTGTACACCCGCCCGTTTTCGAAATCGTGGAATTCGGCGTGGCGCTGGCTGAAGGTGCCGCGACCGCAATCCTGCCCGCTCAAGCGCACTGGAGTTCCTTCCAGCACCAGGCTCCCAAACGCCAGCGTTTCGGCCAGCGCCCAATCCACGTGCGGACCGGCATGCGCCTCCTTGCGCCGGTCAACCACGCGCTGCAGCTTGGGATGCAGATGAAATTCGGGGGGGAAGGTGGTTACGCCGTCCAGAATCCGGTGCAGCACGCCGCGGTCGACAGCCGTGGGAGGCAGGTCCATGGGCATGCCCTCGGCCGGAATTGGACTCAACTCATGCAGTTCGTACTGCTCCTTAACTCTCTGGGTCTGATCGTAGATCTCGTAGAGCTGCTTCTTCTGCGCGGCCAGCCATTCCGCGATCTCGGCCTCGGTGACCACCCGCTCCCCGACCAGGCGCGCGGCGTACGATACGCTGGCGGGCGTGTGACGCTCCAGTTGGCGATAGACCAGCGGCTGCGTGTAACTGGGATCGTCGCCTTCGTTATGGCCGTGCTTGCGGTAGCACACCATGTCGATGACCGCGTCCTTGTGGAAGGTGCGCCGGTAATCGTGTGCCAGGCGAGTCGCGCGCAGACACGCCTCGGGGTCGTCGCCGTTGACGTGAAACACCGGAGCGCCGAAGGCCAGCGCGATGTCCGTGCAATAGGTGGTCGAACGCGCGGCTTCCGGCGAAGTGGTGAAGCCGATCTGGTTGTTGATCACCAGGTGCACCGTGCCGCCGGTGTTATAGCCGTCGATCTGCGAAAAATTGAACGTCTCGGCGACGATGCCTTGCCCGGCCATGGCCGCGTCGCCGTGGATCAACAGCGGGATCACGCGTTCGCGCCGCGAGTCGCCCAGACGATCCTGCTTGGGCCGCACAATGCCCTCGACCACCGGATTCACGGCCTCCAGGTGGCTCGGATTAGCGGCCACCGAGACAGTGATGGTGCGGCCGCCCGCCGCATTGCCAGCGACGTGGCGCACGTTGGCCGCGCCCAGATGATACTTGACGTCGCCCTGCCCGTCGTTGGATTCCGGATCGAGGTCGCCTTCGAATTCCGAAAACATCTGCGCCACGCCCTTCCCCACGACGTTGGCGAGCAAGGTCAGGCGCCCGCGATGGGCCATACCGATGACCACTTCCTCCGCGCCCATACCGGCGGCACGTTCGAGCAGTTCCTCGACAATAGCGATGGTGGTCTCGCCGCCTTCGATCGAAAAGCGCTTGTGGCCCTTGAAACGGTTTTCGAGGAACTCCTCGAAGCCCTGGGCCAAGACAATGTCGCGCAGGGCGCGCTTGCGGGTGGCTTCCGGGAGCGGTTCCGGGCTAGCTTCAAGTCGCTCCTCCAGCCACATCCGCTCCTGGGGATTGTGGATGTGCAGATACTGCACGCCCATCGGCCCTGCATAAATCGAGTGCAACCGCTCGATCAGCGCCCGGAGCGTCATCACCCCAAAAGGCCCGGCATGAAAGCTGCGGTCGAGGTCCCAGATGGTCAGGCCGTGCGTGGCCGGCTCCAGATCCGGGTGCGAATGCCGGGGGTTGCCCAGAGGGTCGATCGTCGCGAGCAAATGCCCGCGCTCGCGCCAGGCGTCGATCAAGCGAGCGACGCCAGCCTGCTTCAAGGGGTCGGCGTTGACGACCTGAGACGCGGCCTGATCCGGCTCCCACTTGAAGGGGCGAACGGGGATCGAAAGGTCCGAAAAAATCGCGGTGTAAAACTCGTCCTCGCCTTCGAGCAGCGCCTGCAGCCGCGCCAGGAATGCGCCCGACTCGGCGCCCTGGATCACGCGGTGATCGTAGGTGCAGGTCACCGCCATGACTTTACTCAAGCCCATGGCCGCGCGGGTTTCTTCGGGCACGCCGCGATACTCGGGCGGATAATCGATCGCGCCAGTGGCGATGATCGCGCCCTGTCCGGGCATCAATCGCGGGATCGAGCCGGCCGTACCTACGGTGCCGGGATTGGTGAGCGAAATGGTAGCGCCTTCGAAATCCGCGAGCGTCAGCGTGTTGGCGCGCGCGCGGACCACCAGGTCGTCATAAGCGGCGAGAAACTGCGCGAAGTTCATCGCCTGCGCGTTCTTGACCGAAGGCACCTTGAGCGACCGAGCGCCGTCCTTGCCCGCGACGTCGATGGCCAAGCCCAGGTTCACTTGGCCCCGAGTGACGCGGAACGACTCAGCACCACGCTCGGCGTAGGCTTGATTCAACACCGGAACTTTTTCGAGCGCGCGCACGATGGCCCAGGCCACCAGATGCGTGTACGAAATTTTCGGTTTCCCAGCCAGTTCGCGATACTGATTAACCAGCCGCCGATTCTCGTCGATCACCTTCACCGGCATGACGCGCTGGCTGGTAGCAACGGGAATGCTAAGGCTAGCCTCCATATTCTCGGCGATCTTAAGCGCCGGCCCACGCAGAGGAACCAGTTGATCGTTCTGCCCAATCTGAATAGAAAGCTCTGGAGTCTCGGTTGTGGCTGTGGCCGTGGCTGTGGCTGTGGAGCGCGCACTCGTGCGAGCCACGTCGGCAGTCGTGCCGACGCTAGGCGGAGCATCCGCAGCCTCGACGGCCACGCCGCCATTACCGGTATGCCCATTGCCCTCGAAAACCGGACCCCACCCGGCGTCCACCGACTTCCGGTCGTGTCGGTACTCGTAAAACAACTCTTCTTCAAGGCCCCGGTTAACACGAGGCTCGTCGCTACTCAGCTTGGAAGGAAATTTCGGAGGGTGCTGCATGAGACGGTACTATATTCATGATAGCTTGCCGCCGTTCAGAACATGCCTCGCGCGCTCATTTTTTCCGACATCCACAGCGACGCCCGAGCCCTGCAAAAGCTGGTCGAAATCGAAGCCGATTACTACTTTTGCGCGGGCGATCTGGTGAGCTGGCGGCGCGGGTTGGACAAGATGGGCGAGATCCTGAAACCTCGCGCCGGCCGCCTCTACGTTCTACCAGGCAACCACGAATCGGAGAGCGACATCGCGGGCTTCTGCGAGCGCTTCGGCTGCTCCAATTTCCACGGCGCGACGCTGGAAGCCGGCGGAGTGACCATCGGCGGGCTGGGCTACTCGACGCCCACGCCGTTCGACACGCCCGGCGAATACACGGAAGCCGAAATGGCGGAGCGGCTCAGGCCCTTCGAAGGCGTGAAGCCGCTGGTGATGATCTGCCACGCGCCGCCGCTCAACACCGCGCTGGACCGCATTCGCGAAGGCCTCCACGCAGGCAGCAGCGCGGTGCGCGAGTTCATCGAGCGCGAGCAACCCAAACACTTCTTCTGCGGCCACATTCACGAAGCCGAAGGCGCAGTGATCCAGTTGGGTTCCACGCGCGCCCAGAATGTGGGTAAGCGCGGGTACTTGTTAGAGTGGCGTTGAGCATGCACTCCTGCGTGCCACGTCGACACTCGTGTCGACGCTCGGCCAGCCTTCTTCAACGCCCAGCGTCGCGATGAGTCGCGACGTGGCACGCACAAGTGCGTGCTCCACACCCTAAAACACGTACCCGATCGTAGCCGCCAGCGTCCGCGGCGGAATGAAGTGCGTGCCGCTGAACGTCGACAGGAAATTGTACAGCGCCACTTTGTTCGTCAGGTTCGTCACCGTCATCCGCAGCGTGACCCGGTGGCCTTCGGAGTGGAACACATTGTCGGTACCGAACGCCACATCGAACAAGTCCCGAGGCTTCACCCGGTCGGGGTTATGATCGTTGTTCTCGGTCCCTGCGGCGGGCAGCGTCAGCAGGGTCGAAGTCACGGGGCCGGTGCAGTTCCGCAAGGGACTCCCAAACGTAGCGGGCGTGCCGTTGCAGGCCAGTCCGATATCGACCTGCTGCGAGGGAGTGAGCAGCATCGCGGCCGCGGAATCCGGCACGCCGGTGACTACCAGTCCGCTATCAAACCGCCAGATGAACGTCCCCCACAGACCGTCCTTGCCATGTTGATAACGCAGATTCGCGGTCTGCTGGTAGGCCTGGTCGTGATCGATACGGAACACGCCCGGGACCGAAGCAGTGCCCTGGAAAATCAAACCGCCGTCCTCGGGAGGAAAGTAGCGCGCCCGCGAGTGCCCAAAGGTCAAGTTGGCCTGGAAGCCGTGAATGTTGAGGGTACTCAGGCGGCCCGTTACGCCGTCGACCTTGGAATTGTGCCACGCAATCGGAAACGTGATGGGCGTGTTGAACAACACATCGAAGTCGTAGCCGTTATGCGTGTACTTCCAGAAGTAGTCGCCGTCGAAGACCAGCCAATGGCCCAGCTTCTGTTGCAGGCCGCCATTGAACTGGTTCCGCATTCCTGGCTCAAGCGGCACGCTGGCCTTGGCCCCGAAGATGTTCTGTGCCAAGCCGCCCGAGCCGGTGGCGCTCGAAAGCAGCAGATTCTCGTTGAACGGCGTTTCAAAAGTGCGGGAATAAGCGGCCCGCAACACGGTCCCGGTGCGATTCACTAAATAGGAAATGCCCAGCCGCGGCTGAGGTCCATTCTTCGTGACCAGTCCGTTGTAATAGTCGTCGCGGAAGCCAATGTTCAAGCTCCAGTCGCCCAGCTTTATGTCGTCGGTGGCATAGAAGGCGACCTGCGTGATATTGCCCAGGCCATGAAAGTTGAAGTACGATCCGCCGCGCGTCAAGTCATACGGCAGCAGGCCAGCCAACAATTTCGGATTCGCGACGTATGCCGGATTGACCGCGCCGCACTGGCTGGGGTCCGTCACTCCGGGTAAAGCCAAAGGCTGGCCTGCACCGCTGAGGCAGACCGGGTTGAACAGCGGATTGGTCACGCCCATGGCGAAGTTTTCGAGCAACCGCGTCTGCTGAACTTGCGTTCCAAACTTGAAGTTGTGGTTTTTGTGGGACGTGGCCACGTCCGCCTTCGCGCCATAGTTGGTGAGGAAGCGGTTCTGCGATTCCGTGACGGGCGTATCTGCCAGGGGATCGCGGCTGCCGTAGTAGTTCACCTGATCGCGGCGCACGAAGGGATTGATGGTCATCAGTGTGGACGAACCGAAAGTGTGCTGATAGGCGGGTGCGATGTTCCAGGTCATCACCCGCTGTTTCTGGTCCTGGGACAACTGGTCGTAGCTGTTGGGAACCTGAAACCAGTTACGGGCCAGGAACAAATTCAGGTGGAACGCGTCCCGCCCGCTCGGGAGCCAATCAATCCGGTCGAAAATGTTCTCGTTGTTCCCGATATCGTGGAACGGCGTAAACTCCGGCGTGTCCAGAAAGTGCCCGCTGCGGACGGCGTTGAGGGCGATGAAGTTTCCGAGCTTGGCCGTGCCCCAGCCGAAGGTAGCGTTCTCGCTGTAGGTGCCGAACGACGCCGTGCCTAATTCCAGGCTGCCGAAGGGCCTCGCGCCGAGACCGGATTTCGTGGTGGCGTTGACTACCAGGCTGGACTTGTCGCCGAACTGCGCGTCCGGCGCGCCGGTGATCAACTGCATGCTCTGGATTGCGTTGGCGGGAAGCTGCGTGGAGAATACTTTGCTCTGCTGGTCGCTGATGGGCTGGCCGTCGATCACGAAGCTCACCTGGGCGTGATCGCCGAGCGGGTGGAAGAAGCCGTTGGCATCGGCGGCGGTGCCTCCGGTGCTGTTATTGATGATGCTGCTGAGTCCGGAGGCCGGGTCGAAGGTGGGCAATTTGGAGAATGACGCGGAGTCAGCGTCGGTGTGCGCCGACGGGTCGGCGTCGATGAGAGCCAACGACGCGCCCACGTCTACGCTGGTCGCCACGCTTTTCATCTCGAGCGTGAAACTGACGCTGATGGGAACCGAGCCGCGTACTTCGAGCGGCGCGCGCTTCTGCGCAAAGCCGTCGGCGGTCACCGAAATCTGATACATGTCGGGTGGCACGTTGTTGAACCGGAATGTCCCGGTTGCATCCGTCGCAACCGTTTGGCGATAGCCGGTGACAGGATTCCGCAGCTCGATTTCCGCCGAGGGAATCACCATCTGGGTTGGATCGAGCACCGTGCCGGAGATGGTGCCGCTATTGATCGACTGGGCCTCACAGACGAGACCCGCGATCAGTGCCACCAGACCCAGCGCCAGCGCCTTATGGCTCACCTTTGCATCTAACCCTATACGTAACAGCTTCATACGGAACCTCCACGCGGAGGGGAATGCAGGTGTGCGGCCAAATTTGCCGTTTCAGCGGGGGATCGTTAGGGTTGGGCGGAGCGTGCGCCGCAGAAAGCGCCATCCGATCACAACCCCGGTGATGCTGAGCGCCGAGCCGCCGGCCAAGAACAGCATCACCAGGATGTCCCAGGCTGGACGGTAGCGGTAAAGCCACGGCAGGTTCCAGGAATGGAGGCCGTGATACAGCCAGCGGTTCCAGCGCGAGGCGGTGGTGTAGCTCGCCACCACGCGAGCCGTCTTCGGATCGATATAGAAGGTTGAGCGCTGCGGGTCGTCGAGGCGGATGAACAGCGCGGGCAGCGGCAATTCGCCATGCCGGGCGATGTAATACGCTTCGTAGCTCTCCACGGTCCGGGCTTCGGCAATGTGGTACGGGTCGGCTGCGCTGGCGGCTATATCGACTAGACGTGTCCGCTCGAATTCGGGCGCAGGGTCGCCGTCGACAGGGATGACTAGGGACTGGCCGGGGGCTTCCGTCGCTAAGTACACCGGCGTGCCGTCGAACTCGGTTAGCTCTAACTCTTTGATTCTTAGGGAACCGGACTGGCCTAAAGCGGTCCGAGGGAGTTTCTTGCCAAACGAACCCAAGGCGGGCGCACCGCGCAGCAGCCCTGACGGACCGGTCTCTGGACCCTGCGTCAGGGTGTCAAAAGGTTCCATCGATAACAGGCCGCTGAAGACCCAGGTCGAGGCGGTCAATCCGAACACCAGCCCGAACAGCATGTGCCAGCGCTTCTGTCCGGAATACGGGATTCGTTTCGATGGGGCGTAGATCCAAAATCCTCCGACCAAACCCAAGAGGCTGACCACCACGCCAGCTCCGGAAAGCCAAACGACAAACCGGGTCCACAAGGGGCCATTTTTTCGCAGCGGGGTGAAGTATAGCCAGTGTGGAATCGGCCCTAGGTAGGCACCCAAACGCGAGGCTGTGGTGGTGGATTGCGCGACTTCGCCGGTCACTTGGGAAACGTATACTTGGTCGCCGTTCGGCCAGGAGTACTCGTCGAAAGGGCGCAACGCTCGGGCACCGCCTAGAGTCCACTGGTCGGGTTCCTCGACCACGCCTTCGAAGTGGGCCGCGGCAGCAAGCTGTCCGGTCCAGTTGGAAGCGATTCGTCGCGTGAGCTCCCGTGGGAATTCCGCCTGCGGGCGGCCATCGTCGGCGTAGACCAAGTAGGACCGGCGGCCCAGGCGGAAGCGATAAGCGGGACGGCCATTGAACATCGACAGGCGGGCTTGCGACGGCGGGCGGTCGAGATCCAGCGCTGCATAGGCTTGATCGGGCCGGACCACAACCCGCCCCGGGTCAATCCGTTGAGCGTGCTCTAAGCGATCGGCGGAGCCGACATCCGGGTAATCCCAGTACATCATCCCGAAGCCGGATAGGAACCACAAGCAGAACAGCAGGCAGAAGCCCGTGCCCAGCCAGCGATGGCAGAAGAGTACGAGTTTGCGAAGGGTCGGCAAAGAGGCGCAAAAACAAAACTCCCCGAAGGCCTGGAACCTGACACGTCCCGGGCCGTTCGAGGAGTTAGATCTCTAGCTGTTAGGCTGACTTATTGGGTCGGGCCGCCGTCGGTGGTGGAACCAGCGAACAGCTTGCGACCATCAGCCAGCTTCACGTTCCTGGCGTTCGCCAGACTGGAGCCGTCCTTGGCCAGGTAGCCTTCCACGTTAACCGTGTCGCCGGGTTTCATCGAGTTGCGAGTCCAGCCCTGACGCATCAGGCCGTTGGGGCTGCCCAGCTCGAATTCCCAATTGGTCACCTTGCCGGCTTCGTCCTTCACGTCGATATAGAACCGAGCATGAGGATTCATCCACTCGACCTTGGTCACCGTGCCGGTGAGCTTGGTCGGCTTGTTCGAATCGTACTCCGCCGCGAACGAGTGATGCGCAAGAACCGGGGTCACCGCCATCACCAGGCCGCCCGCTAGAACCGTCAGCAATTTAGCCTTCATTCAAATTACCTCCAAAAAGTAATGTCTAGGGCAGCCCAAGAACACTTGACGCGAGAACATAGTTCCGGCAAATCTCTCCTGGGCGCAGACCCAATCTACCACAGGTGATTCTTTCAGAAAGCATATAGGAAGTCAAGAGGCGGTCAGTGACGCGGTCAGTGACCGTGGAGGAGGGCTTGGTTGTCAGTAGTTACGGGGGGAATCCCCGCTCTTACGAGCGGGGCTATCGGCCCCCGCTTGGGCCGGGGAGTTCGCGGTGGAGCACGTAGGTGATCTCGACCGGCATCTCGTCCATGGCCTTTACCTTGATGACGATCTGATAGTAGCGGGGGACACCGCCTCCTGTGGTTTTCATTTTCGCGACCAGCGTCCGGGCCAAGCCGGGGTCGGTGAACGCTTGAACTCCGGCCATGATGCTGGCGATACGGTTGCCCGAGAGATACAGGACTTCGCCGGTACCGTAAAGTCCCGGAACGTGACTGATCAAGGCGTAGCTTTCCGAGAGTTCCTGGGGATCTTGGGCCGGCTTATCGGCCAGGAACTCGGGCTCGCCGGGGCGGGGATGCAACACGCGGACGCCGCCCGATTCGAGCGTAATCTCCTGATCTTGCGGCGAGGCCTGAATCTGGCGGCTCTTGGCTGCGGGCCCGATGAACACCACGTCGCCCATGGCGATTTCGGGCGCCGATAGCTCGTCACTGCGGGTCAGTACCACGTTGTTCTTGCGCTGCGCCAGGAATTGACCCAGAAGAAACGCGCCACTGGCGGTTCCGAGCCCTTTGGAGAGGTCGTCCTGGGACACGGCCTGCGTCTGGCCGGGCGAGGAAAGACAGACCAGTAACGGGCGGTTGGAGGACAGCATCGGCTCCCACAGTTGCCGCAGCTCCGGGGTCCAAGCTGTATCGGAGGCGGATGGGCCGGCGGCCCGCTCGCGCTCCACCTGCCATAACCGGACACCGAAGTATCCCGCGCAGGCGATCGCCGCCAACAATGCTCCGGCCAGGAAGATAGGCCGCCGGTACAAAGCAGGCGCTGGAAGCGGCTCCGCGGGAGCGGCGGGAACGGGCTCGTGAACCGGCCGCGGATCGAACGTCACCCGGAATCCGCCCTTGGGCAAATCCACGATAACGGGGTCGTCCACGCCCTCAGTGCGATAGTACTCCGCCAGCTTTTGCCGCAGCCGGCCGACGTGCATGCGGACGGTGGACTCTTGGCGCGGGTCGTAGGAGGAAGGCTTGGCGAACACGTCCAGGCCGACGGTGTACTCTTTCAGGCTGTCGGCCTCGCCGGCCAGGGATTTGTCGGCCAAATACGTGAGAAGATTCTTGTGCACCTCAGAGGTCCGGAAGGTTTTGCTCTGAAGGATGCGCTGAATCTGCGCCTGACTGGCTTCCTGTTCGACGCCCACCATTCCGAATGGAATCATAGCACACGGGTTGCGCGTGCTACACTGCCAGCATGTCCAAGCAAGAAGAAGCTGGTCTGATCCTAAAGTTGTATGAACTGCGCCGTGAAGCAACCATGCGCGAAGCCCGCGACTGGTACTTCCGCGAGTTCAATCCAAAATCGATAGCCGATTTCGGCGCGGCAATGTTCGGGCCGCACAGCGGGCACCTCCGCATGGTAGTCACGTACTGGGAGATGGCGGCGGCCCTGGTCAACAACGGCGCGATCGGCCTGGAGATGTTCACCGAGGCCAACGGCGAGCACATCGGCGTGTTTGCGAAGATCGAGCCGCTGCTGGGCGAAATCCGGGCCGGGTTTGCAGCCGAGTATCTGGTCCAGTTCGAGAAGCTGATCGACGCCACTCCCAATGGGAGAAAGCGCACTGTGGAAGCTCGCGAACGGTTGGGCCGATATCAGGCGCAGATGTCGAAAGCGGGGGCTTAGATCGCGCGGGTTTGCGGCTCCGCTTAGTGGCCCGCGGCTTCGAGGAACCGCTCGGCTTCGAGGGCCGCCATGCAGCCCATGCCCGCCGCGGTGACGGCTTGCCGGTACACGCGATCCTGCACGTCGCCCGCATGAAACACGCCGGGTATGTTGGTGCGTGCGCCGCCGTGCGAGACGATGTAGCCGTCGGGGTCCAGATCGATCTGCCCGACGAATGGCTTGGTGTTGGGGATGTGACCGATCGCCAGGAAGAAGCCGTCGACTTCCTGGTCCCAGACGCGGCCGTTGGATCCGGAGGATGCGTCGCGCAGTTTGACGCCGGTGACGTGGCCCTGCCCAACGTCGTAAATATCCTCCACCACGGTATTCAGCAGGAACTTGATCTTGGGGTTCGAGCGCGCCCGGTCCAGCATGATCTTGGACGCGCGAAACTGCTCGCGGCGGTGGACCAGCGTGACTTCAGAGCCGAAGCGCGTCAGGAAGTTCGCCTCCTCCATGGCCGAATCGCCGCCGCCGACCACCATGATCTTCTTTTCGCGATAAAACGCGCCGTCGCAGGTAGCACAAGAGCTGACGCCGTGTCCGATCAGCTTATGCTCATTGGGGAGCCCCAGCCAGCGCGCCGAGGCTCCGGTGGCGATGATCAGAGTGCGAGTTTCCAGCCACTCGCCGTGGATGTTGACGCGGAACGGGCGCCCCTCGCGGGCGGACGCGGCCAAGTCGGCTTCCTCGACCGTGCCCCACATGTATTCGGCGTCGAAGCGCTCGGCCTGCTTCTTCATGTTCTCGACCAGATCCGGGCCCTGGACGCCGTCCGGGAATCCGGGAAAGTTCTCGACTTCAGTGGTGATGGAAAGCTGGCCGCCGGGTTCGTGACCGACGACTACCAGCGGTTTCAGGCCGGCGCGGGCAGTGTAGACGGCCGCGGTGTTGCCGGCGCAGCCGGAGCCGAGAATGATGACGTTGCGCACGACTTATGGTAACAAGGGCTCTAAGGGATGGGACCGAGCACGTCGCTAAACCGCATTTTCTTTAGATGTAAAAAAAGGCGGGCTTGGAGTCAGACTTCGCCCTCCTGGTCAATGGCCGACAGGGCTGGGGAAATAGAAATCCCAACAGAGCCAATAGTCAATGACGGATCGCAAAACTGCGACCACCATCAGAACCCATGTTTTTGGTTGAAAGGGATATGCGACGATTAGGATCGCGAGGAACGCTGCACCTACATTGATCGCCGACCACCTGACCACATGGGATTTCTTGCCCGGAAAGTGAATCTGGTGAGAGATGAACCCCCAAAGCATGTCAACGCCAAGCAGCAACCCCAGATAAGTGAAGCTCTCGACTCCAGATCTCAGCGACCAACCAGCAGCGAAAAGGAAACTTGCTTCCACAAAGAACACACCAAAATCAAGCAGTAGGGCGCCCTGTACGACTTCACTTGTCTTTTCCAAATAGCACCGATCAAGATGCCGATTCATGCCATGCCAGAACGGCACGAGAGTAACCAGGAAGGCCACGAACGGTGGCAGTCCGGACGAAAGTCGCTCAAGGCTGAGGTCTGCGGTGCCACTGGGGTCTTTCAAGAGGCTCTGAACAGCCTGCGCGATCGCGAGTGCAATGACGACGGCATAGATTTTTTCGATGCTGTCGACCGACCGCTCGATAGCCTTGCCTGCGTCAATACTCAAGCTTCACCATTTCTCACGGTCGGTGGGTCTTGAAAATGCTTAACTAACTCGTCGATTTCCGTGAACACGGATATTCCTAGCGTTTGGGCGAGCTGAACTTCTTTGTCCGCGCCGCTCGACGGCCCAGGCAAGCGGAGCACAGCCTGACAAAACGGTAGGAAGTGGTTGTCTAGGTCAAGCCAGAACTCATAAGGGCGGGGGAAGAGCATGTGCCAAAAGTGGGTCGAGTGTGGCACGAAGGGCGCAAAACCCAGGTCTGCAAGGCGGTTGGCCGCTTCATAAGCGTTCCGCACGTTGACGGCAACATCGCCCGTTGTGTACGGCCCAGCTACGTAGACGCGAGCAATCATCATTTGCTCCAAATTACCGCAGAGTTGGCGTCACCTACACAGAAATGAACCACCGGCACCTGTGACCTGATGCAGGCCACTTTCGTTATCCAGAATAATCCAGAATAACACCATCAAAATACGCTGATGATTGATCTCCGCAACAAGCAAGGGCACCGCGTTGAGCTATTCTCTGCCTCTGAGGATTGCGGCCATCACGCGAGGGCTGCGCCGTCCGTGCATCACGGCGATCACCCATAGAGGCGTTTCCTCCGGCGCGTAGGCGATCAGGTATTCGCGTACCACGGCAAAACGCAGACGTCGCGAAGTCAGGTCCGGACGTCGGTGACCTTGATTGGGAAAGGACACCAATGCGCGAATAGCGTCCAGTATGCCCTCTCGAACACGGCGCGCGGCTTGCGGACTGTCCTCCGCGATGTAGGTCCAAATGCCTGTGATGTCTTGGGCGGCGAGGGGATGAAGCTCAAACCCCCGCCCCACGGTCATCTCTTGTTCGACGACGTTTTGTTTAGCAAGTCATCTTCGCGCTGGCGAAGCTCTTCAAAGAACGCTTCGCCGTCGATGGGCTTCACCCTGCCGCTCTTCAGGTCGTCATAACGGCTGTCGAGCATTTCGCGCGTCTCGGCAAGCTCGGGAACGTATCCGGCCAGGGCGTCTTCAATCAACTGGTCGGGCGCACGTCCAGTCTCGCGAACCAACTGGTCAATCTTGGCTTGCAAGTCGGGGGCGAAATTTACTTCCATGGTTTTAGAGTACGGGAAAACACTCCGGTGGACAATGGCCTGCTTCGCGATGCATGAGGCTCGGAACCTCCAGCTCGAGACCGGTGGGCGCCGTTTCACTCGTGGCACCCGCCACTCGGACACTGCCCCAAGACCAGCCGCCAAAACAGATTTCGTTCATTTTCTTGTCCGCTTCGGCTAACACAGGTGTAAGATCAAATCAGAGAAGCGCACAGCGCGGGACGCGCTCGCTGGTTAACGAAAAATGGTCGCGCCCTGCGCGGTGCACCCGGCAACGGGTTGTTGCGAGGAGCGTTCAATGGACCGGCGCACGGCAGTTCGAAATCTACTCGCCGCCAGCGCCGGTTGTGTTTTCACCCGACTGTCCGCGGCAGGGGCGTTAGACGGCCACCCGCAGGAAGACACTGGGATTTTGCAACTGCGCAGCGAAGCTCGTCTGGTGCTGCTGGATGTGAGTGTCAAAGATAGCGCCGGAGGCTTTGTTTCCGGGCTGTCGCAAGAGAACTTCAACATCCTCGAAAATGGCCGGCGCCAGCCCATCACCGTGTTCGATAGCGGCGATGTTCCCGTGACGGTGGGAATTCTCGTGGATGAGAGCGGGAGCATGAAGCTAAAGCGGTCCGAGGTCCTCACGGCGGCGGAAACGTTCATTGCAGAGAGTAACCGGCAAGACGAGGTCTTCGTTCTCAACTTTAACGACCGCGTTGTGCGGGGATTGCCGGGCGACACACTTTTCTCGGATGACGTTCAACAATTGCGCGCTGCCCTTCACCGCGGGAATCCGGTGGGTAGAACCGCTCTCAACGACGCGGTCGTGGCCGGGTTGAAGCAATTGGAGTCGGGGATGCGGGAGAAGAAGACGTTGGTAGTGATCAGCGACGGCGGCGACAACATGAGCAACCACAGTCGCCGTGAAACTCTTGAAATGGTCGAGAGCAGCGTCGCCACGGTTTACGCGATCGGGTTGTTTGAACCCGACGATCCGGATCGGGATCCTGGCATCCTGCGGCACTTCGCGAAGATCAGCGGCGGCGAGGCCTATTTCCCCGCCAGCGTCTCTGAGATGGTGCCCGTATGCCGGCGCATCGCCAAAGATATTCGGACCCGCTACACAATCGGCTATGTTCCTCCGGAGGACAAGGGCGCCAAACCTCTCAGATCCATCAATGTACGCGTGTCAGCGCCGGGTCACGGCAGGTTAGTCGTTCGTGCTCGGAGTAGCTATCGCTATGATGAGGCCGTAAAGCCGGCCAACTAAGATTCGCCGGCAAACCGAATTTCGAGGTGCGCTAGTCCGGCCGGGGCGCTCCAGGTGCGTATTACCGGTCGGCATCCTCGCAGATGTACTCGAACATCTCGCCGCCGGGAATCCACGAGGAAGGCGATTTCTCGTTGATCGTAAACCCGGTGGTCCAAGGCTTGGTGTACGCGCCAGGATCGTCGATGGTGGCCTGGTAGGAGATGGTGCCCAGCGTCGGACGAGTGATGCGCTCCGTCAGGTGAAGCTGATTGGTGGTCGGGTACGCGCCGGACACCCACTCTTTTTCGTTGAATCCCACCGTGTCGATCACCAGCGTGTCGCCTTCCCAGTGTCCGATGGAGTCACCCAGGAAAGTAGGACGCAATTCCTTGGGGTGCTGGCGGCCATCCATATGAATCGCCCGCCAGGAGTGCGGACCGGCCATGTCCAGGATAAAGATGGTTTGGAGATCCGGGGCTTCCAGGATTTCAAACCCCGGCGCGTTGAAGAACGACGGACCGCCCGAAGCCTTGCACGTCAGCAGGGGCGAGTCCTGCGAGTACCTCGCGGTGCGGTATTGATACAATGCACGAGCCCAGGGTTGGAACGGGATGTCGGCCGGGCGGGCGCCACCACCGCCGCCGGGCCGGATTTCCCAATAGCCCTTCTTTTCGGGCGTCGATCCCAAGTTGACGTGGCCATCGGGCCAGCGCGGCGTGGGATCGTTGGGCGTGGCGGTCAATTTCGGGTGGCCGTTGGCGTCCAGCGGCGGCGACCCGGATTGGGCCAACGCGCACATGGCCAGCGCGGACAGCGCTGCCGCAACCGCAACAACATTCCGCATGACGAGACTCCTTGTGGAGCGGGCTTTAGCCTGCAACAGAGGCTTCAGCCTCCGCGTCGAAACGGGCGCTAAAGCACCCGTTGCGGGCTGAAGCCCGCTCCACGTTAAGTTCACAATTCCTTTGCTCCATACGAATCGTTTTGCGGGCCCTACCGCATGGGCAACTTCTCACCGGACGTCAGCATCATGCGCGTGCTGGGCAACGACCCCGCGCGGCTGCTGCCGTCCTTGGCCATCGCGGCGCCTTGCACCGTGACGGTGTCGCCGATCTTCACCGTGTCGCGCTTCCAGCCGTTGCGGACCAGAGCGTAGGGCGGACCCAGTTCGACCGCGAAGGTCTTGGTCGCGCCGGCCTCGTCTTTGATGTTCATGTAGACCCAGGCGTGCGGATTCGTCCAATCGATTTTGGTGACGACACCGGTCACGGTTGCGGTCTTGTCGCCATCGAACTCCGCTTCAAAGGAGTGATGGGCCAGGGCCGGCACGACCGTCAGGAAACCAGACGCCAGTACAGCACCGGCTATCAAACTCAAACGCGTCGAGTTAAGCTTCATCGCGATACCTCCTGCTGCAACTAGCGGATGAACGTCGATTCGACGTTCTCCTCACAAAAATACTCCTGAATTTCTTCGTTGGGAACCCACTGCACCGTCCAGCCTCCGGTCCAGGACCGCGAGTATGTCCGGGGATCGTCCACAGTGACTTCATACTTCAACGTATTCAGATCCGGGCGCGAGAAGCGTTCGGTCAGGTGCAGCGCTTCGGTGTGCGGAAGCCCGCCGTTGCTCATCCAAAACTTCTCGTTGAACCCAATCGTGTCGACCACCAGTATATCCCCTTCCCAGTGACCCACTGAGTTGCCGTAATAGCTGCGCACCACTTCGTCGGGCTGGCCCTGCTTGCGGCCATCGGTGTAGATGAAGTGCCAATTGCGGTCGCCTCCGCCCATCAGGACCAGAATGCGGCCGACTTCGCGCTGCTCCACGAACTGAAAGCCGTGCGGCGTTTGGAACTGGCGGGGTCCTCCGGACGGGAGACAACGCAGCAGCGGATCGTCTTTAAGCAGCGTGCGCTGGCGGTATTCGTAAACAGCCTTGGCCCACGGCAGAAAGGGCGCGACCTTGTCCGCGTCGGCGAAGTTGCGCAACAAGCCTTCGGCGTTCATGGGGACGTTGGCGGCCTTGGTTTCGACCAGCGCGCTGGCGCTGGCGGGGCCCCAGTATCCTTTCTTCCCCGGCTCGGCTCCTAACCGGATGTGGCCGTCGGGCCAGCGGGGAGCGGGCGCCTTGGCCGCCACACTGGCGGGCTTCTTGGCTACCACAAATACCTTCGCCCCCGTGCGGGCCAGCGTCACGGATGTCGCAAACGCCTGACGATGCGATCCCTGCGCGGGGTTGCCTTCGACCGTGACGGAGTCGCCGATGTGCACCGTGGTGGACTTCCAGCCGTCGTGTTCGAGATCCAGCGGGTTTCCGATCTCGATGGCCCAGTTGGTGGTGCCGATGGAATCGCGCACGTTGATGAAGATATATGCGTGGGGATTGGCCCAATCGATGCGCGTAACGATGCCCTGTAGCTTCACCTGATGGGCGCTATCGTAGGTGGCCGAGAATCCGTCCTGCGCCAGGGCCGTGGCGGCGGCAGCCACAAAGAGAAGCGCACAACCGAGGGCCCAGATTGGTTTGATCGAGTGTCGGCGCACGTTAGTCTCTGACGATCTTGAAATTGCCGGTAGCGGAGCCCTGATGCCAAGTTCCGGTGATGTTGCGGTGATAGGAACCGAGGTCGTCCAGGTGGCCTTCGGCGACGATGTGTTCGGCCTTTCCAGACTTGTCCTTCGCGTCGGCTTCAATGCGCACGTTCCAGGTGGTCACGTCCACCAGGACGCTCGCGAGGTTGATGGCATCGGGTCCCGGGTTGATCTGGCCAGTGACGGCCTTGCCATCCCAGTTCATCACCAGTGTCAATTGATTCCGATGGATCGTGTCGGAGCCCCAATCGCCGGTCCAGGTGCCAGTCAACGGGTGCCCCTGCTGGGCCAAACCCGGCCAAGTCACCGTCAGGCCGGCGCAGAGGCACGCCAGCGCTCCAAAACCAATGCCGACGGATCGTCTCCGCATGGACCCTTGTTCTCCTCCACTAGCTTGAAACCCGCGAAGAGCCAGTATCGTACATCGCGGCAAGCGCCGCAAGCGCTGGGTGGGGCCAGGCTCTGAGCCTGCCGCCGGGCTTCTACCCGGCGTGCCCTAGGTGAGAGCAAATGGCAGGACGAACTGGCCGGCTCGAATGCCGACGGCAGTCTGAAGGCCTGCCCCACATGCCTGCCTCAGCCAAGCATCTGGTAAACTCCGCGTTTGTTAAACGAGTCTGCGGCTACCGAAGCCTCTAACTCCGCGCGACGTCCTCGGAGGCGCCACGCCTGATAGAACCCGTGAATCACGCACAGTCCGGGGCCGTCGGCTAACGTCTCCTCCCCAACGGTCCTGGCGATAAAACAGTTGTGACTTCCGATCTTGTACACCTGCTCAACTTCCATTTCCCGCACTCTCAGAGCGAAGACGGGGACCGGAACACGAAACTTTTCCGACATCCTCGTGGCAAACGGAAGCCGGTCCCATTCAATGGATTGCTTGCGATGGTTCGCCGCGAGTTGATAGGCCACCGGAGCCTGCGGCAGCGGCACGCTACTTACTGCAATCCGTCGGGCCTGTTCCACCAGATGCGAAGCCAGCCTGTCTTCCCGCAATTGCGAAAGCGAAACGGCCATGGCCAAGCTCGTTCGTGATATTCATTGGGAAGATGTTCCCACCCCCCTCGCTGGAAAGACTCACCAGCGATACCACGTGGGGACGAATGAACGTTACCATCGCCGCCCGTCTTTCGAGGAAGGACATCTTGATTTCAGAACCGTCGCCTCTTCGCCACTGCGAGAATGCGTGCAGCAAATAGTGGGCCCAGAGATATCTTTTCGGCAGGCAATAGTTCGCCGAGCTACGAGCTTCGAAAAAGAGTAGTTCTGACTCGAGCGCTGCAGTTTTCGGGCTCACCCTAAGGCCTATCTCGCCTAACACTCGCTGCTGTCCGTCTTGTTCACAAAACCTCAGCGATAAACGCCGGAGGACGCTAGGGTTGGGTTTTCGTCCTGGATCGAAGGCGACACAGATGATAAATGGCTCGGAGCATACTGCACAGTGACGCCACGTGACATCGAGCGGCGCACCCATTCCATGGAGCCACACGGCAATCTCCTGCTGCGGTTCCGCCAATCCGACAGTGAACTCTTGAGGCAGTAGGGTATCCCCGAACGCCAGCGCCTTGATCGCTCTGCGGCTTTGCGCGACGGTCGACATGCGGCTATCGTTCCAAGCGGCATCATTCGCCACCGGCACCGCCGGCGCCGGCACGGAAGAGGCACTCCAGCTCACCCGCGGGTGGAATCTTGTGGTTGTGCCAGCCGGAGGAACGCGTCTCCACCAGTCGAAAGGAATCACTACTCCGTTCGATTGAGTCAGACAATCCCCGGCTTGCATCGTTATTTCCGATAAATAGAAAACTACTTCGCGTCATCCGGGCGATGTGCTTCCAATACTCGGCCATCGCGTCCGGCGAGATTTCGGAGACCGCGTGAGAGCTGAACGTAACATCGACGCTTCCCGCCGGCATCGCGGCCAGCTCAAACACAGGCATCAGCACCACGTCCGCGCCCGCGATCGCTTCCTGGGTTGGCGCTTCCTCGGCGTACAACAGAAATTTCAACTCGGGAAACGCCTTCATAAGGTAATAGGAGGCCAGCGCGAGACTCTCCGGAACATCGAAATCCAGATACCTCACCCCGGTTCGATCCCGAAGCAGATAGTACGCCATACCGCCGAATCCGCCGCCGATTTCAGCGACAACGCCGGGCTCGGAATCGAGCAGGCTGCACGCCCTGTGCGCGCAATAATGGCGGTACTCCGCGCCAGCTTCCACCAGGGTTCCGTCCATCAGCACGCCAAACGGATTCCCGACGCCGGGGCCGGCCAAGTCGTGCCAGGCGAAGCGTCCCTCGGTCTGGGCCATCCAATAATCAAGGCGATATAAAACGTCGGTCAAATACACGCGGCGGTGTGTACTTTCAGCCGAAAAGCAGCCCTCGACGCGCCGTAAGGCACGCCGATCAAACCCGTGGAACAAGGATCGCGGAAGAAGTTCCGGTACATTCGCCGCAAGGCCGCGATGTCGCGATCTAGGAGCCTGTCCGAGAATCCCGCAAGATCGAGGGAACAGAGCGAACGGAACTGGCACATAATGTTTTATGCCAAAGGGCTACCGGGCCTACCTTCCTGAGCAAGAGCTGCTGTTGCCACCGAGCCTGCGCCAATGGTT
>DATNJC010000254.1:0-8727 GCA_035604115.1 Bryobacteraceae bacterium | reverse complement strand
GGCGCTGCTGGGAACTGCTCTTGCGTGTCCAACTTCGCAACACCGCCTCTTCCTGCTCCGTCAGTCGTATCCCGGCGTTCAATGATCGGGCCATGCCCGATTCTACATCTTAACTGTTATTTCTGCAAGTAAGTACTAGCTCATCATGGCGCTCATGGACGTAGTTCGCTCAGAGACTTAGATAAGGATATCCGCATGCCGGTTCTTGGTGGTATTGAGCAAATAGATGAAGTTGACTCCCCGAGAGGGTTCCTGTCGGCAACCAAACCCGGCATTGCACATTTCAATCGCTTCACACTTTTCAGTCGTTCTAAGCCGGCACGGGACACTCCAAGAAGAATACTGCCGAATAAGTTCCGTGTTCAACAACCCTTTTTCCCTCGACGATAGCCAGCGCAACCGCCGCCGCACCGGTCGATAGACGATAAAGTATCGTCCAGCAAACACGGCGGTCGATGCCACTTGGCCGTCTAACGCGCATCCCGTCGAAGTGAAGGCTCCACGACAGAACTTGCGGCTCACTCCCGTTGTTGTCGGAAGGCGCCAGTTCTCGACCCTGACCCTTCGCCCGGCCTCAAGACGGTTTTTGATGCCGGTGCGAAGCCCCTTCCCTCTCCAGGGCGTCGAGAGCCAGCCTTAAGAGTTCCCCCAGGGGGACGTTCTTTTCATTCGCCAGCTTGTAGAATTTCTCGATGGTCTCAGGCGTCGCTTTCGCGTTGAACTGCTGGTTGCGGCCGGTCCTGTAGACGCGACGCTTTCGCCGAGGCGCGCTCAGCGCTTTTGCCGCCTGCCGGCTTGGGAAATTATTCTCCTCGGCGATGCGCACGACGGCCTCTTCTTCAACGCGGGTTTCTTTCTTGGGTTTTGTCGTGAAGGACGGCAGCGGCTCCTTCAGCACAGCAAAGGGATCGACGCGTCCGCTCATGCTGCCCCCGCCACGGAATGAGTTTCGTTGTTATCTCTTTCCCCCCTGCCCTCCTCCACTGCTTTCAGGCGCTCCACAACTTCGTGCACGAACGCCCAGACGTTGAGTTTCGCCTTGTCGAGATTTGGCACATCCGCTGCGCTCAAACCGTCGAGCGTTTGCTGAAATGAAAAAACCGCCCTGAATGCGTCGCGCTCGTTGAGCTCGGTCTCTAACACCGGAATGCCAGCGCCGATCAGCCCGTTCTGAATATGCGCCAGGCCGCGTCTGCGGATCGACGGGTTGGTGCGCGTCAACAGCACGGCATAGGGTGTCGCCGTCTTCGTCATCTTTTGACTCTGCAGCACGACGCGGATCGCCCTGGTCGCTTCGTTGGCATCGAGCTGCGAGCCCTGCGTCGGGATGATCACCAGATCCGCCTGCGAGATTGCGTAGACGACGATCTTCGACGCTGTACCTTCGAGATCGACGACAACGAACGGGGTTTTCGTAGCGGCGTCCTCGATCCGCTCGATGATCGTGTCCTCATCGACGTCCGACACGATGGTCAAGCGCTCCGGTGTATTGCCGCCGGTAGCCCAGGTCTGGATCGGATGATTGGGATCGGCGTCGATGACGGTCACTTCGTAGAGCTTGGCCAGCGCGGTGGACAGCAGGAAAGCCGAAGTGGTTTTCCCCGCGCCTCCCTTCGGCGATACGAATGCGATCGTCGGCATGCCCTCACCCGTGAATTGTGATCAGGTGGCCGGAGGATATCAGATAGCCGTCCGATATAAAGTGGTTATCGGCGCCGGAGGTCACAGATTGGAGTGCCGAGAAACTAGATAGTTTCCGTATCCGCCGTCATCCAGGCTCTATTCACATTCGAATCGAGTACACTTAGCTAAATCAAGATATGCCGCTTTCCGCGGGCGACAAACTCGGTCACTACGAAGTAATCTCGCTGCTCGGACAGGGCGGGATGGGCTAGGTCTACAAAGCCCGCGATACCACGCTCAAGCGTGACGTGGCGCTCAAGGTTCTGCCTGCGTCGTTCCTGCGCGATCCCGAACGCATGGCCCGCTTCCAGCGCGAAGCCGAGGTGCTGGCTTCGCTCGATCATCCCAATGTCGGGCCGATTTACGGAATCGTAGACTCCGAAGAGTCGCGTGCGTTGGTCCTCGCGCTGATCGAAGGGCCGACTCTTGCGGATCAGATTGCCCTAAGACCGCTGCCGCTGGGCGACGCGCTGTCGATCGCGAAACAAATCATCGAGGCGCTCGAATATGCGCACGACCGCGGCGTTGTTCATCGCGACTTGAAACCCGCCAACATCAAGATCACTCCCGAGGGCGTGGTTAAGGTGCTGGATTTTGGCTTGGCCAAGGTGCTTGAAGACGAGCCGCCTGCATCGTCGCTCGGTAACTCGCCTACACTGACGTTGGGACACACTCGCGCGGGAATGATTCTGGGCACTGCGGCCTACATGTCGCCGGAGCAGGCGGTGGGCCCGCGCTGTGGATCGCCGCAGCGACATTTTTTCGTTCGGCGCGGTGTTGTACGAGATGCTCGCTGGCAAGCCCGCTTTCCGGGGAGAGACGACTCCGGATCTGCTCGAAGCGGTGGTCAAGAACGATCCGGACTGGATGGTGCTGCCGGCGGGGACGCCGACGTATTTGCGGAGGCTGTTAGAGCGGACCCTGGCAAAGGACCGCAAGCAGCGGCTTCAGGCGATCGGGGAGGCGCGGATCGCGCTGGAGCATCCTGAGAGCGGAGTTCCCGAACGCGGACCTGAGCAAGCCCCGGCGGCCCGCCTGCATCCTAAAACGGCGAGGTGGAGTTGGGTGGTCGCGGGCGTGTTCGCGCTCGTGGCCGGCGCCGTATCGCTGGTGCACTTCCGGGAGACGCAACCCGAAACACAATTAGTGCAAACGGCCATTCTGCCTCCTGAGAAATTGGTCTTCGACCCTGGGGGCCGCAGGGGGCCGATGGCACTCTCGCCGGATGGGAAGCGAATCGTTTTCGCAGCGACGGGCGAGGACGGCAAGAGCCAGTTGTGGATTCGTCCGCTCGATGGAACGCCTCCGCAACCCATCCCCGGAAGCTCAGGCGGAACCTTTCCCTTCTGGTCGCCGGATGCCCGCTACGTGGGGTTCTTCGCGGGCGGAAAGCTGAAGAAGGTGGATACGGCGGGAGGTCCACCGGTTACGTTGGCGGAGGCTCCGAATCCGCGCGGCGGCTCGTGGAGCACCAGCGGCACGATCGTCTTTGCTCCGAATAACAACCTCGGAGGGTTGGTCAAGATTTCCTCCTCGGGCGGCGCCGCTACAGCAGCCACGCGGCCGGGGCCGGACACCAATGGCGGCAATGACCGGGCCCCCTGGTTTCTTCCGGACGGACGGCACTTCCTGTTCTCGTCCTTGCGGCCGCCCAATCGCGTGCAGGTGCTGGTAGGGTCGCTCGATTCGGGCGACACCAAGATGATCGCGGAGACCGGTTCCAATGCTGTCTATTCCGCAGGGCGCCTGCTGTTTCTGCGGGAGCACACCTTGATGGCGCAGCCTTTCGATTTGAAGACGCTCTCTACAAACAGCGAGGCGGTGCCCATTGCCGAGAGTGTTCAACAGTCCTTCAGCCCAACCACAGTGGGGATGTTTTCCGCCTCCGCGACGGGCCTGCTGGCGTACAGCACGGGCGGGGATGATTCTGGGCTGCAATTGACCTGGTTCGACCGGGCGGGAAAGGCGCTCGGGACGGTCGGCGACCCGTTATACTTCTCCGACATCGAGCTTTCGCCGGACGGAAAGACCTTGGTCGTTTCCGTTTTTCACGCTCGCGGAGAGGATTTGTGGACCTACGACTTGTCCAAGGGATTGCCGGTGCGTTTCACCTTCGATCCGGCGCGCGCGGATTTTCCGCTGTGGTCCCCGGACGGCCGCAGCATTGCATTCAGCTCCGTGCGCAAAGGCCACTGGGACTTGTACCGCAAATCCGCGGACGGCTCCGGCGTGGAGGACCTGATGTATGCCGACGATCGCGAAAAATATCCCAACAGTTGGGCCCCGGACGGAAAGTTCCTGGTGTTTGTGACTCTCGACGGCAGCGGGAGCGACGGGCAATGGGCGCTGCCGCTCACTCCGGAGAGCGCCGGCGCTGCGCCGAAGCCGATGCCCGTGCTGCCCGCCGGCACTCGCTATGCGAAGTTTTCTCCGGACGGCCGCTGGCTGGCGTACATTTCCGAGGAGTCGCAGCGGGGCGAGGTATACGTGGCTCCCTTCTCCCGGCCGGGCGGGAAACGGCAGATCTCGACCAACGGAGGCATCAAGCCGCGCTGGCGGCGCGACGGAAAAGAGATCTTCTACCTTTCGCCGGAAGGACAGTTGATGGCCACCGAGGTCCGCATCAGCGGCGAGATGGTGGAGGTGGGGGCGACCCGCGCGCTATTCGGCGGAATCACCACCGCCAACGGCTACGCATACGACATCCCCTCGGATGGACAGCGCGTTCTTGCCGCCGTCGCCAAGGATCAGAAATCGGGCGAGCCGATCACGCTGGTCCAGAATTGGGCGGCGGGGTTGAAGAAATAGCGCGGGCCGCGATCTTCGTCGAGTTCAGCCGACAGTGTTCGGCAACGGCCGGCCGGGTCCTCATGAGATTGCGGCCTCACGCCCAGGATTGTTGGGAACCCGGAAGCTAGTTTTTTGAAAGATAGCTTCCGGTTACGCCGTAAACCAGGACCTATATCCTTCCTGATCGGCTAAACTTAGCTCTGACATCCAGATGCCTCTTTTTCCCGGCGACAAACTCGGGCCGTACCAAATCGACGCTCTGATCGGACATGGTGGAATGGGCGAAGTGTACAAGGCCCGCGACACGCGGCTGGATCGTGTCGTCGCCATCAAGGTGTCGCAGGCCAAGTTCTCGGAACGCTTCGAGGGCGAAGCCAAAGCCGTGGCCGCGCTCAACCATCCCAACATCTGCCAACTATATGATGTAGGCCCTAACTATCTGGTGATGGAGTTCGTGGATGGAGCGCCCCTCGCGGCTCCGGATACTCCCCGCAAGCTGCTGGATTTCGCCGTGCAGATCGCCGAGGGCATGGCCGCGGCGCACGCGGCGCCGCTGGTGCATCGCGATCTGAAGCCTGACAACATTCTGGTCACCGGTGCGCAATCGGCGCATCCGGGACGGGTGAAGATTTTGGATTTCGGCTTGGCCAAGACGGCAACGGAAGCCTCCGCGGAAGAGCAGGCGCGCGGCGTCTCCAACCTGACCGCGCAATCGGATCAGTTTTCATTCGGACTCGTTCTTTACGAACTGGCGGCCCGGCAAACGCGCGTTCGTGCGCGCGAGCCCGGCGGAGACCATGACCGCCATCATCCGCGAGGATGCCGAGCCTCTGCCCGCGAGCGTGCCAACGTCGCTGCGCTGGGTGATCGAGCGGCTGCTGGCCAAAGAGCCCGCCGACCGTTACGATTCCACGCGCGATCTCTACCGCGAGTTGAAGCAGATCCGCGAGCGGTATTCCGAAGCTACCACGGCACAGCCGACGGAGATCGATGCTTCCACAAGAGCGCCGGAAGTCGCATCCATTCCGGCGGCTGCTCGAAGCCGGCGGCGCCTGTCGTGGCTTTTCACCGCAGTGGCGATACTGGCTGCGTTAGGCGCGGGAGTTCTCTGGCGGTCCTTGCGGACGCCGGCCGAGGTCCGATGGACCGCTTCGATCGTCGGCGGCCCCACCAATTCAATAACCCCACGGCTCTCACCTGACGGACAATTGCTGGCCTTCCTCGCTTTCATCGACGAGTTGCCCCAACTCGGCGTGATGAAGCCGGACGGCGGCAGCTGGACCATGCTGACGTCGGCCCGCGACTCCGGCTATGTCACGACCATCTCCTAATCACCCGACAGGGGCAAGATCTACTTCGACCGCTATTGGGGCCAGCCTCGGGGCATTTTTTCCGTGCCGCCGTTGGGTGGCGAGCCGCGCATGTTGCTCGATGACGCCTTCGACCCTGAGTCTTTGCCGGACGGGAGCCTGATCGTGGCCAAGCTGACTGACCAGGGCGACCACCAGTTGTTTCATTTTTGGCCGGAATCGGGCAAGCTCGAACCGCTACCAGCGTTCATCACCTCAGCCGATAACGGAACTCCGCTCCGCGGCTCGCCCGACGGCAAGGAGATTGTATATTTCGGTACCGGTGGGCCGGAGACAAGAAGTCAAAGCCCAAACATCTATGTTTTCGATCTGACGTCTCACATGTCGCGCCGCCTTTTGCCAGGCGCGGAGATAAGCCCCCCCATGACACTGGCGCCGGATGGCCGTCTTGCATACGCTACCGCGGCAGTCGGGGATCTAAAGCAGCTTGTGAGCGTGCCGCGGCAGGGGAGCGGTTCGCGTCGTGTTCTGATGTCGTTCCCTAGCAATGTGGGTCCGGGTAGCATTGACTTGGCCCGAGACGGCTCGCTGTACGTCGACCAGCAACCGACACTGCACTCGGGAGTCCGCTTCACCGAAGGTGGGGGCGCCGCGTTTCTCGGAGAGGAGCCCGTTGTATGGTTGTCCAACGGGGATTTCGCGTTTACGGAGAAGCAGGGCGGGAAATCCCACTTGATGGTTCAGCACGCCGGGGCGCAACCGCACATGCTGCTGCAAACCACAGAGGAGAGTAACGGGCCGGCCGCGGATGTACCGGGGGGTATGATCGCGTTCGTCCTCGGCTCCGGCGACGAACGCCATATCGCCCTGGCGACTCTGCGCGATGGCCGCGTGATGCGCCGTTTTGCGCCCCCTGCTGCCGCAGTCACCTCTATCGCGGCAACGCCCGACGCAAGCCAGCTCTTTTTTTCCTCCGGCGGGCATATCTGGGCCCAGCCCATCGCCGGCGGCGAGCCCCGGCAGATCACGGCGGGCGCCGACGCCGCAATCGATACTGCCGGCCAGTTCCTATATGTGAAGCGAAACGAGAAGGGGATCATCAAGCTGTTCCGCACGTCGCTCGCAGGCAGCGATGCCCAAGAACTGCTCATGCCAAGTGAATACCACTTGGCGGCGCCGGCCCTGAGTCCCTCCGCGATCGATAGCAAAGGGCGCATTCTCATGACGGTCATCTCCGCGCACTCCTATTACTACCACGCCGCGATTTTCGACCCACGAACAAAGGATCTCCGCCTCCCGCTGGACTTCGATGGCGACGTCTCCAGGCCAGCCTGGTTGCCGGACGGCCGCATCGGAGCCGCCGCACAGCGCTACACCAGTTCGTTGTGGCGCTACCGGCCAGTCAATTGACGAGAATTGCCTCCAGGATCGCTCGGGCTAACGTGATCTTTCTCCGAATCTCTGTCGTGGACTTCGACGGGCCCGTGCCCGCATGCGAGTAGGCGAGTGACCCGCCGATAGCTCCGCAGATTTCCAATAAAAGCTCGTTCTGATATGGTTTGCCCAATTAGGGAATGGCTGGTCCGCAATCCGGAAGTTACTTTTCGCCGTAAGGCAAGCGTCGGGCCTTCGGTCTTGGATGAACCACGATATGTACCATTAACGACCAACTCCAACGAACCGGCTGCGGAGGGCCGGGTCAGTGCTGAAATCTGATCCGCGACTCCACGTACCGCTTCCGGCGAAAAGAGCTTGACCCAAGCTTGCTGAAGCTGTCTTGGAGTAGTTAGTTCAGTGCCGCGTATTCTTTGCGGGCCTGGATCAGGACGGGGATGTCCGAATCGGCGTCCTTCCAAAGCGCGAAGAAGTCTTCGTAGGCTTTCCGGGCTTTGCCGGTGTCGCCGGTGAGCGTCGACGAGCGAGCCAGGCCCAGAAAGGAAACCGAATAGAATGGTCCCCAATTGTTGCCCCGGTGGTCGAGAATCTTCTGGAACTCGGCGGCGGCTTCCGCGCCCTTGCCCGCACGCAGCCCGGCCAAGCCGCGCCGGTAGAGCAATGCCGCCGCGTCCGGATTCGGAGGCGGATTCTTGGCCGCCTGTTCGTCGGCCAGCCGCAGCGCCGACGCATCCCCGCAGTACACCAGAGCGGGGCTTGACTTCTCGTTGCGCGCCGCTTCGCAGTCACCCATCCACGCGTCGATCACAGCCGGGAGCGGGACGAACCGGACGTCCGCGAGACCTTGCCGCCGCGCCATCTCGGCAGTCTGCTGATAGAGCTCCTTCGCCTTGCGCCGCTGCCCGTGTACCGTGGCATTGGCGGCCTCATACGTGAGAATCACGTACTCATCCTCTTTGCCCGCCAGCCATTGGATTTCTTTCTCCTGAGTCGCGTGGTCCTCCTGGATATAGGCAAGCAACAGAAGATTCTCGTGCACCAAAGCTCCGTCTAGCTTCTGTGCGAAAGCCTTCTGGGCCACGGCCTTCGCTTCGTCGAATCGGTCGAGGGCCAGATACCGGCGCATCAAATTGCCGACGTACACTAATACTCGTGGCTCCAGGCGGAGCGCCTCCTGAGATTCCCCCAGCGCTTTCTCACTCTCGCCTCTGGCCGAGTAGATAAGACCCAGTCTGTTGTGCGGCCGGGGATTGCGGGGATCAATGCGGACAAGTACCAGGTAAGCGTCGATCGCTTTGTTCAGTTCGCGGGTGATACGGAAATAGTAGTAGCCGGAGATCAAAAGGCGTTCGCGCTCGCTTGCGTGGTCGATCAGGGCGAATGCCTTAACGAGGTATTCGTTGCTACTGGCTAGACCATTTTCTGAGATAATATAGACCAGCTCTGGCGATCCGGCTGCAAGCAAGAGATGGCGAAGGCCTATTCTGACGATCTACGACGGAAGTTGTTGGAGGCGCATCAGCAGGGGGAAGAGAGCCTGGAAGAGTTA
>DATNJC010000253.1:0-55383 GCA_035604115.1 Bryobacteraceae bacterium | reverse complement strand
GGTCGCGAGGCGTGCAACGTAAAAGTGAGATGGATTCCCGCCGGTTGTTAAGAACCGGTCGTTGATAAGCGGACGTATACAGACATGCTTCTTGCGGTCGATGCAAGTAAAACCTCGGCACCGGGAGCTCCCGAACGTTTTTGTTCTTTGAAGCATAAGGATTACAGCGCTCCACTCGTAGTGTCTTTACAGGCGAGTGGGGTAGCGCCATGCGCTGCCAAGACCAACCGACAGCCGCACACCTGCTTGCCACTGAGAAAAACCACGAGTACGATATGGGGGTCGGACAAATTCCTGGGAGGCAAGTCATGGCGAAGTCCCCGAAGACTAACTTGGATCGGCGTGGATTCTTGAAAGGCGCTGCCGTAGGCGCCGCAGCACTGGCGGTGAAACCGCAGGACGCGCTAGCACAAGGTCAACAAGCCCAGCGGCAGCAAGGCAGTGGAGCGCGCGGCGGCAATGCCACCGCGCCCGTCCCCGCCAACTCCGCCGAGGCCGCCGATGTGGGGCCGCGCGGCGGGTCCATCACGATCGTCGAACATCCCGGGTCGGATTTCATGGTGGACGTGATCCGCACGCTCAACATCGAATACCTGGCGTCGAATCCCGGCTCGACCTTCGACGGCTTGCACGAGTCCCTGATCAACCACGGCATGAATCAGATGCCCGAGTTCCTCACCTGCTGCCACGAGGAATCGGCTGTCGCCATGGCCCACGGCTACGCCAAGATCGAAGGCAAGCCGATGATGGCTCTGATCCACGGCACCGTCGGATTGCAGCACGCCTCCATGGCGATTTACAACGCTTACGCCGACCGCGTTCCCATCTACATGGTGGTGGGCAATCACGCCGACGCCGCCGACCGCGGATCGGGCGTCGCGTCGTATCACAGCGCCAACGACATGGGCGGTCTGGTGCGCGACTTCACCAAGTGGGACGACGCGCCGCAGTCTGTCGGCGCGTTCGCGGAAGCGGCGGTGCGAGGGTACAAGATCGCCATGACGCCTCCCATGGGCCCCGTGCTCATTGTCGCCAGTCACGAAACCCAGACCCAGCCGATGCCCGCGCGCGCCCCGCGCATCCCCAAGCTCACCATGACCGCGCCTCCGCAGGGCGACACCGGAGCCGTGGCCGAAGCGGCCAAGTGGCTGGTCGCGGCCGAGCGTCCGCTCATCATGACCCAGCGCCACGCCCGCACCGCTAACGGCGTCAAGCTCCTGGTCGATCTGGCCGAAACGCTGCAAGCGCCCGTCGATAGCCAGGAGCGCATGAACTTCCCCACGCGCCATCCGCTGGCCGGCACCGGCGGCCCCGGTTATCAGCCGGACGTGGTGCTGTGCCTGGAATGCGCCGACGTTTCGGGCACGGCCCGCACCGCGCGAGCGCGCAACGCCAAGGTCATCAACATCTCTTCCGTGGACCTGTTCATGAAGAGCAACATTCAGGATCAGCAGCACTACGGCGACGTCGATCTCGACATGGGCGCCGACGCTGAAGCCACTTTGCCCGCGTTGATCGACGCCTGCCGCAGGCTGATCACGACGGATCGCAAGGCCGCGTTGCAAGCGCGCGGCGTCAAGCTCGCCGCGGCTCATCTCAAGGTTCGACAACAAGGCGTGGCGTCGGGCGAGGCCGGCTGGAACGCCAGCCCGATTGCCCTCAGCCGCGTGTGCGCCGAGCTGTGGCCGATGATCCAGAAAGACGATTGGTCCCTGGTGAGCTGGCAGGGCTTCATCAGCGGATGGCCGGGCCGCTTGTGGAACTTCGACAAGCACTACCAGTACATCGGCGGGCAGGGAGCGGGCGGCATCGGCTACAACGCTCCAGCCTCGGTGGGCGCCGCGCTGGCGAACAAGAAATATGGGCGGCTGTCGATCAACATCCAGACCGACGGCGATATGAACTATGCGCCCGGCGTGCTGTGGACCGCGGCGCATCACAAGATTCCGCTGCTGACCATCATGCACAACAACCGTGGCTATCATGCCGAGGTGATGATCCTGGAGCGCATGGCGTCCGAGCGCGCACGCGGCCAGGATCGGGTGCACATCGGCACCAAGCTGTGGGAGCCCAACATCAACTACGCCAAGATGGCCGAGGCTTACGGGATGTACGGCCAGGGTCCCATCACCGATCCGAACGATCTGGCTCCGGCGTTGCAGCGGGGCCTGGAGCGCGTCCGCAAGGGCGAGCCAGCGATGATCGACGTGGTGACGCAGCCGCGCTAAGAGGTCCCCATGCGCGCATTCCTTTTGCTAGCGAGCGCCGCGTGCCTGCTTTTCACGGCCGTCCCGGCTCGGGCGCAAACCCTCAGCGGCGAGGCGCTAGTCAAAGCCCTGCGGCAAGGCGGCTACGTGATCGTGATGCGCCACACCAGTTCGCCGCGCCAGGCGCCCGACAAGGCCACAGCGAATTCCGACAACGTCAAAGCGGAACGCCAGTTAGACCAGGAAGGCCGTGCCACCGCGACAGCCATGGGCCAAGCGCTCCGCAATTTGAAGATCCCCATCGGCGACGTGCTCTCCAGCCCCACCTACCGGGCTCTCGAAACCGTCCGCTACGCCCAACTCGGTAACGCCCGAACGTTCCCCGAGCTAGGCGACAACGGGCAGAGCATGCAGGGCGGGACAGCAGCCCAAGCCGCCTGGCTGCAGAAGCAGGTCCTCCAGTTTCCTAAAGGAACCAACACGATCCTCCTGACCCATCTGCCCAACCTCACCGGAGCGTTCCCCCAATGGGCCACCGGCATGGCGGACGGCGAAGCACTGATCCTGGGTCCGGACGGCAGGGGTGGAGCCGCCGTAGTGGCTCGGGTGAAGATCGAGGAATGGTCCGCGATGCACTAAACTCGCGCATTGTTCTGGTGTGTTACGTTTGAAGCAAATGAGTAACACGCTCACGGTGCGGCTACCGGAAGACCTGGCGGAATGGCTGGATCAGGCCGCTCGCAAATCCGGCATTTCGCGCGGCCAGATCATCCGCATGGAGCTGGAACGAGCTCGCGCTTCGTCCGGCAAGCCGTTCATGCGCCTGGCTGGGATCGGGGAGGGGCCACCGGGTCTCTCGATGCGTAAAGGCTTCTCCCGCAAATGAAGGCCATCGCGGACACCGGTTTTCTGGTGGCCTTCTGGAATCGCAGGGACACCCATCACGCTTGGGCCGTGAAGATCGCGGAGGCCGTCACGGAACCACTCCTGACGTGTGACGCCGTCCTGGCGGAGACCGCCTTTCACTTAGGCAGCGCCCGTCTAGCGCTGGCCTTTGTGGAGGAGGGATTGGTCCGGCCCGTGTTTGTTGTCGCCGACCACCTCCAGCGGCTCAAGGAACTGGCGGCTCGCTACGCGGATCGTTCTCCGGATCTCGCCGACCTCTGTCTGATTCGCCTCAGCGAATTGCACCCGCGACACCCTGTCATCACGACGGACTATAACGATTTCCGCGTTTACCGCAGAGGCCGCCGCGAAGCCATTCCGATCATTCATCCGCCGCAGCGGTAGGCTCCGGTCTCTATTTCGCCAGCGCCCGCTCGATCTCCTCGATCAGCGTCTTCGGCAAGAACGGTTTCTGCAAAAAGCCCGTCAGTGGTTGTGTGGGCACGTGCGGGTATCCACTCAGGATCAGCGCCCGTAACTGAGGATTGAGGGCCCGCATGCGCCCGATCAGCTCTTCCCCATTCAGCCCCGGCAAAGCAAGATCCGTCACCACCAGAGAGAACCGCTCGGGCTCGGCTTCGAACCGGCGCAGGGCTTCTTCCGAGTCCGCGAAGGCCTCCACCACATAACCCGACCGCTCCAGGTAGCGCCGCAGCAGATCGCGCAGGGAGGCTTCGTCATCGACAATCAGCAGGCGGGCGCCGGCCATATCGCGGGACCGCTACCACAGCGACAGCGGAATGGTGCCGGGACTGAACGACAAACCCACGGACGCGCGGTAGCTCGCCCGCACGTACCCGTTGACACTGATGGTTTGGTCCCGTCCGTCGAAGCGCGCCGTGGCGTGCAGATCCCGGAAGATTTCATACGTCGCCCCCACGCTTCCAGTCTTCTGGGTATAGGGAGCCAGACCCTGCCCAATGGTCGTCAGCTTGGCGTAATTGCCGCCCACCGAAAAAGACCACTTGCGGACACCGGTGTAGCTGAAGGAGCCCGAGCCGGAATCCTGCCGGGAAGTCAGATAAACGCCGTTCCCCGGCGTCGCTCCAAGCGCGAAGGCCAGGGAAAGCTGCGCGCTCCTGAACTTGCGCACCAGGCGCGCGTCGCCGGCGGGAAAATAGCGGTTGATGTAAAAGGCTTGGGTGCCGCTGGATACACCCAGTAACGCCGCGATCACCGGGTCGAAGCTTACCGTCTGCAGGCCCTGGACCTGCGCCGAGAACATGCCCCCGCTCAGCGACGCGCTCCAGCGGCGGCCGAAGTCGCGGTTGATGCGGCCGGTGTAGACGTTGATGTTGGATTGACCGAAATTCCCCGGATACTCGTAGTGCTGGTGCATGTACTCGGGGCCGATCGAGGTGTCGCGATTCAGCCGGTACATCAGCGATCCGTGCAGCGTGTAACCTTCCACATTGATCAGGCCTTTAGCCTGATGGTCGATGAAGTATCCCGAGCCGCCCACCGTGATGGTGATGCGCGAAGTAGGAAGAATGCTCCCATCCACGCCCGATTCCAGATAGTACGTGCGGTTGTCGAAAAGCAGCAGCGTGGGCTGCGTCACGACGGTACCATCGCCGGTGGAAGTGTAGTTGGTCGCCGGACCGGAGAGTCCAAACGAAGACGTGCCGGCCACTGCGCGCATGTCGATCGAGAACTTGCGCGTCGGCTGGTAGCTGTAGCCGAGCTGCAGCGCTTGATCGCTGCCATCGAAGAACGTGCTGCCTTGGTAATGCCGGTAGGTTCCCCGGTAGTCCAGCCCCAATTTGGCCCGGCGCCAGCTATGCACGCCATAAGCGCCCAGAACGGCCTCTTCGCCAATCAGTCCGTTCACCTGCGCGAGTTTTCCATTCGCGTCGAGTGAAAACGGCTGAATGCCGGTGTCGTAGACGCCATCCACACTGGCGAAGAAGCGCAGGTCCAGTTGCTCGCCGCTGTGCGCGCCGATGGTGCCCGCCCCCGCCCCCTGGGACAGCACGCCCAAGCCCGAGTAACTCCCTGTCTGGGCGGCGGCCACGGACGCCAGCAGGCAGACTAGCGCAATCAGTTTGGTCTTCAAAGGGTATCTCCGGTGTGGCGTTGGACGCGGGTATGCAAGCTACTTCATCGAGTCTGACGCCTGCCGCGCTCCGGTGTCAAGTAATTGCGGCTAGCGTGGAGCGAGCTTCAGCCTGCAACGGAGGCTTCAGCCTCCGAGTCGAATCCAACGACACTTCCAATCGGGGGCTGAAGTCCCCGTTGCAGGCTAGAGCCCGCTCCACGGGACGTGAAAGGATTGTCCGCCCGGCGGCATCTCCCCAGTGAGGACCTACACACCATGCTTAGGCACATCCTTCTGATTCCCGCGGCGCTGGCGGTTACCACCGCCGCAGCCGACCTTCCCATCCAACAAGTGATTCTTTACAAACACGGCGTGGGATTCTTTGAACGCTCGGGCGAATTAAAGCCCGGGGAGACCGCGCGCCTGGATTTTAAGGCCGCCGACATGAACGATGTGCTCAAGTCGCTCACCATCGCCGGGCGGAACGGCGAAATCGTCGGTGGCGTGCGCTACGACGCCAGCGAGCCGCTGGCCAAACGCCTGGAGGACTTTCCTTTCACCGCGGGCGCCGAGATGTCGCTGGCGGCCTTCTTGGATCAAGTGAAGGGCGCGCGTCTGGAATTGCGCACGGGAGCGGAAACCGTGGCCGGCTCCATCGTGGGCGCGCGGCTCGACAAGCCCGCCAACGGGGATCGTGCCGCGGCGCGCGAGTTGGTGGTGCTGCTGACCGATTCGGGCGACCTGCGCACCTTCGACCTGAGCGCGGCCACCGCAGTGAAGCTGGTCGACCCCAAGCTGCAGACCAAGCTGCGCGACTACCTCGCGCTGCTGAGCGGCGCACGCTCGGGCGACCGGCGCAGTATTTACATCGACGTGCAAGGGCAGGGCACGCGCGATGTCGTCGCCAGTTACATGACGCCGGCGGCGGTGTGGAAGTCCACCTACCGCCTGCTGTTCGCGCCCAAGGAAACCGAGCCGATGCTCGAAGGCTGGGCCATTGTCGACAACACGTCGGGCGAGGATTGGAACAACGTCAAGTTGTCGGTGGTGTCGGGACGGCCGATCTCCTTCATTACCGAGTTGTATCAACCCCGCTACGTCGACCGGCCCCGAGCGGAGTTGGCCGAGAATCGCCCCACGGCTCCGGTGCTGTTTGAGGGCACTCTGGAGTCCGCGGCCAAGGATGTGGCCCGAGCCGCGCCGAGGGCCGCTGCGCCATCACCGCCGCAGATGGCGGCGCGCCAACAGGTGGCAGCGGCGTATGGCGGCGGCGCGTCTCTCGGCGCGCTTGGAGGAGTGCCGGGTTCCACGATCGCCCCCGACACCGAGGGACGCGATCTGGGCGAATTGTTCGAATACGGCTTCAGCACGCCGGTCACCGTGAAACAAGGCGAATCCGCGATGCTGCCGTTCCTCAATCAGCACGTGAAGACGCGAAAACTGCTGATCTACTCCGAGAATTTCGGTCTGCATCCCATGAACGCCGCTGAGGTGGTCAACTCCACCGGCAAGACGCTCGACGGTGGACCCATCACGGTCTACGACGCGGGCGTCTACGCGGGCGAAGCGCTGGTGGAAACCCTCAAAGCGGGCGACAAGCGCCTGATCGGTTACGGCGTCGACCTGGGCGCGCGCATCAGCACTCTCTGGGATTCGGCCAAAGCCAACGTTCGCGAAGTCCACTTCAATCGCGGCGTGCTGACCACGCGCAACTCGGCGCAAGAAACCAAAACCTACACCATCAAAAATGTCGACGCTACTCCCAAGACCGTGGTGATTGAGCATCGGCAACGTCCGGGCTACAAGCTGGTGGACCTGAAACCTTCCGAGACCACCGCCGATTCCTACCGCTTCGAAGTGAAGGTGGCCGCGAATGGCACCGAGGCTTTCAAAGTTCGCGAAGAGCGCGTGTACGACGAGACCATTTCGGTGTCCAACCTGAGCTCGAATCTGATCGCGGACTGGACCCAGAACCAGGCGCTCTCGGCCGCCGCGCGCCAGCAGCTCGATCAGATCCTGCAGAAGAAAGGCGACATCGCCAAGGTGGACGCACAGCTCAAGCAGATCCAGGCTGACATGACTGGGATCACGCAGGATCAGGACCGCCTGCGCCGCAATATCGACAGCCTGCGCAATGTCGCCGGCCAACAGGACCAGGTGCAGAATTACGCACGGCAGTTGGCCGCCGGAGAAACTAAACTAGCCGGGCTGCGCGATAACGATAGCGAACAGCGGCGGAAGAAGGCCGCACTGGAGGCCGATCTGAACGGCTTAATGGACAAGATGCAGTTCTGAAGTGTAACCGTGCAGTGGGCTCTTAGCCTGCAACGGAGGCTTCAGCCTCCGGGCCGGTCAAGCGACACGTCGGAACGGAGACTCGAAAGTCCCCGTTGGAGGCTAAGAGCCCACTCCACGGTGTGCCGAAGCCCACTCAACAAGCCTTACCGAAAGCCCACGCCGGTGACCACCACTCCCAACTCGCGCTGATCCGGTGGTACCGAAAACGTACGGTCGACAGAAAGCGTGACGGTGATGCTCGCGGCGTCGGACTGAAACGGCGCTGCGAGCGCATAGGCGCCTGGCCCCGGGAATGTGTCCTCCGCCAGGAGACGCCCATCGGCCAGCAGCGCCACATGCCGCGCCGGCGCCGCGGGCGGAATATAAACCTCCACACGCAGCGGCCGTCCGGCCAAGTTCTTGAGCAAGACGGAGGCCTGTGCCCCGATCCAGCCGTCCGGGTACATGCCGGAGAGAAACTGCACGGCGGCTTTCGGATCGCGGGGATCGAGGTAGGAGAGCTCGGCGCTGCGCTCGATCACCACGTCGGCCCGCACACGGTCGGCGACTTCGCGAGAGATCTCAAACGGCAGCAATCCTCGCGCGGACGACGAATATCCGGGGCGGCCATCGAGCGCAATCAACCGCAAAGGAACACTCGGAAGAATATCGCGCTCAACCGAGTGCGCCACCGGAGCGGTCACGCTTCCGTTCCCGCTGAGCTCACTCCACACCACGACATCGCCCGGCTCCAGGTATTGATCCCGCGTCAACGGCAGCGCGCCAATGGCTTCGGCGTAAAACCGAAGACCCCATTCACCCGCCACCCAGGTGTGTCGTCCCGCGGCCGGCTTCGGGATGAAGGCAGCAAACGCGCGGTACCCGTCCCAATGCTGGAGGTTCGCCGTCGCTAGCGCCAGGGACAAGGGCATCTGTAAAGCGAACGCTGCCCACAGCACGCGAGCGCTGGCGGCGCGCGCCACCAGAATCGCCAGCGGCGCCGCTATCGGCAACAGGTACCGCGCCGAGCCCGCAAAGAAGATCGCCACCGCGGCGGCGAAGAAAATCAGGATCCACAAAATCAGAAAATCGTGCTGCCTGGCCTCCGCAATCACGTATGCCAGCACCAGCACACCCGAGGCGAGCGCGATCCAAAACAGCGGATTCGCGTCATAAAGCGCCCCGGCGGCAGCGGCCAGCGCCGCGAGCGCGGCGATCCACTTCGAGCGGCGAACGAAAGCGGCCACAACTCCCACCGGCGAAACCATCCACCCGAGATGTACCACCAGCGCTACCGCGCTGCGCCATTTATTGGTCCACGCTTCGAATCCGTGCGACTGCAGGTAGCCCGCGAGCATCCCCGCGGGCAACGCTCCGCCCGAGGCGCGCTCATAGAGCTGCCACGCTACGATGATCGCCGGCGCGGCCAGCGTGGCGGCCCACGCGGCAGTCCAGTTGCGCCGCTTGTCGAACAGGTACGCGGCCAGAATCGGTGTGAGGATCACAGCTTGGTAGGCGGCCAACCCTGCCAGCGCGGCAGCCCCAGCGGCGCACGCCAGCAACACGGGCGATTCGTCGTCGACCGCCCGCACGAACAACGCGACAGCGGCCATCCAAAACGCGAGAAACGGCAGGTCGGCCTCCAGCGATCCGCCATTGATCACGAACGCCGGTACGGCCAGGAAGAGCAGCACTGCCAGCCACGCGCGCTCCGGCACGAAGCGACGGGCGAGCGACAGCATCGACGGCGCGGCGATGATCGAGAACACGGTGTAGGCCAGATGAAAGGGAACTTCGCGCACGTCCCCAAGCGCCGCCAGCAGCACCGCGAGAATCCAGACGTTCAGCGGCGGATGCGGATGCCCGCGCATATCCACGAGATCGCCGAGAAACACGTAGCTGACGTGGGTGGGATGCAGCGGCTCAATCTGCGCGTGCTCGGCGCCGTAGAGATAGTAAACGTCGTCGCCTTGAATGGCTTGATGGAGAAACGGCAGACGCAGTGCCAGGACTAGAACAATCACCAGCAGCGTCTGCTTCACCACTGCACGGGCGTGCCCGGCTCCAGCGTCCACACTTCGGTGCCGGGCAGATCGCGCAACAACTCTGCCAGCTGTTCCGGCCATCCGGTGAGCGCCGGGAAGGTGCCGAAGTGGAGTGGGATCACGCGGCGCACGTTGAGCATGCGGCAGGCCAGCGCCGCCTCGCGCGGGCTCATCGTGTACAGGTCGCCGATGGGCAGAAACGCCAGCTCGGGATGGTACAGCCGCTCAATCAGTGTCATGTCGGTGAACACGTTGGTGTCACCCGCGCAGTACACCGCGCGGCGTTCCGGCGGCAAGCGCACCACGTAACCCGCGGCCTCGCCGCCGTAGATGATCTGATCGCCATCCAGAATTCCGCAACTGTGAATGGCGTGCGTCATGGTGGCCGAGATCGGGCCTACCGTAACGGTTCCGCCTTTATTCATGCCGATGGTGTTTTTGGCGCCCTTGGTCTCGAGCCAGCGCGCGGTCTCGTAAATCGCCACGATAGGCGGAGAGAATTTCTTGGCCAGCGGCAGCACGTCGTGAATGTGATCGAAATGCCCGTGCGAGACCAGAATCACGTCCACGCGGTCGATCTTGTGATGCTTCGGATAGGACGGGTTGCCGTCGATCCACGGGTCAACCAGAATCACTTCGCCACTCGGCAGCCTGAACTGGTAGGTGCCGTGGCCGAGCCATGTGATCTCTACCATGCCTCAATTCTACCCAAACGAAGTTAGCGCGCCCGCGCCGGCACCTGAATCCCGTCGCCCAACATCGCGAACCCGGGGATGCTCACCGGCGTGTGTCCGGCAATGGCGATATCGCCGAACAGCGCTTTGGCCGCCGACACCTCCGATGGCACGGTCGAGCTGAAGGTCGCCAGGTACGCCGCGGCTTTCGGGAACGACGCCAGCAGATAGGGATTGCCCAGCGACACCAGCGCCACCGGCGCGCCCCGCTCCGCCAGATGTTCTACGAATGGTCCCAGATCCCCGCCGAGAGCCACGTTGCCGCGATTCGCGGAGGGTGAGGCCGAGGTCTCGACAATGACCGCGGGACACGTTCCGAAGTCGCCCACCGCCCCTTCGAGCGCGGCCAGCGGTAGCGAGGAATCCAGCACGATCAGCTTTGTTCCAGGCGCACGCGATTGCACTTCCTGCGCCATGCGGAAACCAACTGTGGACGCGCGCGCCTCGCGCAGCACCACCATGCAGGGCTTGCTCGCGCGGTCGAGTGGCAGGATGCCGGTGTCATTTTTGAGCAGCGTCACGGCGCGGTCGGAAATCTCTTGCGCCCGCTGGGCGGTCTCCGGCGAATCGAACACCGTGGTGATGGCGTCCACATCCACCAATTTGCTCTTCATCAGGCCCAGGCGGATCTTCGCCGCCACTACGCGGGTGGCGCTCTGCTCGACGCGCATGCGCGAGAGCCGTTGACTCTTCACGGCCGCAACCACGGCTTTTACGGTACCCTCCGGATCGACCGGCATCAGGAGCACGTCCGCACCCGCGGCCACCGCGCGGATCGCCGCTTCGCCTCCGCTGAACTGCTTGGAGAGGCCCTGCATGTCCATGGCGTCGGTGACGATCAATCCGGTGAACTTCATCTCATCGCGCAGCAGATCGTTCAGGATTCGGGGCGATACGGTGGCCGGCACTTCCTCGGGATCGAGCGCAGGGACGGAGATGTGCGCGGTCATAATCGAGTCGGCGCCGTGCTCGATGGCGGCCTGGAACGGTTTCAGCTCGATGCTGCTCAGGCGCTCGCGCGAAACATCCAGGCGCGGCAGATCCATGTGGCTGTCCACCGCGACGTCGCCGTGCCCCGGGAAATGTTTGGCTGTGGTCAACACGCGATTCGCGGGATCCGCGTGGGCGCCGTCGATGAAGGCGGCGACAAAACGCGCGACCTGCTCGGGGTCCTCGCCGTAGGAGCGGATGTTGATGATCGGGTTGTCGGGGTTGTTGTTCACGTCGGCGACCGGCGCGAAAATCCAGTGCACGCCCACGGCGCGAGCCTCACGCGCGGCCACCGTGCCTTCATAGCGCACGGCATCGACATCGCCGGCCGCTCCGAACGCCATGTTGTAGGGAAACCGCGCGCCACCGGAAACCCGCATGGACGCGGAGCGCTCGAAATCCGATCCCACGATCAGAGGCGTCTTGGCCAGGCGCTGCATCTGGTTCAGGAAGACCGCGAGCGAGTGCGGCTCGGCGTAGCGGACCAGGCCGTATTGCACGGCGTTGTTCACGATCAGGCCGCCGATGTGGACGTCCTTCACCAGGTGGCGGTAGCGTTCGTACTCGGGGGACTTCAGGCTGTAGACGTCGCCGTTGCACACCACGATCACCAGTTGCGCGGCCTGCTCGGCTATGCTCATGCGCCGAACTAGAGCCTGTGCGGCGCGCATGTCGGCGGACAGTGGGGGCGGGGCGGCCTTCAGCAGCTTCTTGGCCGGCGCTTTCACCGGCGTGGCGGCGGTGGTGGCGAAGTTCACCAGGACCGCGGCGGCGAGGCACGAAAGCAGAACCCGTCCGAATCGCATGGTCCTAGCATAACGTTGCCGCGCGGCGGGGCCCGCCCAGCCGTCCTCGTCGAGGCGGAGGCGGATTTTCACAGGCGCGGGCCTCGGGACGGCCGCGGATCACCGGCGGGCCGCGGAACTCCGGCGCGCGTGCGAAGGGGGAGGTGGCGCACGAAATCATTCTAACAATTTTTGATTGAAATGTTTTAAACAAATTAGGAGCGATTGTTTGTGAGTCGGCGAACGTGTCGAGACGAGTCTCGACATGGCACGCACGAGTGCGTGCTCCACGATGCGGGCTAGGCGATTCGGGCGGCTGCTATCTGGGCGATGTCCAGTAGCTTGGGTCCTTGGGGCGCCACCGCCGCTAGGGCGTCGCGCAACATGGTGTTGCAGAACGGGCAGGCCGCGCCCACTACGCCCGCGCCGGTTTCGGCTAGTTCCCGCGCGCGAGCGTGGCTGACTCGCTCGCCTTGTTCTTCGCCCAGGAATACCAACCCGCCGCCGGCTCCGCAACAGAAGCTGCGCTCGCGGGAGCGGGGCGGTTCGACCAGTTCTCCGCTCCGCTCCACCACCGCGCGCGGGGCGTCGTACACGCCGCGGTACCGGCCCAGGTAACACGGATCGTGAAACGCGATCTTCTCGCCCTCGGATTGCGGCAACAGATGCGCGTGGCGCGCCATGAATTCGCTGTGATGCTCGATCGGCGGAGCCTCACCGTATTCCCGCCAGTCGTTCGAAATCGTGCGCACGCAGTGGGGACAGATGGAGACGATCCGCTGCACTTTGCTCGCTTTCAGAGTTTCGAGATTGGCTTCGGCCAGTTGCTGGAACACCAGATCGTTGCCCAAGCGCCGGGCCGGGTCGCCAGTGCATTTCTCCTTGCTGAGAACGCCGAAACTCGCGCCTACATGGCGCATCACCTTCGCGAATGCCGCCACGATTTCGCGGCCCTGCGGATCGTAGTTGCCCATGCATCCCAGCCACAGGCAGTACTCCTGCGTGCCGTCGAATGCGGGGAACTGCTCGCGCGCGATGAACTTTTGGCGCTCGGCCGCGCTCATGCCCAACGCGTTGCCGTTGCGCTCCAGGGCCAGGAAGAGCTTGGTGCCGTAGTCGTCCTCCCACTTGCCGGTGTTCACCGCGCCGCGGCGCAGGCCCACGATCAGCGGTACATGTTCCACGCCCACCGGGCATTGGTACTCGCACGCGCCGCAGGTGGTGCACTGGAACGCGGCTTCCTGCGACAGATGCTTCCCCAGCAGCGGCTGGTTGCTCGCCGGGCCGAACTCATTCAGATAGTGGCGAAATCCCAACGCGATTTCTTTGGGGTTGAGCGTCTTGCCGGTATTGAACGCCGGACAATGCTCGGTGCAGCGCCCGCACTCTACGCAGGAGTAGGCTTGCAGCGCGGCGATGCGGGTCACATCCTTGCCCGTATCGAGGCCGAAGTCTTCGTCGCCGGAAAGCGGCGGGATTTGCGCGAATCCGCCGCGCGAAAAGAAAATCGAGAACGGGCTCAGCAGCAGGTGCAGGTGCTTGGTGTGCGGCACCAGCGGCAGAAAGACCACCAGCGCCAGCGTGTGCGCCCACCACAGTGGCGTTGCGGCGGGGCTCGATTCCGGCAGCCACCATGCCGCCAGATAGGTAACCATCAATGCGAAGATCAGTCCCGCGATGGCGCCGGATTCCCACGACAGCGTCTCACCCAGCCACTTTGGACGCACGATGAAACGGCGGACGAACAGCCCGGCGATCGAAATCGCGACGGCTGTGCCAAACGCGGCAGCGATTGCGAAGTACACGCGGCCCAACCCCGAGGCGCGTTCCAGAAACCCAAGGCCAAAGCCCGCGGCGAGGTGATTCAGCGTCACCAGAGCGAAGGCGCAGAATCCCCAGAACACGAACGCGTGAGCCAGTCCAGGCAGCGGCCGTTCCCGGATCACTTTCGTCTGCAACATTACTTCGAAGACGAAATCGCGCAGCCGCTGCGGCCACGACCGCGCGGCAGAGAAGTCCGCATCCGGCTTGGCGCCGCGGAGGTTGGCCAGCACACCGGAAAAGCGCCGCCAGAACACGCCGGCGGAGGCGGCGAGCAACGCGGCTAGCAGCAACATTTCGAATCCAGCGGGGTGTGGCGTCATCATCAGAAATGTAACACGCAGTCCGCGAAACGTTTAGAATAGAGTGATCCACGGAGGACCTCCCCCTTTGCGCCATTTGATCTCCGGAGCCGCCGGGTTTATCGGCTCCCATCTCTGCGACCGCCTGCTCGCCGACGGCGGCGAAGTGGTGGGCCTCGACAACCTGATTACCGGCTCGCGCCGCAATCTCGCGCATCTGGAGTCGCAGGCGCGTTTCCGCTTCGTCGAATGCGATGTCACCCAGCCTGTCGCGATGATCGGCCCGTTCGATCAGGTCTGGCACCTGGCTTCGCTCGCCAGCCCGCGGCAGTATTTCGCGCATCCGATCGAGACGCTGGAGTCGGGCTCCGCGGGAACGCGCAACATGCTGGAGGTGGCGCGCCGCGAAAGCGCACCCTTTCTGCTCACGTCGACTTCGGAATGCTATGGTGACCCTCTGGAACATCCGCAGGTGGAGACTTATTGGGGCAATGTGAACCCGGTGGGCGTGCGTTCCTGCTACGACGAGAGTAAGCGCTACGCGGAAGCCATCACCATGGCGTACCATCGGGTCCACGGGATGGCGACCTCCATCGCGCGCATCTTCAATACGTACGGGCCCCGCATGGCGCTGGACGACGGCCGGGTGGTGCCCACGTTCATCGATCAGGCGCTGCGCGGCGAGCCGCTCACCGTGTTCGGCGACGGTTTGCAAACCCGGAGTTTTTGTTTCGTCACGGATCTGGTGGATGGGCTGGTGCGGCTGGCGCGCTCGCAGGAGCGCTTTCCGGTGAATCTGGGCAATCCCCAGGAGATGACCATCCTTGAATTTGGCGAACGTATCCGCCGCCTGATGGGATCGAAATCGCCATTCCAATTCGAACCGCTGCCCTCGGACGACCCCAAGAAGCGCCAGCCCGATATTTCCAAGGCGCGCCGTTTGCTCGGTTGGGAGCCGAAGGTTTCGCTCGAAGACGGCCTGCGGAAGACCGTCGAATACTTCAAGGCGCAAGCCGCCGCTGCCGTCCCCCCGGTAGCTTCTCTCCCGTGACGAGCGCCAGACAGTTCGCTCAACGCCAGACTCGGCAACTGCTCGAGGAACTCCGCGTCCAGATTGCCCGCGCCGCCGCGACGGCGGAGGAAGAAGCCGTGCACCGGACACGCGTGGCCACGCGGCGATGGTTTGCGGCGGCGGAAGCGTTCGACGGCTACTTCGATGCCGCCGCGGAACGCGAGCTCCGCCGGACTCTGAAGAAGATCATGCGGGCTTCCAGCGGCGTCCGCGATTGCGACGTGGCGGAAAAACTGCTGGTCCGGTTGCAGGCGGATCCGGGAATGTTGAGTAAGCTCGCGGCGCGGCGGGCCAAGCGTTCACAACGTCTGGCGGAAGTGCTCCAAGCAGCCGTGGCGGAGGGCCAGCCCGCGTCCGGCGGCGACGCGCTGACCCAACAGCTCTGCGGCGTCTCCAAGCTCCGCTCTGGCGCTGGAACCGAACCTCTGCCGCCCACAGCGCGCCGCGTGCTGACCTCCGCGTTCAAGGATTTTCTCAAACGTGGCGAACGGGCCGCGCGCGAGCGGGACGCCCGCCGGCTGCATAAGTTCCGCATCCACGCCAAGGAACTCCGCTACATGCTGGAGTTGTTTTCCGGCACGGGCTCGGGATTCGATATCTGGATCGAGCCGGTGCGGCAAGTGCAATCGCTGCTCGGCGACGCGCACGATTGCGAGGCGCTGCGGGAGATGATCGCCGAATGGCCGGGGCGGAAAGCAGTCAGCGCGCGCTTGAAGAGACGGCGGGACGCGAAGCAGCGTCAGTTCCGGCGGCTGTGGCAGGAGCGTTTCGCGCGCGCGACGCTGCCACGGCCAGCACCAGCCAAGCCGCGAAGAACGCTACGCCGCCGAAGGGTGTGACTGCGCCCAGCATCCGCTCGCCGGTGATCGCGAGCACGTACAGGCTGCCCGCGAACAGAACGATGCCCACGGCCAACAGGCGGCAGGTCCACTCCGCTGCGAGCGCGGAGATCAGCCCCACGCGAGCAAGAGCCGGCACGGCCAGCATGCCGAGCGCGTGGAAGAAGTGATACATCACGGCGCGCTCCCATATGGTCATCGCGTAGTTGTCGAGGCGGCCCTGGAGAAGGTGCGCACCGAAGGCTCCGAATCCGACTCCCAGCGCGAGAAACACGGCAGCGACCGCAGTCCAGCTCATGGCTGATTCCAGGATATCGTGGAGCACGCACTCGTGCGTGCCACGTCGCCACTCTTGGCGACGCTTGGTTGCGCGCGGCCACACGTGTCGGCATGAATGCCGACATGGCACGCTTAGAGCGTGCTCCACATGGTTCACGCTGGGGTGACCCACATGCGGGTTGCTGCCGCGCGGCCTAGCTGTACGGCTTTATGACCTATATTCAGCGTGAAAGTGTCGTCGTAATTGCGCGCTTTCATTTGCAGGCGGACCCCGGGCCGCATCCCTAGCCGGTCCAGGTATTCGAGCAACTGGCGATCGCGCTCGAACACGCTCTCGACGCGCACCCACTGGCCTGCGGCGACTTCATCGAGTGGCGTCCAACCCCGCTCGCGGCGGTCGCGCGGCCGATCCATGCCCATACGATTCCCGTGCGGACAGGGGCCTCCACTGCCGAGTTTTTCGAGCAGCTTGTGCTCGAAGTCGGCGGAAACGGCGTGCTCTAACTGCTCGGCCTCGTCATGCACCTTGTACCACTCCATGCCGAACACTTCGGTGAGCATGCGCTCGATCAGGTTGTGGCGGTGCATTAACCGGTTGGCGATCTCGCGGCCGGCGCGCGTGAGCGAAATGCCGCCCGAGGCGGCGACGCGGATCAGCCCGTCCCGCTTCAGCCGCTTGATCGCCATGGTCACTGCCGGCGACGACACGTTCAACCACCGCGCCAACGTGGCGGCGATCACAGCTTCGCCTTCGCTTTCGGCTTCGGCGATGGCTTTCAGGTAATTTTCTTTGGAGATGGTTATACGCACGCCGGTTCCCAAATTGTAATATGCTCGACTGCATGAGGCCCATCATCGCCGCCACTGCCGGCTCCCTGGTGTTGCTGTTCATGCCCGCCGGGAGCGTCCTCCAAGCCCAGACGCCGGAGCGCGTCGATCTGGATGCCATTCATCAGATCAAGATCGAGGCCACGCAAAACTCCAAGGTGATGGAGCACTTGTTCTACCTCACCGATGTGAGCGGGCCGCGCGTGACCAATTCGCCGGGCTTCTTCGCGGCCGCCGATTGGGTGGTGAAGCAGTTGCGCGAGTGGGGCCTGGACGCGCACCAGGAAAAATGGGGTCCCTACGGCCGCGGCTGGACGTACACGTATTTTTCGGCGCATCTGATCGAGCCGCAGTATGCGCCGATGATCGGATTCCCGCTCGCGTTCACCCCTTCCACGAATGGTGCGGTGACGGCGGAAGCGATGCTGGTGAACCTGGCCAACGACGCGGATCTGGAGCGTACCAAGGGCAAGTTGAAGGGCAAAGTGGTGCTGCTCGGCGCGGGCCGCGACATGCAGATGATCACGACAGCGCCGGGACGGCGGTATACCGATAGCGATCTGGCGACCATCGCGCTGGCGCCGGAGGCCGCGCCGCAAATCGGCCCGCGGCCGCCGGGGAGCGATGCGCTCGCGGCGAATGGCGGAGGGAATGGCGGACGCGGAGGCCGGGGCGGGGCCAACGCGCAACCCAATCAACAACAGCAGCGTCAATTTCAGAACCGGCTGAACCAGTTCCTGCACGACGAAGCTCCCGCTGTGGTGGTGCGCATGGGAACCGGACGAAGCGAGGGCGGCACCGTCTTCGGACAGGCCGGCGGATCGCGCGATCCCAAGGAGGCGGTGCCGGCGCCTATGGCGATTCTCACGCCCGAACACTACAACCGCGTCGCACGGCTCTTGGATCACAAGATCCCGGTGAAGATGGAGTTCAATATTCAGGCGAAATTCTTCGACGACACCACCGACTCGATCAACGTCATCGGCGAGATTCCCGGCGGCAGCAAGAAGGACGAATTGGTGATGATCGGCGCCCACCTGGATAGCTGGCAGGGCGGCACTGGCGCCACCGACAACGCGGCCGGCAGCGCCGTGATGATCGAAGCTCTGCGGATTCTGAAAACTCTGAATCTGCCGCTCAATCGCACCGTGCGCATGGCGCTGTGGAGCGGCGAAGAAGAGGGTCTGCTGGGATCGCGCGCCTATGTGACCGAACACTTCGCAGCGCGCGAGGACATGAAGCTGAAGCCGGAGCACGCCAAGCTGTCCGCGTACTTCAACGTGGATAACGGAAGCGGCAAAATTCGCGGCGTTTACCTGCAAGGCAACGACATGATGCGGCCGGTGTTTGACGCTTGGTTCAAGCCGTTCCAGGACATGGGCGCGGGCACGATCAGCGTCCGCAACACTGGCGGCACGGATCACCAATCCTTCGATGCCGTGGGGCTGCCGGGATTCCAATTCATCCAGGAGCCGCTCGAATACGATTCGCGGACGCATCATTCCAACATGGATGTTTACGACCGCGTCCAGAAAGCGGACATGGAACAGATGGCCGCGATCGTGGCTTCGTTCGTGTATCAAGCGGCCAATCGAGAGCAGATGCTGCCTCGCAAGCCGTTGCCCAAGCCACAGCCGGCACAGCCGCAAAACGGTGGCGCGGGACGCGGCAACTAGTGAACTATTGGTACGAGATCGCCTCGGCGAGATTGGCGCCCTCGGTTCTGATAGCGATCGGCCTGTTTCCGTGCGGTCTTGCCGGTGTGACGGCGGACTGGGCGATAGATTTCATCGACTTGAAGCTCCCGCCTGCGCTGCGTGAATACTGCCACATCGTTCGGTTTCCCAAAGGCTGGGGGTTCCAGCGCCCTGCGGACGAAGATGAAGCTTTTTTTGGAATCACCTATGGTTACGCGGATTACGAATTCCGGGTCGAAGGCCTCCTGGGGACACGGTTTTTAGTCGGAGCATTCACGCCTTACCATGGCCGCCATTACGATTCAACCAACCGATACCGCTTAAATCTTTCGGACCCATCGGCTCCCGTCCTCCCTGCAAGCCTGCAGGATTGGAACGCCGCCGCCGTCGTGCCTCTCGCGAGAAAGTCACTCTTCTCGAATTTCGGAGTCCATTATCCTGAACAAGCTACATTCAACGGTTTTGAATACAAGAAAAGCGGTGATCGTTGGATTTTAGAAAAGGCCGCCACCCGACTCTCGCCCGATTCGAGTTGGCTGGTCCTTCAGAGCGCCACCAGGATCAAAGACCACTTCCCATGGGTGGACTACGCTTTGTTTTTCGACGTGTTTAGTACCGTCACTGGGAGGAAGCTGTTTACGCTCCAGGGGACTTACCCCGGGATTGGCGATAGCCCGGAAGGCTGCTTAGATAAGACAGCATGGTTGACTGAGCGGTATTTCATCGTCCCTTTGGGCAGGCACAGGGAGCGATGTGTTGTATGCGAGTTTGCCCTACGTCGAGAGCCAGAAGGAAAGCCGTGAAAACTAGATACCCGCCTTGGGATAGCGGGCCTGCATCCACTTGACGAAGCTCTCCGGCGCGGCCATGGTGGACAGGCGGCCTTGACGAACTAGCGCCCAGTCGGCGAATTTGCAGGACTGTTTGATCTCGGCGAGCGTCGTGGGCGGGTCCAGGCGTCCGGCGAACTCCAGATCGACTACCGCGGATTTGGGATTCTTGGGATCGTCGCGCGCGGCCGAGCGCACTACCGCCATACCCACCACACCCGACACGCCTCCGGAGTGATAGATGAACACCCGGTCGCCCGGCTGCATGGAGCGGATCGCGCGCACGGCCTGGGGGTTGGTGACGCCGTCCCAGGTGGTCTTCTTTTCGCGCTCCAGATCGGCCAGCGAGTACGTTTCCGGATCGGTCTTGGCCAGGAAGTAGCTCATGACGGGTCCCCTAAGGATTCAAGATTAGCCGACGAAGACCCAGGGAACAAGTCGAAAGAGTTTGCGAGCCAGTGACTGCGAAGCCAGGGGATGACCAAAGCCAAGAGCAGTGGGATGACCGTTAGCACGAGGGCCAGGATGCTGTTGGCAACTCCGCTCTGTTTCACGCGTCTATCCTATCGCATTGGGGCGGTCTCACAGCCCGCGCCGATTCCAGACGGCCGGCTCGCATCGGGGTTTCAGAAAATCGGCGCTACGTTGTACACTAATATGCAGTTGTCGAACTACGTCTACATGAACGCCACGCGCGGACAGACAGAACGCGGTTCACGTTCCGTGCGGGGGTTGGCCCAACCGGAGAGTCGTATGAAAGGCCCGATGCGGGTGCCTCTTGGGCACCCCCTATGGCACCCTCTTAAGCACTGGAGATGCGCTGCCGCGCTCGTGCTCCTCACCGCGGGGCTGTGTCACGGGCAGTCTAAACAGGGCAACCAGAACACGCCTCCCGCGCCCGAAAAAGTCGAGTCCCCGAAGGTGCCGCAGACGCCCTCGGACTCCGCCGGCGCTCCCGTGGACCCAAAAACTTACGTAATCGGCCCGGAGGACCTGATCACCGTGGAAGTGTGGCGCGAGCCGGACTTCACCAAGATCCACGTGGTCCGGCCGGACGGCAAAATCACCATACCGCTGATCGGCGACGTGCAGTCGGCCGGGCTCACTCCGGAGCGGCTGGCCGCGCAACTGGCGTCGTTCCTCAAGGAGTACATCAACGATCCTCAAGTCACCGTCGGCGTGCAACAGGTCAACAGCAAGAAGTATTCGATCACCGGAGGAGTGAACAAAACCGGTTCTTACCCGCTGGTGGTGCCCACGCGCGTATTCGACGCCTTGAGCCAGGCCGGCGGATTCCGCGAGTTCGCCAATAAGAAGGACATCGTGATCGTGCGCGGCGACCGGCGCATCAAGTTCAACTGGGACGAGGTCGTCAAAGGCAAGAAGCTGGAGCAGAATATTTTCCTCGAAAACGGCGACACCATCATCGTGAAAGAGTAAAGGCAAGAGAGCGCAGACCCGGAGTCATAACCCATGCAACCTACCGAGTCCGTGAGTGTATCCCGCCGCCCGCTGGATGTCGAAGACTACATCGACATCGTGCGCCGCCACCGGGGCTGGATTTTCGGTCCGTTCCTGCTGTGTCTGGTGGCCAGCGTAGTGGGCGCGTATCTGTGGCCCGAAACCTACACGTCCCAGGCCGAGATCAAGATCGTGCCCCAGCAGGTTCCCGAGAACATGGTCCAGGCGGGCGTCAATCAGGCCATGAACGATCGCATCAACGCCATGGCGCAAAGCATCGAGAGCCGCACCGAGCTCACCACCATCATCCAAACCTTCAATCTGTATCCCAAAGAACGCAGCCGCACGGTGATGGAAGACGTGATCGAGCAAATGAAGAAGGCCATCAAGATCGTGCCGATCACCTCTCTCGCCACGGAGTCCTCCGCGCGCGTCATCCCTGCGTTTGCCATTCAGTTCTCCTACGAGAACAAATATCTGGCGCAGCGCGTGGTGGCGGATCTGACCACCAAATTCATCGACGAGGCCATCCGCAACCGCGCCAACGCCACTTATGAGACGGTGCAGTTTATTAAAGACGAGGCGGATAAGGCCAAGAAGTCGCTGGACGAAATCGAAAGCAAGCTGACCGAGTTCCGGTTGCAGAACAACGGGCGCTTGCCGGACCAGGTGGACTCCAACGTCCGGCAGTTGCAGGCGTTGCAGACCAGCCTCACCTACCTCGACACAGCCGTGGCCCGAGCCCAGCAGGAAAAGTTGCAGCTCGAAACCAACCTGCGTATTTACAAGGATCAGTTCGCCGCGCTCAGCAAAGATCCGCCGGAGAGTGCCGCGGCTCGGCAGACTCAGCAGAAGAGCGAGCGGCTGGCGGAGGCGGATCGCGAAATCCAGACGCTCGAAAATCAGATCAGCAACCTGCGCCAGCGCTACACCGATTCCAATCCGGATATCAAGACCGCCCAGGGACGGCTGGTCGTGGCCAGAAAACACCGCGCCGACGTCGCGGCCGAGGAAGCCGCCCAGGAAGAAGCCCGGAAAGAGGAAGCCAAGAAGAACGTTCCGGTGAGGCTGGTCGATCCGCAAGTGGCGCGCGAGACTCGGGATCTGGACGCGACCATCCGGCGCTTGGAGTCCTCCATCCAAGCCAAGGACGCCGAAGTCGCCGAAGCGCAAAAAGAGGCCAAGAAGGTCAACGCATCTATCAAGAGTTACGAATCTCGCATTGAGACCGTCCCGATCGGTGAGCGGCAGTACGGCGACTTGCTTCGGGAACGCGAGATTGCCCGCCAAAAATACGTGGAGCTCGACGCCAGTTTGAGTAAGGCTCAGGTGGCCCAGGAAATGGAAGGCCGCAAACAGGGGGAAACCCTGGAGCTGCTGGATCCCGCCACTCTGCCCACCGCGGCCAGCGAGCCCAAGCGCCCCTTGGTGATTTCGCTGGGCGCGGTCCTCGGTTTGCTGCTGGGGATCGTCCTGGCCGGCGCGCGCGAGGTCAAGGACACCTCCATCAAGAATTTGAAAGACGTTCGCGCCTACACCCAGATGGCGATTCTGGGAAGCATTCCGCTGCTGGAGAACGACTTCGTGGTGCGGCGGCGGCACCGTCTGGCGTGGCTGGGTTGGACCACGGCTTGCCTGGCAGCGGCGCTCACCATGGCGGGAGCGGTGGCTTACTACTACATGACGAGATCATGAGCACCTTGACGATTCGCCGCAAGGATGTGGAGCACGCACTCGTGCGTGCCACGTCGAGACTCGTCTCGACGCGGGCTTGCGGTTCGCCTGCGTGTGCCGGCACGAGTGCCAACATGGCACGCACGAGTGCGTGCTCAACGGACCAAGGGGAGACTGTATGAGCCGAGTACACGACGCTTTGCGACGCGCGGAACAAACCGGCTCGGTGCCCGCACCCGTGCCGCGCGAAGAGAGCCGAGCCGCCACTGTGGCCGATCCCGCGCCCAGCCTCCAGGGACTGCTCGAGCAAATCCAGGAGATCACGCTGCATCAAGCCAGCGAGGCGCTGCTGATCGACGCCACTCGTCCGCACGAAGCCCCCATGGAAGAGTTCCGCACGCTGCGCACACGCCTGAATCATTTGAAGACGCTGCAGCCGATTCACACCGTCGTGATCACCAGCCCGTCGCCGGCCGAAGGCAAGAGCCTGAGCGCGGCCAACCTGGCTCTGGCGCAGTCGCATCTGGCGGGCAACACCACCCTGCTCGCCGACTTCGATTTCCGCCGCCCGGTGGTGCACACGCTGTTCGGACTCGACCGCAGCCCGGGCATCACCGATTATCTGCTGGGCCGGGCCGAGCTGTCGCAAATCATCAAGCGCATCACGGGAACGAATCTGTATATCATGCCCGCCGGCGAGGCCGTCATCAATCCGCTGGAACTGCTGAACCTGCGCGAGGTGAAGCACCTTCTCGACCGGCTGCCCTCCGTGTTCAACTGGGTGATTCTGGACAGCCCGCCGCTGCTGTTCGCGGCCGACGCCAACCTGCTCTCGACCTTGTGCCACGGAACCTTGCTGGTGGTGCGCATCGGCCACACGACGATCGACTCGGTGACCCGCGCGGTGCAATCGCTGTGCAACAACAACGTGCTGGGAATCGTCGTGAACGGCGCGCGCCGCGGGGAGCTGTACAGCAAGTACACGTATTACCACTCCTACTACACGCCGCAGGAACCCGAGTACCGCGGGGACCCATCGCGCCGCTCGAGTGACGCGGAAGCCGACGACGCCGAGTAGCGCGGCCGCGATAAGAGTCTTCCAGAACCGACTCGGCTTCTCCCGCGTCGTTCCGGGCTGGAGCCACAAGTGCGGTTCGAGCGCTACACGGTAAAGTGAATGGCTAGGTATGCGCCGCGAACGATCCGATATCGTCAGCCAAGAACAAGTCGAGCGTGTCGGCGCCTTTCGCTTTGCACGTCTCTGAAATGCTCAACAAGACAAGGTACTCTTCGATGCCCTTGACAGTGCTGGTACCGCCTATGGTACGGCGAAGCCTTGCGAAGGCTTTGATCGCGTGCTCGGCGTTGTTGTTATTCCACGGTACGTCGTTGCAATCTAAGAACGTGAACAACTTGTCCCTATTCTTTTCAAACCGTTTCCTGTATGCCGCTGCAACTTCGGTCTGATAATCACGCTTCTCCAGAGCGCAGAAGAACTTCTCAACGGCTGGCCGATGTTTTCGGAGATGCCGAGCCTTCAATCCGAAGCGGTCCACTGACGCGACCATCGGTCGAAGCAAGCAGGCGAATGCTTCCGCTATCTGCCTCATCTCTTGATCAAATGGATGTCTCCTAAGGTCGTCGTTTATATCCCTCATCAGGTGGATCAGGCATTTCTGTTGCGCGCACGGAATAGAGTCGTATCCAGAAAAATAGTCTGAAACGAGGACGCCCTTGAAGGTTTTGAGCATTTCGTGCACGAATTCGGCCTCTCGTGTGGCCCGGTAAATGAAAGCAACTTCTTCGAGGCTGGTGAACACCCATACATATCCGTCCTTTCCCTCGACCCTGGCTTTTGTTTCGTCTGCGTGGATGAGTTTGCCGCTCACGATTCGGCGGAAGATATCATCATAGGCTGCCCGGTATTTCGCCGCAGCGGTCTCTTTCAAATGATTGACGCCACCACGGGAAAACGGCAAGCCAAACAGTCGCGACAGGCTGGCTGCAATGGCGTTCTGTGACACGTCCATCTCAAATAGTTGATAGAGAACGTACGCAAAAAGAGCAGTGCCGTACTTGGGCTTATGCAAGTAGGTTTGCCACGGCCGCTTACACTGCCAACAGATGAATCGTTGAAAGACGAATCGAACGACCCAGCGCTTGATGCCCGTGTTGGTGAATCTAAGATCATAAACGGTCTGACCATAGGTACCCCACTTGTAGATCAAAGTGGCATCGCAGCGAGGACAACGTTCCGGCCGAGGGTCTTGAACATGCACCACTCTATTTGGGCGAACTCGGTTCTTTCCGGCACGCTTACGGCGGTACGGCTTTGAAAGCCCGTCGGTGCGAACATAGACTCGATTTCGTTGATAATCCCAATAAGCGGCCTCATTGATCGCCTTGAATTCGGGCAGAAGAAAATCCACGCTGCCGAAACGCTGCGGGTACTCCCGCTTGAGAGTGCTCACGTCCACTGTCCCGTTCTGGGCCGCGTGGGTTCGATCCAGCACTCGCCACACTGTTTCCGCAACCATCTGAAGGGCTTGGCAGTCTTCGGCATTGTAAGTGATCAGTTTCTGCTTCAAGGCTGTGTCCTGCGATTGCTCGAACTGCGATCTCCAAATCAGGGTGCTTAGACCTGAGGCTGAGGCAGCAGACCATCGAGACCCAACGTAGTCTCCAATTTCCTTCAGCCTGTTGGAGTATGTTGGGAAATACACGTGTGCATAGATGATCGACACAAGGTTAATCGCTTTCCCAATTAGCGTTTCAACGATAGCCGGGGCGCAATCGCTGTAGCGATCTCGCATTCGCTTGAAAAAAGCAGTCTCATAGCTGCCGTAGTGGACGAGCGTTGGGTTGTCGATAGAGCCCAGGACGCGAAGGCAGTCCGTCCAAATCGTTCTTTCAGACGCCGGGTCATCCGCCCAGAACGAGTACTGTATGGGTAAACCGTCGCGGGTTAGCCGTAGTCCGATGAGGTAGTAGAAGTCTCGGTCGGGATCGCCTTCGACATCAATGTAAACAGGAGTGACTGGCGCGCTATCTGGTTTGAGGGAGCCTAAGACGTGGATCTTGTTTGTTCGGATGGCGAGCGCCTTCAGGGCATGTTGATGATGGCCGGGTAGCGAAGTGACGCGTCGTCGAGGTCGGAACGTGTACGAGAGCTGCGTGACCGTAAAGATCCCCTTGTCGCGCTGCTTCTTCCATTCTTTCTCGCTCAGGTTGGCGAGGAGACTAAGGTCGTCATGGTCAACTGCAAGTTTCCGACAACGCTCCTGGAACTCACACTCACCGCAATGCCTGTTTAACATTAAGGGAGGAGGTGTGTTGGGACTCTCGTATTTTCGGATGACGGATAGGGAACGCCGGGCCTTCTTGATCCATGGGTCAAGATGAACCGTCACCGTCCGGCCGTCTCTACCGTGAACAAGTTTGCCGATGCGTGGCACATGAGTAAGGTCTTGTAACACAGCCAGAGCATCGAACGCTAGACTTAGCCGATCTGAAACATTCAGCTTTTCACGGGAAACAAAACGGATCGGAACGTACCCATCTCGCTTTCCAGCCTTTCCTTCGACGCGCTGAAGTGCGGGCAGTCGCGTTTGGATTTCGGGCGTCACCGCTTCATATCCGAGGACGAAGCTATATCGGCGTGATCGAAGGTCGGAAAGAGTAGGGGTGCCGAGAAAGATGTCCCCTGCGGGGAGGGCGGAGCACAGTCGGTCCCGTGCAGCAGTTTCGAAGTCCGCTTGGATGCGGGCCTGCCACTGCGAGAACTCCGAATTGCCACCAGTTTCATTATGAAGGAAGAGGAAACATTTGGTCGGACAATTGAGAGAGGCTGCAAACGTGACGTCCGTGATTCGCATTCGTTCCTCCAGCCCCAGTCTGTGACTTGCTTGTCAGGCGCTCCGACTTCGCTTATCGCGCGTGACGCAATCCCGGTCCGCGGGCGAAACTCGACATCGGGGGTGGCGGAACCGGCTCGGGCACCGGAGCGGGTTTCTTCGGACGGGCGTCCAGCCGCGTGAGAATCATTTCGTCTTTGGCCCGCTGGAATTTCGGCGACCCCGGTGCGGCGCCGGCTGGACCTAGAGAAGCCGACACCATGTCATCGGTCACCTCCGCGGCGGCCGGCAGATACTTCTGGAAGTAGTTGCGGATGCGGTCCGTGACGATGCGCTGCGCCGAATACACCAACAAGTACAGCACCTGCTCGCTGGAGGCCCTGGTGACCGCCTGATACAACAGCGAAGGTTTCTGCAGCTTGCCGCCTTTCAGCTCCCGCTCCAGTTTCTTGGACCCGGCTTCCAGCTTCTGCGGGCCACCCGCTTCGGACTTGGTCAAGGCGGCGGCTTTGATCAGCGCGGCGGTTTCTTTCGCGTTCAGCTTTTCGGTCAGCGCGGCCAGAAACAAGGGCAAGCAGTGGGCGGTGGCCTCGTAACCGAAGGGCGCCATCTGCCGGGCCTTCTGCAATTTCTGGAGTCCCGGCAGGTTCAGCTTAGCTCCGCTCAGGGCGGGAGAGAACAGGCCGATCAGCTTCTCCTGCTCCAGGGCCTCCACCAGATCGTGCGACAGGATCTCCTTGGCCATGTGGCGCAGTTCCACGCCCAGGGCTTCCGGATCGATGCGCTCCAGCATCTCGGCTTCGCGGGCGTTTTCGTATTGCAGCCGGGTGCGCTCGTCGATGGCGTACCCCAGGCGTACTTTGAAACGGATCATGCGCAGCATGCGCGACGGGTCGTCGTAGAACAAGTAATTGTGGATCGCGCGGATTTCCTTGCGCTCGATGTCCCCGATGCCGTTGGTGGGATCGATCGGCAATCCCAGCGAGGCGCGATTGAGCGACAGCGCGATCGCATTCACCGTGAAATCGCGGGTCCGCAGATCTTCGTGGATGGTAGCCGCGCTCACCTGGGGCCGGCCGCCGGATTTGGGATACCGTTCCGCGCGGGCCATCCCGAGCGAGGCGGTAACGCCGCCGGGAAACCGCAGTTCGTGGGATTTGCGCAATTCATCGGTCGAAACCAGCGTGGCGCTGTATTTCTTCTCGGCGATCTTCACCAGTTTGGCGGGATTGGCTTCGACGGTGAAGTCCAGGTCGCGGACCGGAAAGCCCCCCAGCATGTCGCGCATCGCCCCACCCGTCAGATACAAATTGGTACCCGCGGAGGTGGCCAGTTCCTGGATGAACCCCACCACGCGGTGCTGTTCCGCGCTGAGGTGGCTCTCCAGCATGAACATGTAGTCGCTCATTCGATCCTCTGCCTCCCGGACCGCTCCCCTCGCTGCTCGGTAGCGCCGCGCGCCGAAGCCAGCGGTGTTTCGCGCCTCCGCCGTGGGCCGCTAGGCCCGCGGATGATGCCGGTCTATGGTTTCACGCAGCCGGTTGCGGGCCACATGGGTATAAATCTGCGTGGTGGAGATGCCGGCGTGTCCCAACAGGATCTGCACGCTGCGTAGATCCGCGCCCCCCTCCACCAAATGGGTCGCGAAGCTGTGCCGCAGGACGTGGGGCGTCAGGCGCCGGAAGATCCCTATCCGCTTGCCGTGCGTGACTAACAAATGCCAAAAGCACTGCCGGGTCAGCGCTCCGCCTCGGTTGGTCACGAACAAATACTTGCTGGCCCGTCCTTTGAGCAGAGCCGGACGGCCCTCCGCCAGATACCGGTCCACGGCGGCCGCGGCGGCATCGCCGTACGGCACCAAGCGCTGCTTGTTGCCTTTGCCGGTCACCCGCAGCACCCCCATTTGCCGTTCCAGGGCCGACAGCGGCAACCCGCACAGTTCCGAGACCCGCAGTCCAGTGGCGTACAGCAGCTCGAGCATGGCTCGATCCCGGACGCCCAGGGGCGTCCCGGCCGGCGGAGCCTCCAGTAATCGCTCGATCTCCTCCCGGTTCAGGTACCGGGGCAGCGGGGCTCCTAACCTTGGTGTGGACAGGAACTCAGCCGGGTCCCGTCCGATTTCCCCCTCCCGAGTCAAGAACGCGTAGAACCCGCGCAAAGTGGCAATATGCCTGGCGATGGACCGAGGGGACAGCCCCGCAGCGTATAAAGAGTCTAAATAATGCGCCAGGTGCTCCGGGCCAGCGTCTCTTGCTGGAACCTCGACGCCGTTAATAAACCGCTCTAAATCAATGCGATACGATGTTAGTGTGTTGCCGGCCAGCCCCTTTTCCACGCGGCAGAAACCCAGAAAGCCTTCCATTGCGGCCGCCGATGCCCCCGGACTGACACACTGGTTGCCCGCCGTTTCTTCCCCAACGGGCACAGTCGCTTGCATTGAGCTAATGATACAATACTTGCGAAATTGTTTGGAAGAGAATCGATGTGAAAACCTTGCGGGCGTTGCGGTTGTTCCCCGAAACGGAGGTCCGTGGCTGGCTCGGCCAATAAGAAAGTGCAAGTCGTGCGGTTCGACCGCGCCACCCTGGCCGGCTTCGTGCAAGTTCCCGAAGGGCTTACCGGCGACCACGTCGAGCTCTTGACCCCGGAAGGAAACCTGGTACGCATACCCTTTCCAGAAGCAAAAGTGGTTTGTTTTGTGCGAGATTTCGAGGAGACCCCGGCCTGGACGCCGCATCGGGCTTTTGTCACCCGGCCCAAAACCGCCGGTTTGTGGGTGCGGATGCGGTTCCGCGACGGCGATTGGCTGGAAGGGATCCTCGCCAACAACCTGCTGCTGGTGGAAGAAGCCGGGTTCAGCGCCATTCCACCCGACCCCTCGGCCCAGCTTCAGCGGGTTTTCGTCCCTCGGGAAGCTTTAGCGGGCGTCGAGGTGCTAGGCGTGGTGGGCAGCAGCGCCCGGCGGCGTCCCCCGAAACCTGCCGACAAAGACAAGCAAATACCGATGTTTGAGTAGGGTGGTTTCTCGAAGCCTTCAGACGCCCACGGGTACGCTTAATGGAATCTCTGCCAAGTCGATCCAGACGTTGTCGGACGTATTTTGGACAAATGTAAGCGATTCGACCACGAAGCTGCGGGCGTGTGGAAATTCCTGCCAGCGGCGCGAAACCAGTTCTCCGGCAGGCGCCATGGCCCCGGGATCGATCTGTTGCGCCAAGGTCAGATGCGGCTCGTACGGATAGGTTTCGTCGCACCCCGCTGGTCCGCAATTCAGAGCTTGATGGAGTTGGTCCAATTCCTTCAAACCACGGAGGATCGACAGGTAAACCACGTTGGTCTGGGGGAAGAAGCGGACCTCGCCGAATTCCACGGTAAAGGCCTGGAAGCCGTACAGGGCCCTTCGTATCTGGCCGAGTGCCACATCCGGAGGACAGGCGAGCGCCCGCGGCGGCAAAATGGTGATGTGGGCGCGAGCCTGACAATCCGGCACCAGTTCCTGGCGGAGTTGACCGACAAATCCAGCAAGGGGTTCGGGCAGGTAGGCGACTAACGAGTAGGAATTGATTGCGGCTCGCTGCCCGCAATTGTCGTCCATTGCAAGCCCATTATACCCCGGCGTCAGGCCCTGGCGGGTTCGGTCACGTCGGACCCGCCGGCTGGCGCGCCACCGGGCCCGCCAGACTCGGTCGGGGTCTTCACTTCCGGGAGCACCCAAACCGCTTCCTCAAAACCCACGAATTTGAAGATGCGCAGCGAGCCGTCGCCGGCCTCGAGCAGATCCCCGACGTCCAGAGGCTTTCCGCCATCGCGCAAGGCGAAGAAGGCCCGATAGGGGGAGTCGGCCTGGATGGAATCCCCGGCCTCGTAGTCGCGCGGCTTCACCTGCGCACGCCCGGAGACGTGCGGAGCGTAGCGAAACTGGCGGCGCAGATGTTCCCTGAGGCGGTGAATGCGGTACGTGTACATGCGGTTCGCTTAAAATTATCGCTCAAGACAATTTAAAAAGGAAATGTTTTTTTGTGGGGCAGCCATTCCTGGCTGCCGCCGCCTTTTGAGGCGGGGTTCACTCGGCTGCTGTTCTCGCTCCCCGCGAGAAGCCGGTTAATAGCCGGCTGCGGGCAGGATTGCCCGCCCCACATCCGTTTCTCCCTGATCCAGCCAGCGTTCGATGCGCTCGCGGTCCCAGCGTAGGGCTTCCATCGTAGTACCCAGGTCGCGCGGCGGACGGATGATCTGGAGCGTCACCTCCGGCGGCACAGGCGGATGATAACCAGCCACGGCGCGGAACACACTGACCAGCGGGCGCAGCCAGGGCGAAGGAATCCGCGGCAGAGCGTTCACGGCCACAATGTGCGTCGCGCCCAACTCGACCGCCGCCCACACCGGCAGCGGATTCAACAATCCGCCGTCCGAGTATAAGCGTCCCTCGATCCGCACCTGCGGCAGGATTAAAGGAATCGCGCACGAAGCGATCAGGTGCTCCGCCCGAATCTGGCCGTCGCGAAACACCCGCGGCTTCAGCCGCAGAAGATCCGTAACCGTGACCGCGAATTCGGTCACCGGGCGCGCCCGCTCGATCAGCGCGTGAACCGTCGCGGGAAGCCCGTGGAGGCGCGTGAAACTGGGATCGAGCCACAGACTCCGCAGCTCGGCCGGACTCGTGCGGCAAGCGATCGCATATCCGTTCAGCGCGCCCACGGATGCGCCCACCACCAGATCGAACGGGACGCGCCCCGCCAGCGCCGCCCACGCCCCCGCCTGCCACGCGCCGAACATACCTCCGCCCGAGAGCACCAAAGCGCGCCGCAAAGAATCCTCCCGTGATTCCCGCCGACCTCTTAGAATAGGAGTGTACTCCATTCATGGATTTCGATCCCGCAAAGTATGGCCCTGGAATCGCGCGCATTTTGGCTTTCGACGGTAACGGCCAGCGCCTGATGCCGCTGACCTGCGGAGCGTGTTCGAGCCTGGAAGCGCGCGCGGAACTGCAAAACTTGAAACCTCAAGCTCTATTCCCCGAGGCCAAACATCCGCAAGCCCCCATGGCCGGGTTATGGCTGTACTTTTCCTGCTTCGAGGAAGCCCACCAGCTCGCCGACGCCTGCGGAACCAAGGACGGCGAATTCTGGCATGCGATTCTGCATCGCCAGGAGCCGGATTCCGGCAACGCGGCGTACTGGTTTCGGCGGGTGGGGTCGCACGCCATTTTCCCCGAGCTGGCTCGGGAAACGCAAAAGATCACCGCCCGTGTCAAGGAAGCCGAATTCCGCGTCGGCAAATGGGATCCCTACGCCTTCATCGCCTTTTGTGAGAGGGCGCGTAATCAGCCCGGATCGGCGCAGGAACAGGCGGCCATGGAAGTTCAACGCGTGGAGTGGCAGCTTCTGTTCGACCATTGTGCGAGGCCGGCCTGATGCGGCGCCCGAGCTGGCGGTGGCTGTGGGTTGTTGTAGTGGCTGGCGCGGCCGCGATTGGTTTCTGGCAACTTGACGGCTGGCGCCGGCAGCCCCCTGAGATCTCCTTCGCTCGGGCGACCCGCGAGACCATCGCGAGCACCGTCCCGACCAACGGCAAAGTGGAACCCATCGAGTGGGCCACGGCGCGCGCGGCCCGGCAAGGCCCGGTGCAGGAAATTCTGGTGCAGCGGGGGCAGAAGGTGAACGAAGGCGATGTGCTGATCGCCATCGATTCGGCCGACTCCCAGGCGGAGCTATCGGCGGCGCAGGCGCGCGTCGTCCAAATCCAGGCCGAGCTCGAAACCCTGAGCAAAGGGGGCCGCGCGACGGATCTGGCGGAAATCTCCAGCGGCCTGGAGCGCGCCCGGCTGGACTTAAAAGTAGCGCAAAACGAGTACGACACGCTGCTGCGCCTGCAAGCCCGCCAGGCTGCCACGCCGCTGGAAACCGCGGCTGCCAAGGAGAAGGTGGATCGCGCGCGGTTGCAGATCGAATCGCTGCAGCAACGCAAGGCCGCGCTGGTGGCGGTGCCGGACCGCACCTCCGCCGAAGCCCGGCTGCATGACGCCCAGGCAGCCGCCGAGCTGGCCCAGTCGCGCATCTCGCAAAGTGTGGTCCGCGCGCCCCTCTCGGGCACCGTCTACCAGTTCGACCTGAAGCGCGGCGCCTATGTGAACGCCGGAGATGTGATCGCGTCTATCGGACGTTTGGACCGGGTCCACGTGACCGTGTATGTGGACGAGCCGGATCTGGGGCGAGTCGCCAAGGGCATGCCCGCGTCGATCACCTGGGACGCCTTGCCGGGCCGGGTGTGGAAAGGCACGGTGGACCGCACGGCTTCGCAAATCGTCGCGCTCGGATCGCGCCAGGTCGGCGAAGTGGCGTGCCTCATCGAGAATCCGGACATGGATCTGCTGCCCGGAACCAACGTCAACGTCGAAATCCGTTCCCACACGGTCGAGAATGCGGTCACGATACCTAAGGAGGCCGTGCGCCGCGAGTCTGGCCAGACCGGCGTGTTCTCTCTGAACGGCGACCGCTTGGCATGGCGCAAGATCACACAAGGAGTCAACAACACCACGCGCGTGCAGGTAAGCGAGTTGGGTGAGGGCGACGCCGTGGCGCTGCCGTCGGAGAGGACGCTCAAGCAGGGGATGCAGGTGCAGCCGGTGTTCCCATAAGGTAAATTGCTTGTCCATGACTGAGGATTTTGAGTAGACACTGAGGATCTTGAGTAGACGTGGAGCGGGCTTTAGCCTGCAACGGAGGCTTCAGCCTCCGCGTCGGCGCGGACGCTAAAGCGCCCGTTGCAGGCTAAAGCCCGCTCCACAACCACCTGGAATGTCCACATTAGCGGCTTTCGACCCTCTAGTCCGCGGTTGGTTCGAGCGGCGCTTCGCGGCCGTGACCGAGCCCCAGTTGCGAGGATGGCCGGAGATTCAGGCCGGCCGCGACGTTCTGATCTCAGCGCCCACCGGATCCGGCAAAACACTGGCCGCGTTTCTCACCGCCATCGACACGCTGGTCCGCCAGGCCCGCCAGGGCGATCTTCCCAATCAGACGGAGGTGCTGTACGTGTCGCCGCTGAAGGCGCTCAGCAACGACGTCCACAAGAACCTCGACATCCCACTGGCCGGCATCGCGGAATTGGCTCGCGAGCAGGGCGTGGACCTGGCGCAGATCCGCACCGCCGTGCGCACCGGCGATACTCCCGCGGCTGAGCGCCAACAGATGGGCCGGCGCGCGCCGCACATCCTGGTGACCACGCCCGAGTCGCTCTACATCCTCCTGACCGCCGTGGGCCCGCGCAAGATGCTGGCCTCGGTTCGGACGCTGATCGTCGACGAGATTCACGCCGTCGCCGACGACAAGCGCGGCTCGCACCTGGCGTTGTCGATCGCTCGCTTGGAAGCGTTGGTTGCGCACACCTCGCCCGGAGTGCGCTTGCAGAAGATCGGACTCTCGGCGACGGTCAGCCCCATCGAGGAGGTCGCGCGGTTCCTGAGCGATGACGCTCACATCGTACAAGCCGGTCACCGGCGGGCGATGGATCTGGCGGTCGAAGTTCCGCGCGACGAGCTGAGTTCGGTCGCCAGTATGGAAATGTGGGACGAGATCTACGATCGCGTCGCGCAACTGGTTCAGGAGCACCGGACCACGCTGGTATTCGTGAACACACGGCGCCTCTCCGAGCGAGTGGCGCACCACCTGGGCCAAAGGTTGGGTGAGCAAGCCGTGCTGCCGCATCATGGGAGCCTGTCGAGGAAGCTCCGCCTGGACGCCGAGCAGCGCTTGAAAAACGGCGAACTACGCGCCGTCGTCGCCACCGCGTCACTGGAGCTGGGCATTGACATCGGCACTGTGGATCTGGTGTGCCAGATCGGGTCGCCGCGCTCGATCGCCGTGGCGCTGCAGCGTGTGGGTCGCGCCGGGCACTGGATGGGCGCATTGCCCAAGGGAAGATTGTTCGCCACCACGCGCGACGATCTGATCGAATGCGCCGCAACCGTGCGCGCCATCCGCAAGGGAGAGCTCGACCGCCTAGAGATTCCGCAAGCGCCGCTCGATATTCTGGCGCAGCAGATCGTCGCCGCCACTGCCTGCGAGGATTTCGAGGAGGACGCGCTGTTCGCGCTGGTCCGCAGCGCCGCGCCGTATCGCGAACTGGCTCGGCGCGACTTCGATGCCATCATCGAAATGCTCTCCGAAGGCATCGCCACCTCGCGCGGGCGCAGCGGCGCGTACCTGCATCGCGACCAGGTGAATCATCGTGTGCGGGCCCGCCGAGGCGCGCGACTGGCGGCCATCACCAGCGGCGGCGCGATTCCCGACACGGCCCAATATCAAGTCGTGGTCGAGCCCGAAGGATTCGTGGCCGGCACCGTCGATGAGGATTTCGCCGTCGAGAGCATGGCCGGCGACGTGTTCCTGCTCGGCACCACGTCGTGGCGGATTCGGCGCGTGGAGGCCGGGCGTGTGCGTGTGGAAGACGCCCACGGAGCGGCTCCCACGATTCCGTTCTGGCGCGGCGAGGCCCCGGGACGCACGCGCGAGCTATCCGCGGAAGTGTCGCAACTGCGGGAAGAGATCGCGGCCGGCGGGGCGGAAGCCGTGGAGCTTTTGCGCCGCGAATGCATGCTGGACCAGCGCGGCGCCGAGCAGGCCGCTGCCTACGCCCAAGCCGGGCGCGTCGCCCTGGGCGCCGTCCCGACTCAAGATTGCGTGGTCGCCGAGCGTTTCTTCGACGAAGCCGGAGGCATGCAACTGGTCGTTCACGCCCCATTCGGATCGCGCATCAACAAGGCCTGGGGGCTGGCCCTTCGCAAGCGCTTCTGCCGTACGTTCAACTTCGAGCTGCAAGCCGCGGCCACCGACAACGGACTGGTGCTCTCGCTCACCGAGCAGCATTCCTTCCCGCTCGAGATGGTGTTCGGCTTCCTGAAAACCGCCACGGTCGAGCACGTGTTAACGCAAGCCCTGCTGGCCTCGCCCATGTTCGCGGCACGCTGGAAGTGGAACGCCGCCCGCGCATTGGCCGTGCCCCGATTCGCCGGAGGCCGCAAGGTCCCGCCGCCCATCCAGCGCATGCGCGCCGACGATTTGCTGGCCAGCGTATTCCCCGATCAGGCGGCGTGCGCGGAAAATCTCACTGGCGAAATCCGCATTCCCGATCATCCGCTGGTGAACGAGACCATCTCAAACTGCCTGCACGAAGCCATGGATCTGGACGGGCTGATGGCGATCCTCGATCGCTTGGAAGCCGGCGAACTCCGCACCGTAGCCGTCGACACGCGCGAGCCCTCGCCGTTCTGCCACGAAATTCTGAACGCGAATCCGTACGCCTTCCTGGATGACGCTCCGCTCGAGGAACGCCGCACACGCGCTGTGGCCATGCGGCGCACGTTGGACGTTTCGGACGCGGCGCAAATCGGCGCGTTGGATCCAGAAGCGATCGCCCAGGTGGCGGAAGAATCGTGGCCGCTAGTGCGCGATGCCGACGAGCTGCACGACGCCCTGCTCACCCTGATCCTGATGCCTCCGGTTGAAGAATGGCGCGATTGGTTCGAGGAACTGGCACGTTCGCACCGCGTGCTCACGATCTCGCGCGGGACGGCAGTGTACTGGTTCGCCGCGGAGCGGGCTGATCTCGCACGCCACGCCGCGGAAGACCTCGAACCGGAGGCGATAACCGCGACCTTGCGCGGATGGATGGATTCCATCGGTCCGGTGACGCCGGGCGCGCTGGCGCAACGTCTGCGATTACCTCCCGACGCGGTCGAGACGGCGTTGGCACAACTAGAAGCCCAAGGCCAGATCCTTCGCGGGCAATTTGCCTTGCAGCAAACCGAATTCTGCCACCGTCGCATCCTGGCCCGCATTCACCGCCTGACGCTGGGCCGGCTGCGGCGCGAAATCGAGCCGGTCACTTCAGCCGAGTTCATGCGCTTCCTGTGCCGCTGGCAGCACGTCGCGCCAGGGACGCAACAGCACGGAGCCGACGGTCTGCTGCAGATTCTGCGCCAGCTTCAAGGCTGCGAGATCCCGGCCGCGGCATGGGAATCGCAGGTGCTGCCGCGCCGCGTCGCCCACTATGACCCCGAGTTACTCGATCAGTTGTGCCTGTCGGGAGAAGTAATGTGGGGCCGCTTGTCGCCGCATCCGGCGCTCGAATCCCAAAGCGGACGGCGCGTGCGCCCGACGCGGGTCGCTCCGCTGGCCGTGTTTCTCCGCGAGGACGCTGCGCAGTTGTTGCCGCCCTTGCCTTCGACGCCGCCGGCGCTGTCACACGCTGCGCGAGAAGTGCTGGACGCGCTCACCACCCGAGGCGCGTCATTTTTCCCCGAGCTCCTACGCGCCACTGGACGCTTGGCCAGCGAGGTCGAGGACGGGTTGTGGGAACTGGTCGCCGCCGGACTGGTCACCGCCGACGGCTTCGAGAATCTGCGCGCGCTGATCGATCCCAAGCGGCGGCGAGGAGAAGGTCGAGGACGCTCGGCGCGACCCAGGCACGCTGCGGGCCGCTGGGCGCTGCTCGATCGCCACGCGTCCCGAAATACCCCAGAACAGGCAGCCGAATTCTTCGCGACCCACTTGCTAGCGCGCTGGGGCGTAGTCTTCCGCGATCTGGCCGCGCAGGAATCGCTCGCGCCGCCGTGGCGTGACCTGCTTCAAGTCCTGCGCCGCATGGAAGCGCGCGGCGAGATTCGCCGTGGCCGATTCGTCGCGGGCTACGTAGGCGAGCAGTTCGCGCGTCCCGAAGCGCTGGACCTGCTGCGGCACTTGAGGCGCTCGTGGCAGTCCGAAAACGCCGAGCGCGAGGAAATCGAAATCGCCGCCGCCGATCCGCTGAATCTGACCGGCGTTGTTCTGCCGGGTCCGCGAACCGCGATGCTGGGTCAGGACTCGGTGCACTTGACCGATGGTGCGCAGCTTGCGCCCGCCGCCGCAGTCTGAGTAGAGTTGTTCCCATGGCCGCCAAAGTTAAGCGCGCCACTGTCGACCTGTCCCCATACCCGGACCTGGTGGTCATCTACCTGGGCATGCGCGTGAATTCTCTCCGAGGCTTGAAGACGCTGCTCCGCCTTGGCCCGCGCATCAAGGCCGCGGTCGCCGCCAAGCCCGACGGCCTGTTGCTGCACGAGGACCTGATGTTCTCGCTGTGGCCTGTCCACGCCGGGATGCGTCAGTATTGGCGCGACTTCGCCGCGCTTGAGACCTGGGCGCGCTCGACCATGCCACACCAGCAGTGGTGGAAGGATTTCCTGCGCGACCCCGCCGGCACCGGCTTCTGGCACGAAACCTACTTCCGGCGCGGCGGATTCGAGGCGATCTACGACGATATCCCTACGCCCCTAGGGATGATGCGGTTCGCCCCCAACCAGGACGCCCGCGGCCCGATGTTCTCGGCGCGGCAACGCACACAAACGCCGGGAGAAGCGAGCGTGCCGCCGCCGGTCGGAGAAGCCGAGGTCTCCTGAACCCCCACTACTCAACCGCACTAAAGCCGCGAGCTGCAACCGCCGATAGCCAAGCGAGGCTTCCTCATGAGCTCCACGACCTTCGTGTCTCCAGCTTCGCCGTCTCCCGCGTCCGCCGTTCCCCGGCGCGGCTTCCACGCCACGTGGATCATTTCGCAGCGCGAGGACCTCATTTGGTTTATCGGCTCCGCCCTGGCCGGGTATCTGGCGATCGCGCTCCTGTGGGCCGGGTTCCCGATTCTGCCCATCCAGTTCGTCTGGTTCTTCGTCATCGATAGCCCGCACGTGCTCGCCACCGCCACGCGAACGTATTTCGATAAAGAAGAGCGGCGCAAGCTCGGCTGGTTCCTATGGATTCCCATCCCGCTGATGCTGATCGGCCCGGCCATGGCGCTGGCGGGGAAGGCGGCGCTCTTTTTTCTGGCCGCGTTCTGCTGGCAGCAATTTCATGTCACCAAGCAGCACTTCGGCTTCATGATGATCTACAAAGCGAAGAACCGGGAGCGCGATCAGCTCGACCGCCGGCTCGACCGCTGGTTTCTGCTAGCGTCGCTGTTCGTGCCGCTAGCGCTGTTCGTCGTGCGGACCGAGCCCTGGGCGCAAGCTCTGCCCGGTTTGATCTGGATCCAAAGGGCCGCTTTTCTGGGCTACGGCGCGCTGTGCGCGGCGTGGCTGCTGCGGCAAGTGCAGAAGCTGCAGAGTGGCGCCGAAATGAATTGGCCCAAGCTCGGGCTTCTGTTGGGTGTCGTGCCGCTGCAATGGCTGGCGCTGTTATTCGGCGCGCGCTTCGGACCCGCCGGAGTTCTGCAAGCCGCGATCCCCTTGGGGATCTTCCATGGCTTGCAGTATCACCGGCTGCTGTGGTTTCACAACCACAACCGCTATAGCGGTCCAGACGCGATGGAGCGCCATGGCCTGGCAGCCGCCTTGGCTACAAAGGTGCCTCGCTACCTGGCCGTCGCAATCGGCCTGAACATTGTCCTAAATCTTCTTCCGGCCGCTCTGTTCCCGTATCAGACCGTCCAAGCCGCAATTTGGGGACTAGCGTTCACGCACTATTGTCTGGATGCAAAGATCTGGCGCGTGCGCAGCGACAAAGACCTAGCGGCCGCCCTACACATGGTTTAGCACCGTGGAGCACGCACTCGTGCGTGCCATGTCGGCACTCGTGCCGACACGTGCGTTAGTCCCATTACGCCCCCAAACCAAGCGTCGAGACGAGTCTCGACGTGGCACGCACGAGTGCGTGCTCCACATCAACTCACCAATTTCTCGAAAAACTTCTTAATCATCATCCGCGCGGTCGAGTCGATCAGCCTCTGTCCGATCGCCGCAATGGTGCCACCGACTTGCACGTCGCCTTCGTAGGAAACCTCAGAGCCCTCCCCCTGCGGCGCAAATTTGAGCAACCCCTCGCCCTTCATGAACCCGATCTTGCCCGAACCCTCGACGCTCAAGCGAAAGCTGTCCGGCGGCGACTGATCCGTAATCCGCACCTTCCCGTCGAATGCGCCCGATAGACTGGCCATCGCCATCTTCATCTTCATGCGGTATTCGCCCGGGCCGATTTTTTCGAGCGCTTCGCACCCCGGCATGGAGCGAGCCAGGGCGTCCGGGTCCTGCATCAGTTCGTAGGCCCGCGCAGGCGGCAGTGCGAGCACCTGCGAGCCACTGATCTTCATGCCGCGCCGGTCTCTTGTCCTGGTGGTCGGTGAAAGAAGTGGGGCCAGCCCTTCCGGGCTGCCGCCCCGCCTCTGCGCGGCGTCTTAAGCATGCGCAGCCAAGTAGGATGCGCCGCCTCAGAACCGAAGGCACGCTGAAAGCCTGGCCCCACTCGGTGCTCGAGCGTCGGGGACATGAAACTACGCCTTCGCCAGTGCCGCGATCAGCGCCCGCTCTGCGTAGACCGTAGCCAGATGCCGCCGGTAGTCCGCCGAGGCGTGCAAATCCGAGTTGGCCTCGACACCCTGCGCCACCAAAGCCGCCGCCGCGCGAAGGTCTTCAGCCGACCCGGCTTTGCCCTCGAGCGCTTTCTCCGTCGCCGTAGCGCGATAGGAGCAATTCGAGAGTCCCGTAACGCCGATCCGCACCTGGCTGATCTTTCCTCCGGATTTCAGGATGCGCGCCGCGACCCCCACCACCGCAAAACCGCTGGCCGGCTGATACGACTTCTGGTAGCTCGTGCCCGAGGGGTCCACCGGCACGACGATCTCGCGCACGATCTCGCCCGGCTCGAGCGCCGTGGTGAAAGTATCGACAAAGAAATCCGCCGCCGCGACGGTCCGCTCAGTTTTCACGCCCTTAAGAACGACTCGCGCCTCCAGCGCCTGCAGAGTCGCCGGATAATCCGCAGCCGGATCGGCATGCGCGACGCTCCCGCCGATAGTCCCCACATTACGCACCTGCACGTCGCCGATGCACGCGGCCGTTGCCGAGAGCAGCGGGCACTTGACCCTGAGCATAGTCGAACTCTCGACTTCGTAGTGGGTCGTGGTCGCGCCGATGTGGATGTTACCGCCCTGCTCGCGGATGTAGTTGAGATCCCGCAAGCGCGCCAGATCCACCAGCCGCTCCGGTGTGGCTAGGCGCAGCTTCATCATCGGGATCAGACTCTGCCCACCGGCCAGCGGCTTGGCGCCCTCCGCCAGCAGGCCCAGCGCTTCGTCCAGCGTCTTGGGCGCCGTGTATTCGAAACTCTGCGAAATCATGCGGTCCTCCCTGCGGCTTTCGACACGATCTTCCAGATCTTCTCGGGCGTCAGCGGCATATCCAGATGCCGGACGCCCAGCGGCGAGAGCGCATCCACCACAGAATTGACCACCGCCGGCGACGCGCCGATCGTGCCCGCCTCGCCCACGCCCTTTACGCCCAGCGGATTCACCGTCGTCGGCGTTATCGTATGGCTGGTTTCGATAAACGGCATCATGTGCGCGCGGGGCATGGTGTAGTCGGTGAATTCGCCGGTGATCAACTGGCCGTTGTCGTCGTATACGGCCTGCTCCCACAACGCCTGCCCCAGCCCCTGCGCCACGCCGCCGTGAACTTGGCCTTCTACGAGCATCGGATTCAGGATATTGCCGCAATCGTCCACCGCGATGTAGCGTTTGATGGCGATGTTGCCGGTGGCCCGGTCCACTTCGGTCACCACCAGGTGCGCGCCGAAGGGGAACGTGAAGTTCGGCGGTTCCCAGAAATGCGTCGCCGTTAGTCCGGGATCGGTGTTGGCCGGGAGCCGCATCGCACGATACGACGCCGCCGCGATTTCCTGGATCGTCACGCTCTTGCCGGTCTTGTGGTCGGTACACTTGCCGCCCTCGAAGGTTACCTCCTCGGCATCGAGCAGCATCGCACCCCACTTCTTGATCTTGGGCTTCAGATCCTGCAGCGCGAAATACAGCGCCGTGCCGCCCACCGCCGTGCCCCGGCTGCCGTACGTTCCGATGCCATACTGCACCAGCGAGGTGTCGCCGTGCGACACCAGGATTTCGTCGATATCCACGCCCAACTCGTCCGCGGCGATCTGCGCAAAGGTGGTTTCCTCGCCCTGGCCGTGCGGCGAGATTCCGGTCATGACGGTGACCTTGCCGGAGGGCTCGATCTTCACCTGCGCACTCTCCCAGCCGCCGACGGGCGTGGCGGGGGAAGGCCCTACGGCGCAGAGTTCTCCGTAGGTGCAAATGCCGATGCCCATCAGCTTGCCCGCGCGGCGCGCGTCGGCTTGCTCAGCGCGCAACTTGGTGTAATCCACCACTTCCATGGCCTTGCGGAGCGGCGCGGCGTAATCTCCGGAATCGTACACCAGGCCGGTGGCGGTGGGGAACGGGAACTCGTCGTTGTGGACGAAATTCTTGAGCCGGATCTCGACCGGGTCCATTTGGAGTTCGGCCGCGAGCATGTCCACCATGCGTTCGATGCCGTGCGTGGCTTCGGGACGGCCGGCCCCGCGGTAGGCGTCGGTGGCCATGCAGTTGGTGAACGCGCCCACCACATCCGCGCGGACATTCTTGGTCCGGTACAGACCGGGCATCATCAGCACGCTGAGCGTGGGAATGGCGGGCGTGAGCAACTGCAGATACGCGCCCAGGTCCTGGATGATTTTGAGCTTGATGCCGGTGATTTCGCCGTCGCGTTTGGCCGCGATCTCGTAGAAGTCCACGTGACCGCGCCCATGGATGGTGCACAGGAAATTCTCGCGCCGGGATTCGATCCATTTCACGGGCTTGTGGATCTTCATCGCCACGAACGCCATGAGGATCTCTTCCGCGTAGGTGTCGATCTTGCTCCCGAAGCCGCCGCCCACCTCCGGCGCCACCACCCGCAAACGGTTTTCCTCCAGCCCCAGGATCTGCGCCAGCAGCGAGCGCACCGTGTGCGGCGCTTGCGTGGATGTGAATACCGTCAAGGCCCGCTCCGCGGCGCGCCAATCCGCCACTACCCCGCGTGTCTCCATGGCGTTCGGCACCAGGCGCTGGCTGGTGATCCGTTGCTTGACCACCACATCCGCTTCGGCGAAAGCCTTGTCCACGTCGCCGCCTTCCTGGTGAAACGTGAACGCGGTGTTGTCGGGCCATTGCGGATGCACCGCGGGGGCGCCCGAAGCCAGAGCCTTTTCGGGATCCGCCACCGCCTGCTTCACGTCGTAATCGACCTCGATCAGTTCCGCTGCGTCGGCAGCCAGGTAGCGGTCCGCTGCCACTACCGCGGCCACGGGATGGCCCACGAAGTACACGCGATCCATCGCCAGCAAGTGATGCGGCGGAACGCGCAGGCCCGGAAGCGCCGCGCCACACGGCACCATGCCGGCGTGTTCGGTGTCTTTGCCGGTGAACACGGCCACCACACCCTTGGCCGCCAGCGCGGGCTTGATGTTAATGGAACGGATCTTGGCCGCGCCGTGCGGACTGCGCAGGATGGCGGCATAATACATGCCCGGCAGCTTGATGTCATCGACATAGGTGGCCGTGCCGGTGATCAGCCGAGGGTCCTCACGGCGGCGGATGCGCTTGCCGACAAAGGTTTCGGGTTTGGTTGCGATGGTCGCCATGGATTACGCTCCTGCCTTGGCCGCGGCTTTCACCGCGCCGACGATGTTCTGATAGCCCGTGCAGCGGCACAGATTGCCTTCCAGTCCATGCCGGATTTCCTCGTCGCTGGGGTTCGGGTTCCGCGCCAGAATCTGCTTCACGGTCATGATCATTCCCGGCGTACAGAACCCGCACTGTAATCCGTGTTGGTTCCAGAACGCCTCCTGCACCGCGTGCAGCTTGCCGTTGGAGGCCAGGCCTTCGATCGTCATGACGCTCGCGCCATCGGCCTGAACGGCGAACATCGCGCAAGACTTGATGGCCTTGCCGTTCACCTCCACGGTGCATGCGCCGCACAACGACGTCTCGCAGCCGATGTGCGGGCCGGTGAGGCCCACCACCTCGCGCAGGTAGTGGATCAGGAGCAGCCGCGGCTCCACCTCGTGGGCCTGCGCCGTCCCGTTAATGGTTAGATGGATGGTTTGAGTCATGACTTGGTTGGTTGCCGGAAGCGATGAAATCCACGCTCCGGCAGGATTGAAGATAGCAAAAATCGGACCCCGTTGACAGGGCGGTGGGGCGGGCATTCCTGCCCGCAGCCGGCTTTCAGCCGGCCTCTTCGCGTAGAACGTTCGGCCCAACCCGCCTGAAAAAGCGGCTGCAGCCTCGAAAGGCTGCCCCACGTCTCACAACAGCGCTGGTTCCATGCCGCCGCCGTCCTGCGCCGCGCCTCGCTCCGCGGGGGTCTTCAGTGTGCCGGCGCGCGACGTGCGCAAGTACTGCAGCAGGGCCTCTTCCGATCCCTCGAAAAACGCGTCCACCAGATCCTTCACCGCGAACTGCCGCAGCACCTCGCGCGTCAACTTGGGCTCGTAAATGAACGCGCGCCCTTGCTTCTGACGAGTGACGCCGCCGCGCTTCTCCAGCCGGTCGAGCACTGTCATCACCGTGGTATAGGCCAGCTTGCGGTTCCTGACCAACTCCAGCACGTCGCGCACGCTGCCGTGGCCCAATTGCCAGAGCGCCTTCAGGCACTCCAACTCTAATGGTGGCGGGATGTCGCGCGGCGGCGCAGGCCGCCTCATAAAGCTGGACGCGCTGGGCGCCTCATAACCTTGGACGCGTCGGCCGTCTCATAAATGCCGCCTCATAGACTACGACCGCGGGCCGAGCGCGTCTCGCAGTTTATCGGCAAACGGAGAAGCCGGTGCCTCACGCCGCGCGTTGCTGCGGGGCTCGCCGCTTCGCACCGGCGCCGCGGGCTGGGCCGCGCGAGGCTGTTCCGGCGCGTCCTCCAGAAATTTCTGCTTCTTCAGAACCGACCGCTCCAGCGGCGCGCTGTAGCCCGTCCACACGCCCTCGATCTGCGGATCGCGCGCAATCAGAGCCCGCATGCACTCCATCTTGGAATCCATGTTGTCGAGGTGATGCAGCAGCAGCGCCTCCGGAAACAGCGGCACCTTCGGCGATCCGTACTCCAGCTCGCCATGATGGCTCAGGATCATGTGCAGCAATAGGTCGGCCTTCTTGGGAGGGAATCCCGGCATCGCGCGAATCTCCTCCTCCACCATGCGCTGTCCGATGGAGATGTGTCCCAGCAGTTGCCCCACGCTGGTGTATTGAAAACTGCGCGAGTAACCCAGCTCCGTGATCTTACCCACATCGTGCAGCAGCACGCCCGCCAGCAGCAGGTCGAAATCGATCCCCTCGTAATGCGCCGCTGTGAACTTGGCTAACTGGCACAGCGACAGCACGTGCTCCAGCAGTCCGCCGATCCAGTTGTGATGCACCGTCTTGGCGGCCGGCGCCGTGCGGAAAGCGCGCGCCGTCTCTTCGTTGGCGAAGACGGCTTCGAGCAGGGCCTTCAGATGCGGATCGGTCATCGACGCGATCCAGCTCTGCAGCTCCCGGAACATTTCGTCCCGATCGCGTTCGGAAGCCGGCAGGTAATCGGTTATATCCACGTGGACATCCACGTCGGCGTCCGTCAGCGGATGCAGCGTATGTAGCGTCAACTGGGGCCGGTTCTGGAAGACCTGCATCTGGCCCTTCACGCGGACGAAGGAGTCGCGGCCAAAGGTATCCATCACCTCGGCCGCGTTGTCCCACATTTTGGCGTCGATGTCGCCAGTGCGGTCGGCGAGGGTCAGAGATAGATACGGATCGCCCGATTTCTTCTGCCGGACTTCCTTATGGGTGACGAGAAACGTGCCGTTCACCGGCTGGTCGGGCGCGAGATCCCGGACGTAAGGCGACTTCATCGGGGCAGGTTCACTTTCTCAGTCGCGCACAACGGACTCACCCCTGTGCGCTCATTTCTCGGTCGCGCACAACGGACGGCGGCCTGTGCGCTTACTTTCTCAGTGGCGCCGTCAGCGCGAACTGGACGTTCCACCTTTGGTGGTGGAGGTGCCCGGCAGCGGGACGACGCCCAGCAGGTGCTTGCGCCGCGGCCGCGCCGCGACTTCTTCCTTGGTCACCGTCTCCGGCTTAAGTTCGGCCGGATCGCTCCAGGAAGTGTCCTTGCCGGGTGCGGCGCCGGAGTCTTCGAAGCCCGGCTTGATCTCCAAAAACGCTTCCGTACGCAGCTTGGTCAGAAACGCGCGCACGGCCGGATCGCGCCGCGGCTCGAACAACTTGTCCTGCACCTCGGTCTGCACTTCCTCAAACGCCGCCAGGCCTTCCTTCTGATGATCGTCGACCTTCAGCACCAGGTATCCGGTAGCGCGCTTCAGCGGATCGGTAACGTAGCCGCGCGCCTGGTCCCACACCAGGGCTTCGATTTCCGGCGCCAGCTCGCCCTTCACGTACGGGTCCAGCGCTCCGCCCTGCTGCGCGCTCAACGCATCCGAATTGGCCACCGCCAACTCCGGGAACTTCTCGCCCTTGCGAGCCCGCGCCACCAGGTCCTTGGCCTTGCGCTCGGCCGCGGCCATGGCTACGTCGTCGTTGCCCTGCGCCGCGACCAGGATCTCCCGCAGGAACACGCGCTCCTTGCGCTGGAAATCCTCCTTGTGCGCGTTGTAATACGCTTCCAGCTCTTCACGCTTGAATTGAATCTTGCGCAACACTTCTTCGCGAATCACTTCCTGCGTCAGGATGCCGTTGGTCAGGTCGGCCTTGTAGTCCTCGTAGGACTGCCCCAGCTGCTCGCGCACGAACTGCTGGAATTTCTCCGGGTCGGCGATCTGGCTGCGGCGTTGAATGTCGGCGAGCTGCTTGTTGACGTCGGACTCGACCTTGAGGTTCAGTTCCTTGCCTTTCTGGACCAGCAGGAGCCGGTCGACGCGGTCCCGCAACCCGTTGGCGGTTGCAGTGCGTATCGCCTCCTGCAAGCGCGCGGCGGCCATCCCCTGCGACCGCAGCTCGCCCTCCATCAACCGGCGGTCGCGCTCCAACTCCGACCGCGTGATGATGTCGCCATTCACCTTGCAGACAATCTCGTCCATCACCGTCACATCCGCCGCCATCACGGCCACGGAGACCAGTGCACCCGCCAAAATCAGTTTGTACCGCATACAGTAGATTATAGCTCCCGTCTGTCCCCCGCCTTACTTCGCCGCGGCCACGTCCATCACGGCGTTCCACGTGAATTCAGCGAACTTGTACAACGACGCTTCCGGCATGCGCTCCACATCGCTGTGACCGCCATAATTCGCGCCGTCCTCGTCGTTGACCGCCGGACCGATGCCGTAGCACTGAATCCCTTTGTTGCGCAGTTGCGCCATATCGGTGGCTCCCGTACTCATCGACGGAAGCACCGTCACGCCGGGGTACATCCGCTTGCTCACCTGCTCCAGCACGCGGAACATCTCGGTGTCCAAGCGCGACGGCGGCGTGGCCGGCCGCGGATTCGGAATCGGCACCACCTTGACCTCCGGATCGTCGATCACCCGCGCCATGTCTTGATACAACTTGTTGATGTTTTCATCCGGCAGCGCGCGAATATCCAGCGTCGCCTCGACTTCCGAAGGGATCACGTTCGGCCCCACGCCGCCTTTGAGCATGGTCGGCACCACCGAGGTGCGTAGCATCGAATACAACGACGGTTCATGTTCCCGCAAGTAACGCTGTGCCTCGACGGCACGCTGCGGATTCAGGAGCGAGTTGTAACGCGCGGCTTTCTCGGCCGGGCTGATCGCGGCCAGCCGCTCGAAATACGCCCGCGTGGTATCGTTCAGCCGCATCGGCGTCTCCCACATCCCGACCTTGCCCACCGCCGCCGAAAGGTGCACCACGGCATTATCCAGACGCGGCACCGATCCATGCCCGGCCTGACCGGTGGCCACCAGCCGCGCGCGCCGCGGGACCTTCTCCGTGGTTTCGATCGACACGGTCACCACGCGCCCGTTCTCCAACTTCGCTCCGCCGCCTTCGGTGAGCGCGAACTCCGCGTCGATCTCGGGAAAATGTTCGCGCACCATGAAATCGATGCCCCACTCGGAGGTGGACTCTTCACCAGCCTCCGCGAGGAAGATCAAATCGCGATCCAGCCGCGCGCTGTTGCGCTTGGCCAGCAGCATCACCATCAGGTTCGCCGCCAGCTTGTCCTTGTCGTCGCGCGTGCCGCGGCCCCAGATGTAACCGTCCTTCATCACCGCGCCGAACGGGTCCACGGGCCACTTCTCGCGCGACACGCCGACCACGTCTTCGTGCGCCAGAATCAGCAGCGGACGCTTCTTGCCGCTGCCCTTGATCCGCGCCACGATGTTGGCCCGCGCGGCGTCGCGAGCGAACGTCTGCGTGGGGATGCCCTCGGCTTCCAGAACCTTCTTGAGATACTCGGCCACGCGGGTCTCATTGCCGGGCGGATTGCTGGTATCCAACTGCACCAGCGCGCGGTAATGCCGCAACAGTTCGGCCTGTTGCTGGTTCCAGTCCACCGCCGGCGCCTGCGAGAAAACGACGCCGGGAATGTTCAGTGCGGCGAGCGCCACCAGGGCAAACCGGATCTTCATGACGTTCCCCCCTCGTCGTTCCAGGGTAGCCGATTTGGGCGGTGCGCAGGCTTATGGCGGGCCCAATCTTGTACAATGTTCCTCATGAGAATTCTATTGCTCTCTGGCGCTACTTTACTTCTTGCTTTCGCCACTCAGGCACAAGACCTGCCCGAAGGCAAGGGCAAGGACATCACCGAAAAGACCTGCACCGCGTGCCATGGCCTGGATGCCATCGTGACCATGCACATCGCCAAGGACGCGTGGTCCGACGTGGTCAACGATATGAAAGCCCGCGGCGCCGACGGCAGCAACGCGGATTTCGACGCCATCATCGGCTACCTGGCCAAGTACTTCGGCGCGGAAGTCAACGTGAACAAAGCCACCGCGAAGGAAATCCAGGATCTGGATCTGACCGAAGCGCAGGCCAACGCCGTGATCAAAGCCCGGCCCCTCAAGACTCTGGCTGACGTCACCAAAGCCGCGGGCGTGGACGCCAAGCAGCTCGAGCCGCTGAAGGACCGGATTAAGTTCCAGTAGCCCGTCGCGCGGGTACCCACGGCGGCCGCGAGTCGAGCATTGCTCATGTGACCATTTCTGGTCATAATAAGGTCATGAGGCAAGTTCGTATCGCGGAGTTGAAGTCGCGGCTTAGCGAATACCTTCGCGCGGTCCGCCGCGGGGAGACCATCGCGGTTCTGGACCGCGAAACGCCTGTGGCGCAAATCGTGCCCCTGCGCGAGCCGGCCGCTCTATCCATTCGAAAACCGGCAGCCGGCGCGCTCCCCCCGAATCGAGTGCCGCTACCTAAAGGCTTGGGACTCAAAATCGATGTTGTGGACTTGCTGCGCGAAGAACGGTGCGAACACAGGTAAGACGACCCGGTGATTGCATACGTGGACGCGTCGGTCTTGCTCCGCGTGGCTCTCGGGCAGCCTGACTCCCTGCGCGAGTGGCGTCACATCGACCGCGGCGTTTCCAGCGCCTTGATCCTGACCGAATCCCTTCGAACGTTAGATCGCTTACGTCTCCGCGCGAACCTTTCGGACACGGAAATCGCACGCCGTCGCGGAACGATTCTTGCGCTGATCGACTCTTTGGAGATCGTGGAGATCGACGCGGCCATACTGAGTCGAGCGGCACAGCCGATGCCGACGGAACTGGGAACGCTCGATGCCATTCATCTCGCCACTGCGCTCCTGTGGAGACAAGGGGCGCGTGAGGAACTCGTGATGACCACCCACGACGCGGCCCTAGGCCTGGCTGCGCAGGCGCATGGATTGCCTGTCGCCGGGGTGCCCTAGACTTGCGGAAAGACCCTCCCATCAGCGTAGCGCTGCCAGCGAGTCTCGCAGCGATTCCAGGACCACCGTCGGGGCGTCGTTGGCTGACGGCAGCGGCAGGCGGAGTACTCCGGCCGGAGTGAACTGCGCGCCTTGCCGCGTCGTCACCAACGCCATGAGTTTGTCTGGCTGGATCTTCGAACCCGGATGGAACTTGATGTTCAGAGCTCCGCCGCGACGGTCGATGGCTTCTATGCCCAGGCCCTCGGCCTGGCTCTTGAGTAGGGCGAAATCGATCAGGGTTTCGACTGCCTCGGGTGGTGGACCGTAGCGGTCGGCCAGTTCGGCGCGCACCTTGGCGGCTTGCTCGGCGTCCTTCGAATCGGCCACGCGCTTGTAGGCGCGCAGGCGTTGCTGCTCGTCGCCGATGTAGTCGGCGGGGATGCGGATGTCCAGCCCCAGGTTGAGCGCCGAGTGCACTTCGAGCGGCGCTTCTTCGCCCTTCAGTTCGCGCACCGTCTCTTCAAGCAGCCGCACGTAGGTGTCGAAGCCCACCGCCGCGATGTGCCCGTGCTGTTCGCCGCCGAGCAGGTTGCCGCCCCCGCGCAATTCCAGATCAAGCGCCGCGATCTTGAAGCCCGCACCGAGATCGGAGAACTCGCGCAGCGCGGCCAGGCGCTTGCGCGCGATGTCGCTTAACTCGGCGTCGGGCGGCACTAATAGGTATGCGTACGCTCTCCGGTTGGACCGGCCCACGCGGCCGCGCAACTGATACAGCTCCGACAGACCGTGGCGCTCCGCGTGGTCGATGATGATGGTGTTGGCCAGAGGAATGTCGAGGCCATTTTCGACGATCGTGGTCGAGACGAACACGTCGTACTCGTGCCGCATGAACCCCAGCAGCACTCGTTCCAGCTCCTTTTCGTCCATCTGGCCATGGCCCACACCGACGTGGCATTGGGGAACGAGTTCCTGAATCCAGGCCGCTCGGGTGAAGATCGAGTCGACGCGGTTATGGATGTAGTACACTTGCCCGCCGCGGGCCAGCTCCTGCTCGATGGCGTTGCGGATCATGTCCGGGTTGAAGTGCGCCACCACGGTCTGGATCGCCAGGCGGTCCTTGGGCGGCGTCTCGATCACGCTCATGTCGCGAATGCCCACCAGCGACATGTGCAGAGTGCGGGGGATGGGCGTCGCGCTCATGCTCAGCACGTGGACGTTGTGGCGCATCTGCTTGAGACGCTCCTTGTGGGCCACTCCGAAGCGCTGCTCTTCGTCGACGACCAACAATCCCAGGTCGCGGAACTTCACGTCTTTCGATAGCAGCCGGTGCGTGCCGATGGCGATGTCGATTTTGCCCTCGGCCAAGTCCTCCGCGGAGGCCTTGAGTTCCTTGGCGGGGCGCAGGCGCGAGAACATCTCGACCCGCACCGGGAACGCGGCGAACCTTCGTTTTAGCGTTTCAAAGTGCTGGAATGCGAGCACCGTTGTGGGCGCGAGGATGGCCACCTGCTTGCCGTCGCCCAACGCCTTGAAAGCCGCCCGCATCGCGACCTCCGTCTTGCCGAAGCCCACGTCGCCGCACAGCAGGCGGTCCATCGGATGCGGCGATTCCAGGTCGTGTTTGATCTCCTTGATCGCCGAGATTTGGTCCTTGGTTTCGGTGAACTCGAAGGCGTCTTCAAATTCGCGCTGCCAGTTGGAATCGGGCGAGAACGCGTAGCCTTCGGCCATCTGGCGCTGGGCGTAGAGCTTCAACAGCTCGTCCGCCATGTCGCGCATTTTGGCCTTGACCTTGGACTTGCGGGCGGTCCACGTGGAGCCGCCGAGCCTGTCGAGCGGGGGCGCTCCTTCGCCGCTGCCGCGATACTTTTCGACCAGGTCCAGGCGGGCGAGCGGAAGGTACAGCTTGGCGTCGTTGGCATACTCGAGCAGCATGAAGTCGCCCTTGAGATCGCCCTGGATGATTTCGCGCAATCCGGCGAAGCGGCCGACACCGTGGGTGGTGTGGACGACGTAGTCGCCGGGTTTGAGATCGGACAGGTCGGCAGCGAAGGCCGCTGCCGCGGTGCGTTCGGCTCCGACACGGGCTGAAGCCCGCGCTACCAAGTCCGAAGATCCGAAGAGGTCTTCGGAACCGATCAGCGCGACCTGGGAATCCGGGAAGATCGCGCCGCGCCGGACCAATCCCTTCACCAGATATGTGCTCGCGACGGGTCCGGCTAGGTACGCGCGTTCGGCCAGATACGGAGACGCGGCTTCGTTCGGAGCGAGACCCAACGTGAAGGGCACGGAGTACTCGCGCAGGATGTCGGCCAGCCGTTCGAGCTCACCGTTGGTGGGAGCGAATAGCGCCACGCGGTAACCCTGCTCGACCAGCGTGCGGGCCTCGGCTACCGCGACCGGCATGTTGCCCAGGAACGACATCGAAGCTCGCGTTGCGATGTGCGGGGAAGATGCGGTCAGATCGAGCTCGCGTAAGGCGACTTGCGTCCGGGGCTCTCGCAATGTCGCGAATTCTTCCCACCCGAAGAAGTTCGCGGCGGCTAGATCGGCGGCCTCCGGAGCGTCGCCCGGCTGCTGGCGCAGGCGCTTCCACAGGCGCTCCGCGGCCGTCGCGATTTGCTCGGGCTCGTCCAGCACGATCGCCGCGCCAGGGGCCATGGCTAGCAGCGAGTCGCGGCGGGGTTCATCCAGCGCGGCGCGGAATTCCCAACCCGGCCCAAAGGGCGCCCCCACCGCGCCAGAGCGGGGTTGCTCGGCCAGCGGGAGCACCTCGGCTTCCGAGATCTTCAGCACCGACCGCTGGCTGTCCACATCGAAACGGCGAATCGACTCGATTTCATCGCCGAAGAATTCGATGCGCAGCGGGCGCGTGCTCTCGGCGCTGAACACGTCCAGGATGCCGCCGCGGACCGAGTATTCGCCGACCATTTCGACCGGGTCGCGGCGCTCGTAGCCGATGGATTTGAGATGCGCCTGGATGGTTTCCAGGGGCAGCTCTTCGCCCACGCGCAAATCGAGCGCGAGGCGGCGATAGTACTCGGGGCCGTGCGTGCGGAGGAGCGCCGAAGCCGCCGGCGCCACCACCACGGGAGCCTTGCCGGCGGCGATGCGCCAGAGGCCGATGGCGCGCTGCTCGGCGATCTCGCTGTGGGGCGAAAGGTTCTGGCCGGGGAGCGTATCGAGGGCGGGCAACAGCAGGGGGCGGCCCACTTCGGGGCGTCCGACGAGAAAGTCGAAGAATGTTTCGGTGAGCTCGGCTAGCTGCTCGGCGCGCTGGTTGTCGCCGGCGAGGATCACGAGGGGACGTTCGGTCATCTGCCAAAGGAGGACGATGTAGAGGGCCTTGGCGGTGGGCGTCAGGCCGGAGAGCGCGAACGGGCCCGGCTCGTGACGGAGCAGTTGCGCCACCAGGCTCTGGAAGGCCTCGTGACGGGAGAGGGTGTGGAATAAATCGCGGACGGCGGGGTGAGTCACGGGGCATATTTATTGTAATCGGGCGGGCGCAGCGGGTCGGGCCGGCGGCGCTTGGGTTCGTTTTGTAATCGGACTGCGAGGGTGGGCGGGGCCTGGGGTTCGTTTGGTATCTGACCACGCGGAGGGCGAGGGGGGCTTGGGTTCGTTTTGTAGTCCGACGGCGCAAGGGGTGAAGGAGGAGCTCGGGTTCGTTTTGTAATCTGACAGCGCCGGGGGCGAGGGAGGCGCTTGGGTTCGTTTCGTAATCGGACCGCGCAGGCGGCGCGGAGGCGATCGAGTCGGCTGACGGACGGGCTCGGAGGGAGGCTCGGAGGGAGGCTCGGAGGCGATGGCGCCGGGTCGGATGAGTGGAGACACTACCGCTGTAGACAAACGGGGGGCGTCGGAAGAGCCGTTGCGCGCTCGAAGGCCGGGGCTGACAAAGAACGATTTCGAGAGGCTGCCGAAAAAATGGGACCGCGCCCGCACGCGGCCGGCACTTCCTCAGCAGCCCCCCCTTGGCAACCCTTGCGGAGCACGGACTCGCGCCCGCGCCCGCTCGAGTTTAGAGAGCTCTCATGCCGGAGTTTTCTCCTTCACCGGCGGAAGGACCGTCCTTCGTAGAGACGCTGCACGCCGGAGCCATGGATGGCGTGAACATCACACTCGTGCACAACGCGTCACACTCGCGCGCAACACGAGGTGGAGCCCGGTTCTCAGACGGCAGAGCGCCGGGTCTCCTCGGTCTCAGGATACAGGGGCGGGGCAAGGGTTGGGGGTGGGTCGCGGGAGTAAACGATTGAAATGGGAGGGGATGATGGTTTGGGACGGCGCGTGACCGGCGCAAAACTGCGTGACTGGCGTAAACCAAACGGCACCCGTCGCTACATGCCTATTAGTAGCAAACGGCACTGCCAGCACTGCAAGCTGATTTTCGCGGACTTCGGGGAAGTAAAATCCAACACGGAGATCCCGTTCGTAAATGTAAGCTGCCTCGCGGCAGGCGGGTCCACAACATAATGATTGTCGAGGTCGAAAGTGCCTTGCCCTGGCATTGAACTCGCAATTCATTTTTCGCCGCTGCTTCGTTCGAATTTGGTTTCAAGATGGGGTTAAGAAGCCCGAAGACGCCTAAGGCGATGGGGACCAAAGGGGTCAGCAACTTGGCCCAAGCTTCAATTCGCATCGTCTTACGGTCGAGCGCCGGCATCGGACCTATTTGACGGCCGGCGGCTTTCGCGTCAATAATCTCCTTCCGTAGAAGTTGGTTTTCCTGGCGGAGTCTGCCATTCGTTTTTGCGAAATACGTGCTAAACGCGAGCATAAGGATGGACAATGCCACGGCAACCCAGGCCAACTCGTGTGGTATTGTAGGCAACTTCGTAAACCAATACAGCGCCATTATATGTCTCCCAAGCCGATGTGCGGCCCGGAAGTGAGTATAAAACAGACTCGGGAGGCTCCGCATATTGCGACTCGCGGCCCGGTGATCGCGACCGGCTGAGGGATGGAACGAATGTCGGCCTTGGCTTCGTCTGAAAAGACGATCCGTTTCAAGCGGGTTCCTGGTTGCGGAGCCATGGTGAAGCCCAGGTCGGCTACAACGTCGTCGAAAGGAATGCCCTGGTTGCGCTTGAACCATTCTCTGGAGCGGGCCATGGCTTAAGCTTCCTCCGCGCCGATCTCCTCGTCTTCGAACGCCGAATCGACGATCGTTTCGAGCAATCCGACTAACGCCGAGAGATCTGTTTCCGGCATCCGGTCGATCACTTGATGGGCGTGTTGGCGCGTGTCGCTCATTTCCCTTGAGCCCTCAAATGCGACTGCGGACGCCGGAGTCTCTTTGCGCATCACCGGTAGGCGTCTTTGCGATCGCGGACGCGGTGGACGGTGATGGTGTCTTCGGTTTCATCAAAGATCACGCGGTGGTTGCCGACACGGAGGCGCAGCAGACCTTCGAATTCGCCGCTGAGCGGTTTGACCTTTCCTTCGCCCGTCTGGGCGTAGCGGTGCAAAGCGGTCAGGATCTGCATCGCGGTGGGCTGGTCGATTGCGCGGACCTCGGCAGGCGCATTCGGCACAAAGCGAATTCTCTTCACTCGGACGTTTGGCCGCCCTCGGAGTTGCGGATCTGGTCCATGGTGAAGCCGCACTCGGCGACGACTTGCTCGAAAGGAATGCCCTCGCCGCCCTTGCGGAAGTACTCGCGAGAAGCGGCCACTGCTCGGCGATCTTCGTCGGTCAGTTCGTCGTCTTCGTCGTGAACCATCACCTCGAGCAACTGCCCGATGGCGGCGAGTTTGCTCGTGTCAAGCTGATCAATCAACTCGTGGACGTGTTGGCGCGTGTCGCTCATCGCGAACCTCCGGACTCGGTAGTGGAAGTGCACTCAGCTTGTTTCATTTTACGCTGAATGTCGGCGTCGACGCCCTTAGACCATTTTCTGAGTATTTATAGACCATAGCCGCAGTGGCGAAAATGGGCTGTTGCGTGTTCTGAATTCACCGCAGTAAGGGCCGCGGCCACGGCATGCTCCAGCAATTCCAGTTGGCGGATCTTCCAAGCTCG
>DATNJC010000252.1:0-142757 GCA_035604115.1 Bryobacteraceae bacterium | reverse complement strand
CCTCGTTCACCCGCAAGGTGAAACCTCCTGCTCCTGCTTCACCAAAACGGGCTTGACTCAACCGCCCACTTGAAGCCGTTCGCCACACATCTCTCGCGCACTGCGCACTCCAGCACCGCCGGTTACGGACGGATCACGGTCGTAGTGTCGCGCCGCCTCCAGGGCGCACGTGCGTGTTACGCTAGCCTTTGAAATGAGCGCCAGCATCGCTGCACCTCTTTCCATTGAAACTCCGCGCTGTGAGGCGGGGATCGGAGCCGTCATCCGCACCCACGACGCGCCAGGTGTCATCGACGGCGTGCGGATCGCCCCATATTCGCAGTGGCCCGACGATCGTGGATATTTTCTGGAAGTCGCCCGCATGGGGCAGGGCCTGGCCGAGGCATTTCCCGCCGAATCGACCCAGGTTTCGGCGGCTTTAAGTTACTCCGGAACGATTAAGGCGTTTCATTTCCATCGCCGCCAGACGGATTTGTGGGTCCCGACCATGGGCATGTTTCAAGTCGTGCTGGTGGATCTGCGCCCGCAGTCCCGCACCTTCGGCGTGAAAAATACGCTGTACATCGGCGCGCTCAAGCCCTGGCAGGTGCTGATTCCGCCCGGCGTGGGACACGGCTACAAGGTGATCGGCGGCGATCCCGCCATGCTGGTGTACGTCACTAACCGCTTCTACGATCCGCAGGACGAAGGCCGCATCCCCTACAACGACCCGTCCATCGCCTACGACTGGGAGCTGCAACACAAGTAATGAAGGTTCTGGTTACCGGTGGCGCCGGATTCATCGGCAGCGCCTTCGTCCGGATGCTGCTCGCTCCGGGGACCGCGGCCTCCAATGTGATCCATGCCGTGATTAATCTGGATAGCCTGACCTACGCCGGCAATCTGGAGAATCTCGTGGCGATCGCCGGCGATCCGCGCTACCGTTTCGTGCAGGGGGACATCTGTGATGCGGCGCTGGTCCACCGCATAGTGGAAGAATTCCGCCCGGACGTGATCGTCAATTTTGCGGCGGAATCGCACGTGGACCGCAGCATTCTGTCGCCCGCGCCGGTGTTCGAGACCAATCTGCGCGGCACGTTTACGCTGCTTGAGGCCGCTCGAACGCACCAAACGCCGCACTACGTACAGATTTCTACCGATGAAGTTTACGGCAGCATAGACCCGCCCTACGATGCCGACGAGAATTACCCGCTGCGTGCCTCGAGCCCCTATTCGGCCTCCAAAGCCGGAGCGGATCTGCTCGCCCTCTCCTATCACGTCACCTATAAGATGCCCGTGACGGTGACGCGGGCGTCCAACAATTACGGGCCGTGCCAGTTTCCCGAGAAGCTGATTCCGCTGATGATCGCCAACGCCATCGACGATCGGCCGCTGCCGATTTATGGCGATGGTCTGCAAATCCGGGATTGGCTGTACGTGGACGATCACTGCCGCGCGATTCTCGCGGTGATCGAACGCGGACGCGCCGGTGAGGTTTACAACATCGGAGGCAGCCGCGCGATCGCTAATCGCGAGGTGGTCGCCAAGATCCTGGCTGCGCTGGGCAAACCGGAAAGCCTGATGCAGACCGTGAAGGATCGCCCGGGGCATGACCGGCGTTATGCTCTGTCCAGCGAAAAGCTCGAGCGCGAGACTGGTTGGAAGCCGCAGGTCGGCTTTGAGGACGGCCTGAAAGCCACCATCGAGTGGTACCAGTCCAACGCCTCCTGGATCGCGCACGTCAAGAGCGGCGAGTATCAACACTACTACGAGCGGAACTACGGCGGCCGCGCCGTGTAGGCGCCGCTGCCATACCGGAGCCGCCTCAAAAGGCGGCAGCAGCCAAAAATGGCTGCCTCACAGTTGCACAACTACCCGGCCCTGACGCTATCATCGATTTTTACCCCCTAAACGCAATCATCTTCTGGAGGTCCAGTGGTTAAATCAGTTGGGGTCGTCAAGGAGACTTACCCCGGGGAACGCTGTGTGGCCGTCGTGCCGCGCTCCGTGGACGTGCTGATCAAGGCCGGACTGTCGGTCACGATCGAGCCGTCCGCCGGCGCCGCAGCCGGGTATCCCGACGACCAGTACACGGCGCGCGGAGCCAAGCTGGCCAGCCGCGCGGACATTTTCAAGGAATCTGGAATCATCGCGCAGTTCCGCAGCTTGGGCGCCAATCCCGAGGCGGGCCGCGCCGACCTGGCACAGCTCCAGCGCGGGCAAGTGGTGCTGGGCATGGGCGAGCCGCTTACCGCGGGCCGGGAAACCTCGGACCTGGCCGCGAAGGGCGTCACGTTTTTCGCGCTGGAGCTGATGCCGCGGATCACGCGCGCGCAGAGCATGGACGTGCTCTCGTCGCTGGCCACCATTTCAGGTTACGAAGCCGTGATCCTGGCCGCACAATCGCTGCCCAAAATGTTTCCGATGCTGATGACCGCCGCGGGCACCATCACTCCCGCGAAGGCCTTCGTGCTGGGCGTGGGCGTGGCCGGGTTGCAGGCGATCTCCACCGCCAAGCGCTTGGGAGCGGTGGTCAGCGCTTACGATGTGCGGCCGGCGGTGAAGGATCAGATCCTCAGCGTGGGCGCGAAGTACGTCAGCCTGGACGTGGAAGCGGGCGCGGCCGAGGACAAGGGCGGCTACGCCAAGGCCATGGACGAAGCCTTCTACCGCCGCCAGCGCGAGTTGATGAAGGAAGTGATTCGCGAGCACGATGTGGTGATCTCGACCGCCGCCGTTCCGGGTAAGCGGGCGCCGATCCTGATTACCACCGAGATGGTGGACGCCATGGCGCCCGGTTCGGTGATCGTCGACATCGCAGCCGTGCGCGGGGGCAACTGCGAGTTGACGCAGCCCGGAAAGACGGTGGTCCATAACGGCGTCACCATCCTCGGTCCCACCAACTTCGCTTCAATGGCGCCCTACCACGCGAGCCAGATGTTCTCCGCCAACGTCACCACGTTCCTGCGCCACCTGATGACATTCCTCCCGCTGGCCGGTGGTTCCGTGGAGGACGAAATCGTGCGCGAAACGCTGGTGGCGCATGCCGGCGTGGTGGTTCATCCGCGCGTGCGGGAGGCGGCCGGACTCGCGCCGATCATCGATCCAGTGCAGCCCGCCACCGCCGGGGTTAAGTAAGCATTCACGAAGGGAAACACACAATGCAGTCCTACGAGTTTGGTCTGTACGTTTTCATGCTGGCCGCGTTCCTGGGATTCGAACTGGTGAAGCGCGTGTCCCCGCTGCTGCACACGCCGCTGATGTCGCTCTCCAATGCCATCTCGGCCATCGCCGTGGTGGGCGCGATTCTGGTGACCGGCGATAAGGACGCGACCACGCTGATGCGCTGGTTGGGTTTCGTTGCCGTGATCTGCGCCACGCTGAACGTCGTCGCCGGGTATCTGATCACCGACCGCATGCTGAAGATGTTCCGCAAGCGGGAGCCGGGCCGGGAGGAAGCGCACAGGCGTTAGTCCGTTGTGCGCGGATTAAGAAGATGATCGAGACTTATCTCCCTTCGATCTTGCCGGCGATCTACCTGCTCGCCTCGATTGGCTTCATTTTGGCGGTGAAATGGCTGAATCACCCGGATACGGCCCGCCGGGGCGTGATCATCGGCGAGCTGGGCATGCTGCTGGCCGTGATCGGCACGCTGCTGCGAGTGGACACCAACTTCTCCATGATTTTCCTGGGTATGGCCATTGGCGCGGCGATCGGCGCACCTTTGGCGTACCTGATGCCCATGACCGCGGTGCCGCAGTTGACCGCGTTATCGCACGCCTTCGGCGCACTGGCCTCGGCGCTAATCGGAACGGCCGAGTTCTATCGCATCGGACCCACGGGATTCACCATGGCGGCGCTGTCGCTCGAAACGCTGCTGGGATTCCTGACCACTACGGCCAGCATCATCGCGTTCGCCAAGCTGCAGGAGTTGATGCCCACGCGTCCTTTGACTTATCCGGGGCAGAACGTCGTCAGCCTGGGCGTTCTGGCCGGCGCGATTGTCATGGCTGTGATGATGGTGGCCGGCGTGAGCGCGCCGTGGATGTTCCCGGCCTTTATCGGCCTGGCGCTGCTCTTTGGAATCTTGTTGGTGATCCCGATCGGCGGCGCGGACATGCCGACCGTGATCGCGCTGTTGAACTCCTACGCCGGTGTGGCGGCCGCGGCCATGGGATTCGTGCTCGACAATAAGCTGCTGATCGTGGCAGGCTCGCTCAACGCGACCGCCGGTCTGCTGCTTTCGATCATCATGTGCAAGGCCATGAACCGGTCTTTCACCAACGTGTTGTTCGGAGCGTTCGGGCAGGTGCAGGGCGGCGCGGCGGCGCAAGCGTCGCAGAGGCCGGTGCGGTCGGCCACTCCCGAGGAAGCGGCCGCCGTGTTGGACGCAGCCTCCAGCGTGATCATTATTCCGGGCTACGGCATGGCGGTGGCGCAGGCGCAGCACAAGGTCCGCGAACTCTACGACATGCTGACCAAGCGCGGCGTGGACGTGCGCTTCGCGATTCACCCCGTGGCCGGGCGCATGCCGGGGCACATGAACGTGCTGCTGGCCGAGGCCGACATCCCTTACGACAAACTTTTTGAGATGGACGAAATCAACGGCGATTTTCCCAATACCGATGTGGCTCTGGTTATCGGCGCCAACGATGTGGTGAATCCCTTGGCGCGGTCGGATCAGGACAGCCCGATTGCGGGTATGCCGATTCTGGATGCGGACAAGGCGCACACGGTGATGGTGATCAAGCGCAGTATGAGCCCGGGCTTCGCCGGAATCGACAACGAGCTGTACTACATGAACAAAACGCTGATGCTGTTCGGCGACGCCAAGGCTTTCACCGCGGCCATGGTGAAGGAACTGGCTGGACACGGATCGTAGGCAGCGTCGTGTTGATGCCAGCGGCCCTCGGACAAGTGCGACCTTCGGACAAGTTGGGTTCGCGGGACAATATCAGCGACGAAGATGACACGTGGAATTCTGATCGGGCTGTCGGTTACTCTGTGCGTCGCGGGAGCGGACGCGCCCCGGAGGATTGTGCCGCTTTCGCCCAATGTGGCCGAGATGTTATACGGAATCGGCGCGTTTTCACAATACGGAATCGGCGCGTTTTCACAAGTGGTGGGCGTATCGGATTACTCCGCCTATCCCCCGGAAGCGCGGAAGCTGCCGAGCGTGGGCGGTTGGGCGAATCCGAACCTGGAGAAGGTGGCCGCGCTGCGCCCGGATCTGGTGATCGTGGACGACGCGCAGGCGACGCTGGTGGGGGACAATCTCAACAAGTTGGGCTTGCGCGTGATGACGGTGAAGGATCATACGATTCAGGAATCGTACGGCGCGATGGCGGCACTGGGCCAAGCTAGCGGACATGAAGCCGCCGCCGCCAAGCTGATTGCCGCTACGCGCGAGGGACTCGAGCGGGTTGCGCGGCAGACTGCGGCGCTCGCCAAGCCCAGCGTGGTTTTGATTGTCGACCGCACGCCAGGAACGTTGCGCGAGCTGTACACGGCGACTAGCGGCGGATACCTGGCTGAGCTGGTCCAGATCGCCGGCGGGCGCATGGCCATTGCGGCGGTACCGGGCGGCTACGGGAAGCTGAGCCCGGAAGATTTGCTGGCGGCGAACCCGGATTGGATCCTCGATTTCATTCCTGCAAATAGTGGGGGCGCGGGCGGAGGCCCCGGCGGCCGCTTGGCCGGCGATCCCCTGCAGGCTTGGAGTGGGATGCCCGAATTGAAGGCCGTGCGCAACCACCAGATTCGCGTCGTATCGGAAGACTACGTGGTGCACTCTTCGCAGCGCATGGTCGAGACCGCGCAATTATTCGCGCGGCTGATTCATCCCGGACTGAAATGACAGGTCCACCTCATGATGTGCCCACACCAATGACTGGCGCCGGCGCGGGGACGCCTCTGCTCGAAGCCCAGCGCCTCTCCTACGCGTATCCCACGTATTCGCGCGGGCCGCTCGCGGTGCGCGAGGTCAGCCTTACGATCGCCGCGGGGTCGCTGACGGCGCTGATTGGGGCCAACGGTTCGGGGAAGTCGACCTTGATCCGTCTGCTGGCGGGATTGTTGCGTCCGGCGTCGGGAGAAGTTGTGCTGGAGGGCCGTCGCTTGCAAGACTGGGAACCGCGTCTGCGCGCCCGCCGGATCGCATATATGCCGCAGACTACGGCCACGGCGTTTCCGTTCCGCGCGGTGGACGTGGTGCTCTCCGGCAGGACGCCGCACATGGAACGGTTTCATGTGGAAAGCCGCGAGGACTGCGACCGGGCCATGGAGGCTCTGGAGTGCGCGGGCGCGGCGCACCTGGCGGACCGTGCGGTCACGGCCCTTTCGGGGGGCGAACGGCAGATGGTGATTCTGGCGCGGGCTCTCGCCCAGGAGCCGCGTCTGTTGTTGTTGGATGAGCCGTCGGCCGCGCTGGATTTGAAGCATCGCGCGGATTTGATCCGCACTCTCGCACGACTGCGCGAGCAACGCGGCTTGAGCGTGCTGATGATTACTCACGATGTGCAGTTGACCGGTGCGCTGTTCGATTCGATGGTCGCGCTGCGTAACGGGGAGGTGGCCGCACAGGGACGGCCCGGGGAGGTGCTGCGCGCGGAACTCCTGGCGGAAATCTACGGGGAGCCAAAGGTGCGGACGCAGCGCTTCGGCGATCAACTCCTGGTGTGGATCGACGTATGAGCCGGCCGGCCAGGGCGGCGTCACCGCTGGGGACCAAGCTGGCGCGGACCGTGCTGGCGCTGGTGGTGGTGCTGGCAGCGTCGGTTGCCGTGGGCCTGGCGACCGGGCGGCAGCGGATCGATTTCTCCAGCGTGCTGGCGGATCCGTTTTCGCGCGCGTTGTTTTTTCGCTTGCGTCTGCCGCGGGTGCTGATGGGGATGTCGATCGGCGCGTCGCTGGCGGTGACGGGGGCCGCGCTGCAGGCGCTGTTCCGCAATCCCCTGGCCGATCCGTACACGCTGGGCGTCTCGGGCGGCGGGGCGTTGGGAGCCAGCGTGGCGGTGGCGCTGGGATGGGGCGCTCGAATTTGGTTTCCGCTCTTCGGCGGAGTTCCCGTGGTGTTTATCGCATCCTTCGCGGGCGCGATGCTGGCGGTGTTCCTGGTCAAGACGATCGCGCGCGCCGGAGCGGTGGTCGCGCCGGGCGCGTTGTTGCTTTCCGGAGTGATCGTGAACCTGGTGTCGGCTTCCGCGGTGCTGACGATTCAATATATCGTGGAGCCCAACAGCGCACTGCAGATTCTGCGGTGGATCGCAGGCAGCCTGGATGTGGTGGGGCTGGATACGGTGGGGCGTGTGTTCTTCCTGGTGGCTCCGGCGTGGCTGGCCCTGCTGTTTCTGTCGCGGCAATTGCACCTGCTGGCCATCGATGAAGATACCGCGGCGACTCTGGGCGTGAATGTGCGGCGGTGCGAAAACTCGGTCCATGTGCTGTGCTCGCTCATCGTGGGCGTGGCCGTGGCTACCGGAGGCGCGATCGGTTTCGTGGGGCTCATCGTGCCGCACGCGGTGCGGTTGATGTTTGGCGAGGACCTGCGCATTGTGCTCCCCGGCTCCCTGCTGCTGGGCGCGGCGTTCCTGGTGTTGTGCGACGCGCTGGCGAGAAGCGCGCTGGCTTCGACCGAACTTCCGGTGGGGGCGATCACCGGATTGTTGGGTGGCCCGGTGTTTCTGTGGCTGCTGCTGCGGCGGCAGCAGTACGCCGTGCTGTAGCGCCGCGCGCTCGGCAGTGCGCGCTTTCTTCGCCTAGCGCTTTTGCTAAACTGAATCCGAAATCGCCATTCCCGGAGGAGTTTTCATGGTCACGATGGTCGTCAATGGAGACCGGCGGGAGATTCAGGCTCCCACCGACACTCCGCTGCTGTATGTCCTGCGAAACGATCTCCAATTGTCCGGACCGCAATTCGGCTGCGGACTCTCGCAGTGTGGGGCCTGTTCGGTCCTGCTCGACGGGAAGGAAATCCGGTCGTGCACGACTCCTCTCTCGGCCGCCGTGGGCAAGGAAGTAACCACGCTCGAAGGGCTCCCGGCGAGATGGGCCAAGCAAAAAAGCCTGTCCCAGGGTGACGCTGAACAAACCCTGCACCCCGTTCAACAGGCGTGGATCGAGGAGCAGACACCTTTGTGCGGCTTCTGCCAGAACGGCATGATGATCAAGGCGACCGAGCTGCTGGAGCGCGTCGCGACGCCGACCGTCGCGGAGATTAAAGAGGCGTTCACGACCTCCGGCCCGTCGGCGCATCTGTGCCGATGCGGAAGCTACACCGCCATCATCGAGGCCGTGCAACGAGCCGCGGAGATCGCGGCGAAGGGAGGTAAGTGATGGCAACCCCGAACGAAACCTCGATCAACGTTTTCGGCGCTGCTCTCACGCGCCGCAACTTCGTCAAGGCGGGCGGCGCCCTGTTCGTCGGCTTCGGCATGGTGGGCGCCGACTCCTTGAAGAATGCCGCCCAGGCCGCCACCACTAAGAACTCGCTGGACGCGACGCTCCCCGAGTCGTGGATTGAAATTCATCCGGACAACACCATTCTGATTCGTACCGGCAAAAGCGATTTCGGCCAAAGCACCACATTCACGGCGTACCGGCAAATTGTGGCCGAAGAGCTGAACGCGCCGTTTGAGGCCATCACCACGGTGGTGATGGGGGACACCGATCGCACGCCCGACGGCAGCGGGGCTTTCGATTTTCTGGGAAGCGGAACGCCCAACATTCGCAAAGCCGCGGCGTACACTTATCAGGCCTTGCTGGATCTGGCCTCGCAGCAGTTGGGTGTTCCTAGAGCCGAGCTTTCCGTGAAGGATGGCGTCGTATCGGGCGGCGGCAAGAGCATGTCGTACGGAGATCTGGTGAAGGGGCAGCAGTTGAAGCTCACCATCCCTGTAAAGGGCGACCTGACCAGCATTATGGGACTGGCGGTGGACGGCAACCCGCCCATGAAGCCGGTGAGTCAATACACTGTCGTCGGCAAGTCCTATCGGAACTCCGTCACCGCTTCCAAAGTCGCCGCTAAGGAAACTTGGGCCACCGACGTGCGGCTCCCGGACATGCTGCACGCGCGCATGGTGCATCCGAAGAGCCTTGGCTCCACGCTCGTGTCCGCGGGCGCGTTGGACAAGACGAAATTTCCAAATGCGCAGGTTGTGGTGAAAGGCAATCTGGTGGGCGTGGTTGCGCCCACGGAGTGGGAAGCCATCCGCGCCGCGCAGCAGGTGGCCGCGGCCACGAAGTGGAAGGATTGGAAGGGGCTGCCCGGCCACACCCGTCTGTTCGACTATCTGAAGCGCGACGCCGATTGGAAAACGACGCGCGTCACCAAGAGCGACAAATCCAAAGGCGACGTAGCGCCGGCGATGGCGGCGGCCGCGAAGAAGCTCTCGGCCACGTATCAGCTTCCCTATATGAAGCACTCGCCTATGGGACCCACCATGGCCGTGGCCGATGTTCGCAAGGATGGGACGGTTTACGTCTACACGCACAACCAGAACCCCCAGGCGCTTCGGGGGGAACTTGCGCAGATGCTGAGCACTACGCCGGACAACATCGTCGTGCGCACCTTTGCGGGTCCGGGCCACTACGGAAGATCCAATGGCGGAAACGCCGGCGCGGAGGACGAAGCGGTGATCCTCTCGAAAGCCGTGGGCCGGCCGGTGCGGGTGCAGTGGATGCGGCCCGAGGACTTTAAGTGGTCGACGCAATCGCCCGCCGCGATGTCGGACGTCGAAATCGGACTGGACGCAAACGGCAAGATGGTGGCGTACCAGGTCGACCACTATATGCCCGCGATGCAGGATGACCGGCCTATCGGCGCGGTGCTCGCCGGTTTGCCGACGATGCCGGCTCCCAACGAGAAGGCTGTTTTCATCGGCTCGACCGTCAACGACCCTCAGGACCCGTGGATCTACGACGGCGTCGTGACTTTGCTGGAACAGGGCCACGGCACGTTCCAAGTCGGGCAGAAGGCTTCGCCGCTTACCGTGGGCCTCCGCGATCACAGCATGCGAACGCCGGGACAGTTCCAGCAAAACTTCCCCCGCGAACTGGCGGTCAGTGAAGCCGCGGCGTTGGCCGGCGTGGATGCCATTCAGTTCCGGCTGGATCATACAAAGGAAGAGCGCGTCATCGGTGTGCTCAAGGCGGTCCGCGAAGCGTCGGGCTGGGAAACCCGTCCGTCGCCACGCTCGAAAGCGGCGGCCTCGGGAACCACTCCCGTGCGCGGCCAGGGCGTGTCGGTGATGTTCCGCTCGGCGACTTACTGGGCGTGTGTGAGCCAGATCTCCGTCACTCCCTCGACGGGCGCAATCGTGGTGGAGAAAATGACGATTGCCGTGGACCCGGGCATCGTCGTCAACCCGATGCAGTTGAAGCGACAGGTGGAAGGCGGCACGATGATGGGGATCAGCCACGCGCTGCTGGAGGAACTGCAGTTCGACGAGAGCGGGATCACTACCCGCGACTGGCGCACGTACCCGATCTTGAAGATGGCCGATATTCCCGAGGTTAAAGTCGTGCTCCTCAACCGACCCGATGTCGGCACCTACGGCGGCGGATCGGAGGCAGCCAACGCACTCGCTGCGCCCGCGATCGCCGCGGCGCTGTTTGACGCAACCGGGAAGATTGCCCGGCGCCTTCCGTTGAAGCCGGCATACGTGCAGGCGCTTCTCAAAGTCTGAGGGTTTTCTTCTACACGGTCCGGAAGTCCCGTCTGCTTTCATCTCCCGCACCCCCCGGTGCGAGGCCGCATAGGCGTCCAAGCTGACCCTGGTCGGGGTTGCGGGGTTGAACCGGACAACCGATGCCGGGGCGACAAGTGGGTGAGGAATAGCTCAACTCCGCTTGCGTCAGATCACCCAGAAGTTTATATTGGCAGACTGCGTGCTTACACCTGTAAGAGATGAATCGTCGGGCCGGGAAATCCTAGCACGATGTGAATCGCGAGGCCGAAGGATAAACCAATGAGCCAACCGAACTTTGCTCTCAGGAATAACATCCATTTCAAGCCTAGGTCCCCTCTGTTAGACAGATGGTTGCTGCAACAAATCTTCAGAGCCATAGGTCCTGCGCCGCTGCGCTTCGCGTTCCAGGACGGCGAGGAAATGGTTCCTCCCGGTGTGGCGCCGGTTGCCACAGTGGTGATCCGCGACCGTCGAACGCTGGCTCGCATGATTGTCGATCCGGAGATCGGTTTTGGCGAGGCATTTGCCGGCGGCCGCATCGAGGTGGAGGGGGATCTGGCCCGAGCTCTCGAAGCCGTCTATGAATCTTGGCCCAGCGGCCGGGCGAACACCAGTTGGTACCAGCGCGTGACGTCAAACCTGATGGGCTGGCGCCAGGCGAATAGTCTGCACGGCTCCCGCCATAACGTTCATAGCCACTACGATCTGGGGAACGATTTCTACAAGCTGTGGCTGGACCCCCAACTGGTGTATACGTGCGCCTATTATCCTTCGCCTGCCGCGACGCTCGCCGAAGCGCAGGAGGCCAAGCTGGACTATGTTTGCCGTAAACTGCAGCTTCAGCCAGGGGATCGCGTCATCGAGGCCGGTTGTGGCTGGGCGCACTCGCGCTCCACATGGCGCGGCATTACGGCGTATCCGTCCGGGCGTTCAACATCTCGCACGAGCAGGTTCTCCACGCCCGCCAGCGAGCTGCCGAGGAAGGACTCAGCGATAAAGTTGAGTTCGTCGAGGACGATTGGCGCAATATCTCCGGAAAGGCCGATCTATTCGTTTCCGTGGGAATGCTGGAACACGTGGCCGTTGCCGATTACGCCCGCCTGGGAGAAGGCATCCATCGTTCCGTGGGCGATTCCGGCCGCGGGCTCCTCCACTTCATTGGCCGAAGCTATAAAGGTGTTTTCAGCCGCTGGATTCGGAAACGGATCTTCCCGGGCGCGTACGCCCCGACGCTCGGCGAGGCCATGAACATTCTTCAGCCCCACCGCTATGCCGTCACGGATGTCGAGAACCTTCGTCTGCATTACGCCCGGACGCTGGAGCACTGGTTAGAACGATTTGAGCAGTCCGGTGCGCAGGTCTCGGCAATGTACGATCCGTGGTTCCAGCGAGCCTGGCGGCTGTATCTCGCCGGATCGATCGCCGCCTTTCGGACCGGCACGCTACAACTGTTTCAGGTTTCTTTCGCAGGATCAAAGAGCCAGCCAATTTCTTGGACCCGCGCTCCGCTCTACACGGACCAAGGATCGGCACAACGGGGCCCGGCATGGACTCATGCGATGTCTTGATCGTCGGAGGCGGCCCGGCCGGCTCATCCTGCGCCTGGGGACTGCGGCATTCGGGTTTGGATGTTGTCATTCTCGACAAGCAGGTTTTTCCACGCGACAAGGTTTGCGGCGGATGGATCACTCCGGGGGTTCTGACGGACCTGGGAATTGATCCTCTCGAGTACAGGCGGGAACGGATGCTGCAGCCGATCACCGGTTTTCGAGTCGGCTGCATCGGTAGCTCGGCGCTGGAAACGGGCTATGGCGAACCCGTAAGCTACGGCATTCGGCGGCGGGAGTTCGACGACTACTTGTTGAGGCGGTCCGGCGCGAGGCTTCTGCTCGGCACGGCGCTGACGCGGCTGGAACAATCCACGCGGGGGTGGGTGGCCAATGGTCAGATCCAAGCTCGGGTGGTGATTGGCGCCGGCGGCCACTTCTGTCCGGTCGCGCGGCTGGCGGGCGGGAAGAAGAGCGGAGAGCCGGCAGTCGTCGCCCAGGAGACCGAGTTTGAAATGGACGCCGGCCAGATTGCGGCGTGTCGTGTCCGCAAAGACACTCCGGAATTGTATTTTTGTTCCGACATGAAAGGATACGGCTGGTGTTTTCGCAAGGGGGACGTTCTGAATGTGGGGCTGGGACGGGCCGATCCGCACCGGCTTTCGGCCCACGTTACCGCTTTCCTGGAGTTCCTGAAATCGGCCGGAAGGATTGCCTTTGATGTCCCGCCGCTGCATGGTCACGCCTACCTTCTCGACGGGACATCGACGCGGACCATCGCGGGTGACGGCGTTCTGCTGGCCGGCGACGCCGCTGGGCTGGCCCATCCTCAAAGTGGCGAGGGGATCCGGCCGGCGGTTGAATCTGGCTTACTCGCGGCAAGAACGATCCTTGGGGCCAACGGTTCGTACGATAGGAGACGGCTCGATACTTATGCTGCTCTCCTCGCCCGCCGGCGCCGCTCGTGGAGCATGAGCGCCGGGCGCTATCTTCCTTCCCAATGGACCGGATTCCTCGGCCGAAGTCTTCTCAGGACGCGCTGGTTCGTGCGCGACGTGGTCCTAAAGGAATGGTTCCTCCACTCAGACTCCAGTGGCGAATACTGATCTTGCTGCCGCACTGGTCTTTAGTTGACGATCGATCATCGAGTGCCGATACGTGTTGCGCCATTTGACCCAAGATGTACAGGCTGTGCATGGCGTAAGCAGCACAGGTTCGGAAGCGAACTACACCTGGGGAGCAAGGTGCTCCCGAAACCAGTCCCTCGCCAAGTCGGCCACCTTATCCAAAGCGCCGGGCTCTTCGAACAGATGCGTAGCGTTCGCGATAATCTCCAGCTTGTGTTTGGTCTGGCGGGGTAGCTGGGCCATCGCCGAGTAATTCAGGCCCAGAACAACCGTATCGTCTTCGCCGACGATGAAGAGGGTCGGCGCCAAGACTCCCTTGAGCGCTGATCCCGCCAGGTCCGGCCTGCCTCCCCGGGAAACGACAGCCCGAACGACATCCGGGCGCTCCGCAGCGGCAACTAACGCAGCCGCGGCGCCCGTGCTGGCACCGAAGTAGCCCAGCCCCAGGCCCTTCAGACCGGGTTGCCGGCCGATCCAGTCCGTTATGCCGGCCAGGCGCCGGCCGAGCAGGGGAATGTCGAAGCGCAACTGAGCCGTCTGAACATCGACGGCCTCCTCCGCTTCCGTCAGAAGATCGATCAGGATGGTCCCGATGGAACCGCGATTGAGCACACTTGCGACGTGACGATTCCGCGGACTGTGGCGGCTGCTTCCGCTTCCATGCGCGAAAAGCACCAAGCCCTTGACGCGATCGGGTAGGGAAACATCCGCGGAAAGCTCGATTCCGCCGAGGGGTACGGTTGTGGCTCCCTGTTGCATTTCCTGCTTCTCCTCTTTCTCGTGCAGTTGAGGTGCCATTTGGCGTCAACCGTAACCTGCGCGGGTGTATCATGCTTCAAAGGGAGGAGTCACAACCAATGAGCACCACCGCTCTTCTTACCCGCCGCCAGGCCCTCGTCACGGTCACCGCCGGGGCCCTCGCCACCCGCACGGCTCTCTCCGCCGACGCGCCCTTCCGCTTCGGCGGACTCGATCATCTGGCCCTCGCCGTCGATGACACCGAGAAGTCCGTCCACTTCCACACGCGCGTCTTCGGCAACACGGTCCTGAAGGAGAAAACCAACCCGCGCCACTACGTCAAGCTCGGTCCCAACTACGTCGCCATGGCGCCTCCCGGCCAGGGTCAGGCATCGCAGGCGATCAACCACTTCTGTCCGGGCATCGTGAATTTCGATCTTGCGGCCACCAAACGCGCGCTGGATCAAATGGGCATCCAGTACCGCGAAGCCACCGGCGTCGGCCTCTTCGTTCCCGACCCCGACGGCACGCTGGTTCAGCTCTGGACCGAAAACTCCTGGAGCCATCTTGGCGAAACCGCGGCCCCCGCGGCGATCCCCTCCCAAGGCGAACCGCTGCTCCGCCCCACCGGCATCGACCACATCCTCGTCAACGTCTCGAACGTAGAGAAATCCACCGCGTTTTACGAGAAGATCCTCGGTCCTATCATTAATCCTGCCAGCAGACCGCGGCGCACATGGTTCAGCGGCGGTGGCGGCAACCGCGTCGGCCTGGCGCTGGCCGGCCCCGGACAGAAACCCGGCGTCGATCACTATTGCCTCACCGCGCCGTTCGATCGCGCCTCGCTGGCGAAAGCCGTTGAAGCCGCCGGTGCAAAGATCATTCAGGGAGACGTTGCCGCGGGCATCGATTTCCTGGACGTCAACGGCATCCACGTGCAGATTATTCCGCCTGCACGCGCCTGACCGAAACGCGAAGACTATCGAACCGGAGCGGCCGGCGAAATCATTTTCCGGTACTCCGGATAAAGCGTCTCGGGCGTTCCGATAGCGGCGGCGCGCGGCACGCCGTACTTCGCGGTCATCTCATCGACGAACGGATTCTTCTCGGGCAGGTAATGCGGAGCGGTGTCCCCGGTACTGGCTTCATAAGTGGTGACGCACGGCGGTCCGATCGGCGATAGAGGCGCTGCGCTAAGTTGAAAACTTCTGGACAGGATCCACGGTTCGGCAAGGTATATTGGATCCTCGATGATCGCGAGAACCGTCATGATATCGCCGTGGCGGTAAAAGCGCGTCGTCATCGTGGCTTCATCGCTGCTGGGCGCGCCCGTCTTTCGCAGGAACCCGGCCTTCATGTGTGTCGTATGGGCGACGAGTGTGTTGCCTTCCCACGCACCGGTGGTGAACCCGGCGCGTAAGTGCTCGGCATATTTGGACGGGTGAGGCCGGCCGTCCATCCAAATCGTGAGCGGCGCCCGATCCTCCCACGCGCCGATGGTGTATGAGATCACGTTTCCTTTGATCGGGTCTGTTTCGCTCCAGATCTTCAATCCAAACGGTCCTTGGACGAAATAAAAGGCGGGCCACCCTTGGCACTGGCGTTCGACCATCGCGAGCTGCGACTCGGAATAACTCAGGGCTCTAATCCGGCCTTCCTCGCTTAAAGGGATTCCCGTGAAGTCCACCGGCAGCCCGTCACCGGCAAGGACCTCATGGTTTCGTGCCGCCCATGAGCCGGTAATTTCAGCCTGTGCGGCGGCGGTCCGGCACACGAACGGGCTCAGGAACACAGCGGCGAGTATCGCAGCGCCAGAGTAGCTGAGCGACCCGTTTATTTTGCGGCGCACGGAGTTGGATCCCATTTCGAGCCGTCGGCCTCCTTCTTGAATTGCGAACTCACGATAAACGGCTGCTGGAGGTACTGCGGATCATCGACGATTGTGGTGACCAGCAGCGCTTGGCCGCTACCGGGGAGCGGTGCGATATCGAAGTATTCCGTAACGGAAGCGTTCTCGCTGTAAGGAACGCCATTCTTTCGCAGATATCCGGCGCGCAGATTGGTCGTTACTACCTTCAGCGACGCAGGTTTGTCCCACTGTGCGGTGGAATCACCTTGCCACGTCTTTTCACCCGGCGACGGCGGCTGCGAGATGAAATGAAAGAGCCGTGTTTGCATGCCGGCGTCGCTGTCGACACGCAGCGTGTTATCGTCCTGCCAAGTGATGTGAAACCGGGCCGGCACGCGCATAATCGCAGCGGCTCCATACGCCTTGCACTGATTGCCCGAAGCTTCATCGGCCGCCGGATCCCAGGCATCCGCAACCTTTCGGGCCTGGGCGGTCATCGGCACACCCTGGTAATCGCCTTTATGGGGCGTGATCATGCGGAAGCGCCAGTCTTCGGTCACGAAAGCGACCCAATAACCCGTCAGATCGATGGCCGCGGAAGATTTCGCCGGACCCGCCGGCGCGCCGCGGTCCTGGCCGACCAGCTGTACGGCGGGGGAGGACAGTGTGACGAGTGTCGCGATGAGGAAGAATCTCATGGCACCTTTTTATTCATGCTGCGATAGATCGCTTCGACGAAATCGTTGGTGGTCCACGAACCGCTGTCGGACCCGTACCGGTGCGTGTAACCCCGGGCCGGCGAGGCGGCCTTGATCTGTTCCAACGTGAGACCTTGTTTCATCAGATCACGAATGCGGTCGCGGATGATCGTCACCATGTCGCGGTATTCGACTACGTCGAGTTGATCGCAGATGCGGCCGTGGCCGGGAATGATCAGCGTGCCCTCCTCGCGGGATACGATCGGCACCGAGGGAATGGCCGTATCGACCAGCTTCTGCAACGCTGCGATTTCGCCTTGAATGCTGCCGCCTTTCGCGATATCGATGACCGGGAATCGCGTCGTGTCAAAGATATCGCCGGCCACGACCACGTCGGAACGGCGGAAGAAGGCGATCGCATCGCCGTCCGTGTGCGCTGCCGGCTGATGGAAGACTTCAATGCCCTCGCCGTTCAGGTACATGTACTTTCGCGGCTGATGGAAGGTTTCCGTAGGCCACGCTTCGACCGGAAATCGTGCCGGCGGCGCGCTCATTCGCGTCAAGACCTGTTCGACGGCAAGTATCGACGCGCCGCCTCCCAGGAAATCGGCGGCGATACCGGCTCCGCCGTTTTGCGTGAATAGTGTCTGCCCGGCCTTCGCGAGGGCCGCGTTGCCGCCCGCATGATCCGGATCGGCGCTGGTGTCGATCACGTAACGGATGGGTTGGGTCGTGACTTTCTTGATGGCGGCGACGACGGCATCCACGCTCGACGCGGAACCTGAGTCGACAACCACGACGCCATCCGCTCCGACCTGAAAACCGATGTTGCCGCCGGCGCCCGCAATCATGTAGAAGTTCGGCCGCACTTGAAGCACCTCGAGATTGGCGCCAGGAGCCGGCTGTGCCGCTAAACCACCGACAGTGACTAAGGCGGCAGCCGCTATCGCGATTGTGCCCGGGATAAGACGCATCGCCCGCAATCCTGTCACGATCAGGCTCCTTCGATGCCTCAGGTGGTCATGCCTTTGAATGCGTACTTATAATACCGTAATCGTCCCGCCGGAACACAGGCCTACTGCGCCGAAACTCTCTATGATTTTGCGGACCACAGGTCAGAAGATCAGCTTCAACCCAAACTGAATTTGCCTGGGTGTGGTGGCCAGCGTGGTGATGAGGCCCGCCGAGGCGCTGACGGAGGCGCCCGAAAAAGCAGTGGCGTTCGGGGTGCCCAGGTTGGTTCGGTTCAGCAGATTGAAGAGTTCCGCGCGGAACTGCAAGTTCACGCGCTCCGAAAGGGCGGTGTTCTTGAACACGGACATGTCCACATCTGCCAAGCCCGGTCCCGTGTAAACGCCGCGGCCGAGGTTGCCCCACGTACCAGCCGCGGGGAGAATGAAGGCATTGGGATTGAACCACTGGGTTTGGGTCCCGAGCACTACGGGTCCAGCGAAGGAGGGGTTCAACGAGGGCCGGTCCGGGTTTCTGGTGTTGCCGTCTCCGGAGAGGTTCGCGCCGATCACCGGCGTAAAGGGAAAGCCGGTCATCAAGGTCGCAATGCCGTTTGCCTGCCAACCGTCGAAGAGCTTTTTCTCGAATCCATGGGCCGTCCTGCCGAAAGGCAGCTGGTACGTCGCGGAGAGGTTCGCCTGGTTGGTGATGTTCAGAGCGGACAAGCCCCAGTCTCTGGGCAGATCGAAGCGGTTCATGACCATTTGCGATTGATTGTTGGATTGCGCGCCGGTAAGGCCGGAATTCATGTCGAGATTCTTGGACCAGGTGTAGGCGGCGCGGAATTGCAAGCCGCGGCTCAGGCGATGCGTGAGATCCAGCTGCAGAGCGTTGTAGCTGCTATTGCCTTCGGTGTACCAAAAGAAGCCGGCGGAGAGATAGGGATTAGGACGGGCCGGCGTCACGGGAATGTATTGCGCCCCTTGCGGCACCGTCGCTCGGGCGGCGTTAATGCCTCCCGCGATGCATCCGGCGGGTGCGGCGCACGTCTGTGGGGGCACGCTATTGGGATCGATGTTGAGCAGTCCGTAATAGCCATGCGAACCCACGTAAGCGGCGCGCAGAGCGGTGCTGCCGCCGAGCTGTTGCTGCACGCTGAAGTTCCACTCCGCTACGGTAGGCGTCTGCGCGTTGGGCTGCAGGCCGAACGGCTGGAATACCGTGCAGGGCGAGGGGACGCCCGGTCCGCAAGAGGGCGGCACCGGAACGTTCGCGGTAATGGGCAGCAGCGCGGGCAACGACCCGCTGAACGCGGTCGCTCCGTTATACGGGGGCAAATCGTTTACGAGAAAGGCGGGGGCGTCGATCAGCGAGTAATAGAGGCCGAATCCTGCGCGCACGGCTGTCTTGCCCTTGCCGAATGGGTCCCACGCGAGGCCGGTTCTGGGACCCAGAAGGTGCGTGGCGTTATTTTGGGTGAACAGCGATGCCCCGATCCTCGGATTGGTCAGCAGCACTCCGGACGCATCGGTGATGTAGTTGCCGGCCCGGCCGGATTCCTCATTCCAACCCGTCGTGAATTCGTAGCGCAGGCCGGCTTGGAGCGTAAGATTGCGCCGGAGCCGGATCGAGTCCTGAACGTACCACGCGCCGAACAAACTCCGCCAACCCAGCTCATTGTGATCGGGCACGACTGAAAATCCGTTGTTGATCAGCGTGCCTTGCAGGAACGTGGTCAAGGTGCTGAAGGTCGCTCCGCCCAACCGTTTCGACACGATGTCCTCATTGTCCTGGACCCGCTGAAGCCAGACTCCCACGCTGAGCCGATGAATTCCCTTCGTGACCTGCACGTCGTCCGTGTACGTGAACAGGTTGCGCCGATTCGTTGCTCCGGCGTTGGAGCTGTCGCCGGCCCCGGTGATCCCGCCGTTGATGCCGATATTTCCAGGCGGGGCGTCCAAGACAAACGAAAGGCTGGCGGGAAACGTCGTGAGAGTGACGGGATTGAAGTCGAAACCGGCGCGCGAAAATCCCGCGCGGAATGTGTTCAGGACGTTCGGCGAGAAGATATGCGTTTCCTCGACGCTGGCCACTTGGGAGCTGAGTTGAACGCCGGAAGCGAATAGCGGATCGGTGAGCGGAATCACGCTGTGGCCGTCGTCCATCGTGTACGACGCCGAGAGGCGGTCCCGATCGAGAAGATTGTAGTCGGCGCGCATTGTGCCGAAGTCCTCGTGGACCGGATTCTTCGTAACGTAGTTGGCATACGCGGTCCCTGTGGGCAAACCATTCACCGTCAGCTCCGGACCGTTGGGCTGCGGCCATAAGGCCATGAATGGCAGCATCTTCTGATTCAAATTCGGAACCTGCGTGTATACGCCCGAGGCGTTCGGCACCAAGCCCGAGCGCGCCTGTTGGTCGGGAACCACGCTGAGGCTGCTCGTCGCCAGCGATTGCCGGTACCCCTCGTAATTGCCGAACAGGAACAAGCGATCTTTCTTGAGCGGCCCTCCCAGCGCGCCGCCGAACTGGTTTCTTCGGAAAGGCGGAACCGTCCCCTGGTCGAAAATGCCGGGCTTATCCAGAGCGCTGTTGCGGAGAAACTCGAAAACGGATCCATGTACGACGTTGGCTCCAGACTGGGTCACCACGACCACCTGGCCTCCCGCGCGCTTCCCGTATTCCGCTCCGTAGGTGTCGGTGAGCAGGTTGAACTCGCGGACCGCGTCGATCCCGAGCATGTATCCGCTGACGCTGCCGGGCGTATCGGCGAGCTGGCTGGTGCCGGTCCATTCGATCCCGTTCAGCAGAAACAGATTGTCTTGAGGGCGCCGCCCCTCCACCGAGAACGAGTTCCCCTCGCTGGTGGTGGTGTTGACGCTTTTCATCGCGGTATAGTTGATCGCGCCCGGGTTCAGCGTGATCAAATTGTCGAAGCTGCGTCCGTTGAGCGGCAACTCCTTCACTTGTTGCTCGCCCACCATTCCCGAAACTGACGACGTCGTGGTATTGACCAGCGGAGCATCTCCCACAACGGTCACGGCTTGGGCAATCTCGCCCACCTCGAGCCGCAGGCTCACGACCGCGTCCTGGCCTACCTCCAGATTGATCCCGGTGCGGACGGCCGCCTTGAAGCCGGTCTTTTCGACCTTGACCTCTTGCGGTCCCAACGCCAGCGAAAGGACTCTGAAGTCGCCCGCCATATCCGTGGCTACGGTGCGGATCGCTCCGGTCTCCAGGTTCTTCACGGTGACCATCGCATCGCTCACTCCCGTGCCGGATGGGTCCTCCACGTGTCCGGAAATCGCAGCCGTCACTTGCGCCCAGGTTGGACCGAGACTCGCCAGGAAAAGCAGAATCGCGAGATGGAGGCTCTTCATGGCGGCTCCGACGAGACGGTTTGCCGTCCGGCCTGCGGTGCAGTCATCGTTAACCTTGGTCGAAGCCGGAGAACGTGATTTGCTTGTAAATGGCGCGGGAGAGCTCATAAGTCACCCTTCCAACCACGGCAAAGGCGCCGACATGCGCCCTACGGAAGCCGGCGCTGCGGACTCTTCCCATTCCCCATGGCTGGCAGGAATTTTAGCACGGCCAACCGACAGGCGCGGGCTGCCAGCAACCGCAGCGCGTCGAACCTTCCCGCTCAGACCGCGCACCATGCCGACCATTGCCCGTTAAGGTCAAGCGATTCATGCGGCGGCCATCGTATTTGAGGACGTCTTCGAGCCTTTGGCGGCCCGCACAACGGCGTGGCCCGGGATTGGAACTCATCGCCAGCTCCCCTCTCCTCAGCCGAGCGGTCCGCCCGAAGGCTGGCTGTTACTCGAGGGCGAAAACCCACACGGACCCGCCGTCCGGCATCGGAGGAACCTCGCCTGGGAACAAGCGCGCCAGAGTGTTCACTTCTCCGCCGGCGTCTTGGCCCCAGCCCGCCAGCACGGCGATGTATTGCTTCCCGTTGACGGAGAAAGAAGTCGGCGGCGCCTCGACGCCGAACTGAGCGGGAATTCCCAAAGTAGCTTGCCCGTGGCCGCGTCGAAGGCATGGAATTTGCGATCGGCGGTTCCTCCGCTGAATACCAGTCCTCCGCCGGTGGCCAGCATCGATCCCCAGTTTACCGATCTCGCGTAGTTGTGGGTCCACACCTTCTGCCCTGTGTCGACGTTCCACGCCTGCACTTCGCCGAAGTGATCGGCGCCCGGCACGATCAAGGGCGGAAAGCCGCCCTGGATGCCGACGAACGCCTTTCCCGCCGTGTAGGTGACATTCGGGGCGCCTCCATTGTGTCCGCACATGTTGTTGTTGGCCGGGATGTAGATCATGCGCGTCTTGGGACTGTAGGAAATCGGCGGCCAGGTCTTGCCGCCATGAACGCCGGGGCAGAATTCAGCAGGTTCGTTGGTGCGGGGCTTGTGGAGCGGATCGATATCGGGGCGGCCCGTGACCGGATCGACGCCGCGGATGACGTTGTTAAAGACATACGGCTTGCCTTCGACAAACTTGATGGGCCCGGCGCTGCGCTCCAGAAACCACAGGTAGCCGTCGCGCGCTACGTCGATCAAGCCCTTGATCGTGCGACCGTTGCGCTGGTAGTCGACGAGAATGGGCGGCGAAACTTCGTCGTAGTCCCACGAATCGTTGGGATGGTATTGATGGTAGCCCTTGATCGCTCCCGTGGCGACGTCGAAGGCGATGGTGGACGCGGTGTAGAGATTATCGCCGGGGCGATTGTCCCCGATGGTGGGGCCTCCGTTGCCGGTCCCGAAAAACGCCAGGTTCGTCTCCGGATCGTAGTTCCCGGTGACCCACACCGAAGCTCCGCCGGTCTTCCACTGGTCGCCACCGGCGGGCCATGTCTGGCTGCCGGGTTCTCCCGGCGCGGGCACGGTGAACGTGCGCCAAGCCTCTTTTCCGGTCTCTGCATCGAACGCCGCCACAAAGCCGCGGATTCCGTATTCGCCTCCCGAGGCTCCCACCAAAACTTTTCCACCCGCGATCAAAGGGGCGAGCGTGGTGTAGTAGCCGGATTTGTTGTCGGCGATCACCGTGCTCCATACTTCCGTGCCGGTCTTGGCGTCCAGCGCGACCAGCACCGCTTCGCCGGCACAGACGTATACCTTGTCGCCGTACAGGGCCACGCCGCGATTGACTTCGTGGGGAACGATCGCTCCTGGGGGACGCCTCCTGCGATAGCGCCAGAGTATGGTGCCGGTCGTGGCATCGAAGGCGATCACCTGATTGAATGGCGTGGTGATGAACAGGACGCCGTTGTTCACCACAGGAGCCGCCTCATGGGCGCGGCCTTCGCCGGTCGTCGATCCCCACACCGGCCGCAGCCGCGCGACATTGGCCGGAGTGATCTGATCCAGCGGGCTGTAGCCCCAGCCGTCGTAAGTGCGCCGGATCATGAGCCAGTTCCCGTCCTCCGGCTTCAACAGGCGCTCGGCTGTGACTGGCTGGTAGTTCTTGAGGATGGCGGGCATCGGTGGCGGCGGGCCCTTGTCGCCACCTTTCTTGCCTCCCCCTTGGCCGGAGGCCGTCGGGATCAGCAAGGCGGGCGCTAACGCCGCAATCAAGGCCGCGGCGAAGACAAGAGGGGATTTAAGCATAAGCGTGTCTCGAACAGGGATGGTAGCGTGCTCCTGCTGGAAGGTTAAGCAAGGTTGGCAGCTTACTAACTAACGACTTCGCGCCGCTCGACTCTTTGGCGATCGCGCTCGCGCGTTGGCGATTGCGTCCGCGCGCGATTACTTCGCCAACTCCGGCGGAACCGGTATGGTGACCTTGCCCGTGGCCGCCCACTCGGCGCCCCGCAGGAAAGTTGTCTTGAACTCCGGGGTCACCGTGTTCTCAGGATCATGGCCCAGCGCCGTCACGAAGACCCGCCCCATCCCGAACTGGGTGGTCCAGATGATCGGCTCGTTGATCCCCGCTCCGGGTTTGGCCTGAGTGTCGCGTTCGTTATACAGCGAGTGGTCGTCGTAGGCCGTCGCCAGGACGTGATAGCTTCCCTCAGGCTGCCACCGCAGGTTGGCGAATAGCTCGTCTTTCTTGATCGTCAGCGGAGATTTCAGGCCGCGCATAATCGGATTGTCGGGATCCTTGATGTCGAGCGCGTAATCGTGCGCAGCGGAGTGGTGTCCTTGATTCGGACGCCAGTTGCCGCCGGACATCTTTTCGTAGTCGGTCCATCCGTCGAATGCTCCCAGTGACAAGTGATAGAGCACCAATCCCTTGCCGGAGCGGACAAATTCCGAGAGGGCGTTGTCGGCCCGCTCTCCAAACCGGTTCGCCGGGCGGCCGTCGTAGTAGTTCATGACGATCAGGCTGTAAGGCGCCAGCATCTCCGGCGTGCCGCCGCGGAACTCATCGATTTCGCGCGATTCAAATTTTTCTGTTTCGTCCAGGGTCTTCCGCAAGGACGCTGTGGTCCCGCGCCAATCGTGCGGATTCTGCCCGGTAATGATCAGGACCTGGATTCTCTCGGGATGATTTGCCCCGGGAGGACCGGCCTTGGCTTTCCCTTTACCGGCCTTGTCTTGACCTTGTACCAGGAGGAGTGACGCACCGAGCAGTGTCGCAAGAACAAGAAGAGTTCGGGTTCTGAAGAGGGTGGTCATGCGTGCTATGTTCTTCGGAAACGCCTCGGCTGTCAAGGGCGGGGTTCGCTACACACGGTCCAAGCTTTTCTTACGCTCGGCGAAAGACCAGGACGGCGTTAAGTCCGCCGAACGCGAACGCGTTGGACATCGCCCATTCGAGTTCCGCCGCGCGGGCGTGGTTGGGGATCACGTCCAGGTCGCAGGCCGGGTCGGGCTCGGTGAAGTTGGCAGTGGGCGGAATGATGCCGCCGCGCAGGGCTGCCAGGGTGGCCGCAGCCTCAAGAGCGCCGGCCGCGCCCAAAGCGTGGCCGTGCATGGATTTGGTGGAACTCACCAGGAGGTGATCCGCGTGCGCGCCGAACACCTCGCGGATGGCCGCGGTTTCCACGGAGTCGTTGACCGGAGTGCCCGTTCCGTGGGCGTTGATGTAGCCGATGGCTTCGGGCGCGGCGCCCGCATCGTCCAACGCCGCGCGCATCGCACGCGCGGCTCCCGCGGCCAGGGGTTGCGTAAGATGGTGGGCGTCGGAGGACATACCGAAGCCGGCTATCTCGCCCCACACCGGGGCGCCGCGGGCGCGCGCGGCCTCCAGCGGTTCCAGCACCAGCATTCCGGCGCCCTCGCCCAGGATCAGGCCGCGGCGGTCGCGCGAGAAGGGCCGGCAGGTATCGGGTGAAACCACGCGCAAGGCTTCCCACGCTTTGAGAAATCCGAGCGAGAACGGCGCTTCGCTTCCACCCGCCACCGCCACGTCGGCGATACCGTTACGCACCATCCAGAACGCCTGCCCCAGGGCGTGGTTGGAGGAAGCGCAGGCGGTGGAAATCGTGTACACCGGCCCCGTAATCCCCATCTCCACGGAGATGCGGCTGGCGCCCGCATTGCCCATCACCCGCGGAATGGTCAGCGGGGAGACGCGCTGGTTCCCGGCGTACAAGCTGCGAAAGTTGTCGTCTTCAGTGCCCTGGCCTCCGGTGCAGGAGCCGGTGACGATGGCGGCGCGATGCCCGGTTTCGGCGGTGATCTTTACACCGGCGGCAACGACCGCCTCCCGCGCGGCCACCACGGCAAACTGCGCGAAGCGGTCCAGCAGCACGGCTTCCTTATCCTCAAAGTGCCGCGAAGGGTCGAAGCTCACCGCTTCGGCGACGTTGGGAAAACGAAGCGAGCCGCCGGGCATCTGCGTGATTGGGCGGATGCCGCTTTGACCCGACGCCAGGGCCGTCCAGAAGTCGCCGAAGGTGTCTCCAAAGGCCGAGACCACGCCGATGCCGGTGACGGCCACCCGGCGCGGCGTCATGAAGCCTTGGCCGCGAGCAGCTTTTCCACTCCCTCTACCATCTGGCGCACGGTCTTGATTTCCCGGGCCGCATCGTCGGGGACGTCGATGTTGAACTCGTTTTCCAGACTGAACACGATGTTGAGGCCGTCGAGCGAGTCGATTTTCAGTTCCTCAAACGTCTTGTCCAGCGTGACGGATTCGGTGGGGATCTTCTTGGTGCGTGCGATCACCTCGGCGACGCGCGCGACGAGTTCTTCAGGCATGGAATCTCACTAGCGGTTCTCAAATTGTAGTACACGTTCTGAAAAACAACGGCGGAGCGGACCGCGACGGCGTCGAGGGTGTCAGCCTGCCGGACGGACTGGCCGCAGAAACTGGCCGTCCAAGTAACAGGTTACACGCTCGAAGTATCGGCGCTCTCGATTGCGGATGAGGTTTTTTTGAGGACCACAGGCAGCGAAGCGCGGCACCAGGAAAAACAGGTCCGAGCGGCCGGGGAGCCGGCTCTTCTTTCGCGTCCGGCTATTCTTTAGCGCCTAACTTGCGCAGCAGATCGGCGCTACTTTTCTTTGCCCCGGCCAGGGGCGTCCGTCCACGTTTGTTCTTCTGCTCCAGCCGGGCGCCCTTGTCTGCCAGAAGCTGAACGATGCCGTCGTATCCTTTGGCCGCGGCGCCGTGCAGCGCGGTATCGCCGGCCTCATTGGCCGCATTCACATCAGCGCCCAGATCAAGGGCCAGCGTGGCGGCGTCCAGGGCGTGATCCGCGTCATTGGACACGATCTCGGTCCCGCTGGTATCGCGCCCGCGGCGGTCCACACCTCCGCCCCAACCGACGCCCGCCGCCGCCATCAGCGGAGTTATGCCGTCCGTGGTTCCCAACTTGGGATCTGCGCCGGCCTTCGCAAGAACCCGCATCAAATCCACTTCAAGGAACTTGGCGGCCAGGAAAAAAGGCGTGGCGCCGGCCAGGGGCGAGGGCAAGATCAGATCCTCTCCCTCGCGAGTGATCGGAGTCCCCTTCGTAATCCTGACGTTCGGATTTGCTCCATACATCAGGAGCGTCTTGACCAACTCCAAATCGCCTCGCAGCACGGCGGTGTGCAGGGCTGCATATCCCACCTCGGCGGCGTTGGGATTCGCGTCCTTGCTCAACAGGAATGTCGCAACATCGCCATGGCCGCTGTAGCTGGCCATGACCAGCGGACTCATTCCTTCCGTTGAGACATCGTTAGGGTTCGCCCCCGCGGCAAGCAGCAGCCTGGCGGAGGCCAGATCCCCCTGCCGGGCGGCAAACATCAGCGCCGTGTTCCCGCCCGTGTCGATGGTTCGCATGACCCAGTCGGCGGCATTCCGCCCCGCTCCGCTAGCCTCGCCGGTGTAGAACAGCTGAGGGCTCGGGAGCGTGCGGGCGTGGACGTCCGCTCCATGCTCCAGCAACGCGCGCACGGCGTCGGGATGCTTTTGAGACACGGCCCACATCAGCGCGGTCTGGCCCCGGACGTTCTCTTTCGTGTTCGCATCGGCTCCACGCTCCAGCAACGCTGTTACCATTTCGGCGTTGCCGATGCGCGCCGCCGCCATCAAGGGCGATTCCCCGGTGGACGCGACGATATTCGGGTTCGCGCCGGCCTTCAAGAGCTGCTCAACCATGGCGCTCGAGGCAGCCAGAGCCAGCGGCGTGATCCCCAGTTCGTTGGCCGCGTTCACGTTCGCGCGGGCGCGGAGGAGCAGGTCCGCCATAACGGGGTCATCCCAGTAGGCGGCCCAATGCAATGCCGTCGCGCCGTCGCCCTGAGACCCATTCACATCGGCGTGCTGTTGCAGCAGTGCCCGGACACCATCCAGGTCCTGATTCTTTGCCGCATCCGCCACCCGAAGATCGCCGGCCACCGCCGTGCCGGAAATCAGGACAAGCGGCAACCAGCAGGCAGCCAGACGTTTCGCACTTGATTGCATAGAAACGGCCCTCTTATACCGTGGAGAGCTGCGACAGCTCCCCAGCGCTATCGCCAAGTTTCTCCACATGGACGCCCAGCTTGTCTAACAATGTCACATGCAGATTCGCCAGCGGAGTGTCTTTCGCAAAACGCAGGTGACGGCCGCTCTTGAGCGTGCCGGCTCCTCCGCCCGCCAGCAGAATGGGGAGATTCTTGGGGTCATGCGCGTTGCTATCGCTCATTCCCGCGCCGTAGACGATCGTCGTATGGTCCAGCAGGGAGCCGTCGCCGTCGGGCGTCGACCGCAGCTTTTCCAAGAAGTACGCGAATAACGTTACGTGATAGTTGTTGATCTTCGCCAGCTTCGCGAGTCTGCCAGGATCGTTCTGGTGATGCGAGATCGGATGATGCGCGTCCGGCACGCCGATTTCGGGGTAGGTACGGCCGCTGAACTCGTGGGCGATCATGAAGGTGATCACTCGAGTCAAGTCGCACTGGTACGCGAGCGCATACAAGTCATACATCAACTTGGCGTGGTCTTCGAAAGCGGCGGGAATTCCGGGAGGATGGTCCAGCACCGGAAGTTCGCGGGCGCTTTGCTGTTCGGCGTTTTGGATGCGGCGCTCGACATCACGGATCGCTTCAAAATACTCGTCCAGCTTGGCTCGATCTCCCGATCCAACCTGCTGCCCCAGGCGTGAGATTCTCTGGCTGACGGAGTCCAGAATGCTGCGCTCCTGCTGAATGCGGGCCATCCGCGTGGCGGGATCGGTGCTGGTGGCGTCGCCAAACATGCGCTCGAAAACCTCGCGCGGGTTGTGCTCCGCCGGCAAAGGCGTGGTGGGACCGCGCCAGGAGATGGTGCTGGTATAGACGCAGTTAAAGCCGTTGTCGCACGACGCGGCGGATTCGGTCGATTCCAATCCCAGTTCGAGCGAAGCCAATTGGGTATGCCGTCCCAACTCCTGCGCCGCGATCTGGTCCATCGAAATCCCCGCTTCGAGATCGCCTCCGTTCGTCGACTTCGGGGGCGTGTCCGTGAGAAATCGCGTGCTGGCGCGAGCATGAACTCCCACGGCGCCCTGTTTGGCGGGCGGTGTGCTATTCAGTCCGCTCAGCACCAGCAGCCGATCGCGAAACGGCTCCAGCGGCTTCAACGTGGGGGTGAACTCGAAGGCGTCTCCCTCGGCCTCGGGGGTCCACTGCCGCATCATGATCCCGTTGGGGACATAGACAGCGCCAAACCGATTCACCGGCTTGGCGGCGGTTTTCTGAAACGCAGTAAGAGCCGGAACCATGGCGTCGAGCAGCGGCAACGCCACGGTGACGCCCAACCCGCGTAACACCGTGCGGCGGTCAATCGAGTTCTTGGTGACAATCATTTGCCGGACCTCCTAGTTTTGGGCCTGCTGAACCTCTGGAGCCTTCGTGATGCTCATCTGAAAAGGAACACTTTTAACGATTCCGAGAATAATAGACGACCATTTGTAGTCGCTGGCAGCGGCATCCCGCGTGATTTTTCGAACGGCGGGCATATCGTAGTATTCAACTTCGCGGCCAAGGGCGTACGTCAGAAGTTTTTGAGTGACGGTACTGACGAACTGTTCGCGATGGCTCAGCAAGAGTTTCCGCAATCCGGCCACGCCCTCAAACTTGGTGCCATCGGGTAAGACAGCGGACGAATCGATGGGGACGCCGTCCTCGGCCTTGCGCCACTTTCCGATCGCATCGAAATTCTCTAACGAGAATCCCAGAGGGTCCATGCGCACGTGACAACTCGCGCACGCGGGATTCTGCCGGTGTTGCTCCAGCCTTTCGCGTACCGACATAGGATGATCGTTCTCACCCTTCTCCTTCAAAGGCGGCACGTCGGGCGGAGGCGGCGGTGGAGGCGTGCCCAAAATCATCTCCAGCAGCCACTTTCCGCGCAACACCGGCGAGGTGCGGTTGCCGTACGAAGTCACGGTGAGAATGCTGCCCTGGCCCAACAAGCCTCCGCGCCGGGCGTTATTGGGGTCCGTGGCGGTGAACTCCACGCGCCGGAAGCGTTCGCCGTAGACGTTCGGGATCTCGTAATGCCGGGCCAGCCGTTCGTTGACGAAGGTGTAATTCGCGCTCAACAAGTCGGTGACGCTGCGGTCGGCCCGCAGCTGGCTGTCGACGAACAACGTGGTTTCCCGCTGAAACGCCTGGCGCAGATTTTCATCGAAGTCGAGAAAGATGTCCGGATCCGGCGTCGCGCCGCGAAGCTTGAATACGTTGAGCCAGCGGGAAGCAAAATTCTCCGCTAGTTCCTTCGAGCGGGGATCCGCCAACATCCGCTCGACTTGTTGTTGCAGGGTCGCCGGCTCCCGGAGTTTCCCGCGGGCTGCCAGGTCGAGCAACTGATCGTCCGGGAGGCTGCTCCACAGGAAGAAAGACAACCGCGACGCGAGTTCCACGTCACCCAGGCGATAGACGGAGCCCGGCGCGAGACTCTTGGGAGCGCCTTCCAGCCGGAAGATGAAGTCTGGAGAGGCGAGAATTCTTTCAAGCGCCGCTTGGATTCCGGCCTCAAATCCGCCGCGCCGGCGGCCTGTATTATAGAACTCGAACAGCGTTTGCAGATCTTCCTCGGTGACCGGCCGCCGATAGGCCCGGCGGGCCAGCGTGGAAAGAATCTTCCGGGCGCAAGGCTGATCGGCCGTGGCACCGTTTCCTGAACCGCCGTTGGCCGAAACGCCGTTCGGCACGCATTCAAAGATCTTGCGGCGGCTGGGCGTGTCGCCCGGACCCGCAACATTGTAAGGGCCGCCGATCGCAACGTTGTCCACGGACGGGTTGCCGTCATACCATTCGTTAATGGCCACGGCGCGGCCTCCCGACGTCTGCGGGACGCCTTCAGGTTCGGCGTTGTCCTTCCTAAACGAAACGGCCACCACCCGCGGACCTGCCTGCGCGGGAAAGCGCACTTCTAAGCCGGCGTCGGCCGAGTGCATGTATTGCTCCCATTCGGGGTCTCCCTGAATTTGCCCCACAAAGCTGGCGGGCGCCGGTTTGCCTTTAGCTTCGCCTCCAACGGTGAACGTCTTGATGAGCTTTCCGTCCAGGCGCACGTCCAACTGGTGCGGCCGGCCGAGTCCGAGAATGTAGTCGTACAGTTGCCTGCGCAGGCGGATTTTAACGACATACTCGGCATCCAGTGGAAAGCGATGATGGATGGCGACGCCTCCGCGCGACCCGAAGGGCAGATCTTCGCTGATCCAATCGTCTTGAACCAAGCCCTTGGGTACGTCGTACATGGCGAATGCCGGAGCGATGCTGGGATCTCCCACGGCGAGACGGCTGATCGTCCGGGCCGCCGACAGGTATCGCTCCAGCAGCGCCGGCGAAAGCGACAGCACCCCCGCGATGTTGTCAAAACCCTGCTCGTCGGAACCGTCCGCCAGGACCAGCGAGCGGCCGTCGACCTCCAGCCCGAGCAGATCGCGCACGGCGTTGACGTATTCCGTCTGGTTCAGCCGATGGACCGCAACTCGGCCCGGATTGGGCTTGGCCGCCGAAGCGCGGTCCAGAGCCGTTTCCAGGCGGGTGGCGAACGCATCCAGCGCCGTCTTGTCCGGCCGCGGCATGGACCGCGGCGGCATCGCTCCGGTTCGAATCTTGAGGAGCACTTTCTCCCACAGTTGAGCGGCTCCGCCGACGTCGTCGACGGCCACGGTGTCCAGCGCAAGCGAGGCGGTTCGCAGGCGCTGGTTGTGGCAGGTAACGCAGTATTGATCGAGCAGCGCCCGTTGCGGCGAAGCCGTGGCTGGTGAACTGGTCTGCGCCGCGGCCGTAGCCAGCGTGACAAGCACTGGCAGAGCGAGCGCAGAAATACCCCTTCTGGCAGGATCAGAACACATAGTGCGACCGATCAGATGCTATCGCTCTGAAACGCCGTTGGCAAGCCCATCCCATAATTGGGAAAGACTATGATGGGAATTCGCGGGTAAGCTTCCTCCAAGGTCACCGCCCGTCAGGAAGACGATGACGAAACACTTGTCCCGACGCCGATTCCTTGCCGCGGGCATCGCGGGGAACGCTCTTGCCGCCTACGGCCAGGCACCGCTTCGCGGCACGAAAAAGGGCCCATCCGCCCCGGCTAAAGTTTCTGCGGATCCGCAACTTTGGTTGCCGGCAGATCGCGGCCAGTCGGCTAACGTTAAGTTCGCCAATTCTCCCGACTGGGTGCGGAACACCCCGGGATGGTACATCCCGTCAACCGTTAGCGCCGGCGCCTGCATGCTGGATTTTCCAGAGATAACCTTCCTGCCCTCCTTGATCAAGAACTTTCGCGATCTGCCCAAACTGCTCGAGCAGGCGCGGTCGCTCGGCACCGATACAATCCACATTGTGGAATGGTACGAAGGCAGACCGGGGGCAATAAGAATCAACTACTGGACGAACAAGGGGGATTACATTCCGCGCCAAGACATGGGCGGTGAGCCGGCTCTCAAAGAGGGTATCTCCGCCCTCCACGCTCTGGGCGGGCGATTGATTCTCTACGTCGAAGGGTTCATCATCAGCAAAGAATCCACCGTTGGCGGCGCCCATGGGGCGGAGTGGTCGCTCATTGGGGACAAGGGACCTCCTGAGGAGCCGTATCCAGGCTCCTGGAAGCCGTGTCCTGGGGCGGAAGGATGGCTGAAATACGCTGAAGGCGTCGCCCGCCGCATCGGCGGCTACGGCGCGGATGGAATTTTCTTCGACTCCCAAGGTTTCCAGATGGATTGGAAATGTGTATCCAGGGCGCATGGGCATCCACCTGGAGGTCCCAAGGTATTCAACAATGGATGCGCCAATCTTCTCCGCCGGGCGCGCGCAGCATTGCGTGAAGGAAATCGGGAGGCCATCTTAATCACCGAGGGTCCGAAAATGGAGCTGCTGTTCGAGCACACGGACGGATCTCTGGAGTGGAGCATCGACACTTTCGTCAGGCGCTGGCTCTGGGACGCCCAGGGAAAGACGGACACCATTACGAGCGGCTACTCGCTCGACGACTGGAACCAGATCATGGCGATTGGAGCCAAGCTTGGTGTTGGAGGGCAGTTTTTGAAGACTCCGCCGGGTTCTTCCGCGCGCGAGTTTCTCGGCAGCTTCTTTGAGAAGCCTCTGCCGGAAAAGCCGGGCGACTTGCAGAAAGTCGCCCACCGTGCGTCCTGGGGGCTGCATGCCTGGCGCAATGCCGGGCTGATGCTGGGACTACGAATGCCGGGCTTCGACGACTTCCTCCCGAGGTACTGGCAACAGATGGAGAACGCACCCGACCCGTTCAAACAGTTGTGCTCGAACGCCGGCACGTTGCGTGGAGCGCTGGAGGGATTACGCCCGCGCGTCGAGGCCATCGACACCGCGCTTAGCGGCAAGACGGCCCCCGCTCCAACGGAATATGTAAAAGCACTAATGCAAGCCAGAAGGAAACTCGCACCGATCATCGATCACGGCAGTTCGGTGGAGTTGGTACGCTCACCTTTCCCGAGAGCCGCCGGATGGCGGTTCACCAGCGACAAAGGGATGGCGCTCACTGCCGTGAGCTTGGCCGACGTGACTCGCGAGGTCCAATTCCCCAACACGAGCGGCACCTGGATAGACGGCGTTAGCGGCGACGAGTTCGCGGCCAAGGGGAATACGCTGGCGGTCCCAGTCCCGGCGCATCGCGTCCGTCTCCTGAGCGCCGGAGCCCGGTGAGAACTGAAGATAGCCGAAGGTACCTTGACACTACGGAATCGGCGTGCTATGCCTGATGTTGCTGCAGCACGCAGTGCGGAAATTGATCATGGGGGCGTCATGAGGAACAAGCTGGCTTTGATCGCGGGTCTCGGACTGATTTTTTCGACGGTGCCGCTGGCGGCGCACCACTCGTTTGAAGCCGAATACGATTTCAACAAATCGGTGACGGTTACCGGCACGGTCACCAAAGTGGAGTGGATGAATCCCCACGCGCGCTTTTATGTCGATGTGAAGGACGACAGCGGCAAGGTGGTCAATTGGAATTTTGAACTCGGCCCCATCAACATACTGTTGAAGCAGGGCTGGAGAAGGGATTCTCTCAAGCCAGGGGACCAGGTAACCGTCGAAGGTTATCTAGCCAAGGACGGCGACGGCCTGGGGAACGCGCGCAAAGTCACGCTTCCCGATGGCCGCCGGGTCTTCGGCGGATCTTCAGCCGAGAATCCGCGGTAACTGGCCAATCTGGCCGCCCACGAGCGGCTGCATAGCGGTGCTGTGTTTGGGGACCCCTCCGGGACCTTGCGCGATGAAAGCCCGGATAGAGCCTATCCGCAAGGGAGTCGTCCCGGTAACCTGGAAGTCTGTCCGCGCGCCCCAATACCTAGGCAACTCGGAATAGGAGATCTAGCATGCGATTGCGTTATTTGAGCGTGATGGTAGCTGCGGCAGCCACAGTATCGTTGTTAGCGCTCTCGTGGGCTCCTGCTTCAGCTCAGGAAAAAGGCAAGGACGAGAAGAAAGTGCGGTATCCGGGCGCCGTTCGTCCTACCAAAGCGCCTCCTCCCGGTCCGCCCGGACCGGTACCGCGGCAGCCGGATGGCAAGCCGGACTTTTCCGGACTCTGGAACTCGCAGCGCGAGCTGCCTGGCGATGCTGAACCCGAGATGCTGCCATGGGCCGCCGCGCTCACCAAGCAACGCGTGGAAAATTACTCCGCCGACGACCCCGAAGCACGTTGTGTTCCGGGCGGCGTTCCGCGGGCCACGCCTTATCACGTTCAGCTGGTCTCGACCCCCACGCTGCTTTTGACCCTGTACGAGGGGAATATTCACACCTTCCGCCAGATCTTCCTGGACCGGAAGGAGCATCTCAAGATCACCGAACCGCTGTGGTACGGCGACTCCATCGGCCATTGGGAAGGCGACACGCTGGTGGTGGACACGATCGGCCTCAATGACAAATTCTGGTTCGGCATGTCCGGCCAGCCGCATACGACGCAGCTCCACGTGACCGAGCGCTACCACCGCCGCGACTTCGGCAACCTGGAGGTCGAAGTCACGATTATAGACCCCGGTACATTTACGAAGCCGTGGGTACAACGCCGGCTCGCGACCCTGGAGACGGATTGGGACATGATCGAGTATGTCTGCAACGAGAACAACCAGGACCCGACGCGTTTAGTCGGCGAAAAAGATAAACATTAGAGGCCGGACCGGGGATAAACGTGGATACACGCGGATACACGCGGATAAACGAGGAGAGTTCAACGTGAGGGTACGTCTGACGAATGCGTTGGCGGCTACAGCGGCGGTCGCGGCGGCGTTGTGGTTTGCGAACTTCCCGGTCCTGGGTCAGCAAGCCAAGAAAAGCGCGCCTGCGCCCCACGCCCTCGACGGTAAGGTGGATCTGACCGGGGTGTGGATCATAGCGGGCAGCACGAATCTGCCCAGCGACCCCGACTATCTTCCGGCGGCAAAGAAACTCTACGACGAGCGGAAGGCCAGCGGCGGAAAAGGCGATCCGGAGAAAGCGTGTTTACCTAACGGCGTGGTGCGGATCGAGCCGCTCCCTTATAAGATCGTGCAGACTCCCAAACTGGTGGTGCTGCTCTCGGAGGGGAATACGCATAGTTTCCGCCGGTTCTTTCTGGACCGTCCTCATAACCTGGACTTTGAGCCGAACAATTGGAACGGGAATTCGATCGGCCATTGGGAGGGCGATACGCTGGTAGTGGACACGCTCGGTTTCAACGATAAGAGCTGGCTCGACGGCACCGGCAAACCCCACAGCGAAGCGCTGCACGTGGTCGAGCGCTACCGGCGTCCGGACCTGGATCATCTGGAAATCGCTTACACGCTGGAGGACCCGCAAGCGTTCTCCAAGCCGTATGCGTTTACCAGAACCTTCACGCGTGTGACAGACCGGGACCTGCACGAGTACTTCTGCGCGATGGACGGTTTCGTCGGGAAGTAGCTGGGCGTCTAAATACGACGCAGCAATCATCACCGCGAAGCGCCGCGAGACACCCTTACCGTGGCGGCAAGCGCGTCCACACGACCCGAGACGACTGGAATCGCCGCGAGAGTCTATTCGCGGGAATGCTTGGCCAGCTGGACAGGCTTGCCGTGGGGAGTGTGACGATAGGCGTCAGCCCAAGCCTCCTTGCGCTCCAGAAGCGCGGCCGGATCGGTCAGGCCCTTGCTGCTCACCAGGCGCTCCAGAGCGGCCAGCCAGTGGTGATAATAGTGCGAGCCATCGTCCGGCTCGTCCCGATCAGCGGCGCTTTTGAGTTCGGCGGCGAGCGCGTCAGCCCACTCTTTCCATGTGAAATGGCCTTGCGCGGACAGGCGCACCGCCAGCGCGAAGGCCTGGGCCTGCCATGGCTCGGCAAATACCGGACCGCCTTCATCGCGCGGCAGGCGGGGCAGGCCGGCCACCGGATCGGGGTTGGTTTCAGGCCCGCTCAAGGTAGTCGTCCCACATGTCGATGTAGACGGCGTCGCGCGGCGAGGCTTGTTCGCCCCACAACTCGCGGGCGGCGAACCGAACCGAGTAGACGTGCTGCGGCTTCTCACCCTGGAACAGAGCGTTAGTGTCGGGAAAGACGTACACGCCGTGGTCCCGGATAATGATGCCCACCTTACTGCGCGCATAGCGCGGAAGCCGCGTATGACCGGCAGGATGGATGTTGCGGGCGCGCACCCGCTGCCTCACTTTGAAGCGCGGAGCCACGGCCGCGTCGCGGCGCGCCGGTCCACCCCGGCCCAACGTCACGGGCACCATGGCTGCAGTCAGAGCCGGAGTCGACTTGGAGGTGCCCGGCGCGGCCTTCCCACTCTCGATCTCTTCGCGCGTGGCAACATCCAGCCGGACCAGGTTACCCTCCAGCCGCGCCAGCCACTTCTCGTAATAACTCATGCGCAGATATTCGGCCGGGGGAAGCACCTCGATCCCGTATCGCGAATTGTCGAGGTTGCCCTTTCCGGCTCGCACAGCGAGGTTCAGCGCAAATACCCGCCCTTCCCAGGGTTGATGGAAAACTGGCTCGTTACTCTCGGGCTCGATCGGACCCATGTTGTGCATGCCGCCCATGTCGTGGATGCCGTTCACGCTTTCCCTCCTGGGAGTGTGACCTTCGCCACGCCCACCATCGAATCGCGCGTGACCAGCGCGGCCAGTTCCTCTTCCGTCATCTTGTCGCTGCCGGCCGGCCGCTCCGGCAGCACCAGGTAGCGCAGCTCCGCGGTGCTGTCCCACACGCGCACTTCGACCTCGTCCGCCAATTGCAACCCAAATTCGCGGAGGACGCCTCGCGGATCGATCACCGCGCGGGACCGGTACGGCGCCGACTTGTACCAGACTGGAGGCAGCCCCAGGACCGGCCACGGATAGCAGGAACACAGTGTGCAGACCACCAGGTTGTGGACCTTGGGCCCGTTCTCAAGCACCAGCATTTGTTCCCCCTGGGAGCCGCCGTAACCCAGTTCGGCGATGGCGGCAGTGGCGTTCGCCAGGAGACGCCGCTTGTAGGCGCGATCGACCCAGGCCCGCGCTACCACTCGCGCGCCGTTCCGCGGCCCGACCTTGTGTTGGTAAGTGTCGATCAGCGCGTCGAGCGCCGCCGGGTCAACCAGTCCCTTCTCCACCAGCAGAGATTCCAGAGCTTTGACCCGCAGGGCGGGATCGGAGGGCGGCGCCTGGTGATCGTGATCATGACCTTGGGCGCCCGCGGCCTCACGTGTCGCCGCGACGCCCGCGGTCGCCAGGAAGCCGCGCCGGGTGGTGTTCATCGACCTGCCCTTTCTCTTTTTGGCCAAGAAGTTCTCGATTAACCGGAGTCTCCGTCTTCGCTCGGGGCTTCCAGGCCAGTATACGTCCAAGCGCCACCCGATGGCTCCACGCAGACACACCGTCCCGAGCGCCTCGGCACGCTTGGCAATACTGAGCACCCACATGAGACCGAGTGGATATAGAATATCGAGTACGCGTGTGGTCTGCCGAGCAACCACGCGTCGATAAGGAGCGAATATGTGCGATCAAGATCATTTTGAGGACGACCGACAGCGGTACGAGGCTCTCGGTTTGGTGACACGAAAGCAATTCGGCATCATGCTGGGAGCAGGCGTGGCCATGATGCTGCCAAAAGTCGCGAACGCGGCTGCAGTGACCGAAGCAGAAGTGAACGTGATGACGCCGGACGGCACCGCGGACTGCTACTTCGTGCATCCCGCGAGCGGAACGGCCCCAGGTGTTCTGGTTTGGCCGGACATCTTCGGGCTGCGGCCGGCGTTCCGCCAGATGGGCAAGCGGCTCGCCGAATCGGGCTATTCGGTGCTGGTGGTGAATCCGTTCTACCGTAAGCAGAAAGCCCCGACCGCGTCCAAGGGCGCCGCAACTCCAATCCCGGAGTTGATGCCGCTGGCGCAGGCCCTGAACGAGACGACGCACATGACGGATTCCAAGGCGTTCATCGGGTGGCTCGACAAGCAATCGTCGGTGGCGAAGAATCGGAAGATGGGCACTCAAGGCTATTGCATGGGCGGCCCGATGGCGTTTCGTGCCGCGGCCGCCGTGCCCGATCGCGTCGGCGCCGTCGCCTCCTTCCATGGCGGCGGACTGGTGACCGAAATGCCGAACAGTCCCCATCTGCAGGCTTCGAAGACCAAGGCGCAGTTCCTCATCGCGATTGCGGCGAATGATGACATGCGGTCTCCCAATGAGAAGAACGTTCTGAAAGAGACGTTCGCCAAGGCGAACCTGCCCGCGGAAATCGAAGTGTACACTGGCTCCGCGCATGGCTGGTGCCCCCCTGATTCGGGGGTCTACAGCGAGCCCCTGGCCGAGAAGGCATGGAGCCGTTTGCTCGCGCTGTACGGAAAAGCTCTGGCCTGAACATCGAGTCTGGCGAGCTCGCTCCGGGTCTAGTCCCGCGAATCTGACGGCTGGCCACGCCCGGGGCTAACGCCATAACAATATCGCCGCTTACCAGCCGGAGTTCAACGCTGGCGCGCTTGTCAGGAACTATAGATCCCGGGCCAGGCTCCCACGGAAACGGCTCCAACGGAGGCAGTACGGGTGTATGATGACTGCAAATCCGGATTCCCCGATAGAAATCCGTACAAGGCGCAGGGAGGTTGAAATGAACGAACGTATTCTCCATGGAGTTACCGCAGTCGCACTCAGCCTGAGTCTTACTGCGATGCTCGCATTTTCTCAGACACGGGGGCCGGCGATAGCGTCGCAATCGCCGGCCGGCAGCCTGGTTGGACGGGAAACCGGCGGTGACGGGGGTAACGGGGGCGCGGAGGCGTGCAGTCACTCGCCTATTTGCGCCTGGGGAAGAGGGCGCAACGCGATCACTCACGAACAGCGCACTCCGAATCTGGGTTTCACCTTCGCTTATCCGTTTGCGCTACCGGACGGACTAACCGGCGGTGTCTCGGCAGTTGCCCTGAATTCGAAAGAGCACCTGTTCGCCTTTCAGCGCAACCCTGCGGGAAAACCGCAGTTGTTCGAGTTCGACCAGAATCACAAGCTTGTACGCACCATCGGCGAGGAAGTGATCGGCCATCAAAACAAGGCGCATGGCATGGCCATCGACGCACAGGACAATATCTGGATCTGCGACGAGAATGGCGACACGGTGATGAAACTAAGTCCCGAGGGGAAGCTCCTCATGACCATTGGAGTCAGGGGTCAAAGAGGCGATTGGGATGAATCCAACGGACAAAGGCTTCTCTGGCAGCCGCTGCACCTGGCCTTCGCTCCCAACGGCGATATTTATATCGGCATGGGTCATGCCAACGAGAGCCCTAATGACACCGATAAGTCTCCGGCCAACAGTAGTGGCGCAGCGCGCATACTGCACCTGGATAAGAACGGCAAATTCCTGCATCAATGGTTCGGCAACAATGCCGGACAAGGACATTTCAGCATGGTCCATGGGATCGCCATCAATCCCAACAACGGCAACGTGTATATCGGCGACCGGGAGGAATATCGCATCGTTGTCTATGACGGGAACGGCAAGTTCATCAAAACGATTCAAATGCGAAACCTGGTTTGCGCCCTGTATGTAGACCCGCACAACCAGCTGTGGATGGCGACCGGGCAGGATGGCCAGTTCTTCAAGCTGGACTGGGATGGCAACGTACTCGGTGCGATCGGCAACGGACCCGGTCGAGGGGAAGGCCAGTTCGCTGAAGCCAGCTACATGGCCATGGATTCGCACGGCAACCTGTTTACAGGCGACACCAGCGTTGCCCGTATCACCGAAATGGTCGCGCCGAAGAAGTGACGAGAGGCCGCCTCTAGTAAGCTCTCTCAGTCAATTCGTTAGCAATCCCCAGGCTTACGCCACGGGGTTATAGCCCCGCCCCGTGAGGGCGGGGATCGGCCACCAGAGCGCCCATAACACGATCGCCTGGGACAGCTTAGTCCCGGGCGGCTCTGGTCTCTGCGGCGTTGCGGCGCAATCCTGGCGCTCTGGCGGCACAGTGGTAAAACGCACATTGGCGCATGAAACCCTAAGACCTGCGCGGCCACACGCAGTTCTTCCCTGGGTCCCTTCTAATCTATTGATTTTGCAGGGGTGAACCTTGGCCTCCGGCCTGCCTGATTTGAAGCAGGCGCGGCCACGAGCCCGCCACCGGAAATTCATATTCCGGGGAGGTATTTTGAAATGACCAAGCACCCTATTTTAAAATGGGCCGCGCTGTTTTTCATTTGCGCGTTCTTTTCCATCGCCGGTTCCGCACAAGAGCGGCCGGCGAAACGCAATCCAGCCTACAATCCGGCTGCCGCCTCTTTGTTCGATTCCTTTAATACCGGGGTAGTACTTAAGATCAAGAGCGCCTCGATTGCGAAAGACGGTACAATCACGGCGCGTTTCACTCTGACGGATTCCGCGGGGGCGGGCCTCGACATCAATGGCGTTTTACCCCGGGCGCGGCAGGCGTCAGCTTAGTGGCAGCCTACATTCCCACCGGCCAGACGCAGTACACGGCTTACACGACCACGGTGGATCAGCCCACCACCAACAAGAATCCTTCCCAGGTGCAGGCGAGCACGGATCGCGGAGGCAAATTCGCCCTGGTGGATGCGGCCTCCGGCACCTACGACTACACCTTCGCGACCAAAGCCCCGGCGAATTTCGATGCCACCGCGACACATTCGATCGGTGCCCAGGTGGAACGCGACTTGTCCGCTTATGGCTTTCCGAGCATGTTCACGTCCGACGACGTCTTCACCTTTGTTCCAAACGGTTCCGCGGTGACCAACGTTCGCGACATCATCAACGAGAAAAGCTGCAACGGCTGCCACAACCCGCTGAACGCGCACGGCAATCCAGGCCCGCGTCAGAAAATCGCATTTTGCGATTTGTGCCATACCCCGCAGAGCACGAATCCGGACTCCTTGAACACCGTCGACATGAAGGTGTTCATTCACAAACTTCACCGGGGGTCCAGCCTGCCCAGCGTGGTCGCCGGCACGCCGTATTACGTGGAACACCGCGGCACCCGGGAAGATTTTTCGACGGTGGTGTTTCCACAGGACATTCGAAACTGCGCGACCTGCCATGCCGCCGGCCCCACGCAATCCAGTAAATGGATGACCAACCCCAGCCGCGCCGTCTGCGGTTCCTGCCATGACGACGTCAACTTCGCCACCGGCGACAAGCACGTCAACTTGATTCAGGCCGACGACACACAGTGCGCCAACTGCCACACGCCGGCGCCGCACAACGAGTTCGACGCCTCGATCCCCGGAGCGCACACCGTTCCCAACGCGTCCGCTTCCCTTCCGGGAATCGTGGGGAAGATTCTCAAAGTCGACAACGGAACCGCCGGGAACAATCCGACGGTCACATTCCAGGTTACCGATAAGGCTGGAAATCCGCTGGACATCACCAAGCTGACAACCATCCGTTTGGTGCTCGGAGGGAATAACATCGACTACGGCGTCACGCCTGCCGGAATGCGGGTCTCGGAAACCCCCACCACGGCCACCGGCGGTTCGAATGGAACCTACGTCTACACGATGACCAATAAGATCCCGGCGACGGCAACCGGTTCCTACACGATTTCGCTCGAAGCGGCCAACACGGTGACGCTGCTGCCCGGAACCACGCAGCAAGTCACGGCGACCGATATGATGTTGCCGTTCGAATTCTATTTCCCGGTGGACAATAGCACAGTAATTGCGCGGCGTCAGGTGGTTTCGCTGGGCAAATGCAGCAACTGCCACCAGAACCTGGGCATCGTACACGGGGGAAGCCGGGGCAATACGCAAGAGTGCGCCATCTGCCACAACCCGACTCTGTCGGATGGTACTTCCAAGCAAAGCGTCAGCTTTGCCTCACAGATTCACAGCATCCATCGTGGCCAAAACCTCGCGAATCCGTACATCCTGGGAACCACAAACTATCAGGAAGTGCGGTTCCCCGGCGACCTTCGCGACTGTACGACCTGCCATGTGAACAATTCGTATCAGCCGGACAACGTCGGCGCTGTGGCGCCGATAGCAAGCCCGGGCGGCTTCACGCCGACCACTCCTCCGATTTCGGCGGCTTGCCAAGGATGCCACGACGATAAGGCGACTGCTTCTCATGCCTTGTCGAACACGTCGGCACTGGGAGAGGCGTGTGTTACATGCCACGGCATCAATGCGCAGTTCGCAGTAGACACCGTGCACGCGCGGACGGAATAGAGCCGCTCGCGTTCAAGCGAAGTCGAACCAGCCAGCGAACTCTGCTGGGCGGTGTCCTCGGAGGCAGCGGCCCCAGGAGCGCCACGGCCAGGTGGCCGGCGAAAGACTCCAGCCGGGCCGCTCAATCCTCTTCGGGAATCGGGATTCCCCGCTCGGTCATTAACTTCTTGATGAGGGCGACGGTCTCGGGCCGGTTGACCGGCGCTTCCACCGTAACCGCCACGCCCTTTGCAAAATTCAGGGCGAGCCTCCCGGGACCCGAGCAAGTTTTCCTCACCGCATCGCCACAATACGTTCCTTTGTCTTTAGCGTCCAGCTTCGCGCCATGTTCCACCAGAGCGACCAGCTCTTCGTTCGCGCCCCTCTGCGCAGCGCCCATCAAGGGCGTCATTCCCTGGTCGTTGGCCGCATTCACATCCGCGCCGAGGTCCAGCAGCAGCTTGAGAGATTCCATGTCCTCCGCATGGGACCGGTGCTGAACGAGGCCCTGCACAAACCCGACGCCCGTACATGCCATGAGCGGCGTGGTGTGGTCCTTGGTCGCGATCCCGGGATCGGCGCCATGCGCCAATAGAAGTTTCATCACCTCGGCATCGCCGCCGAAGGCTGCGCGGAAAAACGGAGTGGCGCCTTCTTCTTTGAGCCAGATTACGTGGCTCGCGACGTGTACCTCGGTTTCATACGCCAGCCGGGGGTTCGGTTCCGCTCCCCGACCCAGAATGAGCTTGATGAAGTCCAGCGCCTGATCGGTGTTAGGAGGGACGGGCATCGTCCCCGTCTCAATGCTGCGGTGCTTGACTGCGAGATATAAAGGCGTCCAACCCTTTTTATTGGCCAGGCTCACATTCGCGCCCTTATCGATCAGGTACCGCGCCATATCGTAACGGCCGTTCAGAATCGCCACCAGCAACGGGCTGCTGCCATCGCCCGAGGTCTCGTTGACATCGGCTCTTGCATCGGTCAAAACCTTCACCGATTCGAATGAGCCTTCCCGGATCGCAAACATCAGCGGCGTCAGCCCCCCGCTCTGCATGTTTTCAGGAAACTTCGCGGCTGGCCCGCCCGTTCCATAAGCCGTGGCCTTCTCTTTTTTCGATTGCGCGTTTACGTCCGCCCCGTGCTCGATCAGGACGCGCATGGCATCGGCATGGCCCTCGACCGCGGCCCACATCAGAGCCGTAGTTCCGCGTAGCGTTTCCTTCGCGTTGACATCGGCCCCATGGTCGAGCAGCACCTTTATGGCTTCGATACTACCCGCGCGCGACGCCTCCATCAGCGCCGTCTCTCCGGTGAATAGGAACGTGCCGTTCACATCGGCTCCAGCCCGCAACAGCCTTTCGATAATGGCCGCGTTTCCGTTTTCGCCGGCTTGATAGAGGGCAGTGGCCCCATCCTGGTTCGCCGCCTTCACGTTCGCGCCGGCTGCGAGTAGCTGGTCTATTAGTTCCAAATCATTCGCCCGCGCCGCCCAGGTAAGCGCCGTGGTGCCATCCGGCTGGGGAGCATTCACGTCGGCCTTTTGGGCCACCAGCGCGCGAACCGCAGCCCTGTCCCGATTCATCGCGGCATCCGCCACGGGACTCGGCGCTGCGCCAAAGCCGGCGATCGACAGAGCCGCGCAACCACAGATCACAAAAGTACGGGATCTGACGCTCATTTTCCAGGCGCCTCCGCGACCTCGCCTTAGTTTACTCCTCTCCTGAGCTTCCCTCCAATAGTCAACCAGGGCGAATCCCGAGCGGGGCCTCCGGAATCCTACGCAAAATCCCAAGAACCCGAGCGTGCAAGCTACGCCGGGAAATTCGCCGTGCGGTCGGGCGCCCGCAGTCGGGCTGCGCGGCTCGCGACGCCAACTCAGGAGCTGGAGGAAAAAGGCCGAGTCCCCCAACGGCTACCAGCCGACAAAATTTAAGCAGGTGTCGGATGTGTCGGATTGTGTCGGATTGTCGTCGAACCGAAGTGCTTTCACATAAAGATCATCTCCACACCCCAGGATAACTGGTGGTGCAGATCACCGGGTGTATTTGTGAACGGTTTCAACAGGATATGGCTTGTGACTGGTTCTTGAATGCGATCCGCAGCCCCCAGCAATCCAGGTAAGCAACTGATTCTTAGTCCAGTAGAGCCACCAACAAAGCGAACCCACGGGCTGGGAAGAACTGGGCCGCCTCCAAAGGCTGCCGGCTATAAAGCCTGCCCCACGCCCACCGCCGCTGTCCAGCAATTCGCCGCCCCAATTTCTCGGCGCGAAGTGCTAGCATCAGGAATGCCGGGGACCTGTATCGGTGCCGGTTGTGTGAGTTGAAGGACAGCGCTTCCTCAGGAGCAGTGAGTAAGGAGCAGCGAGTCATGACACGAGCGTTCTGGATTGCGCTGATCGCGGCATCGCTAGCAGTTCTCGCCCCAGCCCAATCCGTCGGCGCGCCCAAACAGGCTCCGAAACCCGCCGCGCTCCCCGCAGCAGCCCAGCGAGCCCTCCTCGATCAATACTGTGTCGGCTGCCACAATCAAAAAGCCAGAACCGGCGGCCTGGCGCTCGACTCATTGGACTTGTCCCGCGCAGGCGACCACGCCGAAACTCTCGAAAAGGTGATCCGCAAACTCCGCGCGGGCATGATGCCGCCCGCTGGCGCGAAGCGTCCGGACCCAGCCACCTATGAGGCGCTTGCATCCGGTATCGAGAACAGCGTCGATCAGGCGGCCAGCGCGAAGCCGGGAGTGGCCGCGCCGGGAGTGCACCGGGTCAACCGGGCGGAGTATGCAAACTCAGTCCGCGACCTGCTGGGACTGGAAATCGATCCGGCCGAGTTCCTGCCGGTAGACGACGCGAGTTCCGGCTTCGACAACCTGGCGGGCACCTTGACCTTGTCTCCGGCTCTCGTCGAGGGCTACATTGCGGCAGCGGGGAAGATCAGCCGGCTCGCGCTCGGTCACGAGACGGCCTTGACGGAGAAGCGCTTCGTGATTCCGGGAGACCGTTCGCAGGAGACCCATGTAGAAGGTCTGCCTCTTGGCACGCGCGGCGGAGCGCTCTTCAAGTACACTTTCCCGGCCGACGGCGAGTACCTGATCTCATGGTTTGCAGTCCGCGATTACAACGGCGTGCTGTTTGCGGGCAATCACAAGGGCGAGAAGGTGGAGCTGCTCCTCGACGGCGAGAGGATCAAGCTATTTGAAGTGGATCAGGTGGTGAAGGTTGCGGAAGCGCTCAAGGAAAAGAACGAAATCCGCACGTCCGTGAAAGCGGGTTTGCATACCGTGGGCATCGCCTTCCTCGCCACGACTCGGGTGCCGATCGACGACTTGAACCGCCACCAACTGAGAAGCGTGATCGAGTCGGGTCCCCTCGAAGGATTCACGTTCTCGCCGCAGATCGGGCAGGTGGTGATTACGGGTCCTTACAACGCCACGCGCGCGAAGGATTTGGCGAGCCGCCGCAAGATCATGGTGTGCCAGCCGGCCGCGGCTGCCGATCCGGCCAGGGTTACCGATGAAGTGCCGTGCGCCAAGAAGATCCTTACCGAACTGGCTCGCCGGGCCTATAGAAGGCCTGTGACAGATACTGATCTGGAGGATCTGCTCAGCGAGTACCAAAACGGCCGGAATCAAGGCGGAGACTTTGAGAGCGGGCTCGAAAGGGCTCTCGAAACCATTCTCGCGGACCCCGAATTTGTGTTTCGCGGCGAGGCCGTCCCAGCCGGCATCAAGCCCGGACAACCCTACCGCATCAGCGACCTGGAATTGGCATCCCGCTTGTCCTTCTTTCTCTGGAGCAGTCCGCCGGACGAGCAGTTGCTGGCGCTGGCCAGCCAGGGGAAGCTGAAAGATGCGGCCGTGCTCGAGCAGCAGGCCCGGCGCATGCTGGCGGACGACCGCTCGCGTGCGTTGGTGACGAACTTCGGGGGGCAGTGGCTGCAGTTACGGAACCTGGCGAGTTCCTCTCCGATTGCGGTTGATTTTCCGGACTTCGACGACAATCTGCGGGAGGCATTCAAGCGCGAGACCGAGATGCTTTTGGAAAGCATCATCCGCGAGGACCGCAACGTGGCGGAACTGCTTGATGCGGACTATACATTTGTTAACGAGCGCCTGGCCCGGCACTACGGAATCCCAAATGTCTACGGCAGCCAGTTCCGGCGCGTAAAACTGGATGGGGAGTTGGAAGTGCGCCGTGGACTCCTGGGCAAAGGGAGTATCGAGCTGGTGACGTCACTTGCCAACCGGACATCCCCGGTGCAGCGCGGCAAATGGGTCCTGATGAACATCCTGGGCATTGTTCCCCCGGATCCGCCTCCCAATGTGCCGCCCTTCAAGGAGAACAGCACCGCGGCCGGCGGCGCTCCGATACAAATGTCCATGCGCCAGCGTATGGATGAGCACCGCACGAACGCGGTCTGCTCCAGTTGTCACAAAATGTTCGACCCGATCGGCTTCGCGCTGGAATCCTTCGACGCCGTGGGGCGATATCGCACTGCCGAGTTCGGACAGCCGTTGGACCTGTCCGGTCAGTTGGTGGACGGAAGCCAATTCACCGGCCCCACGGGATTGCGGCAGGCGTTGCTACGCTACTCGCCACAGTTTGTCCGAGTCGTGACGGAAAAGCTGCTGACATACGCGTTAGGGCGCGCAGTGGGCTACTACGATATGCCCACGGTTCGCGCGATCGCGCACGAGGCGGAACGCAACGACAATCGTTTTTCATCGCTGGTGTTAGGAATCGTCAAGAGCGCGCCGTTTCAGATGAACGTGAAGCCCGCGGAGAAGCTTGCGGCTTCCAGGAAACTCTAAGGCCATGTCGATCACTGGGTTTATCACTGGGAGGCACATTCCACGCCGCACTTTCCTGCGTGGCGCCGGCGTCACGGTAGCGTTGCCATTTCTAGAATCGATGATTCCCGCGCGGGGTTGGGCGGCCGCGCCGGCCTCCAAAACACGGTTCGCTGCCATTTTTTCACCTCACGGCTGGGCTCCGACATACTGGGCGGACAACCGCACCGAAGGTCTGCAGGGGGTGAAGATCGAGAAGCCGGAGGAACGGAACGTTGGACTGGGTTTCATTCATCAGCCGTTTGCGCCTTGGCGGAATAACGTTACGATCGTCTCGGGATTGGATGCTACGTCCTCGATGCCCCCTCCGGGAGTGACAGGCGGCGATCACGACCGCGCCGCGGCCGTTTTCTCCGGTGCTCCTCCTAAGAAAACCACCGGCGCCGACATTCGCTGCGGGACCAGCGTCGATCAGATGATCGCGCAGAAGTACGGCCAGGAAACGCTGCTGCCGTCGATGCAACTGGCGATTGAAGACCCCGCCGCCAACACCGGTGTTTGCGGCTACGGTTATAGCTGCGCATATTCCAATTCGATCTCCTGGGCCAGCGCCAACCAACCGCTTCCGCAGGAGATCAATCCCATGGCCGTGTTCCGCCGCATGTACGGCGACGGCTCCAACCTGGAAGAACGAACCAATCGAAGGCGGACGGATTCCAGCATCCTGGACAAGATCACGCGCAAGCTGGCCCGCTTCGAGCAGGATCTGCCGGGGGAGGATCGCCAGCGGCTCAACGATTATCTCGATTCCGTCCGGGAATTGGAACGGCGGCTTCAAATCGCGGAGAAGATATCGGCGGAATCGCCCTCGATGAACGTCCCGTTCGGCGTCCCCGAGTCGTTCGACGAACACATCAAGTTGCATTTCGACCTGCAAGTGCTGGCCTTCCAGGCAGACATCACGCGGGTCACTTCGCTGATGATCGCCCGCGACATCAGTCTTCGGAGCTATCCGGAATCCGGAGTGAAAACGCCCAACCACGCCGCGTCGCACCATGGCGAAAATCCGCAAAGGATGGAGGAGTACGCGAAGATCAATCGATACCATGGCCAGTGCATCGCATATTTCCTGAAGAAGCTGCAGGCGACTCCCGATGGGGACGGCACTTTATTGGACCATTCGTTGATCATGTGGGGAAGTAACATGGGGAACTCCAACCAGCATAATCACACGAACGTGGGCTATCTGCTAACCGGCGGCGCCTCGGGGAAACATAAGGCCAAACTGAATGTGGCGGCTCAGGGGCCGACCGCGAATATTCTGCTGACGGCTTTACAGATGATGGGAGTCGAAAAGGACTCCATCGGCGACAGCACCGGAGCAGTTTCCATTTAGCGGGTCAGTTGCTTTTCACCGGCTTCCTTCAAGTCGCGGTGTCGCGCCGGCGAATCAACAATGCCTTCTCCCCGATTGCATCGGAATGACCCGCCCGTTAGCATTGTTCTTGAAGAACGACGGCCCTCGCGCCGGACCTCTTACTTTCTTTCACCTTCGACACAAGGAGCAGTTCAGTCCGTCATGCCATATAACATCTTGCTCATGGGCGCGTCCTACGGGTCGCTGCTCGCCTCCAAAATCCAGTTTGGCGGCCACACGATTCATCTGGTCTGCCTGCCGGCGGAGGCCGATCTGATCAACGCCGAAGGCTTTCGCGTGCGCTTGCCGGTGCGCGGGCGCAAGGACCCAATCGTGCTCGACTCGCGCAAGCTGCCCGGCAAGGTGACGGCGGGAGGGACGGCGGGCGTGAATCCGAAGGACTACGACCTGGTCGGCCTGTGCATGCAGGAGCCGCAATACCGCTCGGCAGGCGTGCGCGAATTGCTGGACGCAGTAGGGAAGTCGCGGGTGCCGTGCATGTCGATCATGAACATGCCGCCGCTGCCTTACATCCGGCGCATTCCTGGTCTGGATTACGACGCGCTGAAACCTGCCTACACCGATCCGACGGTCTGGGACAATTTCGATCCCAAATGCATTACGCTGAACAGTCCGGACCCGCAGGCCATCCGCCCGCCGGACGAAAAGGTCAACGTCCTGATGGTGACGCTGCCCACCAACTTCAAAGTCGCGAAGTTCGACGACGAAAAATCCACGGCCATTCTGCGGCAGTTGGAGAAAGACATCGAAGGCGCGCGCTTCGATACGCCGGAAGGCAAGATCGAGTTGCCGGTGAAGCTGAAGGTGCACGATTCGATTTTTGTGCCCCTGGCCAAGTGGGCGATGCTGCTGGCGGGCAACTATCGCTGCATCACCACGGATGGCATGCGCACCGCGCAGGAAGCGGTTCACAGCGACATCGAGACGTCGCGGTCGGTCTATAATTTCGTCAACGATTTGTGCGTGAAGCTCGGCGCCAACCCGAACGATCTGGTGCCGTTCGAGAAATACGCCGCCGCCGCGCAATCGCTGGTTCGTCCGGCTTCTGCGGCGCGTGCGCTCCAGAACGGTGCGCCCAACATCGAGCGCGCCGATAAGCTGGTGCAGCTGATCGCCAAGCAGAAGGGTTTAAGTCACCCCGTGATCGACGGGATTGTGGCGTTGGTCGACTCGCGGCTGGATGCTAATCGCAAGAAGGCGGCGGCCAGCAGATAACCCCCCGCGGTGCGTCGTGCCTACGCGCGGGGCAGCCTTCTAGTTTGCTGTAGGCGTGCGATCCAGTTTGTCGATGACCAGAAGTTCCACGGGTTGCCGCCGCCGTTCGAGCTTAAGACCGAGTTGGTCCTGGACGGCGTCGAACATCGTGGGCCCGGGGCTGCCATTATCCGCCTGGCCCCTGTTGATCCACTCGATCTTGAAATCGTAGAGGCCATCCAAGCCGGTCAAATCGACCACCGGTCCGTCGCGGAAGTATCCTGGAGCAAGAGCTTGCAGCTGCTGGGCGATGTCCGCGGAAGTCATGCGGTTGCAGACGGCAGCGAACGTGGCCCCTTCGCGTTCCGCAAACGATCGCGTGCAGCGCGCTTCGCCGGTTGCGCCTGGGTTCGACTCTTTCATCTTTGGGCCGCCTTTGGCAACCTCGAGGGCGAAGATCTGCATGGTTTTGCTTTCCCGATGAAAGCTGAGATGGAAACGTTCGGCGAGCAGCGCGCGTAGCATGAGAGGTACCTGTTCACGTGTAGCTCCGTCGGGAACCTTGGCGATAACGTCAAAACGATCCCCGGGAGCGTCCGGGCGGACGTACAGGAAATTGGGGCCCTGGATCTGAGGCGCGCCGACGCCATAAGCGAGCATGATGAGATCGCGCAAGGTCGTCTGCACGAACGTCACGTTGTGGTTCGCATCCACACGGAGGCTGGACGTGGTGGAGTTAATGAATCCTTGATCCGGGTTGGACGGGCGCACGCTGGCCACCTCGAATTCGAGGGCCGATTGAGCGTGCAGAGCCATGGTTGTAATGGCGATGCTGAGGATTCTTTGTGCAAGGGTACCCATTGATTCGTCTCCCAGGCACCATGATATTTCGAATTTCAGGTCGTTTGGAAGCGCAGCGCCGGTTGGAGCAGACGGCGGGTTCGCATTCAATCACGCGAGCGTTTACAATAATCCCACCATGGCAAAGTTTCTTCCATACCATCTGACCCGCCGGCAGGCGCTGGAGGTGTTGGGAATCGGCGCGGCAGCCGCTGCAATCCCGAGCAACGTATTCGCGCAGGAGCCAGCATTTCCCAAAGGCGCGATCATCAGAACCGTCCTCAAAGACTATGCGCCCGAGGAGTTGGCGGGTGGCGCCACGCTGTTCCACGAGCACATGCAGCTGGCTCCCGATTTCATGGCCAGGTTTGCGGCCGCCACAGCCGCCGCTCGAGCCGCGAATGGTTTGCCGGCGCTCCCTGGACGTGGCGGCGCGGGCGGCGGGGGCGCAGCTGCTCCTGGTTTCACTCCCCCACCCCAGGACATCATGCATAACGTCGATCTGATGTCCGATGAAGTCGCCAAGACCAAGAGCGCAGGCGTCGCCTGCATTGTCGACGGCGGACATCCCGACATGGGCCGCAGCGTCGACTTCCTTCGCCAGGTCTCGATGAAGTCCGGCGTACCGATCGTCGCCGGCGGGGGATTCTATTCGCAGCCGTTTTATCCGAAAGAGATCTCCACCATGAGCGAAGACCAGGTCCTGAAGGCGCTCATCAAGCAGGCGGACGACGACACCCTCGGCGCGTTCGGCGAAATCGGCTCGTGGGACGAGATTAGCGCCGATGAGCGCAAGGTCTTCCGCGCCGTCGGCAGGGCGCACGTCGCGACCAATCTTCCGATCTTCACCCACACCGGAATTCCCGGCAAATCGGCGCTCGAACAGCTCGACATCCTGGAGGACGCCGGCGTAAAACCGGATCGCGTGGTTATCGGACACCTGGGAAATCTTGTCGACCCGAACGTGTACGTGCACAAAGCGATCTGCAGGCGCGGCGCCTTTGTGGGTTTCGACCGGCAGGGCGGGAATAACGATGCGCAGCAGGTTCCGATGGTCATGGCGCTTATCGAAGCGGGTTTTGCCGGCCATCTGATGTTCTCCGCCGACGCGTCCAGCGGCTACGCGAAGACGTTGACGGTGTTCGTACCGAAGCTGAAAGCAGCCGGTGCGACTGACCAGGTGCTGCATGGGATCATGGTGGACAACCCCCGCAGGTTTCTCGCGTTCGTTCCGAAACGGCCTCGAAGAAGATGAAACGCGCACAGGCAGACAGAGACGCGCACTAGTGTCAGTAGACGCTAGTCGACTAACGCAGGCCTAGCGTCAGAAGGACGGCGATGCTCGGGGTAGTCGATGCGCGGAGGTTCAGCCTGCAAGATCGTCTGGTGCTGAGAAGTGTCTGGATGGCGTCACCGACGCTACGGCTGATGGACCCGTCCGCGCTCCACGGGGATCGTCCCGCGCCGGCCCGTTTATGCGCCTACCCACTTCTGGTGGGCCGTCACAGTCGGTGGATTAAAGTGATGTCCGAAAATTGCTAGTCAAGAGCCACCGCATGCACTAGGATGGGCGTATGAACGTCCTCGCCGAGCGAGAGTTCGGGCACCGCGGCGATCTGGAGGCGGACGTGTGCTGGCAAGCAGCATACAGCCGCGACGCCCGATTTGACGGACGATTCTTCGCGGGCGCGACAACGACGCGAGTCTATTGCCGCTCTATCTGCCCGGTGCCGTTCGCGAGACCGGACAACATCGTCTGGTTTGCCTCGGCCGCGGCGGCGGAGTCGGCGGGATTTCATCCGTGCCGGCGATGCCGGTCCTCGGCGTCCCCTGGCACACCCGCCTGGGCCGGCACGTCGGCGGTGGTTTCACGGGCCATGAGATTGATCGCTGAGGGCGCTCTCGATAGCGGCAGCGTCGAGGATCTGGCCGGTCGCGTGGGCCTTGGAGCCCGCCATCTTCGCCGTCTGTTTGTGGAACATCTCGGTGCTTCTCCCGTCCGGATCGCGACGACACGCCGCGTGCACTTCGCGCGGAATCTGGTCGAAGAGACGGATCTGCCCATTACTCAGCTAGCTGCTTGTGCGGGATTCCAGAGCATCCGTCAGTTCAATCACGCGATGCTCGCGGCGACCGGTGAGTCGCCCACCAGGCTCCGCCGGATGCGAAGCGTTTCTCAAGCTCCAACTTCGCGGCCGGGCCTCCTGGTTCGATTAGCATACCGTCCTCCGTTTTACTGGTCCGGACTGCTCGGCTTCCTGACGGGGCGCGCTATCGCCGGAGTTGAATCGGTCCAATCCAACGCTTATCGCCGGACGATCGAAATAGGTGGCGAAATCGGCGGCGAGATCGGCGGCGAGATCGGCGGTGTGGCGGGAGCGATCGAAGTGCGTGATGACGCCGCCGAACGCCAGCTCCTGGTAAGCATCGAACTGCCGGGCTACGAATCCCTGATACACGTGGTGGAACGGGTCCGGCGCATCTTTGATCTGGCCGCCGATCCGTTTCAAATTGCGAGTCAGCTCTCATGCGACCAGACGTTGAAGCCACTCTTGGCCGCGACGCCGGGCGTCAGGGTTCCTGGAATTTGGGACGGCTTCGAAGCTGCCGTGAGAGCCATCCTCGGCGAACGCTTGGCGAAGCAAACTCCGAGTGCCGCTCTGAACAGGCTTGCGCGCACATTCGGCAGACCGGTCAAGACGTCTATCCCGGGGCTCACACACCTGTTTCCCGGCCCGCAGGATCTGGTGGAAGCGGATCTCGCGGCCGCACGCATCGGTGATAAACCGGCTGCCGTGATCCGCGCGCTCGCCCACGCTGTCGTAAAGGGAGACTTGACGTTCGAAGCATCCATGAACCTGCAAGATGCGATCGCGCGGGTGCGCTCGGTACCGGGGATCAGCCCGGCCATGGCGGAGTACATCGCGATGCGGGCATTCGGCGAGCCCGATGCGTTTCCGGCTTCAAAAGCGCGCTTCCGCCGCTCCGCGGCGAACTGGCGTCCCTGGCGCGCGTATGCAGCGATGTATTTGTGCGGTGCGGATCAACGCGGCTGAACGGGCTTACCAGCTTCGCGTGTAGCCGATGCTGGCTGTCGTGTACCACGGAATGGAAACAATCTTGTTGTATGTCTCCTGAATCCAAATGGAATGATGATCGTTGAAATGAATGATCGCGCCTAAGGCGTCGCCATCGTAGAAGCGGTTCTCGACGAATCCGCTCCCGGTCATGCTGGTGATCCCGCCCTGGACCCACGTATACCCGGTAACCCGCTTGGTTTTGGGGATTCCGAAGTTCTTCATGAGCCCCAGCGCCTCGGTGTGCGAGCCGAAATCGGTGTGAAGAAACCCATGGGAACCAGCGTTCTCGTAGGTGTAGGCAAAGGTGATCTCGTCGCCGAACGGGTCTTTCTTCAAGAATCCGAAGGTGTGGCCCAGGCCGATATTGTAGTTTGCCTTCGGCAAGAGGCCGGGCCGCACCAGGTCCGAACCGAACATCACGAACAGATCATTGGATGTGCCGGATTCCCCAGATTCTGAAGAAGCCGGCTGGCTCTGGCCACAGGCGATAGCCGCTGTCAAGAGCGCGAGGGAGGTGAAGCGAATGGAGGTTGTCACGCCCTCCAACATAAGCCCCATCGGCCAGGTTTGTCTGGCAAAAAGCGGACTTCATGCGTGGAGCATCGCGATAGGAACTCGCGATCAGTCCCTTAATTGCCGTTTCGGCTACCACCCAACCCGGCGCGTGCCGCCGCTGGCCACCAGCTGGGCGTGTTTCGCGAGGCTCGGGTAGGCCATTTTCAGGAAAGCGTCGCCCTTCAGGAAGCCTTGGCCCCACTTGGATTCCAGGTCGGCGACCGGGTTCGCCTTGAGCACGGCGTCGAGGCTCGCGTTCTTCTTGGAGAACGTTTGCAGACGGTCCAAGACGGTGTGGAGCATGTCACGCGAAGCTCGCATTTCCTCTTTGGAGGAAAGTGGGCCGTGCCCGGGAATGATTTTGGTTTGGGCATCGCCGACCTTCAGCAACTTGTCGAGGGCTGCCGCCATACCGCCGATCCAGCCCCCGGTCGAGTAATCGATCACCGGATACATACCGCTAAAAAACAGATCGCCGGTATGAAGCACGTTGGCCGCCGGAAAGAACAGGTAAACGTCGTTGTCGGTGTGCGAGTTCGGAACCCATTTGTACTCGATCTTTTCCTTCCCGAAGGTCATCTTGCCGCCCTCGGTGAAGGTCTGGGTGGGGATTCCTTCGGACTTAAGGGGCTCGACCGTGGTGTCGAAGATCTCCATTTTTACTTTCTGGCCGAGCCAGAACTTGGCGTTTTGATGGGCGATGATCTTCACGCCGGCTTTGCCGAGCAATTCGTTCGAGCCCACGTGATCGCCATGCCAATGCGTATTGAATAAGATCTTGACGCGGTGCGAGTCGGTATCGGCGACCGCCTTTTGCAGTTCGAGGGCACGGTTGGCGTAGCCGCCGTCGATCATCAGCAGACCATCGTCCGCAATCACTAGTCCGATGTTGCCGCCATCGCCAGTCAAGAGAGCGATTCGATCAGTGAGTTTGGTGGCTCGAATGGGATCCGGCGGCGACTGCCCAAAGCCGCGGCCAGCGAAAGACAAACCCGCTGCGCTGCCACCCAGCAAGCGCAGAAAATCACGGCGATCGAAATCGAGTCGGGACATGCTCCTATGATAAAGCTGAGGGTCGTCCGATGCGGGCTCTGGCTCTGGTTATCACTTTCGCTTTCGCGGTTCCTGCATGCCACGCGCAAGTGACGTTTAATCGCGACGTGGCTCCGGTTTTGCAAAAACACTGTCAGAGCTGCCACCGCCCCGGACAAGCGGCGCCGATGCCGCTCGTGACCTATCAGGACACTCGTCCCTGGGCCAAGGCGATCCGCAACGCGGTGATGTCCCGCAGGATGTCTCCGTGGTTTGCCGAAGCTTGACCTGTCCGGCGGCAAATCGGAAATCCTGCTGAGCGTCCCCGAAATACGATTTTCAATGGCAGATGGCCTACGATGCCGCGTCGCCCATTCCGGTGACCAAGGGTACGCGACTCCACGTGGACGCACACTATGACAATTCGGCGAACAACAAGGCCAATCTGGATCCTGCTCGGGACGTTTATGGAGGCTCGCAGACGTGGGAGGAGATGATGGCTCCGTTCTTTGGCGTAGTGGTCGACGCTCGCGTGGATTCCCGCAAGGTGATGACGCTGCCGGGGCAAGTTGGCACGGTCGGTACCGGACGGTGATGCAGGCGGTGGGCGAAAGTTTCCATGCGTTCGGTCGAGCGGCGTGATAGACTCGTCGATAGTTTGGAGCGGGACTATGCGGCTTAGACCGTGGATCTATATCCTGTGCGTGGGGTGCGCCGCAGCCGCGGTGGCGTTGCTTTCAAGTGTTGCGCCTGCCCAGACAGCCTTAAAAGACAAGTCCAAACAGACGAGCCCTGCGTCTGGTGACTCACCGCAGAGTGCGGGGCCCACCTTCCGGGCGGATACAAATCTGGTGGTCATCCCGGTGGCAGTCACCGATCCGCTGAACCGCTTCGTACTTGGACTTCAAAAGGATGCTTTTCAAGTGTTCGAAGACGGCGTGGAACAGACCGTCGCGCATTTCTCCGGCGAGGATGCGCCGCTTTCCGTCGGCTTGGTATTCGACGAGAGCGGCAGCATGGACTATAAGTTTCGGACTTCTCGCGAGGCTGCCTCGCAGTTCCTGAAGACATTGAACGCCGACGATGAAGCGTTTCTTGTGGAGTTCGGGGATAGCGCCAAACTATCGGTTGGATTCACGGCCCACACCGAAGAGATTCAGAGCGTGCTGAAGAACGCTCAGCCGGCCGGTCTGACAGCGATGCTGGACGCCATCGACACCGGACTGCGCCAGATGAAGCAAGCTAAGAATCCCCGGAAGGCCATCGTGATCGTTTCCGATGGCGGGGATAACCACAGCCAGTACACTGCGGCCCAGATCGAGTCGCTGGTTCGCGAAGCGGATGTACAGGTCTATGCGATGGGCGTCTTCGAGCCGTCTATCCGGCTCACACCCGAAGAGATCTCGGGGCCCCGTTTACTGTCCGAGATCGCATCGCAAACCGGAGGCCGCGCCTTCGCAGCGGCAATCTCCAGCGATTTACCGAGCGTCGCGGCACGGATTGCAGTCGAACTGCGCAATCAGTACGTTCTTGCCTACTACCCGGCGAATCCAGCTAGAGATGGAAAGTACCGAAAAGTCGAGGTGAAACTTTCGCCGCCGCGCGGGCTTGCCTCTCCGCTCAAACCGCACTGGCGCCTCGGATACTACGCTCCCAGCGAGTGATTCGTTACTCGACTAGCGGTGACCACCCGCGCGCACGCCGACATGCGGAACCGTCCGGACTGGCGCTGGACGGGAAACCGGAGGGCGTGGAAAGGTAGACGGCGAAACTCCTATGCGGGGTGAGGAAGAGAGCGGCGTTCGATACCGACCAGGCACCAATCCCAGAATCAAGGGTCGATAGGTGTAGCCGGGCAAGTAGATCGAGTTGAACCCCGGCTGATACAGGCCCCAAGGGGTGTACGGGCTGGACAAACCGGATCCGAGGGGAGCCAAGCCGAGCATCGGAAAGCGAGTGAAGCTGTCGGCGTCAAGGATCGAATTGTCCATCGAAGCCGGGTCCTGGATGTTAGCTGCGATGGTGTTGTCCGCGGAGATCGACTGCTCGCGGCCTTCGGCCCAGTTGCTCAGAGCGTCGCGAGGCGGGCTGATCGAGCGCTCCGGAACGAGCACCGCCGCGAACGGCATATACATGCCTTGCTCAACGGAGACCGGCTCCTCACTGGCGCCGGCGGACACTTCCGCCTTGCCTTGGGTCACCCATACACGCGGCGGCTCCGAATCGATTCGGTAGACGCCCTGCTCGATGACCCGCACATTCCAACCTTGGTAGAGTATCGTTACCGACGTATCGGAGCTCGGTTCTGAAGCATCCACAATCGCCGATCCTGCCAGCAATTCAACACGGGTGTCCGAGAGATCGTTGTTAACCATGCGAATCGCGCTGCGTTCGCCAATGCGGAGGAAGACGCCAGGCGTGAGCAGCACCTCTGCCCGCCCCTCCTCTGTACGTAATTCGGCTCCTGGCGGCACGGTCGAGAATTTGCCCAGTTGAGATGCCAGCGGTCGATCGCCCAGGTAAACAGACCCTTCGAAGAAGTGTATTACGCCAGAATGGGCGGAGATCACGGACTGCGCATTGGCTGGAAAGGCCAGTGCGATCAACACAGCTAACGTCGAGAAACCAAGCGTGTGGCGGCCGGGCATAAAGCGTCCCCTTGACGAGTATGTGCTTGTCTGCGACTCGCGTCAAGTACCCCCGCTCCGCGAACGCTAGCGTTGGTGCCAACCTCTCAGGGAGGCCAGTTCCGTGTACCTTTGCTCAGCGGATGGCGAAGCGCTGCCTAAGTTTATGCCTTTTTTATAGTTTCTACGCCACACTTTACACGAATGCGGAATCGCCCTGCAGTCCACGTTGCTCCCGACCCAACCTCAAGGCCGCTCTTACACTGGTTCGATTTGCGTAGAGCTGCAGGAGGCACGGCATTTCGCCTGATTAGAGAAGTTGTTCAGAAGGAGCAGGATGGCCTTGGCGCAGCCGTTTAGTGTCCTGGTGGTGGACGATGAGCCTCTCATGCGGAAGACCGTCCGTGTCTCGCTCACCGCAAATGGATTCGCAGTAGAAGAGGCGGGGACCGGTGGGGAGGCGCTGGGTGCTGTTCACCGGCGGCCTTTCGATCTCGTGTTGCTCGACGTTAACATGCCCGGGATGACGGGAGTCGAGGCGTGCAAACAGATTCGAACGTTTGCTCCCCGGATCGGAATCATCATGGTGACCGTTCGCGATGAAGAGGAGGACAAAGTTCAAGCGCTCGACGCAGGGGCGGACGACTACGTTACGAAGCCATTTCGCGTCCGGGAACTAATAGCGCGCCTGAATGCGGTCCTGCGGAGAAGCCGTACAGCAACCAGCGAGGAACCTGGGGTTCTAGTGGCAGGCGACTTAAGACTGGATCTCGAGCGCCGCATACTGCGAAAGGCCGGCCAGCAGGTTCACCTGTCACCGAAGGAATTCGATCTTGTAACATTTCTGATGAGGAATCAGGGCGTTCCCTTGACGCATGCGAACATTCTGCGGGAAGTTTGGGGGGCGGAATTCAATACTCAGCTCGAATACCTGAGAACCTACGTGCGCATGGTTCGCAAGAAGATCGAGAGTGACCCCGGCAGACCCGAATACCTCCTTACTGAACCCTGGGTCGGATACCGGTTTTGTAATCCGGCTGACCCGGACTCAGCCGCGAACTTAACGATAGAGGACGAATAGGATCAGGCCTGCTGAGGCCGCTGTCCGTCGGCGCTTTCTTTATAACTTTTTAATGCCTTCCTTGGCATACCGCGCGAATGGACACTCTGCCGCCTGTTGACCTAAATCCAGCTTGAAGGACGTTTATCGTCATCGATACCGTATCCGTCTGTTTGGAGCCGATCAAGCAACGTCTTGCCCGGCGCATCTTGAAGATGCAAATAAGCCCCGTGTAAGAAACGCAGTACGTTCCGCAGGCCCGGAGGCGGGCCATCGGTCGAATCGCCGCCCCTACGCCAATTAACGTGGGATCAGAGCCTTCATAGGCTCATTAAACCTGAAACCTGATTCACAAGTTTATGCCTTTTTTAGGACTGACTTGGCAGAATTAGGTCTGGCTATGCAACTCGTCGAAGAGAGCTTGACTTCTGGCCGCTTCACGCTCCCCCAGGTTGGTGTCGTTCGAGACGATACGGCGAACTCAGGCGCCACCGAGACGAACCTGCGCGAAATGGGGATCGGCAGACTTCGCCGAGCTATTCGCAGGAACCAAGTAAGCTTTCCCTCTCAAGTACCCACGTTTCCAAAGCACGCCCGGCCGGACTTACAGAGAAAGTTGGTTCAACTCTACTTTGTCCTCGGATGGAGCCCGCAGAGGATCGGAGCGCGATATGGCTTAGGCCGATCGAGGGCTCAACAGATCCTGAATGTTTGGAGGAGGCGTGCCGTGGAGATGGGCTATGTTCAAACCATCCCTCCCGCGAGATTCATGCCGTCCTCGAAGCAAGGTCCGATCCGGGTTGTCTTTTCGCAAGTTTTCGACGACTTGACGGTCCTCTAGGCGCGCACGAAGAGAACTCGACAACCCTGCCGGTCGCGGGCTTTGTTGAATCAACTTCAGACCGGACGAAGGCGAAGATGACCAGTAGCGGACGTGGCGGCATTCACGATTGCATCCCTGAGTAACAACACGAGATATGCTTGTTGCGGAGCCCGAATGCCCAACCGGGAAAACGCCTCGCGAATTGGGGCGCAGTAAGAAAAAACTCTGATGGAGCTTATCACAAGAAGCAATCAGGTTCAGGTCATGTCGTTTATGCCTTTTTAATAGTTTTCACCCCATACTGAGATCCGACTACAGCGGTCTCTTCGATCCATTAGCGAGGGAAGAAACCCTAACAGTTTGCGTTGCATAATCGCAGCCGCGTGGCGGCCCATGCCCGTAGTGTTGCTCGGCGACGAACTTATTAGAAGTGAGTGTGAGTGAGGAAGGAGATCATGAATAACCACAAGAAAATGGGGCAGCTGAGACAGGTTGGCCCGACGCCATGCAGGTATCCGGCGATTACGAGAGCGACCCGCAACTCATTGGGCGCCGCCGTCGTGCCGGTCTGCGCCGCGGTCTTGTTCGCAGCTCTGTCGCATCCGGCATTCGGACAGGGGGCAGTCGGCCTCGTCGGCGGCGTCACCCGTGACTCCGCAAGCGGGAAGCCCGTGGCGGAAGCACAAATCGTCGCGCACAACCTGGACAGAGGGACAGATCGCGCCACGGTCAGCGACGCTAAGGGAGTTTTTACCTTCACGAACCTGGAACCGGGGCAGTATGATGTTGCCGCTACGAAGAGCGGATTTCAGAGATCTTCAGCGCATGTGGAAGTAGCTGCGCGGCGGACCGCCCGGGTGGAACTTCCGCTGCAAATCGCAGCCGACGTGCACCTGACCGCGGAGAAACCGAGCGACGCTCCCCTGACTGAGAGGGAAAGGCAGTTGCTCGAGCGTATTGATCGCCTGGAGGGACGCCTGGCCGCGATGGAAGCTAAAGAAAGCGGCGACAAGCCGGTGGCCGCCAATACGGCTCCGGGGTCTGATGCCCTGGTGGCTTCATTGAACCCAGTCGTCGCCGCCCTGCCTCCCGCCGCGCCCCGGACTCCACCGGTCGCCTTCCCCACTCCAGCACCTGCGCCGGTACCAGCGGCAGCTCCTCCGCAGACAGGCGCGCCGGCTCCGGCTGCTCCGCCTGCGCCGCAAATTCCGGAAGCTAGTCAAGCCCCGGATCCCGCTCCCGCCGTAGACAACGATACGCCGTTCGCGTTTGGCGACTTCACTTGGCTCAACGGTTCGCCGCGCAACAAAGACACCGTGCTCGATACGAAATTCTTCACGCCGGAAATCCGATTCGATACGCATTACATGGAGGATTTTAATCAACCGATCGACCACACCATCGTGGGGGCGACCGAGTCTTTCCGCTCCGGCGAAGTCCAGATCGAGCAGGCCAGCGTGGGCGGCGATTTCCACTGGCAAAATGTCCGTGGCCGAATCAACTTCATGCAGGGGCTGTTTGCCACCACCACGCCCCGCAATGACGCCAGCGCCGGGACTGGACAATGGGACCTCCGTGGAGCCTATAAGTACGTTTCAGAAGCGTATGGCGGGTATCACTTCAACGTCAATCATGGGCTTAACGTGGACGCGGGAATTTTTGTTTCCTACATCGGCCTGTTCAGTTACTACAACTATGACAACTGGACTTACCAGCCGTCGTATGTGTCTTCCAACACGCCATGGTTCTTCAACGGCGTGCGCGTTCAGTGGTTCCCCACCAACAAGTTGAAAATCGAACCATGGTTCATCAACGGATGGCAATCTTACGCCAAGTACAACGGCCATCCGGGCCTGGGAGGACAGCTTCTCTGGGAGCCGAAGGAATGGATGAAGCTTGTCTTGAACCAGTATGGCTACGGACAGGATAATCTGGGACTTCCCAAGACGGAACGCATTCACACCGACGATAGCATTGAGCTCAGGTTCTACAACAACCCATCGAGTACCGGCCTCTCGAAGATCGCAATGTCGCTCACGGCAGACGCGGGAGCCCAGTATGGCGGGGGCCTTTGCGGCACCTGCGCGCCCAGCAAGGGCAAGGATTCGTTCGTGGGGTGGATGGCGTACAACCGGTATTGGTTCAAAAAGGACCTCTGGGCCATCACGCTGGGCGGCGGAGAGATGAGCAACTGGGGCCGCTATTTGACGCTGCTGCCGCCCATCAACGGGGCCGACGCTGTCACGGGTTCGCCGTACTTCCCGCAGCTTCCTGGTCAACGATCTCACATGTGGGACAGCACAGTGACTCTCCAGTATATGCCCAGAGAGTACATCACCTGGTGGGCGGAGATGGGATATCGTCACGCTGACATCCCCTATTTCGCGGGACGAGGCGGGGTCACACCTCCCGGCTTCCCTCTGGGTGGAACTAATGGCTCTCCTGGGCAGTTCGTCTGTATGAGCGGAGCACCTTCGGGAGCAAGCGATCTCCCCACGGCAATCACGAATTGTGGCGGAAAGGCCAACGTCTGGTTCCCGGACTTACGTCGCAGCGAACCGAAGGCCTCCGTGGGCGTGATGGTGAAGTTCTAGCGCCGTACTTGTGTGAGTTGAATTGCGGAGCAGCGCTTCGGGGCGGAAACCCGGCCGCTGCTCCGCTTGTTTGTGAGTAATCATGCGCAATTTCCTAGTGCGATCACTCTGCCCGATCTTATCCGCAGCATGCCTCATCGCCGCGGATCCGGTCTGGACGAGCAAGCCGGCTGCTCAGTGGACCGAAGAGGACGCTCAGCAGGTACTCAATGGGTCACCTTGGTCGAAGCAAATTGCCGCCGTTGTCTCGCGCCGGCTGACCGAGGACCAACTCCGGGAAGCCGGACAAATGGGGCAACCCCGCGGCGTCGGCAATGAGGGGGTGGATCCGAAAGGCAGCGGATACAAGGTGTCGCCGAACATCTTCACGGGACGCGGAGGCGATGACCGCAGCCCACGGTCGCTGCCGCAAGGCATCAAGTTGAAACTGCGCTGGGAGAGCGCTCTCCCGGTTCAGCTCGCGGAGTTGAAAGCGCACGAGGCCGACCCACCCACGCTCGAAGGCGACGGCTATCGCATCGCCGTCTACGGTATCCCAGGCCCCGAGTTCAGGGGCGATCCCAAAGAATTGGGCAAGCCTCTAAAGAATTTAGCCGCGTTGAAGCGCGAGGGGAAGAAGGATGTGAAGCCGGTCAGCGCTGAGGTGTTCCAGCGGGAAAGCGGCATTATCGTGGTGTATCTGTTTCCTTTGTCCGCGGAAGTCACCTTCAAAGACCGGCAGATTCTATTCGAGGCACAGATCGGCCGGATTGTGGTTTCTCACACGTTCGAGCTGAAAGACATGGAGTTCATGGGGAAGCTGGAACTGTGATGAACACGTGCCGGATCGTGGTGGCGAGCAGTGACGCGGATGGGCGCGGCGAATTGCGAGCAGCGCTGGAACTGGAAGGACACCGTCTAGCTGAAGCGGCGACGGCTATTCAAACCATCCAGAAGGCCTGCAACGAACCGCACGATGTGCTGGTGATGGATTCGATCGTAGAGGGCATCGGCGCGTACGAGTTATGCCGCGCGATCCGGCCGAAATCGAACCTCGGAATCATTGTCTGGGGCGGTGAGCGTGGAACCATGGCGATCGACGCGTTAAATGCCGGGGCTGACGACTACATTGCAGCGCCGTTCATTCTGGCGGAACTGCTGGCCCGGGTGCGAGCTCTCCTGCGGCGCGTGACACGGTCCGCTGAAAGGGATCGGCAAATTGTCCTGCTGGATCGTGCGATTGACCTAAAATCCCACAAGATCAAAGGTCCAGGCAGCCATGTGGCCCACCTCACGCCCAAGGAATTCTTGGTCTTGCAACAATTGGTCAAACACGCGGACACGTCGCTGACCCATCAAAGCCTGGCTCAGTCCGTATGGCAGCGGGACGGCGCGGGTGAGGTCGAGTACCTGCGCATTGTGATCAAGCAACTCAGACGGAAGCTCGAACCAGATCCGGAAAATCCTCGTTATATTCGCACAGAACGCGCTGTCGGCTATCGGTTTCACATGCCACGGGCGGGACTCAGCGCCAACGCTGAGTTTTCTTACGAACTATCCCAAGCGGGCTGACTCGGCGGCATTCCCCTGCATATCGAACCGGTATCCGAGCCACGGTTCGGTAAGAATGTACCGGGGGCGCGCAGGATCGGGTTCGATTTTTTTCCGCAACTGATTCACGAATACTCTCAGGTACTCGACTTCATTACCATAGTCCGGCCCCCACACTGCCTGAAGGATCTTGTCGTGGGGCAACACCGAGTCTGCGTGCGTGACGAAGTAGTGCAGTAGATCGAGCTCCGTAGGCGTCAGGCGCGTGGCACGCCCGTTGACTCTTACTTGGCGATCATGGAAACGGATCTCCAGACCGCCCAAGCTAAGAACTTTCGATTCACCCAGCGCGGACGTTGGAGTCCGCCGGAGTGCCGCTCGAATGCGAGCCAACAATTCGTTGACATCGAAGGGCTTGGTAACATAGCCGTCGGCCCCGGCGTCCAGTGCCTCGATCTTGTCTTCCGCTCGCTCCCGGACCGTCAACATGAGGATGCCCACGTCGGATCTGGCCCGAATAGCGCGGCAGATCTCAAGGCCGCTAAGCCCAGGCATGTTGATATCCAGCAGGACCAGGTCGAACTTTTCGTCGCGGAGTTTTTCCAGCGCGGCTTCGCCGGTCTCGGCATCGGCGACCACAAATCCGAGCGCCGACAAAGTGGACCGCAAAACGCGGCGCAGTTGAGGCTCGTCGTCTACGACCAGAATGCGGCTGCTGTTCACCGGGAGGCTCCGACGATGGGAAGCGAAAGGGAGAACCTGGTCCCGTAGTCCGGTTCGCCGTCGGCCCACACATGTCCTTGGTGGTCGGCCGCAATCGTCTTGACAATAGATAGCCCCAAGCCCGTGCCGGCAGCACACCCTTGAGCTCCCGGCGCCCGATAGAAGCGTTCGAAGATACGCTCGCGGTCGGCTGGCGATACCACCAGTCCTTGGCTTCGTACCGAGAGGACCACGGCGGTTTCCTTGATCAAGAATTCGACGTCAATGGGAGACCCGGGGAGCGAATACTTGAGCGCGTTGTCGATGAGCTGGGCCACGGCCGTCAGGATCAGCTCCCGGTCGGCGAACACCGGCGGTTCCTGGGCCGGCGCCGATACCTGGAATCGATCGCGGTCCGCCTGCTGCTCGAGCTCTTGAATGGCAGCCTTCATCAATCGGGAAAGCAGCAGTGGTTCGGGTTGGGGCGCGAACTCCGTGGATTCAAGCTTCGGGGCTCCGAGCAGGCGGGACGCCAGATCGTTCAGTTTGCTGGCTTCTTGATCGATCAAAGTGACCAGCTCCCTTTGCAGTTCAGACAGTTCGCCGGCCGCCGGAAGTCCGGAACTGGCGGTTCGAATCACCGTCAATGGGGTCTTGAACTTGTGTGCCAGGGCGTCGAGTACTGCGGTTCGCAATTGCTCCGCCTGCCCGGCCGCCTCCGCACGGTTCTGCTTCTCCAGGGCGCTCGCACGCTCCAAAGCAATCGCGACTAACGAGGCGAGTGCAGTAGCCGTGAGGCGGGACATTTGCGTCCCGCTCAGCGCGAGGGCGCCCATCGGCCGGCCACCCACACGAAGGACGCAGAGCCAGGTGCTTTCGCCCCATTCAAAGGCATCCGAATCAACCAAGTATGCTTCTCGCGGGCGTTCCTCGATTCCTGGCGGGGGAGAACCACTTTTGAATAGCGAACCTGAGACGGCATCGAACAACACGACGCCTTGAAGTTCGAACGTCTCGCGAATCAGCGATGCAACCGCGTTGCCCAGATCGCCGGAACAGTCCAGGAGCAAAATTCGCCGTGCCGTCTGGTAGAGCCGCGCCGCGTCGCGTCGTTCCTCGACTGCCTCTGTGGCCCGAAGCTTCACCCGATTCGAGAGCTGACTGATGACCACAGCCGTGAACTCGAATGCTGCCAACTCGACCCAGTCTGAAACGCGAGTGACCGTAAAGCTTAAGATCGGCTCGTCGAAGAAGTAGTCGAGACAGGCCACCGAAATGACCGAGATCAAGGTCGCCTGCCAGAATCCCCCGTAAACCGCAGCCAGAACTACAAACACAAGATAAAGGAATCCGACTGACGCGAGACCCTGCCCCAGACGGAAGGAGATCCAGGTGCAGCCCGCCACTCCCGCTAGCGAAAGCAAAAACGGCAATCCGAGGGCAAGCTGCGCCCAAACCCCGCGGAACAGGTTCGCCCAGCCCTCGTTCAACCGCGCAGGTTCGCGCGTCGCCACGCCGACTACGTTCGTCGCGCCCATTCCCTCACTGTAGAACCCGGAGTATCAAAAAGTCATGAAAGCGAAGCCCTTATCAAAATCCGTTATCGGGTCCAATCAAGAAAGCAGTCGGTGTCTTAACGGGTTCTTTATGCCTTCCTTGGGCGCGTCCTCGTAGACTGAATCTTCCGAAGTCGAGGAGGTTGCCTTGAAGAACATAGCTCTGGTATTTGGACTGATTCTCATCGCCGTCCCCCTGCTCCTGGCTCTGGACGGCTGCGGCAAGGTACGCGCGCAAGATGGCGACGCGGCGGCGGCAGGGGCTCCGCCTACCGCCAATGTGGTCCTCTTCTCCGACCCCGCCCTTTTCAGTGTGGATCACCCGGAACAGTTTCCGTTGGCCACGGCGACCTCGCATCCAACCACTTCCGAGTTAGTGGTGACGGGCACCGTGACGCCCGACATCTCCCGTAACGTCCCGGTGGTCTCGCTGGCTTCGGGACGCGCTATCGCGATCAAAACGCGGCTCGGCGACACCGTTCAAAAAGACCAGTTGCTGATGACCATTCGAAGCGACGATATCTCCGGCGGCTATTCGACCTACAGAATGGCTGTGGCGGATGAGATCCTCGGCCGCGCCCAATATGAGCGCGCCAAGGATCTCTACGAGCACGGCGCCATCGCCCTGAACGATTTGCAGGTAGCGCAGGACACCGAAGACAAGGCCAGAGTAGCCGTGGAGACCGCGGCCGAGCATCTCCGGCTGCTGGGCAACGATCCCGACAAGATGAACTTCACCGTGGATATCTTTGCGCCGACTTCCGGAGTTATTACCGATCAGGAAGTTACCGTTGGATCTCTGGTTCAGGCTTACAACACGCCATACCCGTTCACGATCTCGGATCTCTCGACAATTTGGGTTGTCTGCGACGTGTACGAGAATGACATGGCCACTGTCAAGATCGGCGATACGGCGGAGATTAAACTGAATGCCTATCCCGATCGCATGTTCAGGGGAAAGGTGAGTAACATTCTACCGACTCTCGATCCCAACCTCCGTACGGCCAAGGTTCGCATAGAAGTCCAGAACCCGGGAATCATGCGGCTGGGCATGTTCGTGACGGCCACTTTCCGCGGTCAAACCAGCGAAATGCACACTATTGTCCCGGCATCCGCCATCCTGCACATGCACGATCGCGATTTCGTCTATGTTCCCGCGCCCGACAATAAGTTTCGCCGCGTGGAAGTTGTCGGTGGAGACCTCTTGCAGGATCACACGGAATTGCAGGAAGTTAACTCGGGGATAAAACCAGGACAACAAGTGGTTACCAACGCGCTGGTCTTGGATCACGTGCTCGGTCAGTAATGGAACGCCGTCCTCGATACTCGAGGCGCGGAATCGTACCACAGAAGCAAACATAGGAAACAGAAATGATTCGCGCTCTTGTAGACTTTGCCCTTAACAACAAGTTCGTGGTGTTGGCGATTGCCATCCTGCTGCTCGGATTTGGGGCGGTTTCGTTTCACACGCTGCCAGTGGAAGCGTATCCCGATATCGCCGACAACTACGTGACCATCATCACTCAGTGGGCGGGACGATCCGCTGAGGAGGTGGAACAGCAGGTGACGATTCCGATCGAAATTCAAATGGCCGGAATGCCGCACATGACGTTCCTCCGGTCCGAGTCCATTTTCGGGCTGTCGTTCGTGATTATGATCTTCGACGACACGTCCCTCAACGATTGGAACCGCCAGAAGGTGCTGGAGAGGCTCACGCAGGTCAATCTCCCTAACGGACAAAACCTTCAGCCTCAAATCGGCACGGACTGGAGCACCACCGGTCAGATCTATTGGTACACGATAAGAAGCACGAATCCCCGGTATGACCTGATGGAATTGAGGTCTCTGGAAGACTGGTTTCTGCTCAAGCAGTTCAAATCCGTTACCAACGTGGTGGACGTTTCCGATTTCGGCGGCACGGTGAAGGAGTACCAGATACGCGTGGACCCGGCCAAGCTGGTGTCGTATGGATTGAGCATCGGTCAATTGGAGCAGCAGCTTGCCAACAATAACATCAATGCCGGCGGCAGCTTCGTCGAGGTCGGCCTGCAGCAAATGAACGTTCGCGCGCTCGGGCTCTACAATACCGTGCACGACATCGAGCAGACAATGCTCACAACAAAGTCCGGCACTCCTCTCCGCGTGAAAGATATCGCGCTCGTGGCCCAGGGTCCCAAAATCCGTTTGGGCCACATGGCCAGAGCCAACCACATGGAAGACGGACGCATCATCGACGAGCCGGATGTGATCCAGGGCGCCGTGCTGATGCGAAAAGGCGCGGAAGAGGAGGCGACGCTCCAGGGAATTCACAAGAAAGTGGACGAGCTCAACAACGGCCTCCTGCCACCCGGCGTGACGGTGGTGCCCATGCTGGATCGCAGCGATCTCCTTCATTTCACCTTGAATACGGTGATGCACAACCTGACTGAAGGCATGATCTTGGTCACCGTGATCCTGTTCTTGTTTCTTCTCAACGTTCGTTCCGCCCTGATCGTCGCGCTCACGATTCCGTTTTCCTTGCTCTTCGCCTCCATATGGCTCAACTTGAGCGGTATCCCCGCGAATCTGTTATCCCTAGGCGCTCTCGATTTCGGGATGGTGGTGGATGGAGCGGTGGTCATGGTGGAGAACATTATCCGCCACCTGAGCCACCATGGCCACCAAACCCGATCTGGACAGGTGAAAACCGCCGGGGAGATGATCCGCGAAGCTTGCCATGAGGTCCAACGGCCCGTTTTTTATGCCATTGCCATTATTATCACCGCCTATTTGCCGATCTTCACGCTGCAACGAGTGGAGGGCCGGCTATTCAGACCCATGGCCTGGACGGTGGCCTTCGCTCTTCTTGGCGCCATGACCTTTTCGATTCTTATCGCCCCGGTGCTGGCAGCCGCATTCTTCCCTAAGGGTGTCCGGGAACGGCGCAACTTGGTGATGGAGTATCTGACGGAGCGCTATCGCCGCCGGCTGCGCTGGGCCGTTCACCACCGTTGGCTGGTGGCCTCTGTGGGCGCCGCCGTGCTGGCTGCGACGATCTATTTGGGCTTTAGCGGCGTCATCGGAGCGGAGTTCTTGCCGCACTTGGATGAAGGCTCAATCTGGGCGCGTGGCACTCTGGCGAATAGCACCAGTCTTTCGGAGGGTGAACGATTCACCACCGAGGCCCGCTATATCTTCGCGTCGTTCCCGGAGGTGAGCAAAGTAGTATCGCAAACTGGCCGTCCCGACGACGGAACGGATACGGGGGGATTCGGTAATACAGAGTTCTTCGTCGACTTGAAGGCGCACGACCAATGGCGTCCCGTGTTTCATAAGAATAAAGACGAACTGATCGCCGCCATGAACCGGGCCCTTGAAAAGTTGCCGGGGGCGATCTGGAACTTCTCGCAGCCTATCGAAGACAACGTCGGAGAGATGCTCACAGGCACCAAGGGTTCGCTGGCGCTCAAGATTTTCGGGGATGACCTAAAGATTCTCGAGCAGAAAGGCGAAGAAGCGGTCGCGGCCATGGAGCATATCCCCGGTATGCACGACGTCAAGCTCTTAAGGGATTTCGGCCAGCCGAATCTCGACTTGACGATCAACCGCCGGCAAGCCGCCCGTTTTGGAATCAACGTGACGGACATCCAAGACGCCGTACAGACGGCCGTGGGCGGCAACGCGGTGAGTCAGGTGCTGATCAACGAGCAACGGTACGACGTGGTGCCGCGTTACCAGCAGCCTTATCGTAATACCCAGCAGGCCATTGAGAAAGTTCGGCTGCTTTCCCCCACGGGAGAACGGGTGTCTCTGGCGCAGTTGACGAACGTGGAGGTCAAGGATGGCGCCTACGACATCTACCGGGAGGGCAACAGCCGCTACGTGGCCATAACCTTCAACGTAAGAGGCCGGGATCTGGGGACCACGGTCGAAGAAGCGATCAAAGCGATCAATGAAAAAGTGAAGATGCCCGCGGGCTACCATCCCGCCTTTTCGGGCGAGTACGAGAGTGAACAGCGGGCGGAGGCGCGACTGCGCGTCATCGTCCCGCTGACGCTCCTGGTCATCTTCATCATTCTCTACACCATGTTTCGCTCGTTCAAATGGGCCATGCTCATTCTGTTCAACGTCGCCTTCGCGCCCTTCGGCGGCTTGCTGGCTCTCATGCTCACCGGAACGTACCTGAGTGTATCCTCGGGCGTCGGTATGCTGGCGCTCTTCGGCGTCTCCGTACAAACCGGAGTCATCATGGTGGAATACATTAACCAGCTGCGGGCGAAAGGCCACTCGATCGTCGACGCCGCGGTGGAAGGCGCGGTCTTGAGGCTTCGCCCCATCATGATGACCATGCTGGTGGCAACGCTTGGATTGCTCCCGGCGGCGCTGTCGCACGACATCGGATCCGATTCTCAGCGGCCCTTCGCGATCGTCATCGTGGGCGGTCTGCTTTCCGCTCTGACGCTGAGCATCGTTCTACTGCCCACTTTTTATGTCTGGATCGCAAGGGACGAAGATACGCTTCCGGAGCGGGAGAAGTCCTTTGAAGCGTAATCTCGCAATATCACTTATGCAGAAAACTCGCACAACATGGGTTGCCTATGCCGTCCTGGCTTGGGCATTGCTTCCGGATTCGGCCTTTGGCCAGCAGGCCCAGGGCCCGGCCACCGTAACGCTCGACCAGGCCATTCAGTTGGCGATCCAGCATAACCATGGCCTGCTGGCCAACCGCACTGCCGTCCTGCAGAACCAGGCCCAGGAGATCACAGCCAACCTGCGCCCCAACCCGACGCTTTTCACCGATTGGGAATACATCCCCCTGCCGGGCGTCCATCCCGGCGGTGGCCTGGGCACCTACCTTCACGACTCGACCGAGGGCGACGTCGGCCTGAGCTATCTGTTCGAACGTGGTAAGAAGCGGCAGCACCGTCTCCAAGCGGCGAAGGATACGACCGCAGTGACGCGGTCGACGGTGGTGGACAACGAACGCACGCTGGCCTATCAGGTTGCCCAGCTCTATTACAACGTCCAACTGGCGAAATCGACGCTGGAGCTGGCGAACTCGGATTTGAAGAGCTTTCAAACCACGGTGGATATCAGCGAAAACCAATACAAAGTCGGCACCATCAGCCAGAACGACTATCTGCAGATCAAGCTCCAATTGGCGACATTTCAGACCAACGTGGAACAGGCCGAGCTCGCGCGGGATCAGGCGCTTTCGGACCTCCGGCAACAGCTGGGTTACGAATCCGTTCCTTCCGAGTACGATATCGCGGGACCGTTCGAGTACGTGCCGCTGACGGTCAAGATCGAGGACTTGCAAGCGAAGGCCCTTGCGAATCGCCCGGATCTGCGGGCAGCCGTGCTTGGCATCACCGCCGCGAACAGTCAATATCAGCTGGCCAAGGCGAACGGAAAGCAGGATGTCAGCGTTTCCGCCAACTACTCACACGTCAATGCCATCAGCGCCGTTACCTGGTCTGTGAGCGTCCCGCTCCCGATTTTCGACCGCAATCAGGGCAATATTGCCCAGACACACGCCGCCATCACCCAGGCGCAGGAACAACAGCTGCAGGCCCGAGGACAAGTGCTGGACGACGTGAGGGACGCGTACGTGGGGGTGCAATCCAATGGCCGCCTGGTGCAAATCTACCGGTCCGGCATCCTGGACGACGCGAAGCTCAGCCGCGATATCAGTGAATACTCTTACCGCCGCGGCGCCACGGCCCTGCTCGATTTCCTCGTCGCCCAGCGCAACTATGACGCCATTGAACTGGCCTACCGCCAAGCGCTCGCCGCGTACCTGACTTCGATCGAGCAGCTTCGCCAGGCGGTGGGTAGCAGGGACCTGTCGTAGTCCCCGTCCAAGTGCCAGGACCGCGGCCGCTTGCCCTACTCGCCAAGACTTTATGACCCCAAAACTTTATGACCCCAAAGCTTTATGACCAAAGATGAGATTCGCGCGCGTATCGAAGAGATCGGAATTATCCCCGCCGTGCGCCTGTCCTCCGCTGAAGACGCCTTGTTTGCCGCCGAGGCCGTCTGCAACGGCGGCATCCCGATCGTGGAGGTCACGATGACCGTCCCCGGCGCCGTCAAAGTGATTCTGGAACTCACGCGTCAGAGCAAAGAGACGATTGTGGGAGCGGGAACGATTATTGATGTCGATTCAGCGCATCGCTGTCTGGACGCGGGCGCTACGTTTCTTACCACTACGGGGCTGGATCTCGAGATCGTCGATTTTGCCCGCAAGCGAGATGTGGTGGTGTTCCCTGGCGCATGCACGCCCACTGAGGTTCTGACCGCCTGGAAGGCCGGTGCCGATTTCGTGAAGATCTTCCCGTGCTCGGCTATGGGCGGCGCCGGCTATATCCGGGCTCTTAAGGGACCGTTCCCGCAGATTCCCATGATTGCCTCCGGCGGCGTGAACCAACACACCTGCGGCGATTTCATCCTGGCCGGCGCCACGGCCGTAGGAATCGGCCAAGACCTGATTCACCGGGATGCGATCAAACGCCGGGAGCGGGAGTGGATCCGCGAGCTGGCGCGGAGATACCGGGCCATCGTGCAGCAGGCGCGCAGTCAGCTGCTGAATCCATAAGACGAAGGAATCCAACTCATGAGCTTCAAAGTCATAGTGCTCCTGTTCGGGGTAGGCATCTTAGGATCACCCCCGCCCGTGTTCGGGGAGGAAGTAAAACAACCGGCTCAGGTGACGACCACCGAGCGCGTGAGTTTCGCGACGGGCGGCACTATTCGCATCACCGGTTCCTATGGCGATTTGAACGTGGAAGGTTGGGACCAACCCGCAGTGGAGATCACGGTGATCAAGTCGATGCCGTACGACTTCAAGCGTCAGCACCCGGAGGCGGCCACGCAGCGCCTGGATCGCGTACGGGTGGTCACACAGCGCGGTTCCGACACGGAATTAACCATCTCAACCGTGGTGCCTTCCCGCGACAAACCGTTTGGGGGCGGTGCGGATTTCCGCCCGGAATCGCTGGTTCTGCCGCACTCAAATAAAGGCGGTGTGTCGCTTGAGTACCAGATTCACGCGCCGCGCGACTCCAAGCTGGTGATCCATCACGGCACCGGTTCCGTGTCCGTGGCCGGCGTCACCGGGGACATCGAGGCAACCTGCGGACGCGGCGACATCCTGCTGTGGCTTCCGCCGGGCTCGGATGCACCGGGATCGTATGCAATTGACGCGAAGGTGAAGTTCGGCCACGTTTCTTCGGAACTTGAGGGCGCGGCGCTGAACCAGTTTCTAATAGGGCAGCGCTTCGAGCGCACCAATCCCCCTCCATCGCGCCGGCTTTATCTGCGCATGGGATTCGGCGGCATCACGATCAAAGAGATTCCGCATGAGGCCATCGGCCCCGTCGCGGCGAACGTTAAATAGCTTAAGGGAGGCACTATTTGAGGTCGATCGTCCATCCAGTTGCGCTCACCATAGTAGGGCTGTGGGTGTCGCCCCAAGTGGTTCGTGCGCAGGAGGTAGCCGCGTACGTGGGATTCGGCAGCGCTTACGACAGTTCCAACGGCCGACAAATCGACACCTTCGGTGACGGGAACCTCTATAAAACCCCGGCCATGGGAGGATTTTTTACAAGTCTGGGCGCCGGCGTGTTCTTTACCAAGCATGTCGGCGTTGGGGCGGAACTGTCTTGGAGGAACAAGGAAGGCGATTACGCCGGCCTCCTCTATCGCCCTTCTCTCGCCAGCTTCGACGGCATTCTCCGGCCCACCAGGGGCACTACCAAGCGGTTCGCTCCGGAACTCCACGTGGGGATTGGGTGGGCGCGGATACGCTACGATTTCAACGATCAGCCGTCCTGCGATCAGGTTCCGGGATGCCCGGACACGACTCATTTCCAGGCGCACGTGGGGGCGGCGACGCGCTGGTACGTCAACGACCATCTCTTTCTCCGGCCGGCGGTGGATGTTCACTGGGTACACAACCTCTTCGAATTCGGGAGCAATTGGGTGCCGCGGTATTCGGTGGGCGTGGGATACAGTTTCGGCAGATGAACCAGTGAGCTTCTCCGAGAGCTAGGAGAGTGCTTTCTATCCTAGCGGTTTGCCCGGAGGCCCCCTTCTTCGCCAGTCCGAAATCGAGCGGCTTCACCAACCCTTCCGCCGACGCACCCAATCCCACACGCGGCCCGCGCAGGAGTAATCTGTAGAAGATCGAAGTCGGACCGTACAAGGAGACTGTATGAGAGACACGTTCAAGATTGTTGTGATCGTTGCGTTCGCGTTAATGTTTGTCGGGGGGTTTGCCGCGGGCGTTTCCTTCGCCGCCGATGTACCTCCGGCGTGGGCATATGCGATTCCTCCGGCCCCACCGGCCGGGACGCCGGCCGCTACGCCACCCGCGCCCGACACCAGCCTGAAGCACCTTCCGGGCAGCACGCTCGAGTTCACCAGGGCGCAGATCAGCGACGCCTTCGGGCCGGCCGACTGGTATCCGGGCGATCATCCCAAGATGCCCGACGTGGTCGCACACGGCCACAGACCGGACGTCCGCGCATGCGGCCTGTGTCATTACCCCAACGGGAAAGGCCGTCCCGAAAACGCCGGCGTGGCCGGTCTGCCCGCCGAATACTTCATGCAGCAGATGAACGATTTCAGGAATGGCAACCGTAAGAGTGCGGAGCCGCGCAAGGCCAACACCAACACCATGATCGCCATCGCAAAGGGCATGACCGAGGACGAGATCAAGGCGGCGGCCGAATACTTCTCGTCGATGAAATGGACGCCGTGGATCAAAGTGGTGGAATCCAACACCGTGCCGAAGACTCGCATCAACGGTGGTATGTTTCTTACGGTTGAGGGTAACGAAAAAGAGCCGCTGGGCCAGCGCATTATCGAGACACCGGAAAATGCCGAGGGCACCGAGGTTCTTCGCGACGCGCGCTCTGGGTTCATCGCGTACGTGCCCGTTGGCAGCATCAAGAAGGGCGAGGCATTGGTGACGACGGGCGCGGGCAAGACCACGCAATGCGGCCTGTGCCATGGGGCAGATCTGAAAGGCCTCGGCCCGGTGCCTGGGATTGCGGGCCGTTCCCCCAGTTACCTGGTGCGGCAACTGTTTGACATGCAGCAGGGAGCCCGCAAAGGGACCTGGACGGAACTGATGAAACCAGTGGTCGCGAAGCTAACCGACGACGATATGGTGGCCATCGCGGCGTACACGACATCGCGCAAGCCCTGACCTTCCGGGCCTTCGCGCCTGGGTGCTCCGCGGCGGCTTAGCAACGATACGCCTTGACTCCGTGGCTTTGGTCCTGCCAAGATACTTAATCGACGATCCGTGAATCAGGTTTTCGCAAGGTCCGCAGAAATGTGGCCCAGATAGCTAAACTTGGACGGTTGAACTTGGATGGTCAAGCTTGGGAGTCCTAACATGCGTTCCAATAGAACGATAAACGCGGCCTTCATAAACCGAGTCACACTCTGGCCCGTGGCCGCCGCTGCTGGATTGGTCTTATGCAGCGCGATCGCCAGCCGCGCAGCGGAACCGGACAACGGCGGACTTGAGGTCGTACAGGTTCGGCCTAACTTCTACATGATTGCCGGGGCGGGCGGAAATATCGGCGTGCAGATCGGCATCGATGGCGTGGTGCTGGCGGATGCGGGCGCCGAAGCCGCGTCCGACCAGGTTTTGGCCGCCCTGAAGAAGCTGACCCCTCTGCCGATCCGCTACATCATCAATACTGGCGCGGACCCGGATCACGTGACCGGCAACGGCAAGCTCGCCAAGGCCGGACTAACGATTTTCACCAATGCGCTGGGCAACGCGAACTTCGGCAACGCCATGACCAATGGCGGCGCAGCGTCGATTCTGGCGCATGACAGCATCCTGAAAAGGATGAGCGCGCCCACCGGCAAGACGTCCGCGTTCCCCGTCGACACCTGGCCCACCGAGGCGTTCTACACCAACCGGAAGTCCCTGCGGATAAATGACGAGGCGATTGACGTCACGTATCAGCCCGCGGCGCACAGCGATGCCGACAGCTTCGTTTTTTTCCGGCGGTCCGATGTCGTCGCTGCCGGAGACATCCTGGACATGACCCGCTTTCCGGCGATCGACGTGGCCAACGGAGGCAGCATACAGGGCGAGATCGACGCGCTAAACCGGTTGATCGCCTTGGCCGTGCCACCGGGACCGTTCATTTATGAGGGCGTCGGGACCTACGTGATTCCCGGTCACGGGCGGCTGTGCGAGCAACTCGATGTGGTGAATTACCGCGACATGGTGGTGGTTGTCCGCGACGTGATCGCGGATTTGATCAAGCAGGGGAAGACGCTCAGTCAGATCAAGGAAGCGTCGCCGGCCAAGCCCTTTGAGACCGAGTATGGTACCCAGCCGGGTGTCACCAGCGCGTTCATCGAGGCCATTTACAAGAGCCTGACTACGAAAAAGTAAGGAACCAGTCATGAGACACCGAATCTTCGCGCTCACCATCGTCATGACACTGCCCGTGCTGGCGCAGGCTCCCGGAGGCGGCCGGGGCCGAGGCGGGCCGCCCCCGACACCGAAAGCCATGGCGCCGATCGATCTGACTGGATATTGGGTCTCGATCGTGGACGAGGATTGGCGCTACCGCATGGTGGTGCCTCCGCCCGGCGACTACATGGGCGTTCCCATGACGGCCGAGTCGGCGAAAGTCGCCGCCACTTGGGACCCGGACAAGGATGAAGCGTCCGGCGACCGGTGCAAGGCGTTCGGCGCGCCCGCGATCCTGCGGCAGCCGGGGCATTTTCACTTCACGTGGCAGGACGACCAGACGCTACGCCTGGATGTCGACACCGGAACGCAGACGCGCCTCTTTCATTTCGGAGATTGGAAGGCTCCCGCGGGTCCGCCCAGCCTGCAAGGAGATTCGGTAGCCGCGTGGGAAGTGACCGGCGGCGGGCGCGGCAATGCCGGACCCGACCCCAACGCGCCGCCGCAAGGGAAAGGATCGCTGAAGGTCACGACGTCGCACCTGAAGGCCGGCTATCTTCGGAAGAATGGTGTTCCGTACAGCGAAAATGCGGCTCTCAGCGAGTATTACGATATGTTCAAGGAGCGAAATGGCGATGTGATGCTGGTGGTGACGATCGTAACGACCGACCCCAAGTATCTGCGCGAGCCGTTCATTGTCACTTCGCACTTCAAGAAGCAGGCGAACGACGCCGGGTGGACTCCCTCGGCATGCACCGCGAAATGGTAAGGAAAGGGATTAAGATGACACGCAATCAAGTCAGCCTCACTGTGGAACCCCGCCATCGCTGGCGGGGCTGGACGGCGGCGATGTTGCTCTGCCTGGCTATTCCGGCGGCGGCGCAAGTCGATCTATCCGGATCCTGGGCTTCCAAGAATCACGAAGACGCGCTCGAACGCGGCGCCGGTCCGAACCCCGCCGACTTCACGGGGATCCCGTTCAACGAATCCGGCCGCGCCAAGGCCCTGGCTGCCTCGCAATCCGAACTCTCCATGCCGGAGCGCATCTGCGCCTTCTACTCCCAGTGGCACATGATGGTCGGGACGTTCGGCGTGAAGATCTGGAACGAAACCGATTCGGTGACCGGCAAGACCGTCGCCTGGGTGGTAGGCGCGTGGGAAGATCGCGCCGCGATGCGGATTTGGATGGACGGGCGTCCGGGTCCGTCCAAGAATGCTCCGCATAGTCAGGAAGGCTTCACCACCGGAGTCTGGGACGGCAACGTGCTCACCGCCACCACGACGCACATGCTGACCGGATACCTGCGCCGTAACGGCGTAATGACCAGCGCCCAGGCCATCATGACGACGCATTTCGTTCGCCACGGAGACATGCTGACGCTGGCATCGTACATCGAAGACCCGATCTATTTGACCGAGCCGTACTACATCACGCGGACCTTCGTCATGACGCCCAACCTGATGAACTCGAGCGGGCCGCCCTGTATCCCCGGCGATGAAGGCGTGCCGGAAGGATCGGTGCCGCATTATCTTCCAGGGAAGAATCCGTTGCTGGATGAGCTGCCCACGCTGTATCACATTCCGCGCGAAGCCGCGCTGGGCGGAGCGGAGACCATGTATCCGGCCTTCCGCGAAAAGATCAAGGGTCAGTTCACGATTCCGCCCAAGTGCTCGCGCAATTGCGGAGGCCCTCCCGCCGCACAGAATTAGTAGCTGTTCCAGGCTCACTCGACAGGTTTATAGCCCCGCCTCGTGAAGGCGGGGATATTCATGAGCGTTCATTTGCGGCCCGTGTAGCACCTCTCGCCATTCCACAATCGTCACCGGATAACTACAGTCGACTCCGTGTCGTTTAAGGTGAACGCCTGTGAATTTGCCATCGTGCTCTCCGCTTTTTCGGTCCTGAGGGTAGCGGTTCCGGCCTTTGCGTCGGTCCGGATCTTGAAATGGAAGATCGCAATCGCGCCGTCCGCAATCGGATTTTTACCGCCGGAGAGCATACAAACATAGGAGTACGCATTCCGCGCGGTGCACTGCAGCGATTTGCCCGAATCCATCGCTGCGCCGCCGATCTCCGGAGCGCCGCTTTCCAGGTCCATCAATTGCGCCGGGAAGACTACTTGCCATTTCACGGCGACGGGCGCTTCCCCCGGTTGCGAATTGATCGAGATAGTCAGCGTTACCGGCTCGCCGGCAGCCTTGGTGACGGACGACACCTGGGACGATTGACCAAGTATGGGTAAGCAACCGGCCACCAGGTAAGCGAGTCTCATCCTCGTCCAATCTTGGCACAACGGCACATCGAGGCTCCCACTCGCAGCTCTCAAAGGAGTACAATCGCGGCGAGGTGTATCGATGAAAAACATCCGAACGTCGAGCCGCCGGCAAATGCTCCGGGCGAGCGCGGTGGCTGGCGGAGCGCTGCTCGCCAATCGCGGCAAAACACTGGGCGCGGAGAACGCCACGGGCCAGTTGGGCACACCGTTGGGACCGTACGGAGAACGGTCGCCCTATGAGAAGGCCACGCGCTGGACGCGCAACACCAAGACGCCGGAGACGGGCTCCAGTTTCACGCCGCTGCAAGACATGGTCGGCACCCTGACTCCTTCTTCACTGCATTACGAGCGGCATCACTCCGGAATCCCGGCGATCGATCCGGCCCGGCATCGGCTCGTGATCCACGGGATGGTGGACCGTCCGCTTTCTTTGACGGTGGCGGATATCCGCCGCTTGCCCTCAGTGTCGCGCATCCTGGTTCTCGAATGCGGCGGTAACAGCGGATCGGAATGGGCGGCGCAGACCGGACCCGACGTGCAGCGCAGTCATGGACTAGTCAGCGGCAGCGAATGGACCGGCGTTCCGCTGTCGCTCTTGCTGGGTGAAGCCGGCGTCCGGCCCGGCGCAACCTGGGTGATCGCGGAAGGCGCCGATGCCTGCCGGATGGAGCGCAGTATTCCAATCGCGAAGGCCATGGACAATATCCTGGTGGCGTATGGACAGAACGGTGAAGCGCTGCGTCCCGCGCAGGGATATCCCCTGCGCCTGATCATCCCGGGCTGGGAAGGCAACGCCAACGTGAAATGGCTTCACAGCTTGAAGCTGACGGATCAGGCGTACATGGCCCGGGACGAAACCGCGAAGTACACCGACCTGATGCCGGACGGCAAAGCGCGGCTCTTCACCTACCAGATGGAAGCGAAGTCGGTGATCACGTTTCCGTCGGGTGGGCAGACGCTGGCAGGGCCGGGCCTGTATGAACTGACTGGCCTCGCGTGGTCGGGGCGCGGAAGGATCGAGCGCGTCGAGATCACCACCGACGGTGGCCGGACTTGGGTGCGAGCGCAACTGCAAGAGCCCCGTCTTCCGATCGCCCTCACGCGTTTCCGCCTGCCCTGGCGCTTCGACGGCCGCGAAGCCGTGATCGCCTCCGGCGCCACCGACGAAAGCGGTTACATCCAGCCAACGCGTGACGCCCTGATCGCCGTGCGCGGGACCAATTCCGCGTATCACTATAACGGCATCAAGCTATGGAAAGTGCACGCCGACGGGACGGTCACCAATGTGGAAGTTTAGCGCGGCGGCTCTTATGGTTTTTGGCGCACCGTGGCTCGCGGCGCAATCGCCGAAGTACGGAGTTGGCCAGCCGCCGACCCCGGATCAAGTCCGCGACTTGGGCCTCGCGATCGCACCGGATGGAAGCGGCCTTCCAGAAGGATCAGGAACAGCCGCCGCGGGGCGCGAGGTTTTCATGGCCCGGTGCGCGAGGTGTCACGGCGATAAGGGACAAGGAGACGTCGGCCCGCGCCTGGTGGGCGGACAAGGCACGCTCGCCACGGCCCGGCCGGTCAAGACCGTAGGAAGCTTCTGGCCCTACGCGACGACGGTCTGGGATTACATCAACCGGGCCATGCCGTTCGATCAGCCCGGACTGCTGAAACCGCCGGAGGTATACGGGGTGGTCGCGTACATTCTAAATCTGAATGGCATCATCGGAGCCAATGACGTGATGGACGCGAAGAGCCTGCCCAAGGTTCGGATGCCCAACCGCGACGGCTTCGTGCCGGACCCGCGGCCGGACGTGGGAAGCAAAGCCAAGCATTAGGCCGGAGCATCCCGCGTAAAACCGGCGCGCCCGGACAGCCGCTCAGTTCGTCACCGACATCAGGCCCCCCACATCGGCATCGCGGTCCACGATGAATCCGAGGTTAGGCGCCATCATCTCTTCCCAGCTCTGGAACCCTTGATACACCCAGCGCTTGGGATCGGGATTGTACTTGTTGTTCGCCGAATTGTCGTAGCGAAACTCGAAGCGCATGCGCGTGCCCTTGGGCACTTGCAACGAAGTTCCGTAAGAAAGCTGCCAGTTGAAATCGTAGTGCGGAACGTTGAGTACGACTTCTTCCCGTCCGTCCGGATAGGTCAGCGTGTATTGCGCGCTCTTCCCACGAACGTGCGCATGGGGCCGGAGGCGGACGATCTGGACATCCTTGAGGAAGGTTATGTCCATCGGAGGCGCCCGGTAGTTGCCTTCATTCGGCGGAATCGCGAAATCCGGATTGTACGCGGAAGCGAACACTGCCCTGTTATTCGCCGCCGTCGGAACGGTGACTGGAGCATCCTCGCCCGCGCCCTGCACCAGGAATTTCTTGGCCGGCGGAGTCTTTGCTACCGTGAAGCCGATCTTGGTCCGGTCCGTGACCGCCTTGCCGTTGGTGGTGTAATGCAGGCTTACGATAATGTCCGATCCAGCCGGCACCAGCTTACCGGCGTTCCAAGCGCGGTAATCGTCATAGCCCGCGCCGGGCAGGTAGCAGAAATCGAGGTTTTGCTTCAGGGTCGGGTGGCCCTGCCGGAGCTTCACTTCGGTGCTGCCCACGTCCCGAGTGGCGATGGTCATTCCCGGCAGCTCTCCAAATCCACTGTTGCCAGGCGTGGGATTCCCGGTTTCATCGCGCGGAACTTGGACCCACTCGTAGCGGTTGTACACGGTGGTGGGCCGATGTTTCTCGAAGCTGAAGCAAATGTGATGCACCACCGAGGCGTCGCCCGGCAGAATCTCCATCGACGTGACCCACGTATCGCTCTTGAACGGAGACGGCAGCGCGATCAGCTCCCACTCCAGAACTCCTTTCGCGGGCACGTCGCGGGGCGGCAGATCCATGACGACTTCCGGCTGGATGCCCCAACCGTCCTTGGGCCACTGAACCGGAGCCGACGCATCCTTGGGATTGCCTTGGGGAGCTCCGCTGTCAGCCCACTGGACCAAGGTGTCGATGTCGCTCTGCTTCAACGACCGATCGTTGATGAAATGACCATATTTCGGGTCCGCGAACCAAGGCGGCATCTTCCTCTCAGTCACAGCGGCCTTGATGGCCTTGGCCCAAGGACGCGCCTCCTGATAGCTCAGCAGCGACATCGGCGCAACCTGCCCTGGCCGATGACAGCTCTGACAGTTCTTCTGCAGAATCGGAAGCACGTCCTTCGAAAAAGTGACTGGAGAGGATTGATCGGCTGCCAGGGCGGCCGCTCCCAGCGCCAACCCCGCAAGAACCAAGCGAAGCATAACCTGCCTCCTTAAGCCACAGTTTTCCAGTGGGCTTCCCAACAGAACCGACTATATCTGAGTGCGTCAGCCAAGTCCAGCCAGCCGGTCAAAGAGCGGATTGTGCCTGGAAGACAGCCGTCCGGAGAAAAATCCGGTCGGCGATCGATTCGGTGCATAACAAGTGGCCGTGCTACTTGGAAGGTTCTTTGTCGCCTGGTGATTTTCCCGCGGGACGCCCCGCGGACTGAACCTTCATCCGCAATGCTCTCGCTGCCATTGGATCGGAGTGAGCGGCGAGCGCCTCGAACCCTTCATCGGAAGGTTTTTTCAGATCGATTGCGTAGCCGTGATCCTTCTCCGCCGCCCGGATCGCCCGGACCGCCAACCCCAGGCGGCGATACGGCTCGTCGATGGTAATCCATACCACGATCTTTTCAGTCTTTCCCTTCTTTGTTTCTTCGATCAAGAGAAGGAAGCCGACCTCGAAACTGAAGTCGCCCGAAGTGATCGAGATGCCGTACACGGAGGTGTTCGGAGGAGGGGTGAAGTCGGGCCGCCGGGTTGTGGGCCCGATCCCGATGTCCCCCGGCTTCAGATTGAAGCGCTTGGTAGCGAAGGCGCGGAAGCGGGCTCCAAACAGGCCGTTGTTGATCAGCCAGGTCTTCTTAAAGCTCGCCGATCGGGACCAGCGCGCAAACGTGTTCATCCAGCCCTGATTGTCGGGGTGGGCGTCGTTATCCTCCAGGCGCAAGTCCGTATACACGTTCTCCATGAGCTGGATGAGCGAGGTGCAGTAGTAGAAGACGTCGCGGAATGAACTTAGCGGGGCAGGTGGAAGTTGAGAAACTTCCGGATAGAATTCGCAATCGAGCGCGGCGAGTTCCTTATGGTTCCGCAGGCGCTCATTGAGTTCGTCGAACTTGACGGTCAGCCGCGTGAAGGATTTGTCGTTGGCAGCGCTGGAAGGATACCAGCGGCGGTAGAGATCTTCAAACAAGTCGTGCAGGTCGTTTGCTAACGCAACGCCATCCCGCGATTCCGGCGGAGCAGGTCCGGCCACGGCGGCGCCCGGGTCCTCTTTTTTCCCGGTAAACCGATTGTCGTCGAAGATTTTACGTATAGCGTGGTACCCGAGCTTCCGATAACTCTCGAACTGAGATTCGGTAAAGAACTGATCCAAGGTGGTCTCGTGCGGAAACTCGGGGTGGGCGGTGCGATACTCGCCGACGTCGGCCGGCTCATCTCCCGTGATTGTGGGTTTGATATACAGGAGCGTGCCCACGGACGAGTCGCTGTACTTGATGCGCGCCACCACGCAGTGCGCTTTGCTGGTTCCGTCCGCGTTCTCGCACTGGCCGGGGGTACTTCCGCCGCTGTCTTTTCTGAGGGATTCGACGCCGATGTTGATTTCCGCGCCGAAGTCCGCGCGACATTGCCGGACGGCCCGGCCCAGATCCTCGAACTTCAGGCCGCCATCCTGCGATGCGTCCGACGCGATGATGAAGCGGCAACGGCGGTGGATCAACTCGTATAGGCCCAGGTTCTCGAAATGCCCGCCGTCGGAAAGATAGAGATAGGCGCTCTTGTTGTTGGTGGCCGCGAACAGTTCCCGCAGGAGGTAGAACAACCCCCAGGCCGGCGTGGCCCTCTGCCAGGTTCGGCGGTCGCGCGTATTGGAGATCCACCAGCCCAGACGTACGTTGAACACGGTCATCAGGAAGGCCGTTGCCGCCGACGTGTTGTAACCTTCGTTGGGGCTCGCGGCCGCGCCGGAAATCGCCATTGCGCTTCCCAGGGGGATTCCCAATTCGGGGTAGGCAAACCGGCGGGTGGGCCGGAAGCCGAAGCTGGCCAGGCGGGCATCCCCATCGTGCTCTGTGGCAATCTCTTTGGTGGGCGTGGTGGCGTAGCCGCAGAATTCAGGCGTGAACATGAAGGATTGGGCTTTCCGGTCCTGCCACGCGAGTTCGTCGCCCTGCACGATATTGAGCGTCGTGTTCACGATGGGATAGGGACCCGAGTAGCGCACGCGCGCAGGCCCGCCGCGAGGAAGACCCTTCAGCGGGGCGTCGGACTTGGGCGTAAAGTCTCCCAGCGGGCGGTCGTCGTCCGGATCGAGCCCCGTGAAGCGGTTCGGCCGCCGGATTCCCTCGGAGGCGCCGAGGTAACATCGCACCAGCCGGCTGCGGTAGTAGTGGTACATCGAAAACTCGTTCACATTCACGCGCCAGGCCAAGATGAAGGCCACCCCGATGCAGGCGGCGGCGAACAGCGGAGCTTGCCACGATGGCAGGACATGCAGCGGGAGGCTGGGTTCCTGGGAAAAGTGTCCGACAAGTCCGTCGATTCCCCAGGACAAAAGCGCCAGGAGCCCGAAGATGAAGATGTAAGGCGCGACGGTCGCGACCAGTTGCAAAAAGGCGTTGGTCTTGCCCGATGTGTCGGCTCCCGTGCTCTTGCTCTTGCCGGAAATAACTCCCGAAACGGTCGCCAGCAGCCACGCGGCCACGGAGCCCGTCACCCAGCGTTTATAACTCTGTTCGGGAATCCAGTGAAACAGCGTCGGAGCCCAGAAAGCAATGCCGGACAGCGCCAACCAGCCGCCGGCGTACAGCAGAATATATGCGCCCGCCCGGCTCCACCATTCCCGGCGATCGTCCGGCAAGTTGCGTCCCAGTAATCCGATGTGAATCACGAGAATGGCCGAAAGAAGCACCATCAACAAGGGCGGGCCAAAGGTCAACACAGACCATTCGAAGCTCTTTGTTTTCACCCAGCCGGGCCAGGCCCAGAAAATCGTTGCAAGCAGGTAAGACAGTCCACCGGCCGCGGCGCCGGTGAAGGCGGTGCACAAAAACAGTCCCAGGCACATGTCGACTTTCCGCCGGGTCCGCTGGCCATCTCCGGGGTTCCGATCGCCGTAATCGTCGTACCAACTGTCGTAATAGCGGCCCACGGCGCTCACCATGAGCAGCAGAACCGCGCTGGTAACGCCAAAAAGGAAGTTCGCATTGGCATAAAGAGAAAAGTGAGGCGGATGGTAGGCCGCGAGCCATTGATACCATCCGGACAGAATCACCGAAGCCAGTAGCAGAGGCACCACCACGAAGAGCTGGACGCCCTTCTGTTGGTACCAAATCCGGTCTTGCCTGCGGCCCGGGTCGGAAAAGGAGCTCAGGTTCACGCCGGCCACCAGCAGCGCCCAGGCCACGAGCGGAAGGGCCGCCAACGCGGTCCACCATTGGGAGACGAAGGATTTGGGGTCGTGGAACGCTCTGGGAATTAAGAGCACACCCGCCAAACCCAATGCCAGGACGGCGAGGTTCAGTACGGTGTTACGTAGCCAGATGGCGACCACGGTCCAGGTATCCGCGCTGAAAAAACCGGTCTCCGGGGTAAGGTAGCGGCTATACCGGCGCAGGAACTTGATGGGAGCCTGGGGGTCGGCTTCCGGGTCGGGACAGGTCTCTGGAGAGAGATTGGAGATCACCTGATCGAGCCCGGTTTGATGGCAGTTCTCACAGGCGCTGTCCGCGGATTCCTTTTCGTCGCTGCGGAGAATCCAGGCGTGGAGCCAGGATCCGATGTAACCTCCGCCGGAAACCGTGGACAGATAGTCGACTAAATGGAGTAATCGTCTAGAAGGATCGCCGGCAAGCATGCGCACTTCCGCGAGACCCTGCAGAATTCCCAGATTGAAAGTGGCGCTTCGAATTCCACCTCCGGAAAAAGCTACGCCGAATAAATTAGCTTGGCGGGCTTTTTCCCAACAGTTGTCGCCCGAGATGTCCCTTTCGTCGCCATTGCGCAAGAGCCGGGCGCTGGAAACGCACTCGATTTCCCGCCGCAGCACCATCTGAAAGGGCACTGGAAGTTGCAATACAGAAGCCACGTCCTGGGCCAGATCCTCACGCAGAAAGAACAGCGCGGCCAACCGGTGAGTCAGGGATTCCTGGCCGTGCTCGTCCTTTAAAAGGGGCTTGTCAAACTCCGCTTCGATTTCCTCAATCTTCTTGAATTCGGCGATCTTGGGGCGGTCCGGTCCCGCGCGCATTGCCAGGACGTGAGCCGCAAGCTCCTCACAAAAAGGGTAGGTGTCGAACAGTTCCAGTAGCGCGACGCGCTGCGCGGGAAGCTGCTTGAGTTTCAGTTTGCAAAGTATTTGGTCTGTCGAGACCGGCGACGTCAGATTCAGGGAGTGCACAAACCGGTCCAACGCCTCCAGGCGTTCCTCTGCCGGGTCGCCAAATACGTGCCCCATTTGACCGAGGCTGTGCTTATGCAATTTGTACCGATGACGCAATTGGAGGATATAGCTCAGGCGGGCAGCGGCGGTTTCGATGCGATCCGGCTCATTCGGCAGTCTCACAAGAACTCCTTTGGCGCCTGCGTTCCGCGGAGCGATGATTGTTGAAAGCGCGCGGGGCCTTCGGTAACGAAACTCTTTTCGAGAAGAATGGACTCTGATTATTGTAGAAATCGACCGCGGCTGTCAAGACCGTTTTAGACACGGTTCTAAATCGACCCGGAACGGGCCGGGTCTTGACGGGATATCGGGCTGGTGGTGATCGTCTCGCCACCCGGTGGACACCGGGAACGGACCGGGCGGAAGCGCAGCGATTACAATCCTGAAACCCGGATCCCGGCGCTCCCCAAACCTCGTGTTGCCGGGCGCGGGATCGCCGTTTTCGTCACGCGGCACTGCACCCACTCGTAGCGGTCTTACACGGCGCCAGACCTGAATTCGCAGACAGCCTGCCCGCGACCGGGTTGGACTTGCGACTCTTGCGAAGTGCGGGCGAATTCAGGCCCGCGCGTATTTGTTGAACCAGTCAATCGTGCGCTGCCAGGCCAGATCGGCCGCGGCTTTGTTGTAGCGTTCCGGCGTCGCATCGCAATTGAAGCCGTGGACGGCGTTCGGGTAGATATAGCCTTCGTGCGGAACGTTGATGGCCTTCAAGGCCATGTCGTACGCCGGCCACGTCGCTGCCAGACGCGTGTCGAGCGCCCCGTGATGGACCAGGATTGCCGCCTTGATCTTCGGAATGTCGTCGTTGCCGGGAACGGCTCCGTAGAACGGCGCTACGGCCGCGATGTCGGCTCCCAGCCGGAAGGCCAAGTTGTTGGCGACGCCGCCCCCGTAACAGAAACCGGTGGCGCAGATCTTGCCGCTACAGTCGGCGCGCGCCTTCAGCCACCTCGCGGACGCCACCATGTCCTCCATCATTTTCTTGCCATCGACCTTGCTGAACATTTGGCCGCCCCTGTAGTCGTCACCGGGGAAGCCGCCCAGAGAAGTGAGCCCGTCCGGCGCGAAGGCCATGAAGTTCTGCAGGGCGAACCGCCGCGCGACATCCTCGATATGGGGATTCAGACCGCGATTTTCGTGGACCACGATCACGCCGGGCAGCTTCGACGGAGTCTCGGAACGTGTGTCGGCGCTGGCTGGCCGCACCAGATATCCCTTGATGCTTCCGTTTCCTTGCGGCGACGGGACGGTCTCGTAGGTGGCCTTGATCCGGTCGTCGTTCTTGGACACCTGCTGCGCCTGCGCGTAGTTGGGCATCAACGCTTCGACAACCGCGGCCGTCGTCAGACCGCCTATCGCGAATCGCTGCACGCCGTCCATGAAGGCGCGGCGGCTGATCCCGCCGTGAATGTACTTGTTGTAGAGTTCGATGGCTTCGCTCGGCAGTTTGGGTCTCGTTGGTTCCATTTGGCTGACTCCTTTTCAGAGATATCATTCGCCCGCTGCTAAGGGCAGATGATCTCACTAATTCTATACCAGTAGAACGCCGAATTCCTGTCGAGCAACGTTGCGCCTGCGATGATAGACTCACATCAATCTGGAGGGAATGGAACGTGATGAACCGGCGCCAGTTTGTTTACAGAGCTACAGGCGCTGCGACATTTGTCCGCGTTGCGGACGTGCTCGCGGCGGCGAAATACGACCTGATCGTGAAGGGGGGACGCGTCATCGATCCTTCGCGCAAGCTGGACGCGATCCGCGACGTGGCGATCGCGCAGGGCCGCATCGCCGCGATCGAGGCCAATATCGCGGCCGGCACCGAAGAAATGATCGACGCGCGGGGAAAGCTGGTGGTGCCCGGCTTGATCGACATCCACACCCACGCGGCGCGCGCTAAAGAAGGAGCCGAGCTGTGTCTGGCCGACGGCGTGACCGGGCTTATCGATGCGGGATCGCAGGGCGCGGATCGCATCGGAGAAACGGTTGCCGTAGCCAAAGCGGCTCCGCAGCCGTGCCGCGTGCTGATCAACATCGGGCGTGCCGGTATCCTCGCGGAAGGCGACACTATGGACCTCAACCGCGCCGATGTCGCCGCCGCGCGCGAGGCCATCGGGCGCAACCGCGAGATGATCGCCGGGGTCAAAGCGAGGCTGTCGCGGGACGTCGCCGGCGCGAATGATTTCGAAGTGCTGCGGCGTGCGCAGGAGGTGGCTTCGTCGTTCCAGCTCCCGGTGATGATCCATATGGGGCAGACCGTGTCGCCGTTGCCCAAGCTGCTCGCGCTGCTCAAGCCCGGCGATATCGTCACCCACATGTTCGCGCCACCGCCGAACAGCATCATCGACGATGCCGGGCACATCCTGTCGGAAGTGATGGCCGCCCGCCGCCGCGGCGTCCGGTTCGACCTCGGCAATGGACGCAGCGGCCATCTGCGCTGGGACATCGCCGACCAAGTCCTGAAGGCGGGCTTCCTGCCGGACACGTTCTCCACCGACTGGACGCCCGAGGGCCGCGCCGCTCAGGTCATCAACTTTGAGAACGTTATGTCGAAGTTCCTGATGCTGGGCATGCCGGTCGACCAGGTGATCGCGTGCGCGACGGTCAATGCGTCGCGCGCGTTCCCGGTCTTCCGCAATCGGGGCACGCTCAAAGTGGGTGCGCCGGCGGACGTTGCCGTGCTTGAACTCAGGGAGGGGACCTTCGAATTCGTGGATAACTACGAGAACAAACGGAGCGGGCGACAGAGGCTCTTCCCGAGCGCCACCGTGCTCGCCGGCAAGCGGGTTGCCGCCCGCGCGTAGAGGCGGCCCAACTGGCGCCGGGGGGCTTGGTGCCACGGGCACTCACGGGCGTGGACGTCCCGGCGAGTGTTGAAGATCGTCCGGCAATTTCCGGGTTGGGCGGCGCAACCTCTGACGCCCCGATGTTAGCACTCGCCGCCAAGAAATCCGGGTAACAATTCCCTGACTAATAGAGGGTGAAGCCCATTCGGGGGGGCGTTGGGTTCGTTTTGTAGTTTGGGCTGGCTGAGCGGGGCGGAGCCGCCTGAAAAGGCGGCTGCAGGCTATAAAGCCTGATCCCACTTGGGTTCGTTTGGTTTTTTGCGGAACCGTAGAAGAATCAAATACTTGCAATGGGGGTGGAGGGGCGCGGAGGTGGGCGTGGGCTCAAGGATGTACATATGTGCCTCGTGTGGGCCACATATGTGGATGAGGTGGAAGTTTCGCCCTGGATTCGCTCTGCGTTGGCCCGCAGAGTGTGTCAATTGATGCGCTGCGTGACTGGGGTGACTTCTCTTCGCGGATTTGTCTGCAAGCTGCGCCGTTCATGGGCACGAGCCACTGCTGGGACCCGGCGTGATGGCCCCAAAGGATCGCACATCGCCATTGCTGCGGGCTTTGCCCTCCCGCTTTGCCGTCCCGATCACGACCGTGCGTGTTGACCCGATCGGCCGTGTGTTGTAGCCTGTCGCTAGTGAGCGCGGGCAATCAGCAGACCGTATGGCAGCGCTGGGTTCGCCAGCCCCAGAAGATCTGGTTACGACGGGCGCTTTTTCAGGTGCACTTGTGGAGCGGCATCGTCCTCGGGCTGTACATCCTGATGATGAGTGTGACCGGCAGCGTGCTGGTCTATAGCAACGAGCTTTTCAGAGCAGCGACGCCCGCAACCATCATTTCGAAGGGTTCAGGACCGCGCTTGACCGACGACCAGCTCGCGGACGCTGCCAGGCAGTTGTACCTAGGCTACCGGGTGGTGAAAATCGGCCGGGCGCTGAATCTGGATCAGGCGGTAGATGTCTCGCTCCGCCGGGGCGGTGAGATCAAGCACCGGCTGTTCGATCCCCGAAGCGGCAGCGATCTCGGCGATGCGGTCCCCACCGGCATCTGGCTCGTGTCAAAGCTGCTGGATCTGCACGACAATCTGATCGCCGGACCAACCGGCCGGAAAGTGAACGGCGTCGGCGCACTCGCCGTGCTCGTGCTGGCTTTGACGGGTCTGGCGATCTGGTGGCCGGGTATCAAGACATGGCGTCGCAGTTTGACGCTGCATCGCGGCGTGGGATGGAAGCGCTTCACTTGGCACTCCCACAGTATGATCGGCTTCTGGAGCCTTGGATTCACGTTGGTGTTTGGCCTTAGCGGGGTCTATCTCTGCATTCCCCAGCCCTTTCAGGACCTGGCCGACTGGCTGGAGACTCCCACTGCCGCTAATGCCGGGTTACGCATCGTCGACCGCGTCATTTATTGGCTCGCCTTCCTGCATTTCGGCCGCATTAACGGCATAGGGATTCCTTGTGGCGGCCCCGGGCTCTGCGACCAGACGACAAAAGCGATTTGGGCGTTCTTCGGACTGGCCCCCGCGGCGATGTTTGTGACCGGCGCGATTATGTGGTGGAACCGTGTGCTGCGCCCCCGGCTGGCAAGCGTCCGCCGGGCGGGCCGTTCTGTGACTGCCTCATAATCCGGCTGCGCGCGGGTCTCCGAAATTATTTGGGTGTGAGTTTCAACAGCTTGGCCGTCAGCGGTGTGCTTGGCGACACCGTGCCGGTACCGCTGTCGGTCAATACGTAGACAGCGCCGTCGGGCCCCACGCGCACATCCCGGATCCGGGCGTGCAAATCAGTGAGGAGGGGTTCTTCCGCCACGACCTTGTCGTTTACGATGGTGAGACGATCCAGCATCATGCCGGCCAGGCCGCCGACGAAGACGCTGCCCTGCCACTGCGGAAACAGGGTACCGGCATAGAAAGCGAGGCCCGAGGGTGCGATCACCGGATCCCAATAATATACGGGTTCCTCCATACCTTCTTTATGCGTGATGCCTTCGCCAATCGCGGTACCCGGATAGTCGATGCCGTGTACGATGACGGGCCATCCGTAATTCTTACCCTTCTCAATGATGTTCAACTCGTCGCCGCCGCGGGGACCGTGCTCGATTTCCCATAAACGCCCGGTTCTTGGATCGAATGCCAAGCCTTCCTGACTGCGCGTGCCAGTGGCCCAGATCTCCGGCAGAACGCCCGGTTTTCCAATGAACGGATTGCCGGGCGCAGGTGTACCCTCGGTCGTGATGTGAATGATCTTGCCGAGATCAGTGTCCAATCGCTGCGCGACGTCCCACGGCGGCGAATCCGACCGGTCGCCTATCGTCACGAAGAGACTGCCATCAGGTGCGATCGCGATCCGGCCTCCGGTCTTGCCACCAAGCCTTTTGGACGGCATGGCCGGCTGGGCCCGAAAGATAACTTTCGCGTCGCTCAAGGCACACTTGGCTTCGTCCAGCCTTGCCCGCGCGATATAGGTATTGCTGTTCGTGCCATCGATGAAATCGAAAAACGTGAAGAAGATTTGGTGGTTCGTCGCAAAATGCGGGTCCAGCACCACATCGAGCAGGCCAATGTCTTTTGCAGCGGGTGACGCCAGGTCGCGCACACCGGCTACGGGCTCCGAGAGCACACCCTTGGTGTCTCCGCTAGTACCGAGGATGCGCAGGCTCCCCGGTAGCCTTTCGGTGAGTAGAATTTTCCCGTCCGGCAGGAACGCGAGGCTCCAGGGCGCGGGCAGATTGTCGATCAGCGTCGTAACCTGGAAGGGCGCTGATGCGTGATATGGTGCACGAGTTTGCTCGGGGAATGCGGGCTTGTCGTCACTCTTTTCGGGCGGACGCCTCTCAATCGGCTGGCCATCCATCCTAACGGGCGACAGCCTACCCGCCGGGTTGTTGGAAGGTGGTGTAACGGCAACTGCCGCGCCGGTTGGCGCAGCTTGCGATTGCGGTCCCGGCGTGACAGGATTCTGGGCGTCAACCGCGGCCGGAATGATTCCTATGCAAGCCCAGAGCGCCGCAGTCAAATAAGGTCTCATGCGTTTATCGAATGCTTCGGGAGCTGGCGAAGAATCTGTGATGGCCTTCATGCACGCTCATCATAACGCAACTCTCGACCTGTGGCCATCGGCGCATGGACGAAAGATCGGTCCTTGAAATGGCCCGGTGAAGGCCATATGATGACTCTTCTGGAATGCAGAACTGGAATGCTGGAGGCCGGGTGATCAAATCGCTAACGATCCTATTGACGGCTGGGGCCGTTGTGCCGCTGGTGGCACAGACTTCCGGCGACTGGCCGATGTATTCGCACGACCTGGCGGCGACGCGGTATTCGCCGCTGTCGCAAATCTCTACGCAGAATGTCGCGCGGCTTGCGCCTGCCTGGACGTTCCGCCTGAACGCGCGCGGAATGGAAGTGACTCCGCTCGTGGTGAACGGCAGCATGTACCTCACCGCCGGGAAACGCGTGGTGGCGCTGGAGCCCGAGACCGGCAAGGAAACCTGGAGTTACGAACTGGCCACCGGCAACGCGGCTACGCGCGGGCTCGCCTACTGGCCCGGCGATCGCGAGCATGCTCCGCGCATCGTATTTACGGCCGGCCGCCGGATGCTGGCACTCAACGCCAAAACCGGAAAGATCGACCCGGGCTTCGGCAAGGAAGGCGAGGTCGATCTCGTCGTTGGCTACAACGCGCCTCCCACGGTGTACAAGAACTTGCTGTTCGTCGGCGCCAACGCTCCGGAGCAGCCCGCAACCGGCGTGCCCGGCGACACGCGCGCCTACGACGCTCGCACCGGCGCGAAGGTGTGGGAGTTCCACTCCGTGCCGCGCGCCGGAGAAGCCGGCAATGAAACCTGGGAAGGCGATGCCTGGAAGGACCGCACCGGCGTCAATAACTGGGGCTTCTTCATGACCGTGGACGCGGAGCGGGGCATCCTCTATACCGTCTTCGGCAGCCCTGCCAGCGATTACTACGGAGCCGACCGCAAGGGCGACAACCTGTTTGGCAATTCGGTGGTCGCGTTGGACGCCGAGACAGGAAAGCTCAAATGGTATTTCCAGGCGGTGCATCACGACCTGTGGGATTTCGATCTGCCGCCCGCGCCGGTGCTGGCCGACGTTCGCATCAACGGCCGGATGACTCCGGTCCTGGCGCAAACCGGCAAGGTGGGATACCTGTACATTCTAAACCGGGTGACCGGCAAGCCAGTGTTCGGAATCGAAGAAAAACCCGTGCCGCAAAGCCAGGTTCCCGGCGAGCACACCTCCGCCACGCAGCCGATTCCACGGAAGCCGCCCGAGCTGGCGCGCCACAGTTTTAAACTGGACGACCTGGTCACGGCCGATGACACCACTCCCGAGCACGCCCAGGCCTGCCGCGACTTGGTGGAGAAAAGCGGCGCACTGTACAACGAAGGCCCCTTCACGCCGTGGGTGTTCCGCGGTCCCGGCGTCCCGCCAAGGTCCAGCATCATCTTCCCGGGCGCGATCGGAGGCAACGATTGGGGCGGCATGTCGCTCGATCCCAAGCTCGGCTACGTGTTCGTCAACACTTCGGAATTCGGCAGCATGGGATGGATCGAGAAACTGCCGGACGGCTCGCGCGTGCCGTACGATCAGCGCAGCGTGTACGGGAATCCAGTGGCGTCGAAATTCTGGGAGCGCAAGCTGGACGCTAACGGCGCGGTGCGCGGGGAAGATAGCTGGCCGTGCCAGAAACCGCCGTGGGGCCGGTTGACGGCGATCGATCTGAAGACCGGCGAGTTCGCCTGGCAGGTGCCCTTGGGGATCACCGACGAGCTGCCCGAGGGTAAACGGAATACCGGGCGCGTCAATCAGGGCGGCTCCATCGCGACGGCCGGCGGAGTCGTGTTCATCGGCGCGAGCAACGATAGACGCTTCCGTGCCTTCGACTCGAAAACCGGCCGCGAGCTGTGGGCCGTGAAGCTCGACTATAGCGCCATATCGGTGCCCATCACGTACGTGGGGAAAAACGGCAAGCAGTATGTAGCCATCAGCGCCGGCGGCCACAACCCGGTGACGACGCCGAATCCCGCGAATACCGAATCGCTATACGTGTTCGCGCTGCCGTGAGGATCTTCAACCTGCCCGGTGTTGAGGTAATCGGTTGAAGTGATAACATGACCCTGATGATGCGGATCACCGTCGCGATATTCTGCCTCTCCGTCCAGGCGGCCTGGGCACAGGACTGGGGCCAGAAATGTGCCGCGCTCACAGGCGCCAAATCTCTGCCGAACCCCACTACGGCGATTACCTCGGCGCGGCTCAATCCGCCCGGCACCGCGCAGGGCAACACGCCGGCGCTGCCGGAGCACTGCGAAGTCTTGGGCCAAGTAAACGAGCGGACGGGAGTCAACAACCAGCGCTATGCCATTAAGTTTCACTTGCGTCTCCCTACCAATTGGAATGGCCGGTTCTTTTTTGAAGGCGGCGGCGGATCGAACGGCAACCTGGGAAACGCCGCGGGGAACTTGCAAGGGCAGCAGCGCAGCAACGCGCTGAGCCTGGGTTATGCCGTGGTTTCTCAGGATTCCGGCCACGACAATCGCCTGAACAACGATGCCGACCGCAATGGAAACGTGACCTTCGGCTTCGATCCCCAAGCCCGGCTCGATTTCGGCTACAACTCTTACGACCAAGTGACGCAGGCTTCTAAGGCGTTGGTTCAGGCTTACTACGGAAAGGCTCCCGAGAAGTCTTATTTTGTGGGCTGCTCGGAAGGCGGACGCGAGGGGATGATGATGACGCAGCGCTTCCCGGCCTACTTCGACGGGGTCCTGGCGTGCGCGCCGGGATTCAAGCTTCCGAAAGCCGCGCTCTACGGCCATTCCTGGGACGCACAGGCGTTCGCCGAAGTAGCGAAGACTGCAGGGATCTACGACCGCTTCGGCCAGCCGCTGCTCAACAAAACCTTCACCGATGAGGATCTGGATCTGGCGGCCCAAGCCATCCTGGGCGCCTGCGACGAACTGGACGGGCTCAAAGATGGCATCATCGACAGTTTTCCCGCGTGCACGTCCGTGGTGGTCGCGCCCAGGCTCGCTGCGATGACGTGCAAAGGTCCAAAGCGGACTACATGCTTGTCCGCGGCGCAGGTGACCGCGCTCCGGAAAGTATTCGACGGCGCGAAAAACGCCAAGGGCGAAACGCTGTATGCCGATTGGGCCTGGGACCGGGGCATCGGAGGGAAGACCGGAGAGGCGTTCAACCAAGGTTGGCGCATCTGGAAGATCGGAGCCTATGATGCCCCGGTAAACTCGGCGATCATTACGGGCTTGGGATCCGGCGCCGTTTCCGCCGTGTTCACCACCCCGCCCACGCCGGTGCCCTCATCCGGGGCGGGTCCCGTCGCGTACTTACTGGGCATCGATTTGGATAAGGATGCAGGCAAGATTTACGCGGAATCCGGCACGTACACGAAATCGTCGTGGGATTTCATGATGGCCAGCTCGACGGATCTATCCGCTTATAAGAATCGGGGCGGCAAGCTGCTGATCGTCCAGGGGGTCAGCGACCCGGTTTTCTCGGTCAACGACACCATCGGCTGGTGGAACGACGTGAATAAAGCCAACAACGCCAAGGCCGCGGATTTCGTGCGGGTCTTCGCGGTTCCCGGGATGAATCATTGCGCGGGCGGCCCGGCCACGGACCAGTTCGACGCTTTCACGGCGCTGGTGAATTGGGTTGAAAAAGGTTCGGCTCCCGATCAGATTGTGGCCACCGCGGGCCCTGGATCGCCTTGGCCTGGGCGAACCCGTCTTTTGTGCAGTTATCCCGCGCAGGCGCGTTACAAAGGCTCCGGCAGCATCGATGACGCCGGCAACTTCTCTTGCCGCGAACCTTGATGTTCAGCGGAACATCATCGCCCCGCCTCATTTCTCCAGACGAACGGTTGTCTCCGCACGCGTGATTTCGAATCGCAATGACCACTCCCGAGGAGTAGCGAAGTTGCCCGGAACGAAGCGCCACTTGCGGGCGGCTTCCTGTGCCAGCCGGCCGAAATATCTCGAGCCGCCCGGCTCCAGCATCGCGTCCGTTACATTGCCGGATGGATCCACGACCACTCTGACCACGACCGTCGCCGTGCCATTCACTGTCCGCCGAGCCGCGGCGGGGATCTCTGGAAGCACTTGGTGTACCACCGCCTGCTGCGTGTCCACCAACGCGCGTCGCTTCACGGGTTCACGAGTCTGGTGTTCACGAGTCTCGGGTTCACGAGCCGCGGGAGGTTTGACAGCTGCCGCCGGCTCCTTCTGGGGTTCTGAAGCCGGTAGACTGCCCTGGATGGATGGGTTCGGCGGTATCGGCTTTATCGCTTTGCCGGCCCGATTCCCCAGCCAGCTGGCGACGGCGACCACCGCGACTAAAATCAAAGCCCAAATGATTGCGTAAGAAGTCAGCGTCCGCCGTATCGTTCTGGATTGCGGGACAGGCATCGCGGTTGCCGAGGTCGGCGAAAGTGCACTCTTCTGCGATTGCAGCCAACCCAGAAGCTGTGCGGCGGACCACGGAAGCCGCCCGTTCTGGCCCATGCAGTTTCGCACAATTTCGGGAAAAGGCTCGGGGAGTGATTCAATGGCACCAGAGTCACCCTGCATGAGCTTCAGCGGCTGCTGCGTCAGAGCGTAAACGGCGGTCGCGGCCAGGGCCCGCACGTCCCCGGACGCATCGCCAACAGACACGGTATCCCTCGAAAGCTTGAGCGTGTCTTTCACTGCGAAGAGGTTAGACGGCTTCATGCTCCCGTGCACCAATCCGCGCTGATGCAGATACGCGAGTGCACCGGCCGCCGGCTGAAGCAGTTCGAGCGTTTCTTCCGCTGTGAGCGCCCGTTCGTTAAGCACGGCCCCGAGGTTCTCCTCGGCAAGCTCCGTTACCAGGTACACCAGCGGCATTCCGCTTTTGACCCACGTCCCGGTTCTCACGAAACCGATCAAGTGTGGGTGATCCAGCGAGCCCGCCAGCGACCATCGTTCCACCAGCTGTTCCGCTTGCCCGCTGCCGGCCGGGACGAGCTTGATCGCGCCCTCGCCGGAAGGAAGCCGCGTCCGGAACACGCCGCTTTTTTCGCCTGCCCCGAGAAACTGTTCGAGGGGGAATTCGCCGTCGACGAGGTCGCCTTCCCAGCTCTTCCAGTCCGGCATCATTTCGGCCGCAACACTCATCGGGTTCGCACGGTGCCTTCGGCTTGATTATACCGCCGTGCTTTCACGCCCGGACGAGTTTCGCGCGCCGATATTGAGGACGACCTACGCTGACGTGAGCTGGGGCGCAGGCCGGCGATTGCGTGCGCGGAAAGCCTCCCAGCGCAGCCTCATCCGGTCCATGTACAGATACACGACGGGGGTCGTGTACAGCGTCAAGGCCTGGCTGAAAACCAGACCTCCGATGATCGCAATGCCCAGCGGCCGCCGCAATTCCGATCCGGTGCCCATGCTGAGCGCCAGCGGCAGATTCCCAAACAGCGCCGCGCAAGTCGTCATCATGATGGGGCGGAAACGGAGGAGGCAGGCTTCGAAGATGGCTTGTTCCGGGGTCTTACCGAGGCGTCCGGCGGCTATGGCGAAGTCGATCATCATGATCGCGTTCTTCTTCACAACTCCAATCAATAGAATGATTCCGATCAGAGAGACGACGTTCAATTCGTTGCGGGTGACGAGCAGCGCCAGCAGAGCGCCAACGCCTGCCGACGGGAGGGTGGAGAGGATCGTCAAGGGGTGGATCAAACTTTCGTATAACACTCCCAACACGATGTAGACGGCGATCAAAGCGGCGAGTATCAAGATCGGCTCATTCTTGAGCGATTCCTGAAACGCCTGCGCGGTTCCCTGGAAGCTTCCGCGGATGCTGGCGGGCAAGTTGATCTCGCGCATGGCGTCATCCACGGCCGGGACGGCGTCGCCCAGAGAGACGCCCAAGGGCAGATTGAAGGAAATGGTGACGGATGGGAACTGTCCGGAGTGGTTCACCTGCAGCGGGGTGCTGGCCGGGGCGTAGTGCGTGAACGCGCTCAGCGGAATCTGCTGGCCGGTGGAGGAAGGCACGTACAGGTAATTGAGGCCATCCGGATTATTCCAGAACCGCGGCTCCACTTCCATCACGACATGATACTGGTTCAATTGCGTGTACATCGTGGAGACCTGGCGCTGGCCGAAGGCGTCGTAGAGCGTGTCGTCGATGGCCTGGGTCGAAATGCCCAGCCGCGAGGCGGTGGTGCGGTCCACTACCAAGGACGCCGCCAAACCGCGGTCCTGCTGATCCGCGCTGACGTCGGCCAACTGCTTCAGGCTGCGAAGTTTCTGCAAGACTTTGGGCCCCCAACGGTTGAGCTCGTTGAAGTCGTCGCCGATCAGGGTGTATTGGTATTGCGCTGCGCCGCCTCGGCCGCCCACGCGGAGGTCCTGCTGCGATTGCAACACTACGGTGGTGCCCGGCACCACAGCCAGCTTGGGGCGCAATCGGGCGATCACCTGTTCCGGCGTAGCTAGACGATCCTCATAGGGCTTCAGCGCAAGGAATCCGCGGCCGGTGTTGAGCACGTTGGCGTTACCGCCGGAGCCTCCCATCTGCGCCATGAGACCGGCCACCGCCGGGTCTTCGACTATGATGGCCACTACCTGGCGGACGCGCTCGTCCAAGGCAGTGAACGACGTGTTCTGATCGCACAGGACGGTGAAGTTGAGGCGTCCGGTGTCCTGCTGCGGGAAAAACCCTTTGGGAACCACGATGTACAAATACACGCTGACACCCATGGTGCCGATCATGACGGCCAACATGAGCGGCTGACGCCGCAGCACCCAGCCCAGCGAACGCTCGTAAAAAGCCCGCATTCCGCCCAGGAAAGCTTCGATCAGGTTGTACAAATGTCCGTGCTGTAACCCTAGCTGCGGGCGCAACAGGCGCGAGCACATCATGGGCGTGGCCGCCAGCGTGATCAAGAGCGAAAACACAATGGCCATCGAAAGGGTGACGGCGAATTCCCGGAACAGGCGTCCTACGATTCCACCCATCAGCAAGATGGGAATGAATACGGCGTTCAAAGAAACGCTGATGGATATGATGGTCGGTCCGATTTCCTTGGCCCCTCGCAGAGCCGCGCGCATGGGCGACATACCCATCTCAATGTGACGGGTGATGTTCTCGATCATCACGATGGCATCGTCCACCAGGAAGCCCGTGGCGATGGTGAGAGCCATGAGCGACAGATTGTCGACGGTGTAGCCGAACAGATACAGGGCGCCGAAGGTCGCCACCAGGGATACGGGCACGGTGATGGCCGGGACCAGTGTGATCCGCCAACTGCGCAAGAATGCGAACACCACCAAAATGACCAGCACCAGAGCGATCTCCATGGTCCTTTGGGTGTTCTGGATGGAAGCGCGAATGGGTCCGGTACGGTCCTGAAGAACCTGGATATGGACGGCGGCGGGGATTTCCGCTTGCAGCCGGGGCAATTCGGCCTCGATACGGTCTACGGTTTCGACGATGTTTGCGCCGGGCTGGCGGTACACCCACAGCAGAATCGACGGCGTGAGGTTGGCATAGCCCGAGGCACGTATATCCTCGACCGAATCGATGACCGTGGCCACGTCGCTCAGCCGTACCGGGGCGCCATTGCGGTAGGCGATCACTAGCGGGCCGTACTCTTCGGCGTGCAGCAATTGGTCGTCGGTGCGGATGGACCAGGACTGGGTGGCTCCGGTGAAATCCCCTTTGGGCCGATTCGCGTTGGCCGCCGCCAGCATCGTCCGCACGTCCTCGAGACCGAGGCCGAAATGATTCAACAGCGTGGGATTCACGTCCACCCGCACGCCCGGCAGAGCGCTGCCGCCCACGCCTACTTGCCCGACTCCTCGAAGCTGCGAAAGCTTCTGCATGATTATTGAAGACGCTACGTCGTAGACCTGGCCCTTGCGGACGGAGCTGGTGTCGAGGGACAGGATGATTACGGGCTGCTCGGTGGGGTTGTTCTTTTTCCAGGACGGGGTGGCGGGGAGATTGGAGGGCAACTGACCGCGCGCCGCATTGATGGCCGCTTGGACGTCGCGCGCGGCGGCGTCGATGTTGCGGTTCAGGTCGAACTGCAGGGTTAGTGACGTGGAGCCTAGGACGCTGGTGGAACTCATTTCCGTGATTCCGGCTATTCGGCCGAATTGCCGTTCTAGAGGGGTCGCTACGGAGGACGCCATGGTTTCGGGGCTGGCTCCGGGGAGCGATGCTCCGACTTGCAGGGTGGGGTAGTCTACTTGGGGCAGTGGGGCTGCTGGGAGGACTCGGTACGCTACTATCCCCGCTAGAGCTAGGGCGGCGGTTAGTAGGGCTGTGGCTACTGGGCGCTTTATGAAGGGGGCGGAAATGTTGCTTCCGGTGGTCATGCTGGGGTGGTGGGTGAGCTAGTCTTGGATTGTCGGGGTGGGCGGGTTGCCAACCCGCCGCAGGTTTTGGCAACCTGCCCCACTGCGGAATGCTGGTTGGATTGCTTTTGTGTGGACGCCGGCCTGGCGTCGGCACGAGTGCCGACGTGGCAAACTGAGAGTTCGCTCCACGGCGTCACACTAGAAATATACCAGCGAGTCATGATTCAAATACACCAAGGGGGTCATGGTTGTTCCTCTAGTAGTTCTAGTTCTGATAGATCTACTTCGGTGCGGCGGAAACGCTTTGCTAGGCGGTCGAACCAGAGATACACTACCGGGGTGGTGTAGAGCGTTAGTAGTTGGCTGAAGATTAGGCCTCCTACTATGGAGATGCCTAGGGGCTTTCGTAGTTCTGCTCCGGTTCCCGACCCTAGAGCCAATGGCACGCCGCCTAGGAGCGCGGCCATGGTGGTCATGATTATGGGACGGAACCGCAGTAAACAGGCCCGATAGATCGCTTCGCGCGCCGGCATGCCTTCTCCGCGCTGCGCTTCTAAGGCGAAGTCGATCATCATGATGGCGTTCTTTTCCACAATACCTATCAGCAAGATAATTCCGATTAGCGCGATGATGCTGAAGTCGGTGCGGGTTAGCAGCAGCGCCAGGAATGCGCCTACGCCCGCGGAGGGGAGGGTGGAAAGAATCGTGATGGGGTGGATGTAGCTTTCGTATAAGACTCCCAACACGATATACACGGTGATCAGTGCGGCCAGGATCAAGATGGGCTCGTTGGCCAGCGAGGCTTGAAACGCGGCGGCTGTGCCCTGGAAGATTCCTTGCACGCTGGCCGGCATGTTGAGTTCGTCTTTGGCCTTATTGACCGCGTCGACGGCGTCTCCCAGCGAAACGCCCGGCGCTAGATTGAACGACGCCGTCACCACCGGAAACTGTCCCTGGCGATTGACCACCAAGGGAGCGTTGCCGTTTTCGGCATGGGTGATCGCGCTTAATGGAACCTCGCCGCCGGTGTTGGAGCGGATGTACAGATCGCTGAGCGAGTCCGGACTCTTCTGCATGTCCGGCTGAATCTCCAGGATGACCCGATACTGATTGAGCTGGGTGAACATGGTCGAGATCTGGCGCTGCCCGAAGGCGTCATACAACGTGTCGTCGACAGCCTGCGGCGTAATCCCGAAACGCGAGGATGTTCCGCGATCGATCCGCACCGTCGTCTCCAAACCACCGTTCTGCTGGTCGCTGGCCACATCGCGGAGTTGCGGCAGCGACTGGAGCTTGTCGATGAAACGCGGAACCCACACGGCCAATTCCTTCGCGTCCGGGTCTTCCAGGCTGTACTGGAATTGTGTGCGGCTGACGCGATCCTCTACCGTCAAATCCTGCACCGGCTGCATGAACAGCGTGATGCCTTCCACTTTCGCCAGCTCCGGCTGCAAACGCCGGATCACATCGCTGGCGCTGAGGCCGCGCTCCTCGACGGACTTCAGGTTGATCTGAATGCGCCCGCTGTTGCCGGTTTGATTGGTGCCGTCCACTCCGATGAAGGAGGACAGACTGTCGACCGCGGGGTCCTTCAAAATCACCTCGGCGAGCTGTTGCTGGCGCAGCGCCATGGCCGGGAAGGAGATGGTCTGGGGCGCTTCCGAGATGCCTAAAATCACGCCGGTGTCCTGGACCGGGAAGAAGCCTTTCGAAATCACCTCGAACAGCAGGATGGTTGCGCCGAGGGTGGCCACGGCCACTATCAGGGTCGCGGGCTGGTGCCGCAGCACCACCTGGAGCGTCCGGCCGTAGAAGGCGATGATGGCCTGAAACATTTTTTCAGACTGGCGGTAGAACCAGCCCTGTTCGTGGACGGGACGGTGGCGCAGAAGGCGCGCGCACATCATGGGGGTAAGCGTCAACGACACCACGGCGGAAATCAGAATCGTCACGCTGAGCGTGACCGCGAATTCGCGAAACAACCGCCCTACGATGTCGCCCATGAACAACAACGGGATCAGCACCGCGATCAGCGATACGGTGAGCGACAGAATGGTGAAGCCGATTTGCTCGGAGCCTTTGAGCGCGGCTTTGAGCGGCTCGTCGCCCTGTTCGATGTAGCGCGCGATGTTTTCAATCATCACGATGGCGTCGTCGACCACGAAGCCGGTTGAAATCGTAAGAGCCATCAATGTCAGGTTGTTCAGGCTGTAGCCCAGCACGTACATCACGCCGAACGTCCCGACCAGCGACAGGGGCACTGCTATGCCCGGGATCACGGTGCCGGCGAGCGTGCGCAGAAATAGAAAGATCACCATTACGACCAGGCCGATGGTGAGCATCAGCTCCATTTGGACATCCGCAACGGACGCGCGGATGGTGGTGGTGCGGTCGGTGAGAATGTCCGTGGTGATGGAAGTCGGCAAAGAGGCGCGCAACTGCGGCAGCAGTTTCTTTACCCGGTCCACCACTTCGATGATGTTGGCGCCGGGCTGGCGCTGGATGTTGACGATCACCGCGGGCGTGTTGTTCTTCCAGGCGGCCAAACGGACGTTTTCGGGAGCGTCGATGACCGTCGCCACGTCGGACAGGAGCACGGGAGCGTTGTTGCGGTAGGCGACCACCAGGGGCCGGTAATCCGCGCTGGTCAGAAGCTGGTCGTTGGCGCCGATGGTGTAGGCGTCGCGGAATCCGTCGAAGCTGCCCTTGGCCTGGTTGACGTTGGCGGCGGCGATGGCGGCGCGCAGATCTTCCAGGTTCAGGTGATACGAGGACAGCGCGGTGGGATTGGCTTGAATGCGTACGGCGGGCTTTTGACCGCCGCTGATCGAAACCAGGCCTACTCCAGTGACCTGCGAAATCTTCTGCGCCAGGCGCGTATCGGCGAAGTCCTCCACTTTGGATAGCGGCAGGGTCGCGGAGCTCAGGGCGAGCGTGAGGATGGGTGCGTCCGCCGGGTTGGTTTTGGTGTAAATCGGCGGATTGGGGAGATTGGCGGGAAGAAACGTCGCTGCCGCGTTGATGGCGGCCTGCACCTGCTGTTCAGCGACATCGATGTTCAGATCCAGGGTGAACTGGAGGGTGATGACGGAACAGCCATCGGAGCTGCTCGACGTCATCTGGTTTAGTCCAGGCACCTGCCCGAACTGCCGTTCCAGAGGAGCGGTGACGTAGGACGCCATCACGTCGGGGCTGGCGCCGGGATAAAACGTGACCACCTGAATGGTTGGGTAGTCCACCTGAGGTAGCGCGGAGACCGGCAACTGGTTGTAGGCGACCGCGCCCACCAGCAAAATTCCAACCATCAGCAGCGAGGTCGCCACGGGCCGGATGATGAATGGCCGGGAAGGATTCATGCCGGGTCCTTACTGGTTGTCCTGTGCGGAGGTCTGCGCGCGGGCTTTGGCCTTGTCTTGCGCTTTGTCCTGAGACGGGGCCATGGTGACTTGCACGCGAGTGCCGTCCTGGAGCTTGTCCAGCCCGTCGACGACCACGGTTTCACCCGCCTCCAGGCCGCTGTCGACGGCGGCGTTGTCGCCCTCGGTCAGCGTGGTGACGATGTTGCGCATCTTAACGGTGCGGTCGCTCCCGATCACGTACACGTAGGTCGAGGTCGGGCTGCGCTGTAGCGCGGCGGTGGGAACGATCACGGCTCCATGGCGGGTGTCGAACAGCAGGCGGGCGTTTACGAATTGATTCGGAAATAGCGCGCTGTCGGTGTTCGGGAACTGCGCTTTGAACTTCACCGTGCCGGTGGTGGAGTCCACCTGGTTGTCGATGGTGAGCAGCATGCCGTCGGCCAAACGCCGGCGCAGATCGCGATCATAGGCCAGCACTGGAAATTTCACGCCCGCGCTGAATTTCGGCATCACCTGGCGCAGGCTGTCTTCGGGAATATTGAAGACCACGGCGATGGGCTGAAGCTGCGTGATCACGGCCAGACCGTTGACATCGGTGGCATGAATGATATTGCCCTTATCCACCAAACGCAGGCCGATGCGGCCGGCCAGCGGCGCGGTGATGTGGCAGTATACCAGTTGCAATTTGGCCGTATCGATGGAGGCTTGATCGGCCGCCATCTGGGCCCGCGCGCTTTGGATGGCGGCTTGGTCGGCCGTCAGAGTGCCCGCGAGCGCATCGGCGTTGGATTTCAATTGCTCGCCTTGATCCTTGGCGATGATTCCCTGTTCCACCAGGCGCGCGTAGCGGTCGGCCTCGGTTTGCGCGTACTTTTGCTGGGCGGTGTCCCGCACCAGATTGGCTTGGGCTTGACCTAGCTGGGCCTCATCCTTGGCCAACTGGCCCTGGGCTAATTCCAACTGCACTTGGAACGGACGCGGATCGATCTCGGCCAGAAGATCGCCGACTTTGACGTACTGGCCTTCCTGATAGGCGACGTTGACCAGCTCGCCGTCGACGCGGGAGCGGACGGTCACGGTGTTCAGTGCGGTCACGGTTCCCAGTCCGTTGATATAGACGGGCATTTCACCGCGGCGGACGGTTACCGCGACCACGGGGACGGCACGGCCTCCGGCGCCGGAACCGTCGCCACTCTTGCCTTGCTTCGCGGGAGCCTGGCCGGGGATGAGTTGCGGATACCAGCGGTACACTCCATAGCCGGCGGCGGCCAGCAGCACCAGCCATAGCCACCACAAGCTCCGGGGTTTCTTGGGGGACGTGTGGATCGAGGGCTGGGGGGCGAACGCGGGGCTTTCAACGGCCGGTTTCTCGCGGACTTCACTGCGGGACTCTACGCTCATCTGCTGGTTACACTTTCCTTGAAGTCACGACGACAACCCGGCGTCAGTACTTAGGGCGTCAGTACCCAGTATGTGCGCCGGGCGGTTCATGGCGCGCCTGCAGAATGACAGGGCGAGCCACTATGCCATTCCTCATATGTCCGCAAGTCGCTGTGAAACTTGGGGAAACTCAGGTTCTTAGGCGGAGAATGCCGCGCTGAAGGGCGATCGTGACGGCGTGGGTCCGGTCGGAGGCTTCCAGCTTGGCGAGGATGTGCTGAACGTGAATTCGAATGGTGCCTTCGGAGGTGCCGAGCTGCTCCGCTACTTCCCGGTTCGACAGGCCCTTGGCGACAAACGACAGCACTTCGGCTTCGCGCGGGCTCAAGGCCGAGTGGGGGAGGTGTTCGCTCAGACGCTCCATGACCTCGGCGGGCACCAGCCGTTTGCCTAGATGCACGGTGCGAATCGCGCGCACGATTTCGGTGTGGACCATCTCTTTGAGCAGGTAGCCGTACACGCCGGCTTTAAGCGTCCGGTAGATTTCCTGGTCGCCGTTGTAACTGGTGACGGCGATGATCCGGGCTTGCGGGAATTCCTGGAGAATCGCCTCGGTGGCGGCGACGCCGTCCATGCCGGGCATTCGCAGATCGATGAGGGTCACGTCGGGTTGATGGATCCGAAACAGTTCCAGAGCCTCCTGCCCGGTGCTGGCCTCGGCGACTAGCCGCATGTCGGGCTCCTTGGCCAAGATCCAGGCGATGCCCTTGCGGACCAGCGGGTGATCGTCGGCGCAGAGAACGCTAATGATGCCGTCGGAAGGCATGTCGAACTATCGAACTCCGTCGTATTGTTGGCGGGTTTCCGTCTGTGTCCCGCCGTTGGCGCCTTTTGTCCGGGGCAGCTGGACGCGAATCGTGGTGCCTTGGGCGGGTCCGGTGGCCAGCTCGAACTCGGCTCCGATTTCGCTGGCGCGCTCCCGCATTCCGGCTAGACCGTAGTGCCCCAGTCCGGTGAAATCGCCGGCTTCGACAAAGCCGTGGCCATCGTCGTGGATGGACAAACCGATCAGTTCGGGGGTGCAATGCAAGCCGACTTCGATGTTGCGGGCACCCGAGTGTTTCATCGAATTGGTGACGGCTTCCTGGACGATCCGCAGCAGGTTGTACTCGATCTCGGCTCCCAGACCGGACGGGCCCGGCTCCAACTTGAGTTTCAGCCGGACGTCCTTGGCTTTGGTGATCTGCCCGGCGACTTCGGCGATGGCGCCGGAAAGCTCCGCATCGGCTTCTTTCACGCCGCGAAGCCCCGCCACCGATTCCCGAGCCTGCTTGAGGGAATTGGCCGCGTCGTGAATCAGCTCCTTGAGCTGGCCTTGTTCTTCGCACGGCGGCAAGCCCATGGACACGGCTTGCATGCCCATGGTGATTCCCGAGAATCCCTGGATTAATGTGTCGTGCAGCTCCCGGGCGATCCGGCTGCGCTCGGCGAGAACAATCTCGAAATGCTTGCTCAAGGTCTTGACACGTTGCCGCCAGCCCAGCCAGATCCCCGCCGCCAGAAACGCGGCGCACAGGGGGAAAAACCAAGCCTGTTGATAGAAGTGTCGCGCCAGAGCGAAGGACACCGAGTTTCCGCTCTGGTTACAGATGCCATCGGAATTGCACGCCGTCACGCGGAACCGGAACTGGCCGGGGGGCAGATTCGTGTAATAGGCCACGCGCCGCGTCCCGGCGTCGGTCCAAGTGGCGTCGTATCCGTCCAGAATGTAGCGGAACGTGACCCCCGAAGGCACCAGGAAACTCAGGGCCGTGTAGCGAAATTCAAGGTCTTTGCGCCCGGCTTGCAGCTTTCCGATTTGGTTGGGGATCGCGCCTTGCCCGTTTACCATCACGTCTTCGATGACGACGGGAGGTACGGGAGAATTGCGCTGCAATCGGGCCGGATCGATCACCAGTAATCCTCGAATGGTGGAAAACCAAAGCCGGCCGTCGCGCATCTTCCATACCGCGGGCTGCACGCCAGACCTAGACTCGATGGTCCGCAAGCCATCGAGCGGACTGTACGGCGTGCTGATGAACTTTTGAATCTCTCCGTCTGCGAATTTTCTGAGATCCGACCGGTTCACGGAAAAGATTCCCTTGCTGGAGGCCATCCACAGGCGATCCTGGCCGTCCGGCACGATGCCATAAATTTCGTTGTCGAACAGGCCGTCTCGCATGAAAAAGCTGAACGATTTGCCACCTTTGAGAAGCCGGAGCCCGTTTCCGAACGTGCCCATCCAGACCTGCCCATCCGGATCGGCGTAAACCGTATCCACTTCCCGCAGCGGCATGTCATCCGGCGCGAAGCTGTGGAACTCCCCGTTCTGGTACATGCTCACACCGGCTTCGGTCGCCGCCAGAAAGTGTCCGCTGCCGTCTTCCCCGCCACCCAAAATCGCCGGGCTGGAGGCCTCTCGCGCGCCGCGCGGCTGGGTGAATTTGCCATCGCTAAAGAGGGTCAGGCCCTTGGATGTTCCAATCCACAGACCGCTATGGTCACGAAACAGGAAATGCACCAGATCGCCTGGCAATCCGTCCGCGCTGGTGTAGGTCCGATCGACGCGGCCGCTCCGGAGGCGGGTGAGACCTGCATTGGTCCCGGCCCAGACAGATCCATCCCGATCCTCGGCCAGCGAATAGATGTAATTCCCGGAGAGCCCGTCCTTGGTGGTGAGCGCACTGCAGCGGCCCTCCTGAAATCGACACAGCCCCGCGCCGAGAGTTCCAATCCAAATGGTCCCGGCGCGATCCTGCAGTACCGGGCCGGTGCTATTGCTGGGGAGCCCTTCGCTCACTGTGTAGGGAATCGCGCGTCCGTCGATGAACTGGTTGAGTCCATGCTTGGTTCCGACCCAGAGGCTGCCCTCGCGATCCTCGTACATGGAATACACGGTGCTCTGGGAGAGCCCGTCTTCGGTGCGAAAGCTCTCCATGGCGCTGTCTCGCAAGCGGCTGAAGCCGTTTTTTGTGCCGATCCACAAAGCGTTGTCGCGAGTCTGCAAAAGGCAATAGACCCAATCGTCCGCGAGACCATCTTTCACCGTGAACAGGCGTTCCCGCCCATCTTTGAGACGAATCAAGCCGTTCGTAGTGCCGATCCAGAGGGCGCCATCGCCGGAACAAAGCAGGGCTCGAACCGTGCCATAGGAAGGCATTGAGGCGAGACGATGGGAAACGAACCCCGACCCGGTCCCTTTCCCGGTCCACGAACTTAACTCAGAGCTGTCGCCTCCGAACCACACGGTCCCGTCGGTGGCGGCGCAGGCGTCCCGGATATTGTTGGTGGGAAGTCCCTGGACAGTTCTGTAAACCGACAGCTTTCCTTGGCTCAGGCGGGCGATTCCGTTGGATGTACACAGCCACAGCGCCCCCTGCCGATCGGTGACCAGGCACTGAACGTTGGCGCGCGCCAAGTCGGCATCCGGCGAATATTGAGTCGCGACTCCGTTTTCGAGACGAATCAGACCGGCGTCATTGGTCCCGATCCAGAGGCTATGTTGCGAATCCTCCAGGAGGCTCCTGACCCAGTTGTGCTTCAGAGGGCCTGGATTCGTGTCGTCCAGAGAGGAGAATCGAACACCATCGAAGCGCACGAGTCCGGTTTCCGTGCCCAGCCATAGATAGCCCTGCTCGGTTTGCAGGATGGAAGTGATGGTGGCGTCGGGCAGACCTTGGGGCAATTGCCAGATGCGATGCACATATTGGGTTAGTCTCTTGCTGGGATCCAAAGGAAATGCGGGTTTGGAGAACAAGCCGAGCAGGAGAAGGCACGCTGCCGCTCGCGCAAGGCAGCGATTCCAAAATCTAAGAATCAGTCGATCACGCATTTGGAGTAAACCCTAGGGCGCTCGCTTCCATTGTGGTGCATCGCGGACAGGTTTTGGGGGCCACTCCAAAATCGAGCATGTAGCCCCGACAATCCGGAGTTCCGGAATTTTCGCCAAGATTGGAAGAAACTGGAAGTGAGGTGCGTCTAACAAGATGGTGGCCGGTCTGAGCGATCGCGAGATCACTGCTGACATCATCGAGTCCTGCCGCCAGGGCGATCGAGACGCCTTTCGTGCGCTCTACGAAGCCTACAAGGACAAGGTGTATTCCATCGCGCTCCACTTTTTCCATGGGGATGAGGCCGCCGCCAGCGATATCACCCAGCAGGTGTTCGTGAAATTGCTCCACGGCATTGGGCAGTTTCGGGGCGATGCGGGGTTTTCCACGTGGCTGTACCGGCTGGTGGTGAACGCCTGCATGGATGGAGCTCGCCGGGCCCGGCCGCGGGATCTGCCGGTGAACATCGCCGCGGTGGATGGGCTCGCGGGACCAGCCGCGCAGGAGCAGGATTTTGCGCGCGAACAGACGGCGCGATCGGTGCGAGCGGCCTTGTCGGCGCTGCCGGTGAAGTTCCGGCTGCCGATCCTGTTGCGCTACTTTGACGACCTTTCCTACGAAGAGATGGCTGCGGCGATGAATTGCTCGATGGGCACGGTGGCGTCGCGGCTGAATCGAGGCCACAAAATGCTGGCGCGGAAACTGGAGTCGATGCGATGAAGGGTCCCGGAATGAAGGACGAACTCCGGAATCTTCCTTTGGCGAAGGCGCCGGACTCGATCTGGACGTCGATTGAGGCAGCTCTGGATGCGGGGGTGAAGCCCAAGCGAGTGTGGCGACCCTCGGTATGGGTACGGGGGCTGGCCGCTGCGGCGGCGCTGGCCATTGGGATGTTCACCTGGTACGTCACGAGAGCGCCGAAAGCCGCGTGGGCAGTCGTTCGTGTGGACGGCACGCCTTCGGTCGGATCGCGGCGCATTGAACGCGGGCAGATCGAGGTGGGCGAATGGCTGCAAACCGACGCATCGTCGCGGGCGCGCATCAGCGTGGGCGACATCGGAACGGTCGAAGTCGCGCCCAACACGCGTGTCCGCATGGTGGCGTCGCGTCCGGGCGAACAGCGGCTCAGGCTTGCGCGCGGGGAGATCAGCGCCAGTGTTTCGGCTCCGCCGCGACTGTTCTTTGTGGATACTCCCGCGAGCACCGCCGTGGATTTGGGTTGTGCCTACACCATGAAGGCGGATGGGGATGGAAACGGCCTGCTGCGGGTCGCGCTAGGCTGGGTGGCGCTCGAATGGGCGGGGCGCGAATCGCTGGTGCCGGCCGGAGCAAGCTGCCGGACCCGGTCGAAGATCGGCCCGGGCACGCCGTATTTCGACGATGCATCGCAGGGGTTGCAGGACGCTCTCGGTAGCTTTGATGCGGGCGGCGGGGAAGCCGCGCTCGACACCGTGCTGGCTGAGGCGCGAGTGCGCGATACGCTTACGCTGTGGCACTTACTCATGCGAGTCGAGCTCGCGAAACGGCAGCGGGTCTACAACCGCATGGTCGAGCTGGTTCCGCTTCCGAAGAGTGTTTCGGCAGAACGGGCCTTGGAGCTGGACGCCGGGACCCTAAAGCTTTGGAGAGAGGAGCTGGCATGGAAATGGTGAGACTGCTTTTGGTCTGTGCGGGGATCATCCCGGTTGTGGCTTCGGCGGCGGACTTTACATTAACGGTCGGACCGCCCGTCGCGGCGGGCAGCGGCTCGAAGGTCACAAAGAGCAAAGCCGCTGTCTTCGCCGTCCGGCTGGAGGAATGCGATGCGCTCGACAAAGCTCAGATCAGCGGCACCACGGAAGGCATCGTCGATGGCGCGCGCATGTCCACGCCCGTGGCGCTCTCGGCCGCGGAATCACCGGGTGTTTATGTCGTTAGCCCGGCGGGGAACCAAGGTCAAGGCGTCTGGGTGGTGAGCCTCAGTGCGACTTGCGGGAGCGCAAGGGCCGGTGCAATCGTCCCGCTCGGGACAGGGACCGGAGGGGCGGGATTCTTGCGGGAACGCACCAGAGTCTTTCCGCGCACGCCCACGAAAGCGGAGGTCGACGCAGCGTTGAAGGCGTTAGAAGCGCCCGGAAAGTAGACCTGCCCCCTGTTACGGCACGCAGGATGCCGGGTCGGACGTCACCCACGCTTGGCCGTACCCGTCGCCGGCGACGGAATGGCCAGCCGCAATCGCGCGAAGGTATGTTTGAGCCGCCGGGGAGAGGACGAACTCTTTATCCGCACGTTGAATCTGAGCGAAGAAGGGTTCGAGGAAACGGCCAAACGCCGTGAGCGTTTCGTTATCGCCGGCGCGCAAAGCTCGCTTGAGGGCATCTTTCGTTCCCGAGGAGAGAACTTCCAGGCGGCCAACGAAGACTCGCTGGAGTTCCAAAGGCGCTGGGGAAATGGTCAGCGGAAGCAGCGAGTCTACTGCAGCGCGCGGTACGATGTAGAGCACGCGAGCGCCTTCCGTGAACCACGAATCCGCCCAGGTATCCACCATGGCGCGAGCTTCCTTGGGATACAGACCCAAGCCCGTCAGGCGAGTGACCAGGGTTTGGCGGATCGCTCCGAGATCCTGCGTCAGCTCGGGCGCGTCGACGGTCACCGAACCAGCCACGTTCTCGGCGATGCGGAAACCGAGTGCGCCGCTTTGATTCTCAAACACAATGGCGAAGGGAATCGCTGCGCTTCCGGTGTTGCGGATCTCCAGTCTTCCAGCGCTCTCATAGCGGGCCCGGAGCGGCGGGGCGAAGTTCCCGACGCCGCGATAAAAGATCATCTTCTCTTGCTGATCGCCGATGCGCAGCGGCGTTGCATCCGTATTGCGCGCGGCATAGTAATGGCTCGCACCTTCGGTTACGGGATAGGCAAGATCCTTCCCGGGTATGACTTGAACCTGCCTCCACTCAATGCTATTGGCCGAGTCCCACACGGCTTGCCGCGGGTCTGCCGGGAGTGGGTTGGGATACCATTCCGTAATCCAACCTTGAGGAAAATCGACGTGGATCGAGAGTGTCGCCGGTCGCTGGGCGTAGAAGTACAGCACCGGCGTCTCCATGCGAACCAAGCCCCTTAGCGCAACTTTTTGGATTCCCCGGGAGCGTGTGACAAAGCAAGGCAGGTCGGCGGGCCCCAGCAGCGGCGCCCATTCGACCGCCGTGCCGTCCTCTTGCGCGACCGAAGTGAATGTTCCCCACTCGTGCGTGACAAGTGGCGCGGTTCCCGTCTTCAGCTCAGCGCCGGTTAGAAGAGCCGCGGCAGCTGCCAAGCCAATTACAGTCTTGAGAAAGGGCATTTATGGTTTCTCCTCGTGCTTATTGGACGGATCGGGAATCGCTTTTCTTCCCGAATGTCGGCCAGAGCGCGGAGGCGCCGTAAAGCAGTGTCAGCTCGCAAAGGAGCCAGGAGCCGGTCAAATCGTACCCTTCAGGTCTTCCTTCCGAGGAGCCGGTCCAGGCTCCACGGCCCGGCACCGGCAGCGGACAACCACAGGAAGAAGAAACAGTAGAACACCGCCAGCTCGCCGCCGTTGGTGAGAGGCCAGAACCCGCGGGGCGCGTGCGTTCGAAAATATCCGATGGCCATCTCTCCGGCGAGCAAAAACGCCACCGGCTGGGTGAACAGGCCTAGGATGATAAGAACTCCGCCGAAGGTTTCGATCACGCCCGCTGCGCCCAGCATTGACGCCAACGGCGGCTTAAATCCGCCGAGCCCGCCAAATGCTCCAAACAGCTTCTGTAAGCCGTGAAGCCAGAACGTAAATGCGGCCATGATCCGGAACAGGGATCGCAGGCGAGGTTCGAAGGTTGCTATCGTCATAATCGCCGTTCACGATATCACAACCTCGTGGTCAAGAGCAGACCCCTACACTCCAAGCGAACTTCACCCCAGCGCATTGACCAACGATTCCACCTTCGGCGCGCAATCGAAAAGCGCCGCAAGCCCCTGCGACTGCGAATTGCTCCAGGGCAAAATCGGAACTTGCCGGACCAGCACTCAACGGTGGGCAAAGGCCCTAACTCAAAAGACGGTCATCGGCCAGAGAGCGCGGGCTGCACGCCTGCTATGTTTGAGCGCCAGCCGCACAGGCCGAATGAAGTGGTAGAGGAACTGGAGCCGTTCCGGCAGGGGAACCAGCGCACGCTCCTTTGGACTCACCTGAACGAACACCTGATTGAACCACCAACCGGGATACTGGATGCAGAAGTACTTCGTCCACGCTAGGGGGTTACCTTCTAGGGCTAGCAGAGTCGTGTAATAGTTCTCGATCGTTCCCTCCGGCGACATGATTTCGTCGCAGATGGCGGCGGCCACCCTGCGAGTCCGTTCCGTGGCGGGAAGGATCGGCGCGGCCTCGGCGGACACATCGATTTCCAGCAAATCCCGCGCCAGCAACACGGCCAGGCTGGCCGACGTGCGGGCAAGCGGCCGGTTCCTGGTTATTTCCTCGACGCGGGACCAGCTCAATGTCCGGTTTTTGCGGAGAAGCTCTGCAATATCGAGTAGCCACTTGAACCGTGCCCATCGATGCACGGCGCCGTGGCAGCAGAGAGCCAAGAACAGATCTTCGCGGGACAGCGTCGAAACCCTGGTCTGGAGTAGTTCGGTCTTTTCCGCCCGGCCCCACACGGCACCGACGTCAAGACGGAACGCACGAGCCTGATCAGGAGCCAGTTGCCAGTGGAGGTCGACGAAGAAAGACTTGTCGGGCGCCCGCAGCATGATTTCGTGGAAGTGTTCGACGTATCGCAGGTTTTCCGGCTGGCACGGATTCCACGACTCGGGCGCGATTTCGAAGCCGCACCGAGTCATCAAACCCGCGGCCTTTAGGAGATGCTCCGGTTGAATCACCAGGTCAAGGTCCTGATACGAACGAAGCGCTAGGTCACCGTAAGCGGCCATCGCCAGGGTTGGCCCTTTGTACGACAAGACAGGGATCTGGTGTTGTTCCAGTAGCGTGGTCAGATCGACAAGCTTTTGCGCTAAGTGATAATTGCGACCGGAAACTTCGAGAAAGCGCACTCGCAGATGCTCCAGCAGCCCAGGCGGAACGGTGGTCCCCGGGAGGCTGCGGAGACGACAGTAGATGAAGGATGCTACTTGGTGGTAATCGCAAGCTCTTGCAAAGTTTCGCCAATCCCAGTGAGCGTCCTGTGGCAAGGCAGGATCGGCGCTGCCGTTCGGTTTCAGCAGCCGCAGAAGAAGTGCAGTGTCATGGCGGGTGTGCTCTGCGGACGCCGCGGACATCTTGGATCGATCATAGCGCAACGATCCGTGAAGCCGCCCTCCGGCCAGCGGGTCAGTGCCCCTGCTGCTGGACCAAGCCGGCGAGCGCGTCAGCCGTCTCAGCCAGCGGCCCGGGGATGAGCGAGTGGCAGGATACGCCGCCCGCTAACCGGCACAGCCCACGCACGATTTCCGGATCCTCCAGCGGTCCCTGACCGGTTTCACTCAGAAGACGTGCGACCATTTCGGCTTGCGAAATGGGCGTAATCAGAGGCTGCTCAGCTCTCGGCCCCGACATGAAAACCAGGAGTTGAGCGGGGCGTGGCAGGATGCCTTGCACACCCAAATCGCTCGGGACCATAAAAGAGAAGCGTTTCCATGACTGCGGCAAGCGGAGTCCGTCCTTTTCCAGGAGCTTGACACTTTGATCGTCCAAGTGAAAGCATCGAGGAATCGGGAAAACATTCAGAGTCTCTGGTTCCACTAAAGCGACATCGTCGGTCGCGACTGACAAGCCGCGGCGGGCCAAGGCCAAGCTTAACGTGGTCTTTCCGGCCCCACTTCGTCCTACCAGAAGGGTCGCCGAGCCGCCTGCGTAAATGGCAGAGGCGTGGACGGCCATGCAGCGCCGTTGGGACCGAATGATGGCTTGGCACAGTGCAGCCTCCAGGTTCCAAAGCGCCGCAGGCAGATCCGAGGTGGTGCCGGCAATTTCACCAACCAGCCAACGAAATCCGCCGCTTCGGTCGTCTTCAAGCGCAGCTTCGACGAAGGTCTCGTCACCACTGACGGAGCGGAAGCGTTGGTACAGCCTTGCGAGGGAACGCCGGGCGTCGGGGTGATTGGTGCAAAAACGAAACGGGAACCCCTGGACACTGAAGCAGTCTTTAGTAGATTGCTTCGTCAGGCGAGGCGGAGTCACGAAGGCGAAGACCGCCGGTCCAGCAAGCCGTGGCGCAGGAGCACAGCTAGGAATTCGTGCGCATCTCGATCGATCTGGCTTCGGGGGGCGTCGTAGCAGTGGGCAAGATCCTCAACGATTTCATCGACAGAATGGGTGCCGTCGCACAGTTCCCAGATTTTCGCACCGGATTCGTTGACCGGAAGCGCGACTCCACAGCTCTTCTCATAAAGCAAAAGGCTTTGGTCGGGCAACGTGTGGGCTTCAACCCTGGCCCTCCGGGCGAAGTAATCCATGATCTCAAAGTTCCGATCGCCGAAGAAGCTGGAGGTCTACTTTGGAGGCAACTTCTCTTACTGCAGGCTGCTTTGAGCTAGCGCCGGTCGCTCTGAAGCCGCAATAACGGCCAGCACGGTCGGCGCAACGTAGGCAATCTTTTTCGCGATTGCCCGCCGAGAAACCGAACGATCTGTTTCCTTGACTGGTACCTCTGGCTCTTTAGTCATGCGCACAATATACCCCAAGTCCTCGCAGCAAGCAAGAGGTTTTCTTGAGGTTTCTGAGAAGCCCCTGCAGGCGCACAGGTGGCCTGAGCCTGAACGGACCACTGCCGGAGGCAAACATGCTCGCAGCCGCGGCGTTCGCCTCGTATTCGCTAATCGCTGGACGAGCATCAACAAACGGACACCTAACGCTGATCGACGCTCCAGTTGTTCACGGGGGCTGCCCGGAGCAATTTCGCGAACAAACTCCGCCGCCATTGGTGCGCCAGCGCTAAGCGCCGGCTAAGCCCCGTCCGCCTGCAGCCCCCGCACCACGCGCATGATCTTTTTCGCGTCCACGTCTTTATCCACCACCACGCTGAAGAACGGGAACATCATCTCTTCCCAGCTCATGTCGCCGTAGTACACGACGCGGTTCGGGTCGGGATTGAATTTGTTGTTGGCGGAATTGTCGTAGTGCGCTGTCACCGTCAGCCGTGTCCCCTTGGTCACATGGATCGGCGTGGCCAGATCGTAACCTAATTGCCAGTTGAAGTCGTAGCGCGGCACGCTCAGGATCGTCTCTTGCCGCCCGTCCGGATACGTTAGCACGTAAGTCATTTCCTTGCCGCGCACGTGCATGTGCGGGAACATCCATACCAAGTCGGCGTCGGCCGTGAACTCGGCCACCGCCGGAGGACTCGCCCAGTTCGGGTTGTTGGGGGGAATCGCGAAGTTCTTGGCATCGCTGGGCGAAGATATGCCGAACGAGACGTACCGCTGCGGCGGAGCTTCAGGCGCTACCGTCAGTCCGATCCGCGGCCGGTCGGTCACCGCCTTGCCGTTGGGCGTGTAGTGCACCTGGAACACGATATCGGTGCCCGCGCGCAGGAGCTTGGCGGCGTGATGAGTTCGATAATCCTGCGACTGCTGTCCAGGCACGTAGCACCCCTCGATGCCACTGCTTCCCGCTGTGACCGACGGAGGCAAATTCCGGCCGTTGATCCCCGCGGCCTTCTCTTCCGCGTAACCTTCATCGTCGCGCGGCCGATCGGACCATACCGGCGTGTTGTACTTCACGTCGTCGGTATGCGGCTTGAAGAATACGCAGATGTGGTGCGTCACCGCGGGTTCGCTTGGACGGATCTCGAGGGACGTAAACCACGTGTCCTTGGCGATACCGCTGGGCACCGTGATAAACATCCACTCCACCACGTTGCCTTTGGGATGCGCCGGGACGTCGAACGCCGGTCCGTCGATCACGATATCGGGCTGGATTTCCCACCCCTCCGCGGGCCACTGGATCGCCGCCGGAGCGTCCTTGGCATCGCCCTCCGGCGCTCCGCTCTCGGCCCACTTCGCAATGGTGTCGATGTCGCTCTGCTTCAGCGACCGGTCGTTGGAGAAGTGCTGATATTGCGCATCGGCGAACCACGGCGGCATCTTGCGCGTGACCACCGCGTTCTTCATCGATTTGGCCCACGGGCGCGTGCCCTCGTATGTCAGAAACGGCATCGGCGCGATCTGTCCCGGGCGGTGGCAGCTCTGGCAATTTTTCTGCAAAATCGGCAGAACGTCTTTGTGGAACGTGACAGGAGTGTCCGCGGCGAACGCGACTCCCAGGAACATAAAACCGGCGATCCAGACCCGCATTACGATGCCTCCAGTGCTCTTACTGTAACTCTGCGAGCTCGTCGAGATCAAGGCGGCCCGTATAAATCGCCATGCCCAGCGCTGCATGGATCCCCATCGCGGCCAACTCCCGGATTTCCGCGATCGTCGTGATTCCGCCGGCCGCGGTGATCTCGTGCCGCGTGGCCGCGCGCAGCCTGCGGAACCACTCGAGATCGGTGCCTTGCAGCATGCCTTCCTTGTCGACATAGGTGCACAGGAACCCGCTGCAATAAGGTTCCAGGCGCTGGATCACCTGTTCCGCGGTGAACTCGGTGGCCTCCTGCCAGCCCTTGACCACGACTTTGCCGCCCTTGGAATCGAGAGCGATCAAGATGCGCTCTGGCCCCACCGCTTCGGCGATCTGCGCCAATGCCGGTGTGAACGCGGCCGTGCCCACGATCACGCGATGCGCGCCTTGTTCCACCAACCGCCCAGCCCGTTCCGCAGTGCGCACGCCTCCGCCCACGCGGCAGCGCGCGCGCGATGCCAGCAATTCCACCAGCGCGGAGTTCTCGCCCTTGCCCATGGCGGCATCCAGATCGATCACCTGGATTTCAGGAAATGCCGCGAACTTGCGCAGCATCTCAAGCGGAGCATCACCTTCCAGCGCCTTGTCGCGCCCCTGCACCAGTTGCACGACTTTCCCGTCCATCAAATCAATGCAAGGCAGGATCATCTTCTTCTTACAGGAACTCCCATCGCCGCCAGATATTGTTTCAAGTCGTCCACGGTGTACGTTCCGTAGTGGAAGATCGACGCCGCCAGCGCCGCGTCTGCTCCGGCGCCGTCGAGCACTTCAAAGAAATCCTCCGGCTTGCCCGCGCCGCCCGAAGCGATCACCGGGATGTGCGTGGCCTCACGCACTGCGCGCGTCAATGGACAATCGAAACCGGTCTGTACGCCATCGGTGTCCATCGAGGTCAGCAGGATCTCGCCCGCGCCCAGCTCTTCGCCGCGCCGAGCCCATTCGACCGCATCGATGCCCTCATCGTGACGCCCGCCGCGTGTGAATACGTTCCAACCGGCGGGACCCGCCGTTCGCCTCCGCGCATCGATCGCCAAAACCACCGCTTGCGCGCCGAACTCTTCACTCAACTCCGAGATCAGTTCCGGCCGCCGCACCGCCGCCGTGTTCACGCTGACCTTGTCCGCGCCCGCGTGCAGAATGCGCCGTGCGTCGTCCACGCTGCGAATCCCACCGCCCACTGTCAGCGGAATGAATACCTCGCGAGCCGTGCGCGCGACCACGTCCACCATGGTTTCGCGATCGTCGCTCGACGCCGTGATGTCCAGGAACACCAGTTCGTCGGCGCCCTGTTCGTTGTAGCGAGCGGCGAGTTCCACGGGATCTCCCGCGTCGCGCAGATTTACAAAGTTCACGCCCTTCACCACGCGGCCGGCGGTAACATCGAGGCACGGGATAATGCGCCGCGCCAGCATGTTAGAACTCTGCCTCCACAAAATTGCGCACGATGCGCTGTCCCATTGCGCCCGATTTCTCCGGATGGAATTGCACGCCGCAAACGTTCTCGTGTTCGAGTACCGCCGTGTACGGCACCATGTATTCGCAAGTAGCCGCGGTTTCTTCGACGACTGGACAGTAATAGCTGTGCGCGAAATACAAATACGGCTTATCGCCCGCGTCCTGGAGTAAGCGTGACGCTCGCCCCTTCACAAAACGACGTTCGATCTCATCCCAGCCCATGTGCGGAATGCGCTGCGGGCCCACAAAGCGCCGGACCGTGCCCGGATAAACGCCCAAACCCCGTTCGCCCGGAGCCTCTTCGCTGGACGTGAACAGCGCCTGCAAGCCCAGGCAGATCCCCAGAAACGGCACGCCGGCGCCGATGCGCTCGATCAAGGCCTCACGCACACCGAGTGTGTCCAGCGCGCGCATGATCTGTCCGAAATGTCCCACTCCCGGCAGAATGATTTTAGTCGCGCGCCGGAGTGAGTTCGCGTCGCGGACCTGCTCATACTCCACGCCAATCGCGGCCAGAGTATTTTTCACCGACTGCAAGTTGCCCGCTCCGTAATCGAGGATCGTGATCATGTCCTTCTCTTAAAAAGGCTCTTATAAAAGTCCCTTGGTCGACGGCAGTTGTTCCTTCAGCCGTGCGTCTTTCGAACACGCATACCGCATCGCCCGCGCGAAACATTTGAAGATCGCTTCAATCTTGTGATGATTCGACCGCCCGTACAACACCTTGGCATGCAGGTTCGCGCCGGCGTGATTGACGAACCCGCCGAAGAAATCCTCCACGAGTTCGGTTTGCAAATCGCCCACGAGCCGCGTCTTTACGCGGTCTTTATACACCAGCGCCGGCCGGCCGCCCAGATCGACCGCCACCACTGCCAGCGTTTCATCCATGGGCAGCACGAAGTATCCGGCCCGATTGATCCCGCGCCGGTCGCCCAGGGCCTTGCTGAATAATTGCCCGAGCGCGATCCCGACGTCTTCCACCGTGTGGTGCTGGTCCACGTCGAGGTCGCCGGTGGCAGCGAGTGTCAGATCGAAGCCGCCGTGTTTGGTGAACAATTCCAGCATGTGGTCGAAAAAACGGATTCCCGTGGAAATGTCGTACCGGCCGCGGCCCTCGAGTTTGAGGCTCCCGCGAATCTGGGTTTCCTTGGTGATGCGTTCGACGGACGCTTTTCTCACAGGACCTCCTGGATTGCGGCCTCGATGTCATTCACGGTTTCAAGGACCGCGATCGCCTGTTCTTGGGCGAACAGGTCCGCTACTTCTTCCCGCCGCGAATGCCCGCGTGCTGCGATGCCGATGAACGGCACCCCGGCGGCGCGCGCCGATCTGGCGTCGTCCACCGTGTCACCGACGTAGATCAACTGCCACGTGGGCTTTCGCTCACCGATCATCAACAGACCATCGGGCGCAGGCTTCGAACGCGCGACATCGTCGGCGCATAAAATCGGATCGAATGCGATTCCGGGCGCGAACCGTCGCAGTGTGTAGTCCAGCTCATAACGCAGCCGTCCGGTGAAGATGCTCAGACCGAAGCTCCCTCCCAGCCGTTCGAGCAAGCCTCTTTCGGGCAGCCAGCTCTCGCGCCGGATCAGCCCATCGCCATCGTGGCCGATAAAGATCTGGTTGAAATAATCGACCACAGTCTGGTACGGAACCGCGACGCCCCAATCCGCCGCGATCTTCTGCGACAAAGCCCAGTCGTTGTTCCAGCCGCCCGCGTTCTTGTACCACTGAATCAGGTCGCGCTCCGGACGCCGTCCCGTGAAGTGCTCAACAGTCTGCTGAATCGCCTCGCGGTAGGACTCGGTCACCTCCGCCAGCACGCCGTCCATGTCGAAGACAATCAGCGCGTCCACAGCGTCTCCAGTTCCGTAAGGAAGCGCGCGATCTGGGCCCGCGTGCCGGTGGTGACTCGAACGCATCCTGGAATTTCGTAGCTGCGATCACGGACCAGCACGCCGCGCTCCCGCAATGCGTCGCGAATCGAAATGGCCCGCTCGCCCGCGCGGAATAGAACAAAATTGGCCAGACTCGGAATGTAGGGGATCTTCAAGCGCTCGAAGCCCTGGCAGAGCAGGGCGCGCGCCGCCAGCGCCTCGGTCACGTAGTTGTTCAGGAACTCGCAATCTTCTATCGCGGCGCCCGCTGCCACAGCCGCCAGCATATTCACGCTATATGGCGATTGCGCTTTGTGCAGCCATTGAACGTTCTGCGCGTTCGAGAATAGGCAGCCACAACGCATCGCGGCCATGCCGTAGACTTTCGAAAACGTCCGGCTAACGAATAAATTGGGATATTGGTTGATCCAGCCCAGCGCGGTGATTCCCGAGAACTCGAAGTACGCCTCGTCGATCAATACGGCAGCATCGGGCGCGGCTTCCAGGATGCCGCGTACTTCGTTGAGGCCGATGCCCGTGCCGGTGGGGTTATTCGGATTGGCGATCAGAATAGCGCGGGTGGCCGGCCCAATTGCGGTACGTACCGCCTCCAGGGGAAAACTCAAATCTTCGGGATATTCGATCTCGCGAATTGCAGCTCCCGCGAGTTCGGCGTAGAACCGGTACATCGCATACGACGGCTTCACCAGCAGGACTTCGCCCCGGCCGCCGACGAAGGTGTTCACCAGGAGTTGGATCGCCTCGTCGGTGCCGTTGGTCATGGTGAATTCGTCCGCTGCGGCGCCGAAGAATCCGGCCAGCTTTTGGATGGCGTCGGCGTACTCCGGGTAGATAGTTAGCGCGTCGGCGGAGATGTACTTCCGCAGCGCTTCGATCACGCGCGGCGAGCAACCCACGGTGTTTTCGTTGAAATCCAGACGGAGCTTACCCGCGCGTCCGCCGGTGGGCGGATGGTACGGCGCCATGCGGCGCACGGCTTCGCGGGGCTGCAGTCCGCTACTCACGGCTGCGCGCCTCGACCGAGCGAGCGTGGGCTTCGAGTCCCTCGGCGCGTGCGAGCGTCGTGATCGAGGGCGTCAAGCTGGCCAGCGCTTCGTTCGACAACTCCTGCACCGAAATTACCTTCACAAAATCCGCCGCCGACAGACCTCCCCGCAAGCGCGCTTGCCCCGAGGTCGGAAGAACATGGTTCGGCCCGGACGCATAATCGCCGGCCGCCTCCGGGCTCGTGGGGCCCAAAAACACGGAACCCGCATTTTGTATCAAACGCAACAGGCTCGCGTCGTGCAGCGCTAGGTGCTCTGGAGCCAAAGCATTGGAGAAGTCCACGGCGCGCTCCAGCGAATCCACCACCACAATCGCGCCGTTGTTCTCGATGGACGGCCGAGCGACCGCCGCCGTCGGCAGGATCGCCAGTTGGCGTTCCAGTTCCTGCGCGACGTCGGCCGCCAGGGTGCGCGAAGTAGTCAGCAGGATCGCCGACGCGTCGACATCGTGCTCGGCCTGCGCCAGCATGTCGGCGGCCAGCCAGCGCGCGTTTCCCTCCGCCGCGATGATGACGATCTCGGTCGGCCCAGCGACGAAGTCGATGCCCGTCTCGCCCGCAATCAATTTCTTCGCCGCCGCGACATAGATGTTTCCTGGACCCACGATGCGGTCGACGCGGGGCACCGTTTCGGTGCCGAACGCCAGCGCGGCGATCGCCTGCGCTCCGCCCATTTGAAAAAAGTGCGTCACCCCGAGCCACGCGGCCAGCCCCAGAATCTCCACGCTCGGATGCGGGCACGCTACGCACGTGATCTTCACGCCCGCCACCTGCGCGGGGATCACATTCATGAGCAGCGTCGAGGGCAGGGGATACCGGCCCGCGGGCGTGTACGCGCCCATCGAATCGAGCGGCCGCACGATCTGTCCCAGCCGCCGCCCTCCCGGATACTCGACGGACTTCTCCACCGGCAACTGTAGCCGCGCGTACTCGCGAATGTTCTGTGCGGCAACGCCTACAGCGCGCTCGAACTCAGGGCCCAGTCGCCCTGCCGGCGTGATCCGAACACTTGCGCCTTCGTATCCGTCGAACTTGCGCGCATACTCCAGCAGGGCCGCGTCGCCGCGCTTGCGGACGTCCTCCAGAATAGGCGCCACTACCCGCTCGGCCTCTTCAAGGCGTTGGGTCTTGCGCGCCGCCAGCGTCCCGGCCTCGTTGTGTTCGAGGATTCTGATCATCACATCACAATTTTGTTCAACGGATATTCGACAATCCCCTGCGCTCCGGCTTTTTTCAAGCGCGGAATGATGGTGCGCACGGTGGATTCGTCGATGATGGTGTTCAACGCCAGCCAGTTTTCATCGCTCAGGTGCGAAATAGTCGGCTTCTTGAGCGCCGGCAGCGCCTCCAGCACCTGCGCCAGATTGCTCTTTTCCACGTTCAGCATCAGTCCCACTTTGCCCAGCGCGTTGATCGCTCCTTCGAGCAGCATCTGGATATCTTCCAGCTTGCGCCGCTTCCAGTCGTCCGCCCACGACGCCGTGTTGGCGATCAACTGGGTGTTCGATTCGAGCACCGTCTCGACAATGCGCAGTTTGTTGGCGCGCAGCGATGAACCAGTCTCGGTCACTTCGACGATGGCGTCGGCCAGCACCGGAGGCTTCACCTCGGTCGCGCCCCAACTGAATTCCACTTTCGCCTTGACGCCATTGGCCGCCAGATACCGCCGCGTGGCCTCGACCAGTTCCGTGGCGATGACTTTGCCTTCCAGATCCTTTACGGATTGCACGGACGAATTCTCCGGCACGGCCAGCACCCAGCGCACTTTGCCGAAGCTCTGCTTGGCGTAAATCAAATCCGCTACGGTGTGGACCTGCGCGTTGTTCTCCATCACCCAATCGCGCCCGGTGAGCCCCGCGTCGAGCACGCCATCTTCGACGTAACGCGCCATCTCCTGCGCGCGAATCAGCATGCACTCGATCTCCGGATCGTCGATCGCCGGAAAATACGACCGGCTGCTCACTGTGATTTGAAATCCGGCGCGGCGGAACAGATCGACCGTCGCGTTCTCGAGACTGCCCTTAGGAATGCCCAGTTTCAGTTTCATGCTTCAGTTTCCGTACACGGCCTTGGGGTCGTAAGTCTGTTGGTCCGTGATCTTCCACGCGCCGCCCTCCAGCTTCCGGAAGAAACAGCTCTCGTAGCCTTCGTGGCACACGCCTGGCCCCAGCGCTTCCACTTTCACCAGCACCGCGTCGCGATCGCAATCGGTGGAGATTTCCTTCACCACTAAGCGGTGCCCCGAGCTCTCGCCCTTCAGCCACAGCTTGTTGCGCGAACGGCTGAAGAACACCGCATAACCCGTTTCTACCGTCTTCTGGAACGCCTCCTGGTTCATGAAGCCCACCATCAGCACGCGGCCCGTCTGGTAATCCTGAATCACGGCCGCTACCAGCCCGTCCAGTTTCGTGTAATCGAGGTCCATAAATCTCCCGCTAAAAAGTGAAAGCCCACCGGAGGTCCGGCGGGCTCGTTGGAATCTGATCGAGAAATCGTTTCCGTTACGCGTGCGCCCGCCGCGGCTCTGAATGGCCGTGATGATGGTGACGATGGCTGCGCGCAACGAACATGAAGTTAGAGTATAGCAGGACTTCCCTGCTGTTGGAAAGTTCTGCCGTCGCTCGCGGAGTCGGAGTGTGCTGCTGGCTGCGGCACACTCCCGCGGTGCCGTTCAAAACCTCAGAACCTGAACTTTAACGCCAACTGCATGATCCTCGGATCGAGCGCGCTAGTGATCTGGCCGAAGGTCGGCGTACCGAAGGTAGTGCCGAGCCCCGAGCCGCCGGCCGCCAGGCCCGAGGCACCAGCCGCATAAGGGATGCCGGCGCGGAAGCTGTTGGTCAGGTTGAAGGCCTCGACACGAAATTGCAGTGAATACCGTTCACGGATTGGAAACTCGCGGTGAAGCGACATATCGAGGTTGAAAAACGTGGGACCGGGAATGTTGTCGCGGCCCGTAGCGGCGAGCGTGCCCAGCGCCGGCGTGGCGAAGGCGGCCGGATTAATCCAGCTCAGGCACGGGGCGGTGTTCGCACAGGGAGTCCCTGGGTTGGCCACGAGCGGATTTTGCAGGATCTGGGTCGGCCGCTCAGTCCCGGCATCTGCGTTCAACGCTACATCCGTGGACAGGATGGCCGTAAGCGACGGTGCCGATGTATACCGGTAAATCCCGGCGACTTGCCAGTTGGAAGCGAGCCTGGTGACCCACGCATTGGAGAACTTCGGCGTTTCATACACCAGGGACAAATTGAAGATCTGGCGGCGGTCGGAGGAGAAGGTTCCGCCGATTTCGTTGGACTGGCAATTGCTGCGGTCGAAGCGCCGGTTGTTGGGAATAGCCAAGCCGGCTCCCGCATTGCCGGTACTGTCGCCGATCGACAGGTCGCCGACGCAGTGCGACCAGGTATAGTTGACGTTGGCGAGGAAGCCCTTGCTCAAGCGCTTCGAGACCGCCAGGAGCAAGCCGTTGTAGCTGGATGTCCCTCCCGAGTCCAGCGATTCCACGGGCCCGTAGAGATTGTTCTTAGCGTATCCCGCCAGTGTGAAGAATCGCCGGAAATTCTGGTTTGCAGCAGTGGAGCAAGCGCCGGGGGCTGTTAGGCCATACTGCCCCGCAACGCAGTTTCCGGGGATGAAGGTCGCCGGGTTTTCCTGGAACGAGTCCCATAGATGCTCGCTTTCGCTGCCGACGTAGGAGGCCGACACTAGCCAGTCCCGGCCGATCTGCCGCTGGACCACGAGGTTCCACTGATTCACCGAGGTGGTCTTCAGGTTGACCGGTGGATAGATATAGGTTCCGCCCGTAGCAAACGGCGCGCTGGAATTGAGCGTATAGGGGAAAATATTTCCGCCCACATTGGTGGCGTAAGGATTGCTGAACTGGCCGGCCCAAATCTCGGTGCCGCCAAAGGGCGGGGCGTCGGCCGAGTTTACCATCAACTCACCGCTGACGTAGTCATAAGCGATTCCGAAGGAAGCGCGGATGACCGTTTTACCGTTGCCTTTGGGGTCCCAGGCCACGGCCACGCGGGGCGCCCACAGACTCCACTCCGAGTTCATGCCTTGTTTGCCCTTAAAACCGGGATCTCCCGGAAAGGTCAGGCCGGGAGGCGCGTTCGCAAATTGGGTGGTCTTCACGTTGTTGATCAGATTCGCCAGGCTGAAGTTGTAGACATAGCCAGTGGTCGATGCGGGAGGCAGGAACGGTTCCCAGCGCAAACCGACGTTTACAGTAAGGCGGGGACTCACCTTCCAGGTATCCTGCACATACGCGTTCACGAACCACTTTTCCAAGTTCAGAGTATTGGGCGTGGAAATCGAGTTCGAGGTGAAATTCCCGAGCAGGAATTGGGGGATATTGGGAAACGTCCAGTTGGTTTGGGAGTAGACGTTACCATCGAACAGCATCTTGGAGACCGCTCCGCCGACGCCGAAGTTGATCTGATGGTTGCCCTTAATCCAACTGAGGTCGTCATTGAGCTGAAGCGGTGTGGTGTGAGCCACCGCCTGACCGCCGGTTCCGGGGCCGACGCTAAAACCGCCGCTCACCGTGAAACCGCTCTGGTGCGGCACGTATCCGCAATACAACAGGGCCACGCCCAGATCGCAGGCGGAGACATAGTTGTCGTCAAAGCGATGAATGCCGATCCGGTCGACGGTAGCGCGCACTTGATTGGTTAAGGTCGGACTAAATACATACGTGTCGCCGAAAGCAAAGGACTGGTCCGCGTCATCCAATCCGCCTCCCGTGCTGGTGAGAAGGTTGTTCGGCGTGAAATTCTGAGTCGGTGGACGGAAGTAGTGATCACGGAAATAACGCCCGAACAGCGTATTCTTAGCGCTGGTCTGGTAATCCCCGCGGCCGACTAAGTTAGTCTCATTAACCTGGGTCAGGAGGCCGTAAGACGTGTTGCCGCACGGCGCTGCGGAGACCGGCAGCAGCGCCGCCAGCTTGAGCGACGCCGGGTCTAACAGCGTGGGACTAACTTGGTTGTTGACAAACAAGGCCTTGGTCGCAGCCGGGAGACTAGCGATATCCGAGGGGCAGGCGCTGAAATTGCCAGCTTGCATTGCGGCGGTGGGGACAAACGTGGCGGCCGTGTTACCCACGGGATCCTGGCGGATGATGGTGTCCTGAAAGCCGAAGAAGAAGAATAACTTGTCCTTCTTCACGGGACCGCCGACGGTGCCGCCAAACTGATTGCGCTTGAGAGTATCGCGAGTCGGCGAGAAGAAGTTGCGCGCGTTCATGTCCTCGTTGCGTAAAAATTCGAAGGCGTCGCCATGGAAACTGTTAGTGCCCGATTTGGTGATCCCAGTGACCGTGCCACCGGCGTGGATGCCGTTGGACGCGGTTAACGAACTGGTCTCGACCCTAAACTCCTGCAGCGCGTCCGGGAAGGGCAGGGGCAGGTTGGCCAGGTCCCAGGGGTTGTTGTACACGCTGCCGTCCAGGTAGAACGCTACGCCGAACGCCTGTCCGCCGGCGATCACGAACTGCTGCGTGCCGGGGAAACCGCCGTTGCCCGCGACGCCTTGGGGAATCACCCCGGGAGTGTATTGGATCAGGTCGGTAGCCACACGGCCGTTCAGCGGCAATTCTAGAATGCGCTGGTTGTCCATCACGTTTCCGACGCCCGTGGCTTCCGTTTCCACCAACGCCGCATTGGCTTCAACCTGCACCTGCTCGGATACCGCGCCGACCTTCATTTGGATATCGACGGTCGGGCTGGTGGACACCTGCAGCACGATGCCGGTCTGCACGTAGCTGCTGAAGCCTTCCTTCTTGACTTCGATGCGGTAGGGGCCGGTCGGCAGATTGGACAACACGTACGTGCCCGCGGAGTCGCTGACCGCGGTGCGCACCGCCCCGGTTTCGGTTTGCGTGGCCCGGACCTCCGCCCCCGGCACGGCCGCGCCGGTAGCGTCGAGAACCGATCCCTGAATCTGCGCTGTGTTTTGCGCCTGCCCCCACAGCATGGCAGCGCACAAGAGTACTAACCCAAAAGTTCTCACAAGACACCTCCTACTTGGCAAGCGACAATATCACAGCCGGAGCAGGGTGGCAAGCGTTATGTTGGGCCATAGTTAGGACATTCGACTCTAATTTTGATCCGTCCGCCAGCCGATGAAACTATCAGTGAAGTTCGCATTCTCCATCCTGCTTGCCGCAACCCTGGCGAGTGCCGAGCCCCATCCCAGCTTTTGGACCTACGCCTCACCCGAAGCCACCGCTTTAGTCGCAATCAAATGGAACAATTTACAGCATTCGCCCTTTGCCGCCGCCATCGAAGCGCAAATCTCCCCTTCGGGCGCGCTCGGCTTCCCGGATCTCGATTGCCTCAGGCAGGCGCGCGAAATTGTCATCTCTTCGCCCGCTCTGCTGGCGGCGGAGGCGGGAAGTTTCCGAGCGGCGACAGTCCAGGATCAAGCCCAGCGCCAGGGGCTGAGCCGCCTGGCCTACCGTGGAGTGACCCTGTGGCTTCCCCAACAAGCGGACAAGCTAGGAGTAGCTCAAATCAGCGAGGAACTGGTTCTGGTGGGAGCTAGAAAGACGCTCGAAACCGCCGTCGACCGCGGGCTTTCGGGAACAGGCCGCCAAGATTCCCCGCTCCTGACGCGAGCCGCGAGCTTCTCTGAAGATGCGGACCTGTGGGTGGCGGCCGTGAAACTACCGGATCCCCTGGCCGGCCGGTTCGTACCGCTGGAGGCCGCTGGATCGGAATTTCTGGGCCGGGTCACGTTTCGCGATGGACTCGCCGTACAAGCGTTCTTCGATGCCGGCTCGGAGGCGGCCGCTTCCGAATTTGTTCGAGGATTACGGGAGCGCGCGCCCTCGTTTCCTGCAGTCGCTCGCGGCATCGAAGCCGCGGCGGATCAAAGCCGGGTAACCATTGCTCTTCAGGTGAGCTCCGCGGATCTCCTGGCAGCGTTGCCTTCGGCTCCGGCGCCGGCGTCTGCCCACCCACCCGAGCCCGAAGCTGTAAGTGCAATCGCGGTCGCGCTTCAGGGCTCCGCCGGGCCTCAGCCTTCCGAGGAGCCTAAGCTCGCCGCCGAGCCTGAACAACCAGCGAGCCCGGTCAAGTTCGCAATCACCCACGTTGAAGCCTTCCAACCTCGAATCATCCGCATCTTCAACTTGGACGAAGGCACCCGCGAGATCGTTCTTCCGCCCGCGCTTGAATCCCTTGATGTCGTATTGCGGAATGGGGATCCTCCCCGTTAGCCGGATTCGCAATTAACTGACCGCGCGCGCTACTTCGAGGGCGTGCAGTTCCCGCCCTGGCAGCGATTGTTCTCCTCGCAGATCTGTTCGAGTAACGACCACGTCGGGTGCAGCTTCATCTGAAACTCCTGCGACCACGTACGCGTGAAGATCTTGGGATCGTCCACCGTAATCTCGTAGGAAAGCGTCGCCGCATCCGTGTGCCGGATTCGTTCGATGGTATGCAAGGCATCGCTGTGCCAGCCGTTGCTGGCGGAAAGCGTCCACTCCCGCAAGCCGATGGTATCGATCACCAGCGTATCGCCTTCCCACTGGGCGACCGAATTTCCCATGAAGGTCAATTCCACGTCCTTGGGATGCGGCTTGCCGATGGGAACCACGCGGAAGAAATGCATGTATTCGTAGAGGAAGACCACGGTGTCCGGCGTCTGCACGACTTGCTGCGCGTACGGAGCCAGCGCCTCCCGTGGATGGCCGTCCGGCAAGCACAATTCCGTGGGATCATCGTGGCGCGGATCTCCTGTCGGCGGCTGCAGGAATCTTTTCTCGGCGCCAGGCACGAAGGGCGCCATCTTGCTGCGATCGAAGTTCGTGACGCGGGGCGTATCGGTGTCGTCGGGCCCCACCAGGTGCGTGAATGCAGGACCGGCCCATACTCCTGTGAAATTCGGCTTCCCATCGGGCATGCGCGGGATTCCAGCGACTCGCGCCGGCGCGGGTTGCGCCGCTGCCGTCGCCACCGCCGCAAGCACGGCCGCCGCGAATGCCCACACATTGGCGAAAAGCTTCTGCGTCATGATGAACCTACTTCTTGCCAGGATTCGCTTCGGTCGGGTTGACCGCTTGATCCTGTCCGATCAGCGCGTCGCGTCCATCGGCGAACTTCACGATATTCCCGGAGGCGTTGTTCGAACCGTCCTTGGCCCGATGGCCGGAGATGGTGAGCACCTCACCGACTTTCAGGCTGTCGCGGGTGATGCCGCGCCGCACCAGCATCCCCGGAGGGGAGGCAGAAAAGCCCCAATTCGTGACATTCCCCTTCTCGTCCTTGACATCGAGATAGAGCCAGATGTGCGGGTTCGACCATTCGAGTTTCGTTAGGACTCCGGTCAGCTTGATCGGTTTTTGAGTGTCAAACTCGGCTGTATAGGCGTGATGAGCCTGCACTGCCGCAGCGAGCAGACAAGCTGATGCCAGTAGAGCGATGGACTTCATCGGCAGTCAATTCTATCAAGTTCCCGTTCCTGACACGCGGACGCTTACGGATCTCCACCTCCCTCCCGTCGGTTCCCGGTGTCCACAGTTGAATCCTTTGGCCCAGTATGCGATCTAAGACTCCATATGGCGAACGCAAAGAAGATCGCCCTGATCACGGGCGCGAACAAGGGATTGGGTTTCGAGATGGCGCGGCAATTGGGGCAGGCGGGCGTTAGCGTGTTGCTGGCAGCGCGCGATCCTCAGAAAGGCGAAGCCGCGGCCGAGAAGCTCCGGGGCGAGGGGCTGAATGCGCAGTTCCTGAAGCTGGACGTAACCGACCCGGCCGACCATGCGGCGGCATCCGCGTTTCTAGAACAGCAGTTCGGACGGCTGGACATTCTCATCAACAACGCGGGAATTTCGGCGAAAGGCCCGGACAGCGGGAAGGTGAGCACGACCACCGGGGAAGTGATGCACCGGACGTTTGAGACGAACTTCTTTGCGCCGGTGGCCTTGACGCAGGCGCTGCTACCGCTGCTCATGAAGAGCGCTGCCGGCAGGATCGTGAATATGGCGAGCATCCTTGGCTCGCAAACGCTGCATGCAGACCCGAAGAGTCCAATCTACAACTTCAAATCGCTTTCGTATGACGCTTCGAAAGCGGCGCTGAATTCGTTCACGATTCATCTGGCGCACGAATTAAAGGACACGAAGATCAAGGTGAATTCGGCGCATCCGGGTTGGGTGAAAACCGATATGGGCACGGATGCCGCGCCGATGGAGATTCCGGAGGGCGCGAAGACGGGCGTAGCGCTGGCGCTGTTGGGTGAGGACGGGCCCACAGGCGGGTTCTTTCATTTGGGCAAGACGCTGCCCTGGTAAGAGCCGAAGCACCCATACCCACGGCGAGACAAAAGCGGTAGAATCAGACCCAATATGTCCCGCAGGCCTCACACGAAGGAGACCAATATGGCAACAAGAAATCGTCTGGTGTTCGCCGCAGCCGCTGTCCTGTGTTGCGCTTTGCCGTTGCTGGCGCATCACGCCGTCAGTGCCGAGTTCGACCCGGGCAAGACCATCACCCTGAAAGGTGTCGTCTCGAAAGTCGACTGGATCAATCCCCACATCTTCGTTTACCTCGACGTAAGGGACGATGCCGGAAAGACGACCACCTGGATGCTGCAGTCGCTGCCGCCCCTGTTCTTCAAGGGAAGCGGCCTGACGAAAGACGCGTTGCTCAGCAACAAGCAGGAGGTCACCATTAACGCCTACCCGGCCAAGGACGGCACGCAGGCCTATGGATTCCTGCTGAAAGTGAGCTATGCCGACGGCCATTTCTTCAGCATGGCTCCCCAAGCGGGAGACGCGAACGCCAAGGGAGCGGCCAGATAGCGGCTCGCCCGCGCTACTCTGGAGCGTTCGCCACGGAAGGAGAGGAAACGATGCGATCCGGACTCGTGATTCACAGTGGACTTGCTTTGGCAATTCTGATGATTCCCATGACCGCTGCCGGTCAAACCAGCTACGCGGCCGAAGCCGCGAAGTATCCCGATGCGGCCTCCAAGCCGACGCCGAAGATGGCGGATGGCCATCCCGACCTGAATGGCGTCTGGCACCATTACTTCGGCATCGGAACCGTGCAGAAGGTCGGCGACAGTTTTGTCGTGGGGTTAGGCCGGCCGGCCGCCACGAAATCGGCGGGCCCGCCTCCGCCCCGTCCGCAGCCGGACGCCAAACCTGAATACAAAACCGATTATGTGGCCAAGGCAAAGTCGCTCAATGAAAATCAAGTGAAGGAAGATCCGACTCTGCACTGCCGCCCGCCCGGAGTTCCCCGTCTCGGGCCTCCGCAACAGATTGTGCACATGCCCAAACAAGCCGTGTTCCTGTACGCAGATTTGACCGGCAATCAATGGCGCGTGATCCCGCTCGACGGCCGACCTCACGGTACCGATCCCGAGCAAGCAGAGACATATAACGGCGACTCCGTCGGCCGCTGGGAGGGCGACACACTGGTCGTGGACGTGACCAGGTTGACGGACGACACCTGGCTCGAAGACAACGGCATGTTCCACAGCAATAAACTGCACGTCACGGAAAAACTGCGGCGCGTCGGAGACACCATCCAGTATCAAATGACAGCCGAGGATCCCGAGGTTCTCCAGAAGCCGTGGACCATCTCTCGGACGTTGACGCTGCAACGGGACGCGCTGGATGAGGCTGCGCCTTGCGTCGATAGCGACGCCGGCCACTACGTGAACGGCGAGCACCACGACAACGGGCGCTAGCGCCGGTGGGGCGGCCTTTTCAGACTGCCGCCGGCTTTCAGCCGGCGTTTCGGCACCCCCCGATAAATGTCATTCTGCTTGCCGCACCACACTAAGATCGCTTAGCGAACAAGTCCAGCCACGAATCGTCGAGCGCGGTCCAGCGCTCCGGTTCACTCCAACACGCGGCCATTTCCGGCACGTGTAACATCCCGTGGCCGTCGATGCACACCAGCTCCGTTCCCGCCCAATCCAGCAGCAGGCTCCCCGGACAACCTACGTGCGCGGCCATTCCCAAGCGCCTGAGGCACACGCGGCAGCGGCGCCGCTGATCGTGGATCGACCAGGTCAGCGCTGCCATCGACGCCATCAGAAACAGCCAGGTCGACAACGGTTCCGTCAGCAGATCCGTCCCGCCCAGCGCGGTGATGGAAGCGGCGCGCGTGAACTCGATTCCGCTCAGCAACACCGCTGTGAGCAGCAGCGACGTTTTCGCCACGAAGAACAGCGAGCGTACGCAGTCCCGCCGGCGGGCACGGCAAGCGCGCGACCCGCTCCACATAGGCAAGCGCAAGCGCACGCCCACGCCCACGATCACGGCGGCTAATCCCAGACCCATGCCAAACGAACTGAAGACAGCGCGAACGCGATCCTGCAGCGGCGATACGTCCACCAGGTTTTCCCAGCCACGCCCGTCCTGCTGCGTCAGGATCGTGGAGAGTTCGCGTTCCGCCGCGGCCGGCGTCACTCCCGGACGCAATCGCACGGCCACGCCGGATCGTGCGGCCATCCAATCCCGCCGCGGGACCACTTGCCATACCGCCACGTCGCGTGAGAGGAACCAGAATCGCTTGTCCAGCACCCCGGCCACGCGATAACGTTTTCCCCCAAGTTGGATGTCTTCGATCAGAGGCCTCCCGCGATAAGCGCTGCGCCAGAATTCATAGCTGACCAGGACACACTCCGCGCATGCGGGGACGCGAACGCCCAACAGCGGAAAGAAGTTTTCGCTCACCCGCGCAGCCAGCAGCTGACGCGAACGGCCCGTCGAATCCGCCACGCTTTGTTTCGACCACGTGTACACCGCCACGCCTTCGAGCAGCTTGGTGTCCCTCTGCCACTCCCGCACCCAATCGGCGCGGATCGCCGAACGCGTCGACAGTAGCGCGCTCCCTTGCGAGACGGTGGCGATGCGCCCGGCGTCCGTGTACGGCAAGGGCTGGACCACATCGCGAGTGACCGGAAGAAAACCGCTGGCGAGAATAATGAGCGCCAGCACGGCCCCAAGGAAACCCAAACAGAACCCAGCCGATTGCGCGCGCGGGCCGAATGTCCGGATCGCCTCATCCCGGTTGAGGCGTCGCCGCGCGTGCCAAGCGGCGTCCTGGAGCGAGCCGCAAGTGAATCTCCATAAGCCCCAGCGCAAGCGCGCGGGCGATTCTCCGCGTTTCTCAAGCGCGCGCGCCGCATGCCAGATTTCCGACTCCCACTCGCGCCTCCATTCATCGCGGCGGTTCGGGTGAACCACCCTGCTCAGCAAGCCGATCAAGAGTAGCGCCTGCCGGACTGCACTGTCGAACACATCGTACTGCCTCATAGCGTCCTCACCCTCGCCCCGGCTTGGCCATGTGCTGTAGCAGCGGAAAGCGCTCCACCGCTTTGGCCAGCGTGTGCTCTCCCGGACGGGTCAGCTTGTAGTACTTGCGCGCCGGGCGCTGTTCGGCCAGCGCCTTATTCTCTTTTTCCCATTTGGATTGGATCAGCTCGGCCTGCTCCAGTCGCCGTAGCGCCGGATACACCGTTCCGCTGGGAAGGCCGGTGGCTTCCATAATGTCGAAGCCATAACAGTAGCCCGCCTGGACCGTTTTCAGGATCAAGGCCGCCGTATGACTCAGCTTTACCTCGTCGCTCATGGCGCCTCCATGGACCATATTGTAGAACACTACATAGGGTGATAAGATGAGACGTCCGCTATCGATCAGGGCATGCTCGAAGTACGCCATCTTACCAAACGCTACCGCCGCATTCCGGTGGTAGACGACGTCAGCTTCTCCATCCGCCCCGGCGAAATCCTGGGTTACCTCGGCCCCAACGGCGCGGGGAAAAGCACCACGGTGAAGATCTTGACCGGCTTGATCGAACCCACCAGTGGCCAGATTCTGCTCGACGGCCGCGACGTCCAGTCCGATTGGACCGGCTTCCTGCGCCGCGTCGGATACGTGCCCGAAGAGCCGCATCTGTACCCGCAGCTCACCGGCGGAGAGTATCTGCAACTAGTCGGACGGCTGCGCGGGCTGACGCGGTGCGTGCTGGAAACCCGCATGGAGTCCATGCTGCGGCTGTTCTCGCTGTGGGAGGATCGGCACTCGCCGCTCTCCTCCTATTCCAAAGGGATGCGCCAAAAAATCCTCCTCTCCGCGGCGCTACTCGACAATCCCGACCTGCTGATCCTCGACGAGCCGTTTTCCGGATTGGACGTGAACACCGCATTAGTGCTGCGCGCGCTGGTGCGAGCCTTGGCCGCCGAGGGCAAGATGATTCTCTACAGCTCGCACGTGCTGGAGGTGGTGGAGAAGGTCTGTTCTTCTGTGCTGATTCTGCGCAAGGGACGCACCGTGGCGCACGATCGCGTCGAACGGCTGCGCGAGCTGATGCAGCAGCCCTCGCTCGAAGGCGTGTTCGCGCAATTGACCGAGCAGGAGGATCCCTGCCACGTGGTGCAAGGGATTCTGGCGGCCATGCGAGCCTAGCCACCGATGCAACACCTCCGCCCATCCGTGGAAGAAGCGCGCTCCGCGCGTGGGCTTGAAGAACCGCGCTTCGGGCGTGAACTTGGAGAAACGCGCTTCGCGGGTTGGCTCGAAGAAACACACTCGGCGCGCTTTGAGCTGTGCCGCCATTTCTTCCTGCGGTTCTTCGACAGCGAGTTGGTGTCCTCGCCGGGCCAATGGAAGGTGCTCGCCGGCGGAGCCCTCGCCATCCTGTTTTCGCTGAGCGTGATTTACATCCCGGCTTACTATCACAAGTATCTGGCGCTCAACAGCCTCGAAGACCCGCAGCCCTACCGGCTGGCGGTCATGGCCGATGTTCTGTTCGTCGTCTCGCTGGCCATGCTGGTGCTCGGCCTGTTCATCACCTTGGAATGGACGGAACTGTTTCCAGGTCTGCGCGATTATCTCGTGCTGGCGTCCTTACCGTTGCGTATGCGCGACGTGTTCGTGGCCAAGTTTGCAGCGCTGCTCGGGCTGGCCGCGGTCGTTACAATTGCCTTCACGTTCCCCCTCAGCGTCGTCCTGCCCATGTTGATGTCGGGCGGGATCGGCGCCGGAATCCCCATACAAGTCCCCGCCATCTTTGTGTCTTCCTCGCTGGCGGAAATACTGGTGTTTCTGTCGCTGGTAGCCTTCCAGGGAGCCCTGCTGAACCTTCTGCCGGTCCGCTGGTTTCCTCGCCTGTCGCTGGTCATTCAGGGAGTTCTGCTCAGCTTGTTCCTATGTTCCGTGCCGCTGGTGCTGTCGGTTCCCAGCCTCTACACCGCGATGAACCTGCGTCCCGCGTGGGCGGTGTACGTGCCGCCGTTGTGGTTTCTCGGACTCGATCAAGTAATCGCGGGAAACCGAGAGCCTCTCGCGATCCAGTTGGCGCGGCTAAGCCTCGTGAGCATTGCGGCCGCGGCCGTAATGACGCTGGGCGCCTACGCCTGGAGCTATCGCCGTCACCGCACGCGCGTGCTCGAATCCCCCGAATTGCCGCGCCGGAGTTGGCTTTCGGCGGGTGGCCGGGCCTCCGCCTTGGCCGAGCGCCTGGTGGCCGGACCTCGCCCGCTGGCAGTTTTCGGATTCATCGCGAAATCCCTGGCGCGCAGCCGCCAGCACCGCCTGGTGCTCACCGCATTTTCCGCCATCGCCCTGGCCGTCATCTTCGAAGGCTTCGTGAGTCTGGTGCTCGGCCGCGGAATGGAGGGACTGCGCGTTCGCAGCGCCGCGCTGGACCAGGCCATCATAGCGATTCCCTTGGCCCTCTCGCTGTTCCTGTTCGCGGGATTGCGTTACTTGTTCCGGTGGCCCGTGGAGTTGCGCGCCAATTGGGTTTTCCGCATCCACGAACCCGGCCACGGAGCGGAACTGCTCGGCGGCCTGGAAGCGTTCCTATACTACTGCGCGGCGATTCCCATGGCGGCCGTGACTCTACCGATCGAGATGCGTTGGCTGGGCACGCGCGCAGGCGCGCTGGCCAGCCTCGTATCCATGCTGGCTTCTTTTGTAGTGGTGGAAGTGACGCTCTTCGCCTTCGAGCGGATTCCCTTTACGTCGTCGTATTTTCCGGGACAGCGTCCGCTGGTCGATACGGTTTTGCGCTATGTCGTGGCCGCCGCTGGTTACGTGGGAGGCCTGAGCACCATTGTGCGCTTGGCGTTGCCCAGCGACCGCGCGATGCTAGCGCTGGCCGGACTCCTGCTGGCAAGTTGGTGGAGGGCGCGGCGCGCGCGGCTGGATTGGCGCCCCATCGGCCGCCTCGAGTTCGAAGAGCTTCCCGACCCCGGCGTGCAGACTCTAGGCATCGAGAGAGACTAGGGAGCAGGTACGCACTCACTGTTCAAAGGATAGGCGTTCGATCCAACCTGTTGCGCCATCAGCCACAAGTAGGTGGTCAGGTGGTGCATGCAGACGATGTCCAGATTAATTTTGCCCGCTGGAGGTTTCAATTCAAATTTGGTGTTCACGTGCTCATAGGGCAGCGGCAGAATCGGCGGCAACTGAGGCACCAAATCCAGGCGATTTACAATCCGATTGCTCGCGGCAATCGAGGCATTGTACGCACTGGCGAAAATATGATCGCCGGTGCGCGGGCTGGCGTAGGTATAGGACACTGGCTCGCGGCAGGAGGTGTTTAATGCCACGTCCAGCGTGAGCAAGGTGGCCAAGGCGCCCCCCAAGCTGTGCCCGCACACGGTCACTTTAGTGGCGGCTCCCGTGTCGAGGTAACTTTTGACTGAATCCTTCGCCGCCAGGGAGCCGTTGGCGCGCGTAATTCGCAAAGATTTGTAAACGGCGGTAAAGCCATCCTCAGTGAGGCCGTGGGCCCCGTTAATCGGGCACGGAACCATCAGGAACGACGCATCGTGAAGCCATTCGAGGATGGTGGAGGTGCCGCGGATTGCAGCCACCAGCTCCTGGGCGGCGGAAACCGCCAGGAAGCCGAACGATACGATGTCGCCGATGTGGGGATCAACGTCGGTCGCCAAGTCGTCGCCATACAGCGGCTGCAGAAACGAGTATCCAGCAGCCTGAATACTGGCGATTTCGGCGGCTCCATAATCCGCTGTGGGGTCGACTCCTTCGGCGATTTGAACCAAAGTGGCATATCCAATCGCTACATTCCAATCGATCATAAGGCGCTTCCTCCCGTGAGTTTTGAAAAGCGATTGATTTTATCATAATTATTGTGGCGTTTATATGACGATCTTGACGATTTTGGGCGCGCGTGAAAACCCGGCCTTTCTGCTCTCCTTCGCGCGGAGGCACTTGGCCCAGGTATTGCGCTCGACCTAACACTGCAGCTCGCCGGGCTCGTCACCGTGTTGGAGCCGCGCTCGAACATCGTCACGACGACCACCTTGAGGGGAATCACCGTTGCTGCTGCGCGCCCCGCGGCCGAGAGCACCTGTCACGCCGCATCCGCTCGGAGGCCGGTGGTGTACAATTTTCGTGTCTGGCGCGGACGGGGCGGCAGACCGCGTCAACTAGCCTATGACCCTGAAAATCTCCAACGTTTCGAAAACGTATCCCAACGGCGTACGGGCGCTGAACAACCTGAGCCTCTCCATCGGCGCGAATATGTTCGGCTTGGTGGGACCGAATGGCGCTGGCAAATCCACTCTGATGCGCACGGTCGCGACCTTGCAGGACGCCGATGCGGGCGAAATCTGGCTCGACGAACTGGACGTACTCAAGCGCAAAGACGACGTCCGCCGCCTTCTCGGCTACCTGCCGCAGGAGTTTGGCGTCTACCCCAAGATGCCCGCCATCGACATGCTGGACCATCTGGCGGTCATGAAGGGCATTCTGAATCGTGGCGAGCGCAAGGACGCGGTGGAAGGTCTCTTGCAACAAACCAATCTGTGGGAGCACCGCAAGAAGAAGTTGGGCGGGTACTCGGGCGGGATGAAGCAGCGTTTCGGCATCGCCCAGGCGCTGCTCGGGAATCCCAAGTTGATCATCGTCGACGAGCCTACCGCCGGTCTCGACCCTTCCGAACGCAACCGGTTTCTGAATCTGCTCAGCTCCATCGGCCGCAATGTGATCGTGATTCTCTCCACGCACATCATCGAGGACGTTCGCGAATTGTGCTCGCGGATGGCCATTATCAACAACGGCGAGGTGCTCGTCGAAGGGCCCCCAACGGAGGCGATCGAAGCGCTGCGGGGGCGCATGTGGCGCAAATCCCTGGCGAACGACAGTGAGCTGGCGGAGTTGCAGAAGTCCTTGCAAGTGGTCTCCACGCATCTGGTAGCCGGCGCGACCGAAGTGCGCGTCTACGCCGAATCGGAACCTTCGGTCGGTTTCACCGCAGTCGAACCCAATCTGGAAGACGCCTACTTCATCGGCTTGAGCCGGCACTCCCGCAACTGACGCCTATGTTCACGAACTTTTTCCTGTTCGAGATCAACTACCGGCTGCACCGCGTTTCCACTTACGTGTATTTCGCCATCTTCTTCCTGATGGCCTTCTTTTCCGTTTCGGCTGAGGACTTCGGACCCGCAGGCACCGGTAAAGTGCTGCTGAACAGCCCTTACGCGTTGACCGTGATCTACCTCCAAATGACGTCGTTTGGAACGCTGATCATCTCGGCTTTGTTCGGAACTGCCATTCTGCGCGATTTTCAAGAGAACACGTTTCAGCTTCTGTTCACCCGGCCCATCACCAAGACCGCCTACCTGGGCGGGCGCTGGGCCGGGTCTTTGATCGTGACCGTGCTGGTCTTCTCCGGCCTGATCTTCGGCGCGCTGTTGGGATCGGTCATGCCGTGGGCGGATAAAACCCGCATGGCTCCCATTCACCTTTGGTTTTACCTGCAACCGTTTTTGTCGGTGGTCACGATACAGATCTTTTTCCTGGGGAGCATCTTCTTCTTCGTGGCGGCTTTGAGCCGGAGGCTGGTGGTGGTGTACATGCAAGGCGTGATTGTCTTCGCGCTGTACCTGATCCCCGCCATCTACGTTTTGAAATCGCAAACCCTCAACACCTTTTGGCCGTCGGTGCTTGATCCGATCGGGCTGATCTGGTTCGACACCACCACCAAGTACTGGACGGTCGCCGAGAAGAACGTCCAGTTGCTTTCCTGGTCCGGCGCGTTGCTCTACAACCGGATCGTGTGGATGGGAGTCGGCCTGCTCTCGTTGATCGGTACCTTCGCGTTCTTCCCGATGTCCGCGGAGACGCTGGGCTCCCGCTATGGAGGCAGGCGCGCCTCGCGCAAGCGCGAGACGGCTGTGGTGGATGAAGAGCAAGCGGTCCAGACGCGCCATGCGCTGCGCCTTCCGTCCGTGTCCCGCACCTTTGGAGGCCGCGCCTCGCTGGCGCAAATGGCCGCGCTGACCCGGGTCCGCATGCTCAACATCGTCCGCGAGATTCCCTTCTGGGCCATCGCCTTCGTGATGATCGTTCTGGCGGTCCTGAACGGTCGCGAAGCCGGCCGTTTCGAGGACACTGCCGTGTGGCCGGTCACCTATCTGATGGTGAGCGTGGTGGCGGGATCGTCCGCGCTGTTTCTGTATGTGATCGCGACGCTCTACGCGGGCGAGCTGATTTGGCGCGAGCGCAACGTGAACTTCGACCAGATCCACGATTCGTTGCCGCTGCCGGGGTGGGTGAACTGGGCCAGCCAGTTCCTGTCGCTCGCCATCGTCGAACTCGTGTTGTACACGATTGTGATGCTGTGCGGCATCGGTGTACAGGCGGCATCGGGTTACTACCACTTCGAATTGCTTGTGTACTGGAAGGAGCTTTACCTGGTCTCGTTCACCGGGGTCCTGGCCTACATTCTGGTGGCGCTCTTCGTGCAGACGATGGTCCCGAACAAGTTCGCGGCGCACGCGATCGTCATCGGAATGGTGCTGGTCGTGCCCATTCTGTATCGTTACGGCATCGAAAACCGGCTGTATTTGTTCGGAGAGATCGCTCCCTATAACTACTCCGACATGAACGGGTACGGACACTTCGTCCCGGCGCTGTTCTGGTCGCTGCTCTATTGGCTGGCCTTTGGAGGAATCCTGGGCGTGCTTTCGCTGGCTTTCGCGCGGCGCGGGACGGACCTCGACTGGCGCAGCCGCTGGAGGAGTGCTCGGCGCTCGCTGCCCGGGCTTTCGATTCCGCTGGCGGTGTGCCTGGTGGCCTTTCTCGCCAGCGGCGCTTGGTATTACTACAACGGCCACGTGGTGAACCGGTTCCGCACATCCAAGGAAGACCGCCGCATCACCGCCGAGTACGAACGCCTGTACAAGAAGTACGAGCGTCTCCCGCAGCCCAAGATCACGGCAGTGGAAGCGAATGTCGACATCTTCTCCGAACGGCGCTCGCTCAGCGGCGAAGGCCACTTCAATCTGGTGAACTCCACTTCGGCGCCGATTGAAGAGGTTCACGTCACCGACTTCAAGGAATCCGTGGAGGAATTGCGCTTTGACCGCTCCTTTAGCAAGATTCTGGATGACCGCCGCCATCACTATGCGATTTACAAGCTGAGTCCGCCGCTCGCTCCAGGCGATTCCGCGCGGATGGACTTCCGTATTTCCTATCAGTCGCACGGATTCCGCGATGGCAATGAACGCGCGGAGCTGGCGTTCAACGGCACCTTCTTCGATCGCGACTATTTTCCCGGCATCGGCTACAACCAGGGCGCGGAGCTGGACAACCCGGTGCGGCGCAGAGAAGAAAAGCTGCCGCCGCTGGAAGAAATGGCTCCGCCCGGCGATCCCTACTACACCAACGTGAATCTCTTCACCCCGGACGCCAACTGGATCACGTACAAGACCGTGGTCAGCACTTCCGGCGACCAGACAGCGATCGCGCCGGGTTATCTGAAACGGGAATGGACCGCCAACGGCCGCCGGTACTTCGAATACGATATGGGCCCTACCAAGATCGCCGATTTCTATTCGTATTCCTCGGGACGCTATTTGGTAAAGCGCGATCAGTGGCACAACGTGAAGCTGGAGATCTACTATCATCCGGGGCACGAGTACAACTTGGACCGCATGCTCGACGCGGCCAAGAAGGGCCTGGATTATTACGAGCGGAATTTCGGAGCCTATCAATTCGACCAGTTTCGTGTGCTGGAGTTTCCACGCTACCGAACCTTCGCGCAGTCGTTCCCCAATACCGTGCCGTATTCGGAACAGCTCGGTTTCATCCAGAGAGTGGAGAAGCCTGAAGATCTGGACGAGATCTTCTATATCACCGCTCACGAGCTGGCGCACCAGTGGTGGGGGCACCAGCTCATCGGCAGCGCGACGCAGGGCTCCAACATGATGTCGGAAACGCTGGCGCAGTATTCGGCGTTGATGATCATGGAGAAAGAATACGGGCCGTCCAACATCCGCAAATTCCTGAAGCATGAGCTCGACGGTTACTTGCGGGGGCGTTCGGGCGAACAGCGTAAGGAGCCCCCTCTGGCGCTGGTCCAGCGCGAACCGTATGTCTGGTACAACAAGGGCAGTCTGGTGATGTACGCGTTGCGCGATTACATCGGGGAAGACCGGCTGAACGCGGCCCTGCGGGGCTTTCTGGAAAAATCGCGCTACGCGACCGGCCCCTATCCCGATACGCGCGGCTTCGTGGCGGCCCTGCGCGAGGCGACCCCTCCCGAAATGCAGTACCTGATCTCCGATCTGTTCGAATCGATCACGCTGTTCGATAACAAAGCCGTGACCGCCGTCTGGTCTCCCGCGTCCGGCAACAAATACAAAGTGGACCTGACCGTCAGCGCGCGCAAGTTGAAGGCAGATGGCTCGGGCAACGAGACCGAAGTCCCCATCGACGATCTGATCGACATCGGCGTGTTCAGCGGCGCCAAGCAGCACGAGAAGCAACTGTATCTGGAAAAGCGGCGCATCAATGCCAAGGAGCAGAAGTTCACGGTGATCGTGGACGAGAAGCCGACGCTCGCGGGGATCGATCCTTATAACAAACTGATCGATCGCAAACCGGACGACAACTGGGCGGAGGTCGCTCGGGCGCAGTAGTAAAAGCATCGTGTGATTGGGATAGGGGTGAGCCTCACGGCTCCTCCCCTCCCACACCACCTTACATGCGGGTCCGCATCCGGCGGTTCGGCGGGTTAAGCGATAGGCTTCACAGTCAATCGCGGAATCCCGAGCGAGTCGAAGTAGGCATTGGGCAATGCGATGCTGAGCGCAGGCGA
>DATNJC010000251.1:0-65567 GCA_035604115.1 Bryobacteraceae bacterium | reverse complement strand
GCCAGTCGCGGAGGCTTGGCGGCAACAGTAGGTCTTGCTCCGGCAGGTAGTCTCGGTAGCCCTTTGGCATAAAACATTATGTACCGGTTCCGTTCCATTCATGCCTGCGAACTTGCGGTTTTATTCGGACAGGCTCCTAGGCGGAAGCTTTGCCCTCACATGAAACCTGAATGTGTTTCCTTCACGCCCCCACACCAGGTCATGAAAGTTGCGCGTTCGCATCTCAACGGCTGCCTCCAACCCATCCGTCATCAGGTCGCTCAAGAACTCAACAACATCCAGGAACGTCGACTTCCCGCTGGCATTCGCTCCCACAAGAATCTCGAAGGAGTTCAGCGGCTGGCTGACTTCCTTTAGGCCCCGATAGTTCTTCGCCTCGATCCGCAGAAACATGGACGTAACGATTATCGCAGAGAGGTTGTTACGCTAGTCAGTAATGTCCGACCGTCTCGAAGAACTCCGCCGCCGCCACGCCGCGGCCGATGCCGGTGGAGGCACCGATGCTAGCAAAGCCCGCCGCGCCCGCCAGCACAAGGAAGGCAAGCTCTCCGCGCGCGAGCGCATCGATCTGCTGCTCGACGAAGGCACCTTCGAAGAGTTGGATAAGCTGACGCGCCACCGGTCGCGCGACTTCGGCATGGAGGACCAAGTCATCGACGGCGACGGTTTCGTCACCGGCTACGGCCTGATCCACGGCCGCCCCGCCTACGTGTTCGCGCAAGATTTCACCGTGTTCGGCGGATCGCTGGGAGAAGCCAACGCTCGGAAGATCGTCAAGATCATGGATCTGGCGCTCAAGACCGGAGCCCCCGTCATCGGGCTCAACGATTCCGGCGGCGCGCGCATCCAGGAAGGCGTGCTGGCGCTGGCCGGGTACGCCGACATTTTCCTCAGAAATGTTTTGGCCAGCGGAGTGATTCCGCAGATCTCGGCCATCATGGGCCCTTGCGCCGGAGGCGCCGTGTACTCGCCGGCGCTCACCGATTTCACTTTCATGGTCGACGGCACCAGCCACATGTTCGTCACCGGACCCGACGTGATCAAGACCGTCACGCACGAAAAGGTCACAAAGGAAGAGCTGGGCGGCGCGATGACGCATAACACCACTAGCGGCGTGGCTCACTTTCTCGCCGCCGACGACGCCGATTGCCTGCGCATGATCCGCCACCTGATGGGCTACCTGCCGCAGAACAATCGCGACGACGCACCGCGCGCGGCTTCGGCCGATCGGGAAGTCCGCGAGGACCCGGCGCTCGACACGATAGTGCCCCAGGCGTCCGATCAACCTTATGAAATGCGCGACGTGATCCGCCGCGTGGTCGACGAGGGCGATTTCTTCGAAGTGCAGGAGCGCTGGGCCCAGAACATCGTCATCGGGTTCGCCCGCATGGACGGCCGCAGCGTCGGCGTCGTGGCGAATCAGCCGGCGTATCTCGCGGGCTGCCTGGACATCGATTCCTCCGATAAAGCCGGACGATTTGTCCGTTTCTGTGACGCCTTCAACATTCCCATCCTTACGTTCGAGGACGTCCCCGGATTCCTGCCCGGCACCGCGCAGGAGTTCGGCGGGATCATCCGCCACGGCGCCAAGCTCCTGTACGCGTACGCCGAAGCGACCGTGCCCAAGATCACCGTGATCACGCGTAAGGCTTACGGCGGAGCCTATTGCGTGATGGGCTCCAAGCATCTGCGCTGCGATGTGAACCTGGCTTGGCCCAGCGCCGAGATCGCAGTCATGGGCGCCGAGGGCGCGGTCAACATCGTCTATCGCCGTGAGCTGGCCGCGGCCGCGGCGGGTCCTGAGCAGGACGCGCTACGCCGCACCAAAACCGAGGAGTTCCGCGAGCGCTTCGCCAACCCCTTCGTCTCCGCCGAACTGGGCTTCGTCGACGATGTCATCGAACCCCGCCAGACTCGCCCGCGCGTCATTCGCGCTCTGCGTGTGCTCGAAACCAAAGTGGATCAGAACCCCCGCAAAAAGCACGGCAATATCCCCCTCTAGCCGGACCGCGCCGCAAGGTGTGAAGGGAAGATCGCCCCAAGGCTTACGGACTTGTCCGCTGAGATTGCGGCGCGCGTTCCGCCACTACACGGATGCAATGCCGCACGCGCTTCCATCATTCCCGTCCGAGATCCTGCTGGTAGAGGACAACGCTGGAGACGTCCGGCTGCTCCGGGAAGCCCTAAAGGAATGCCATTTGTCGAGCCACTTGAGTGTGGTCCGCGACGGCGAGCAGGCGCTGGCATTTCTGCACCGGAGTGGAGCCTACCAGAAGTGTCCCCGGCCCGCGCTGATTCTGCTGGATTTCAACCTGCCGCGGAAGGACGGCCGGGAAGTGCTGGCGGCGATCAAACAGGATGATCGTTTGCGGGGCATTCCCGTGATCGTGCTTTCCAGTTCCACCCAGGCGGGCGACATCGCCAGAGCCTACGATTTGCACGCCAATTGCTTTATCCCCAAGCCTTCCAACCTGGAACAGTTGGTGAGCATCGGGCGGCAGATCGAGACCTTCTGGCTGGGTACGGCGGTGCTGCCGGCCGCGTCCGCCGCGCATCGATAACGGGAACGCGGCGTTGGTGCGCGCTTCCAAGTTGACCCGCCCGGCTGCGCTGTGATAGCGTAAAGTATTCGAGCGGCGGCGTGAACTTCAACGCCGTTTTATCTCCTGGCTCCCAGCACCATTTTTATAGATGGAACAAACACTTGAAGCCCTAGGTGGGATACTGCTGAAGGCTATCCCCACGGCCTGCATCCTGCTGCTGCTGCTTTTCTATTTCAAAGCCATGCTGTTCGGCCCTCTGGATAAAGTGCTTAAGCAGCGCCAGGAATTGACCGAGGGGGCGCGCAAGATCGCGGAGCAGAGTCTGGCCGCGGCGGAACAGAAGACCCGCGAATACGAGGCCAAATTCCGCGAGGCGCGCTCGGCAGTTTACAAGGATCAGGAAGAGACGCGCCGCCAGTGGCTGGCGGACCAAGCGGGCCAGGCCGCGCAAGCCCGTGCGGATGCGGACAACACCGTGGCCAAGGCGCGCGACGGGATCGCCACGGAAATGGCCGCGGCCCGGCAGAACCTGCTGGCGTCCAGCGAACAACTGGCCGACCAGATCGCCACGGCCTTGACCGGGCGGAAGGTCTGATTCACCGGATGACGAAGCGGATGACGACACGCTTTCTCGTGATCTTGATGCTCGGCGCGGCCAGCCTGCTGGCGCAGGAATCGGCCGGCGCCCAGAAGCCCGAAGACAACACCAATCTGTGGAAGTGGGCCAACTTCGCCATCCTGGCCGCCGGCCTCGGCTACTTCATCGGCAAACACGCGCCGGGGATGTTCAAAGCCCGCACGGCCGAAATTCAAAAAGGCATCGCCGAAGCGCAGCAGGTCAAGCGCGACGCCGAAAAACGCGCCGCCGAGGTGGACGCGAAGATGACCCGGCTGGGCGCCGATATCGAAGCGTTTCGCGCCCAGGCCAAGACCGAGATGGAGCGCGAAGGCGCGCGCATCCGGCAGGAGACCACGGCGCAGATTGAAAAGATCCACCAGCAGTCCGCGCTGGAGATTGAATTCGCCGGCAAAACCGCGCGCCGCGAACTCCGCGAGTACGCCGCGCAGCTGGCCTTGGATCTGGCCAAGCAGCGCATCCAGCAGCGCATGACCCCGGCTCTCGACGCCGCCCTGGTGGCGGGTTTCGTCGCCGATCTGGAACGGCAAGGGTCCCAGAACTAAATGCTTTCCGCGCTCTCGACACGCTACGCCAAGGCCCTGGTGGATGTGGTCGCCGCACCGGGCTCCGGGGTCGACCCGGCCCAGGTGTTGACGCAATTGCGCGAGGTCCAGGAGTTGGTCGCAGGATCGGCGAGCCTGAAGGGTGCGTTGCTTTCGCCGGCCGTATCGCCCTCCCGCAAGCGGGCGGTGATGGCCAAGTTGATGGCCCCGATGGGCGTGAACGCCAAGGTCCGGAATTTTGTGTTCGTAGTGATCGATCATCGCCGGGTCGGCGATCTGGCTGCGATCATCGAAGGGTTTGAGGCGCTGCTCGACCAGCGTCTGGGTTTTGTGAGCGCCTCGGTATCCAGCGCGCGCGAGCTGGCGGCGGAGCAGAAGGCCGCGCTCGAAGCGCAGGTGGCCCGTTTGGCCGGCCGCAAGGCCCGAGTGAAATTTACCATCGACCCGGCGCTGATCGCCGGCGTCGTGGCGCACGTGGGATCGACGGTTTACGACGGCAGCGTGCAGGGACAATTGGAACAACTAAGAATGCGACTGGGACGCTGATAAAGCCCGGGTAAACGGGTCTCGGCGCAAATCGTCCCGGCAATTAAGGGTGCTTTTTTAATATGGCTCAGATTCGGGCGGATGAAATCTCGCGCTTGTTGCGCGAGGAAATCGACAACTACGAACGGGCGGTCAATGTGGCCGAAACCGGATCGGTGATTTCGGTGGGCGACGGCATCGCCCGCGTCTATGGCCTCGAAAACGTGATGGCCGGCGAGCTGATCGAGTTCAAGGGCGGCGTTTCGGGAATCGCGTTGAACCTGGAAGAAGACCAGGTGGGCGCGGTGCTGCTGGGCGACTACTCGGATATCAAAGAAGGCGACGAAGTCCGCCGCACCGGACGCATTATGTCGGTGCCGGTTGGCGAGGCCATGGTTGGCCGTGTCGTGAACGCGCTGGGCCAGCCCATCGACGGCAAGGGCCCCATCGAGTCCCATCAGTTCAACGCCATTGAGCGCATCGCGCCTGGCGTGGTCGACCGCCAGCCGGTAAAAGAGCCGTTGCAGACCGGCATCAAGGCCATCGACGCGATGATTCCGATCGGCCGCGGCCAGCGCGAGCTGATCATCGGCGACCGCCAAACCGGTAAGACGACCGTCGCGCTTGACACGATTCTCAATCAGAAAGACAGCGGCGTCATTTGTATCTACGTGGCCATCGGCCAGAAGCGGTCGACGGTGGCGCAGGTGGTCAAGACCCTCGACAGTTACGGCGCCATGGCCTACACCATAGTGGTGGCCGCGACGGCTTCCGATCCGGCGCCGATGCAGTACCTGGCTCCCTACGCGGGTTGCGCCCTGGGTGAGTTTTTCCGCGACACCAATCGCCACGCGCTGTGCATCTACGACGATCTTTCCAAGCACGCCGCGGCGTACCGTGAGATTTCGCTGCTGCTGCGCCGTCCTCCCGGGCGCGAGGCTTTCCCCGGCGACGTGTTCTATCTCCACAGCCGCCTGCTGGAACGCGCGGCCAAGCTCAACAACGAACTGGGTGGAGGCTCGCTCACCGCGCTGCCGTTCATCGAAACCCAGGCGGGCGACGTTTCGGCCTACATTCCCACCAACGTAATCTCGATTACCGACGGCCAGATCTATCTGCTGTCAGATTTGTTCAACTCCAACGTGCGCCCCGCGATCGACGTCGGTATCTCGGTTAGCCGCGTGGGCGGCAACGCACAGATCAAAGCCATGCGCCAAGTCGCCGGCAGTTTGCGGCTGGCGATGGCGCAGTATCGCGCGCTGGCGGCCTTCGCGCAGTTCGGCTCGGATCTGGACAAAGCGTCCGCGGCGCAGTTGACGCGCGGCGCGCGCATGGTGGAGATCCTCAAGCAGGGGCAATTATCGCCGCTGCCGGTCGAGAAGCAGGTCTTAGTCATTTACGCGGGAACCACCGGCCTGTTGGACGATCTCCCGCTCGACCAGTGCCGGCTTTTTGAAGCGGAGCTGTACAAGTTCGTCGAGAACGCTCATCCGGGCGTGCTCAACGCGATCCGCGACAAGAAGGCGCTCGACGACGCGCTGAAGGCGGAAATGGATTCGGTGCTCAAAGAATTCAAGAGCCGCTTTCTGCAGCAGCACAAAAAATAATGCCGAGCCTGATCGACATACGCCGGCGCATCCGCTCGGTGAAAAACACCCAGCAGATCACCAAGGCCATGAAGATGGTCTCGGCGGCCAAGCTGCGCCGCGCCCAGGACAAAGCCATTGCCGCGCGGCCCTACGCCAAGATGCTCCAGCATGTCCTGGCCAACGTGGCCGAGGCCGCAGCGCAAGGCGCCGATGTCGAGCAGCCGTTGCTCGCGGTGCGTCCGGAAAAGCGCATTCTGGCCGTAGTGATCACCGCCGACAGCGGTCTGGCTGGGGGCTTCAACGCCAACCTGATTAAGCTGGCGCAGCGTTTCTTCGACGAGCATAAGAACGCCTCCGAATTGAGCTTCGAACTGATCGGCAAGAAGGGCGTGAACTATTTCCGCAAGCGTACGAAAAACATCGCAGGCGAGCACATTGAGTACGCGCGCCACCTGAAATTCGAAGATGCAGAGAAGATCGCCAACGGCATCATCGAGCGATTTTCGAACGGCGAGATCGACGCGGTTTACATCTTCACGAACGAGTTCAAGAGCGTAGTGATGCCCAATGTGACTTCGTCCCGTCTGCTGCCCATCGAGCTGCCCAAGGGCGGCCAGCCGGTGGACTACATCTACGAGCAGAAGCCCGAGGAACTGCTGGGCACGCTGCTGCCGCGCTACATCAAGTTGCGGATTTACCGCGCGCTGCTCGAGTCCATCGCCGCCGAGCACGCCGCCCGCATGACGGCCATGGACGCGGCGTCGTCCAACGCGGCCGACGTGATCGACAAGTTAACGCTGTATATGAACCGGGTGCGCCAGGCGAGCATCACCCGCGAAATTATCGAAATCGTCAGCGGCGCAGCCGCTTTGGGTTAGTTATGTGGGGCAGGCTGGTAGCCTGCGGCGGGTTGCCAACCCGCCCGCAGTTTACCAAGCTGCCCCACACGGAGAACATGAGGAGTATATGATCGAAGGAAAAGTAATTCAGGTGGCCGGACCGGCGGTGGACGTCGAGTTCCAGGAAGGCCAGATCCCCGTCATTCGCACCGCGGTCCGCATCACCAGCGAGGGCTTCAACGTTCCCGAACCCATCGACATCATTTGCGAAGTCGCCCAGCACATCGGCGAGAGCCGTGTGCGCACCATCGCGCTCCAGCCCACCGACGGCCTGGTGCGCGGCATGAAGGCGTTCGATCTGGGCGAGCCCGTCACCGTGCCGGTAGGCCGCGAAACGCTGGGCCGCGTGCTGAACGTCATCGGCCAGCCCGTGGACAAGATGGGCCCGGTCAACGCCACCCATCGCATGCCCATTCATCGCTCAGCGCCGGGCTTTGAAGAACAGTCCACCGAATTGCAGATGTTTGAGACCGGCATCAAGGTAGTTGACCTGCTGGAACCTTATCTCAAAGGCGGAAAAATCGGCCTGTTCGGCGGCGCCGGCGTCGGTAAAACGGTCATCATTCAGGAACTCATCAACAACATCGCCACCAAGCACGGCGGCGTGTCGGTGTTCGCGGGCGTGGGCGAGCGCACGCGCGAAGGCAACGACCTGTGGCTGGAGTTCCAGGAATCCCACGTGATCGATCCCCACGACTACACCAAGTCGAAGTGCGCACTGGTGTACGGCCAAATGACCGAGCCCCCCGGGGCGCGTCTGCGCGTGGCGCTGACGGCTTTGACCGTGGCCGAGTTCTTCCGCGACCAGGAAAACCAGGACGTGCTGCTGTTCATCGACAACATCTTCCGTTTCACCCAGGCGGGTTCAGAAGTGTCTGCGCTGCTGGGACGCATGCCCAGCGCGGTGGGATATCAGCCCAACCTGGCCTCCGAGATGGGCGATCTGCAGGAGCGCATCACCTCGACCAAGACCGGTTCCATCACCTCGGTGCAGGCGATTTACGTGCCCGCCGACGACTATACCGATCCCGCGCCGGCCACCACCTTTGCTCACTTGGACGCGACCACAAACCTTTCGCGGTCGATCTCGGAGTTGGGCATTTACCCGGCCGTCGATCCGCTGGCTTCCACCTCGCGCATCCTCGATCCGCGCATTTTGGGCGACGACCACTACAACACCGCGCAAGCCGTGAAGCAAATTCTGCAGCGCTATAAGGATCTGCAGGACATCATCGCCATCCTGGGCGTGGACGAACTGTCGGATGAAGACAAGCTGTCGGTGGCCCGTGCGCGAAAGATCCAGCAATTCCTCTCGCAACCCTTCAACGTCGCCGAAGCGTTCACCGGACGCAAAGGCAAGTACGTGAAGGTCGCCGACACAGTCCGCAGCTTCAAGGAAGTGGTCGAGGGCAAACACGATGAAATCCCGGAGCAGGCTTTCTACATGCAAGGCTCCATCGACGACGTGCTCGAAGTCTGGGAGCAGATGAAGAAGCAGGGCTAGCATCCCATGGCCGACACACTACAGTTAGAAATCGCCACGCCCGAGCGGGAGGTGGCCAACGTGACCGCCGACTCCGTCACGATCCCCGGCAAAGACGGCTACATGGGTATTCTCCCCGGCCACGCCGCTCTGCTCAGCGAACTGGGCGACGGCGAATTGAGCTACGTTTCCGGCGGCAAGACCGCGCAACTGAACATCTCCGGCGGCTACGTCGAGGTGCGCGATAACCACGTCCGCGTGTTGGCGGATCGGGTGGCCTAGACAGTCATTTAGGGCTCGTATGCTGCGCCGATTGGGATAACTCGCCCGGGGTCAAGCCGGAAAGTCACCTTGATGCGTCCTCCGCCGCAGCAATGTGCCGGGTTCGTCCGTGCATCGAGCCACTCCGTCGGGATCGTCCACGAAAGTGTTCCGAAATCGAACTCTTCTGCGAGCCGGAACATGTTCATATTTTCCGGAACCACTTTCGCCGCAGCCTCATACACGGGCGTGAAATCGAGCAACTGCGGCCCGCTCTCCGAGAAAGCAAAGTAGGCCTCCTCTCTTGAGCCCGGATGCCCAGCGCTCCAATATTCAGTCTTCAGAACCTTTTGTTGTCCGGCATCCAGGAGCACAGCTGGATAAATTGTCCCACCCAAATTCCTCTGCACAAGGATTTCGCGGAACTGTTCCGGACCGGTATTAACGAGCACTGACCTCAGATCTGGCCGCCCTTGGTTCACGTCATCGGAACCAAACCAGGGGTTCCCTCCGAGAAAATAATCCAGATCGTAGATTGTGAACGCCGCAATCTTGCCGACCAGACGAAGGTTCGCATGTGTCCTTGCGAGGTCCGCCGCCTCGCGAGCGGTGGACGGCCAGGACAGGTCGAGCGACCGGCACAACCGTTCGCAATCAGGCCGCGAGCGCGGATCTGCCGTGAAATACGCAAGCGGATGGGCGGGTGGCGAATCGTGCGGGCGTTCGCTACCGTCGACGTAACGCGGCCACTGCGCGAAGGTGGTGGGCGCAAGCAAGCCGACCCACAAGAATAGCCGGAACACTTCTCCACACTACACCATTGAAACTCCGGCATGAAGCAAGAATCCTGATAAGATCGAATCAGAAATCGAAATGACCCTCCAGGATCTGCAAACAACCCGGCGTGACGCGATTCTCAAGACGGCGGCGAAGCGAGGCGCGCGCCAGGTGCGCGTGTTCGGCTCCGTTGTGCGCGGCGACCACCGCTCGGACAGCGACGTGGATTTTCTCGTTGAAATGGAGCCCGGCCGAACGCTGTTTGATTTGAGCGGATTGGTATTGGACCTTCAGGCGCTGCTCGGACGTCCCGTGGACGTGGTCACCGAAAACGGCTTGCGGTCTCGCATTCGGGATCGGGTACTCGCGGAAGCAGTGCCCCTTTAAGCCTCCAACACACCGCATGCGTAGCGACGCCGACCGCTTGCAGGATCTGCTCGAAGCGATCGAGCGGATTGAACGGCACGCGGCGAGGGGCAAAGATGCCTTCTACCAGGACGAATTACTCCAGACCTGGATACTGCATCATTTGTTGATCATCGGGGAGGCGTGCCGCGCGTTATCGCAAGAGTTTCGCACAGCGCACCAGGACGAAATCTGGGCGGACGCCTCCGGCTTGAGAAATGTAATTGTTCATCATTACTTCGGCGTTGATCGCGAGGTCGTGTGGGGTGTCGTCGAACGGGACTTGCCGGAATTGAAACGTCTGGTGAAAGAAATCGCCGATTCCCAGACTTAACCTGCCACTCCGTAGGTCTCCTTCCTCAGCTTAGCCTCGGGCCAGGACTGTATTGTCGATTGGCACTCTGAGCGTTACACTGGAGGCGCTTCTGCGGTCTGCCCAGCGTACCGCCTGCATACCGAGTGCGCGCACAGCGATCCGATGCACGACTGCAAGCCGTTCCTTGAAGCCATTACGGCATCGAATACGAAGAAGGAGGAAATCGAATCATGACCATGCTGTACAAAAACCTGATCCGCGCGAGCCTGGTAGCGGGACTCGCGCTGACTGCTTCGGCCGCCCAGATCGAAGGAACCCTGATGGACAAAATGTGCTCCTCGGCGAAGAAAGACGCCAAGACGCACGAGCGGACTTGTGCCCTGTCGCCCGCCTGCCAGAAGAGCGGATTCGTGGTAGCCACCTCCGACGGCAAGGTGCTGGAACTCGACACCAAGGGCAACGACCAGGCCGTCAAGGCGCTGAAGGCGTCCAAGAAGAAGGACGATCTGCGCGTCACCGTCAATGGCGACGTGAGCGGAGCCGTCATCAAGGTCGCGAGCCTGAAGCTGCTGTAAAGTCTAAGGCCCGGTAAGAGCAATACCCTACTAGAGTCCCTCCCCGCGAGTGTCGATCACAGGGGAGATGAATCTTAAACTGTGCTTACGCGCGGCGGTGGCGGCGGTATGCTTGGGTGCATTCCTTAGCTCCGCCCAACCCCTTTCCCCGAATCGCGGCCGTAAAGAACCTGCGGTTTATAACGGCACCGGGCGGCCGGCGCCACCCAAGGCCCAGCCCCTCAGCCGGTCGATCCCCCTGCCCGAGCCCGGGCTCGTCCAGCTCGCGGAGGTTCCCGCGGCGGAGTTGAATAAACTCGGGAACCGCGGCGGGAAGCGCTACATCGGAGTGCATCGCGACGTGCCGCTCGAGGCCATGGCGCAAGGCACGTGGACCACCTTGCCGGATGGGCGCAACGTCTGGAGGCTGCGCCTGACTTCGCCGTCCGCCGCCGGTGTGCGAGTCCACTTTACCGAGTTTGCCGTTGGAACCGGCCAGTTATGGCTGTACAGCGCTGCGGCGCCGGAAGAAATCGACGGGCCGTACTCGGACCGCGGCCCCTTCGGCAACGGCGATTTTTGGAGCGGAATCGCCGCCGGTGAAAGCGTCGTCGTCGAATTCGCACCGCAACCTCCGGCGGGCGGACCGGGCCTCGCCGTGCCGTTCCGCATGCGCCAGATCGCGCATCACACCGTGAATCTGGATGCCGAGATCGCCGCCACCGCCCAGGCGGCCGAAGCCGCGCGCTTCCGCGTTCCTCTGCCGCTTGTGGCTCCGCCGCGTCTGCCGGCCTCCACTCTGTCCATACCATCCTTGCCCTCCGAGATCGGAAACACCATCGTGGATCCAGCGGCCTCCTGCAATCAGGACGTGAACTGCTTCCCGGAATGGCAGGACACCAAGCGCGCCGTCGCCCACATCTTGTTTGAAGAAACCCAAGGCGACGCCCCGGGAACCTACGTGTGTTCGGCGTCGCTGGTAGGCACCCGCGACAACAGCTTTAAGCCCTACATGCTGACCGCGGGGCACTGCATCCACGATGAACCCGCGGCGCGGAGTTTGCAAACCTGGTGGGCCTACGAGTCCCCCAGTTGCCTCCAAGGCCCGCCCGCCACTATGGGTACGCTCAAATCCTCGAACGGCGGACATCTGCTGTCCTGGGGAACCCTTCCCCAAGGCGATTACAGCCTGGTGCTCCTGCCGGATGTGCCCACCGGCGTAGTGTTCGCAGGCTGGGACCCGGGCGATATCGCTCTAGGGAGCCCGGTAGTGGGGATCCATCACCCCATGGGATCGTATAAGCGCATTTCGTTTGGGACGGTGACAACCAGTCAAGACGTCAATGTCGAGGGCGCCAAGGCCCCCGCCACGCTGTATACCGATGTGATTTGGAACTCCGGCATTACCCAGCCGGGATCCTCCGGATCGCCGCTATTCAGCGGGCCGGCAGTGGTGGTGGGCATGCTGACTTATGGGCCGGATCAACCCGGCGAAGTCGCTTGCACGCAGGGCGATCTGGGAGGATACGGCAAATTCTCCAACGCCTATACCCCCTTGCAAGCCTACCTGGAGGACCTGCCGTTTTCTCAAGTGACGCCGTCGGTCTCATCGCTCAACTTCACCGGACTGGACAAACAGATAACAGGGAAACCCACCCAGACCTTCACGCTGTCGGTCGGGTCCACGGCCGCGGTTCCGTACTCCGTGCGTGCGGATGCGGCGTGGCTGCAGGTTACACCCGCTACAGGGACCATTTCTGCCTCGACGCCGGTGCAGCTCCAGGTGACTCTCGATCCCACGTACTTCGTGACCGCGGACACCTACACCGCCACCATCACCGTACTTTCGGGTGCGGCGCCGCCGCAGTTCGTCAACGTGACCATGACCATGAAGTTCGACGCTTCGAACGTCACTGTGACGTCGACACCCACTCCGGTCCCAAACCAAGGCGGTACCTGGAGCCTGCAACTGCACCTGGCCGATACCGGCGGAGCGCAGAGCCAGCTCACCGGATTGCACATCGATGGCGCGGATTACTCGGCCAACATCGCCCCGTGGTTCGGGTCTAACACCATCCCGGCCAACGGGACCATCGGCGCGTCGATTTATACAACCGGGCTGAACGCACCGGTCCAGAAGTTCTTCGAGTTCTTCGGCCAGGACACGGCCACCGGAGTCACCTGGTACCGGACGCTGACCATCGGGTTCTTGCCTTAGTCCTTGCCGGGCGTGACAGTAACAACGCGCCCAACGAAATAACTCGCTTCGTGTCCATCCTTTGGGCCTGTGGCCGAACGTCGAACGGCTGCACCGCGGTCCACTATGAGGCATGAGGAAATATATTCGCGCGATACTCGCCGATCTAGGCAAGAAGCGCAAAGACTACACACCGCCTGTTCCGGCGGCTTCGACCAATGCTCCCGTAACCAATCTGGACCCAAAGCCTCAGGCTTCCGTTCCGGACGATCTCAACAATCAGGACCTGTCTAACGACCCGTCGGAGAAGGTACGCCAACTCGACTACCAAGCCCAGCGGGAAGTGGAAAAGGGGACGCTGCCAGGCTAGCCAACTAACCAACTGTGGAGCGGGCTTCAGCCTGCAACGGCGACTTCAGTCGCCGATTCAAGCGTGCCACAAAAGTGACTCGCAACCTCTGAAGCCCACTCCACCTCAAAACGTCCGCTTCCCCAGCACCACCGCGCGGCGAGCGCCAGTGGCCGAAGGAAGGTTCGCCGGCTCGCGCCGGAAGCTCTCGAAGGCCAGCACGGCGAAGGCCAGGGCTTCCTTGGCGTCGGGATCGACTCCGAACTCGGCGCTGGAGAGAACCGGCGCGCTGGATTCCTCCTGCAGGCGGCGCATCATCCAGCGGTTGTGCACGCCGCCGCCGGACACGATAATCTCGTCCGGCTCGATGCTGCGATAGATCTGATACACCGCTGCGTAGACGGTGAATTCGGTAGCCGTGGCGATCAAATCCGGCAAAGGAATGCCGGTGGCGATCAACCCGCTGACGAACTGTTGTCCGAACTGCTCGCGTCCAGCGCTTTTGGGTCCCAGCCGCGCCAGGTACGGGTCCTGGATCATGGAGTCGAGCAACCCGCGATGAACCTTCGCGCCGCGGGCGACGCGCCCATTGCGGTCGAAAGTCTCGAGGCCTTCGGTCATGTGCGCGACCAGCGCGTCGATGACCATGTTGCCGGGGCCGGTGTCGAAGGCGACCACTTCCTCCAGCTTGGCGGCGGCTGGAATCGCGGTGATGTTGGCGATCCCGCCCAGGTTCAGCGTGACGCGGTTGCGCCGCCCGCTCTTGAACAACAGGTAATCGACGAAGGGAACCAGCGGCGCGCCGCGGCCCCCGGCGGCGATGTCGCGCTCGCGGAAATTGGAGATGGTGGGGATGCCGGTCCGCTCGGCAACAACGGCGGATTCGCCGATTTGCAACGTGCTGGCGACGCGGCGGCCCAGGTATTCGGCGGGCTCGCCTTCGTGATAGATGGTCTGCCCGTGCATGCCGATCAGATCGATGGATTTGAGCGAAATCCGTTTGCGGCGGCAGGTTTCGAGGACGGCCTCCGCGTACAACTCGCCCAGCAGGAAGTTCAGGCGCGAGATTGCGGCCGTGTGGGTCATGGTGTTCGAGACGCCCAGAAGCGCCGCCCGCACGTTCTTGGGGTAAGGAACACTACGGAACGCCACGCAGTCGAGCCGCGGCTTCCGGCCCGTGATGTCGACGATCGCAACGTCGATAGCGTCAAGCGAGGTGCCGCTCATGATCCCGGCGACTCTCATCGCATGTTCAATTGAACAAGATCGCTCGCGCCCGCTCACGCAAGCGATCTAGCTCAGTGTTGTTGTGTCGGAGGAGTTCGTGGTCCCAGGCCGTATCGGTGCCATCCCGGCAATCCCGTGCTAACGCCTTGCCGATGGTTTCCAGAGTGGAGCCCGGGTGAGCGCGCTTCAGGGCCTCGGGGTTGGTCCAAGGGCCAAGGACAAAGACTCGGTCAGTGAGGTGTTCTGGAATGATTCTCGTTGCCTCGTCCCGCCGATCCCCTTCGCCGTCAAAGTCGATTAACAAAACCACCAATCGATCCGGACATCGGGTCATTTCGCCGATGTGATCCTTCTCGAAGACCGCCAAGACATTTCTCCATCCGCCCGCTACTTCCGTCGCGTATAGCTGCCGAAAGTTGTCGATGGCCTGTGTAAAACCCGTCACCAGATCTCGGTCGGCGTCATCTTCGGGAATCACAATGATGTGCGGCCGATGCCGGTTGACGCTCATGGCTCCACGTCGCCGCGGGAGAGTGCACCCACGAGATCGCCGCTGACGCTTAGTTCGCTAAGCGGTCGAACGATAGTGGGTTCAAGATGGCTCTTCCGGTATAGGAGAAGGGTATTCTCGCGGGAAAAGCAGCGAATGGCCTCTGGGTTATGTGATGTTGCTATGAACTGACCGGCGGATTGAAACGCTCTGCGCAGAGCCATCACGAAATGTTGAACCTCGTCTAACGCCAGATAGTTGTCGGGCTCATCCCAGAAGCAAAACAAGGGGCCATAGGCGTCGTTGGCCGCCAGCACCAGAGCGCAAATCATGAAACACTTCTCGCCGTCCGACAAGTCCTCAAACGGTAGGTTCAGGCTTCCATGGTCGTTGGCGAACTGGACGATGAGGCTACGGGAATCCGTCCCCACCAGCGGATTCTTGATGTCCTTCAGATCGGGCATCACCTGCTTCAGGTGTCGATCGATTGTGGTGTAGGCCGAAGGCGCGTAGGCCAAGAGCCCCGAAAACCACGCGCCAAAGTTGGTTGCCTGAGGACTCGGCTCCAGGGTCTCTTCCTTGGATTCTCCTGAAATCAAGCTGGGCACCGGCCGAAGGATCACCATGCGAGCGAGCCACTGCTTGAACACGAATAGGGGATCGTCCGTGGATCCTTGCTGAATGATGGGCAGAGCCACCAAGTGCCGGTCGATTTCGAGGTTCCCCAGCATTTGGGCAACGATGCGCTCCGTGAGGCCCTTGGTCAGATCTTCCCCTGCAATATAGACTCGCCCCTGTTCCCGACTATAGACCGGCTTGCCGTCAACAGTGAGTTTCTCATCGAACACCCGAAGCTCTTTGGCCCCCCTCGGGAACTCAACAGCGATGGAGTACCCGTAGATCTTGGCTTTCAACTCGACTTCGATCTCAAACCGCATAGGCACGTCCGCACGTCTGAGATCGAAATCCTTTGGCTTCACTAAGTCATTTATCCGGTTCGTACCGCGCGCTATTTTCTGTAAAACCTCCAACGCAAGCGCAACAGTGGTCTTGCCCGAGCCGTTCTTGCCAATCAGCAACACCGATGACTGGCCCTTCACGGGCAGCTCGAAGTTCTCCAAACAGCGGAAGTTATGAACGTACAGGCGGCGGATCACAAAAGAATGATAACGCTCCCGTCATCACCGCTTCAGCTCCTTCTGCAACTCCGCCAAAAGCTGCAGCGCTTCAATGGGACGCAGTTCATCCAAATTGAGCCCACGAATCCGGTCCGCGATCTGATAATTCACCGGCTCAAACAACTGGATCTGCAGCGGCGCAGCCCGCGGCGCGAGTTCCTCTGTAACAGTCTGCTCGGCGGATTCATGCCGAGCCAGAATCTGCCGCGCCCGCTCGATCACGCTGAGCGGTAGCGCAGCCAGGCGCGCGACTTCGATCCCGTAACTTTTGTCGGCGGCTCCCGGTTCCACGCGGCGCAGGAACAGGATCTGGTCGCCGGATTCTTTCACCGACACATGCAAATTGCGGACGCCGTCGAGCTGTGAAGCCAGCTCGGTCAGCTCATGATAATGCGTGGCGAACAACGTCATCGCGCGGATCTGGCGGTGGATGTGTTCGATCACCGCCCACGCCAGCGCGAGGCCATCGTAGGTCGCGGTGCCGCGTCCGATCTCATCCAGCACGATCAAACTGCGCGCCGTCGCGGTGTTGAGGATGGCCGCGGTCTCCGTCATTTCCACCATGAAGGTCGAGCGCCCCCGAGCCAGGTTGTCGGCCGCGCCGATGCGCGTGAACACGCGGTCGACGACCGGCAAGAGCGCCGAGTCGGCCGGGACCCACGAGCCCATCTGCGCCAGGATCACCAGCAGCGCGGCCTGCCGCAGATAGGTGGACTTGCCGCCCATGTTGGGTCCCGTGATCACGGAGATGAAGGCCGTCTCGGGATGGAAATAGAGATCGTTGGGGATAAAGCGTTGCGCGTCCTTCTCGGCTAAGCGTTCGATCACCGGATGGCGTCCGCCGGCGATTTTCATCTCGCCGTCCGTCGAAAACCGCGGACGGGCGTAACGGTTCGAGGCCGCGATCTCCGCCAGCGCGAGCGTAACATCCACTTCGGCGACCGCCGCCGCTGTGGCCTTGATGCGGGCGGCGTGCGAGGCAGCCAAGGCGCGCAGTTCCTCGAAAATCTCTTTCTCGATCGCCAGAATCCGCTCCTCGGCTTCGAGGATCTTGGTTTCCAGCTCCTTCAGTTCCGGCGTAGTGAAGCGTTCGGCGTTGACCAGCGTCTGCTTCCGTTCGTAATCGGCAGGCGCCAGGTGCCGGTTGGCTTTGGAAATCTCCAGGTAATAACCGAACACGTTGTTGAAGCGGATTTTGAGTGAAGCGATGCCCGTGCGGGTACGCTCGCGCTGCTCGATCTGCGCGAGATACGTCCGGCTGTTGTGCGAGATGTCGCGCAGTTCGTCCAGATCCTGGCGGATTCCGGTGCGAATGGTTCCCCCGTCTGAGATGTTGGCGGGCGGCTCTTCGGCGAGCGCGCCGAGGACGCGATCGCGCACTTCGGCGACTTCATCGAGGCGCGCGTACAGGTCGGCGAACCGGGCTGCCTTCACGTCAACGATCCGTTGCTTGACCGAGGGAATCACGGCCAGCGAACGCGCCAACGCGCCGAGATCGCGAGGCGACGCCGAAGCCAACGCCACCCGCGCCAGCAGCCGCTCCAGATCGAGGATCGATTCCAAATCTTTGGCGAGCCCCGCGCGCAGAATGGCGGAAGCGTGCAGCGCCTCGACCGCGTCCAGGCGTGCTTCGATCTCCGCCAAGTCAATCGAAGGCGCAAGCAGCCGCCGGCGCAGCAGCCGTCCGCCCATGCCGGTATGCGTGCGGTCGAGCACGTAGAGCAGCGTCGATTCCTTGGATTCGCCCGCAAACAACGGCTCGACCAACTCCAGATTGCGCACGGTAGTCGCGTCGAGCACCAGCGCGGCCGCGCGATCGTAAAACGCGGGACGCTCCAAATGTTCCAGCGCGCCCCGCTGCGTCTCCCGAAGGTAGTGCAGGATCGCCGCAGCCGCACCGGTGGCGAGCGGACGCGCCTCCAGCCCGCAGCCATCGAGCGACAACAGCCGGAAGTGATCGCATAAACTGCGGACGGCGTAGTCGTGAGCGAAGACCCAAGGCTCGACATCGGTCTTGAGGCACGGCAGTTTGTCGAGAGCGCCGGCGGGGGCTAGTGCTTCTCGAGCATTGAGCGTTTCGAGCGCGGCCGGAACGTCGGCCAAGTCGATCTCGGTGGCGCGAAATTCTCCGGTGGAAACGTCGACGTGGGCCACGCCCGCTCGCGCGCCTTGGCCCATCACCGCAGCCAGAAAGTTGTTCTCGTGCGAGCGCAGCACAGCCGCGTTCATGGCCGTTCCGGGCGTGACAATGCGGGTGACCTCGCGCCGGACCAGTTTCTTGGCAGCCTTGGGATCTTCCATCTGATCGCAGATGGCCACGCGGTAGCCCTTCTGGATCAAGCGCGCGATGTAGTTCTCCGCCGAGTGATACGGCACGCCGCACATGGGAATAGCTTGTCCATGCTCCTTGCTGCGCGAAGTCAGCGTGATCTCCAGCTCGCGCGCGGCGGTGACGGCGTCTTCATAAAACAGCTCGTAGAAATCGCCCAGCCGGAACAGGAGCAGCGTGTTCGGCACCTGCTGCTTGATGGCGTGATACTGCCGCATGAGCGGCGTAGTCGGCGGGGCAGTAGGTGTTGTGGGCAGGCCGTCGGACATGCGGAGTTTTCATTATCACGCACAGCGGCTGGGTCTTTCGGCAGTCCCCCTGAGCCACCCGGCCAGGGCCGAATTTAGATCCACTGCCATCCGGCCAACGACCGTTGATCCCAATGGCGGATCGGGAGGCGTCCCTAACGGCAAAGGCTAGAATCTATTGATCTTGTTCGTAATTAGAGCTATACTTTGATCGGCTCCCATGCGCAGTTTTTTGCATCTAAGAAACACAGGGCGACACTACATGTACAGACCAGCGATCCTCGTTCTGACCCTCGTCGCGCTCGCGACTCAGTTGCCATCGCAGCAGCCGGCGGGCGCTTCATCGGGCGGCGCCGTAGACTTCAAGAAACAGGTCCAGCCCATTTTCGACACCAACTGCAAGGCGTGCCACTCGGGCGGCGCGGCGCCGGCCGGCTTACTGCTCGATTCAGCAGGCGGCTTGATGTCGGGCAGCCAAACGGGCAAGGTGATCATCCCCGGCAACTCCAAGGACAGCATCTTGGTCCAGCGAATCCGGGAAGGTTCCATGCCGCCGAGCGGCGCGGGATTCGGAAACGGCTCGCTTCCCGAAGCGGCTATCGAGACCATAGCGCGATGGGTGGATGAAGGCGCCAAGACCGGCGAAGCCGAATCCACCGGCGTGCTGGCCAAGCAGCCGGCGACTCCCGAGCGGGCGCTGCTCGACAAGTATTGCATCACCTGCCACAACCAGAAGCTGAAAACCGCCGGACTGCTGCTCGACGAGATGAACCCATCGCGGGTTCAAGATCGGCCGGAGCTGTGGGAAAAGGTCGTGCGCAAACTTCGGGCCGGCATGATGCCGCCGCCGCAAGCCACGCTCAAGCCGGACCCGGCCACGCGCGAGGCACTGATCAGCGGTATCGAGAAGCAGTTGGACAAGAACATGGCAGTCCAGCTTCCGCCTCCGGGGCTGCACCGCATGAATCGTACCGAATACGCCAACGCGATCCGCGACTTGTTGGACGTGCAGATCGACCCGGCTCAGTACTTGCCGTCGGATGATTCCACGCGCGGGTTCGACAACGTGGCCGCAGCGCTTTCGCTGTCGCCGGCGCTGCTCGAAGGCTACGTTGCGGCCGCCCGCAAGATCAGCCGCATGGCGGTAGGCGATGTGGTGGGCGCGGGCGACACGGTGGCCGTCGAGAAAGTGTTCCAGGTGCCCGACGACACCTCGCAGCAATACCATGTCGAGGGGTTGCCCTTCGGAACCCGCGGCGGTTTGGTGGTCAAGTACGAAGCCTTGGCCGATGGCGACTATGCGTTCAAAGTGTGGCCGGTCAACCTGGGCAACATGAACAACAACCGGGCGTTCGGCGATATCAAGGGCGAGAAGCTGGAAATCCTGGTTGACGGCGAGCGCATCAAACTCTTCGACTGGGACCGCGAGATCGGGCGCGGCGCGGCCGTGATCAGCGGGACCAAAGAAGTCCGCGTGCCGCTCAAAGCCGGACTGCACACCATCGGCGTGACCTTCCCGGCCACCGACTACGCACCCGGCAACGACCTGGATCAGCACTTCCTGCGCAGCACCATCGAGACCGGCGGCGTCCCGGGATTCACCTTCTTCCCGCACGTCGGCAAGCTGGCGGTGATCGGGCCGTTCGATGCCAAGGGCGCGACCGATTCGCCCAGCCGCCGCAAGATTTTCGTCTGCCAGCCGGCCAGCCCGGATAAAGAAACCACCTGCGCCAAGGACGTCGTCACAACGCTCGCGCGGCGCGCATTCCGCAGGCCGATCAGCGCGCAGGACTCGGAAACCCTGATGAGCTTCTATCAGCAGGGTCGCAATGACGGCGGCGATTTCGATCACGGTATCGAGATGGCCCTGCGGCGCATCCTGGCCGACCCCGAGTTCGTATTCCGCAAGGAAGTCGAGCCGACCAACGTGAGGCCGGGCCAGAAGTACCGCATCAGCGACCTGGAGCTGGCCTCGCGCCTGTCGTTCTTCCTGTGGTCCAGCATTCCGGACGATGAGTTGATCAAGGTTGCGGGCCAGAACAAGCTTCACGAACCGGCCGTGCTCGAAGCGCAGGTGAAGCGCATGCTGGCCGATCCCAAGTCGGACCGGCTGGTGACCAACTTTATCGGTCAATGGCTGAACGTTCGCGGACTGGCGGCCGTGGAGCCCGTGACCGCTTCGTTTCCGGACTTCGACGACAACCTCCGCCAGGCGATGCGCCGTGAGATGGAGATGTTCGTCGGCAGCGTGGTGCATGAAGACCGCAGTCTGACCGATCTTCTGGCCGGCAACTACACTTTCTTGAATGAGCGCCTGGCCAAACACTACGGCATCCCCAACGTGTACGGAAGCTTCTTCCGGCGCGTGACGTTGCCGCCGGAATTCGACGCCCGGCGCGGGTTACTGGGCAAGGGCGCGTTCCTGACCATCTCTTCAGCGCCCGACCGCACGTCGCCCGTGATCCGCGGCAAAACAGTAATGCAGATCTTCCTGGGCGTGGATCCGCCTAATCCGCCACCCAACGTAGTGATCAAGCTCGCCTCCACCGCCAACGACACCCATGGCGGCCTGAAGCCGTCGATGCGGCAGCAGATGGAGATGCATCGCACCAATGAGCCGTGCCACTCCTGCCACCAGATCATGGACCCGATCGGATTCTCGCTGGAGAATTTCGACGCAACGGGCGCCTGGCGGACCAACGACGGCGGCAACCCCATTGACACGGCCGGGAAACTGGTGGACGGCACGCAACTGGAAGGCGTGAAGGGTCTGCGCGACGCGATGGTCCGCTACACCCCGCAGTTTGTTCGCGTCATCACCGAAAAGTTGATGATTTACGCGCTGGGCCGCGGCACCGAATACTTCGATATGCCGGTGGTCCGGTCCATTGTGCGCGACGCCGAGAAGAACAACTACCGCTTCTCGACGCTCGTGCTAGGCATTGTGAAGAGCGACGCCTTCCAGATGAATATGAAGGAAGCGTCGGAGAAGCTGGCTTCGAATGGTAACTAGTGGAGTGGCTTTGCCGGGAACAGTATCGAGACGAGCCTCTACACGGCACGCAAGAGTGCAGGCGCCACGCGTGGAGCGAACTTTAGTTTGCCACGTCGGCACTCGTGCCGACGCTTGGCCAGCCACGTCCACATGTGATGACGAGCTACAGTTAAGACAGCAGGAGAATTCGTAACCATGTTCCTTACTAAAAAGCACATCTCCCGACGGATGGTACTGAAAGGCGCCGGCGTTACGCTGGCCCTGCCGCTGCTGGATTCCATGATCCCGGCGCAAACGCCGCTGGCCCAAACCGCGGCGAAAGCGCCGACGCGCTTCACCGGCATCTTCGTCCCCCACGGGATGGCCCCCGGCTGGTGGATTCCCGAAGCGGGCGGTCCCGGCGAGCCCAAGCGCGCCGAAGGCGCGAAGGACTTCGAGCTGTCCATGATCATGAAGCCCCTCGAAGGGGTCCGCGACCGCACCACCATCATCAGCGGCATCTGGACCAAGTCGGCCGAACCGCCTCCGGGCGTCACCGGCGCGGATCACTGGGTGGCCGCGGCCTTCATGTGTGCCAACAAGCCCAAGAAAACCACCGGCTCCGACATCTACGACGGCGTCACCATCGACCAGATGATCGCCCAGAAGATCGGCCAGGAATCGCTCCTGCCGTCGATCCAGTTGGGCCTGGAAGATCCCGGCGCCAATTCGAGCAACTGCGGCGAAGGCTACAGCTGCGCCTACACCAACTCGATCTCCTGGGCCACGCCCACCAAGCCGCTGCCCATGGAGCTGAACCCGCAAGTGGTGTTCGAGCGCCTGTTCGGCGATGGCTCCAATCCCAAGGAGCGTGCCGCCAGCCGCGAGCAGGACCGCAGCATCCTCGACTCGGTCAATGAGAGCTTGAACCGCTTCAAGCAGAACCTGGGCGCCTCCGACAAAGCCCGCCTGGATGAGTACTCCGAAGACATCCGCGAAATCGAGCGCCGTCTGGAAATCGCCAAGAAAGCGTCGGGCAGCGTGTCGACCGAAGGCGTGATCGTGCCCAGCGGCGTGCCGGAGTCCTTCGACGAGCACGTGAAGCTGCATTCCGACCTGCTGCTGTTAGCCTACAAGGCCGACATCACGCGCGTCGGATCGATGTTGTACGCCCGCGATCTCACCGCTCGCGCGTATCCCCTGAGCGGTTCCACCAGCGGGTTCCACGGAGCTTCCCATCACGCCGAGAATCCCGAGCGCATCGCCGACTACGCCAAGATAGGCCGCTACCACGTGTCCTGCCTGGCGTACCTGGCCGAGAAAATGAAGAAGACGCCGGACGGCGACGGCACCCTGCTGGATCACTCCCTGATTTTCTACGGCACCAACATGGGCGACTCCAACCAGCACCTGCACTACGACGTTCCGCACATCCTGGTGGGCGGCGCGGGCGGACGCCTGAAGGGCAACCGCCATCTGAACTTCCCCACCAAAACCATCACCAGCGGCAACATTCTGGTGAGCCTCGTGAAGCTGTTCGACATCAAGGTCGACCAGATTGGCGACAGCACCGGCGTGTTGCCGGGGTTGGTGTAGGAGCAAGCCCGCCATGCGCACATACTTCCTCGCAGCGGTTGCGGCGCTCGCGGCGACTGCCTTCGGCGCCAATTCTCCAGTGGCCGACGCAGCCAGCCGTGGCGACAAGACTGCGGTTCAGTCGCTCATCAAACAGAAGGCCGACGTCAACGCTCCCCAGCCCGATGGCGCGACCGCGATCCAGTGGGCCGCGTATCGCAACGATCTGGAGCTGGCGGACGTCCTGATCGCCGCCGGAGCCAATGTGAAAGCCGCCAATAAGGACGGCGCGACGCCCATGCACTTAGCGTCCATCAACGGCAGCGCCCCCATGATGGAGAAACTGATCAACGCCGGCGCCAATCCGAACGAAATCGGAGCGCACGGCGAAACTCCGCTGATGTTCGCATCGCGCACCGGAAACGTGGATGCCATCAAGATGCTCCTGGCCAACAAGGCCAGCGTCAACGCGACGGAGAAGCTCCGCGGCACGACGGCCCTGATGTGGGCCTCCGAGCAGGGCCACGCCGACGCCGTCCGCCTGCTGCTGAAGAGCGGCGCGGACTTCAAAGCTGCCTCGAACCCGGACGCCAAGGGCGGCACGGCGTACCTGGCTCCCACAGTAGTAGGCCGGGCGCGGCAGGACAAGAGTTTCGGCCGGCCACGGAACTCCGCGGACGTGCCCACGGGAGCGGATCTGGGCGGCGCTGGAGCCCTCGCTAATCCGGGCCCGGGCGGACGTGGTCCAGCCGGTGCCCGCGCGGGACGCGGAGCTGCCGGCGACACGGTTAACGCAGCCGACGCCATCGCGGCAGCCGATCAAGCCGCGGCGGATTTCGCGTTCAACCGCAACGTCAATACCGATGGCGGCGGCTTGACCGCGCTGGTACTCTCCGCGCGCGAGGATTGCCTGGATTGCGCCAAGGCACTGGTAGAAGCCGGAGCGGATGTGAATCAGGTGACCCACTACGGCTGGACCGCGCTGCTGACCGCGACCCAAAACCGCCACTACAAGCTGGCTTCCTACCTGCTCGACAAGGGTGCCAATCCGAACATCGCCAACCACGGCGGCTGGACGCCGATTTATCTCGCCACCGACAACCGCAACATCGAAGGCGGCGACTATCCCGTGCGCGCGCCCGACATGGATCATCTGGATTACATCAAGCTCCTGATTGACCACGGCGCCAACGTAAACGCCCGCGTATGCGGAGCCAAATCGACAGCCACCCAATGCGTGGGCGACAGTACCGAAACGCGCACCATCTTCACCATGCAGTGGCTGTACGAAGACGGCGCGACTCCCTTCTGGCGCGCGTCCCAATCGGCCGACATCGATTTGATGAAGCTGCTCCTCGCGCACGGCGCCGATCCCAAACTGGGCACCGCAGGACAGCAGGGCGGCAACGTCAGCCCACTCTCGGTCGCGGCCGGCATCGGCTGGGTGGAAGGCGTCACCTTCGAGTGGAGCGAGAAGGCCAACGTCGAGGCGGTGAAGATGCTGCTCGATCTGGGCCTGGACCCGAACACTGCCGATACCGACGGCCGCACCCCGCTGCACGGCGCGGCGCACAAGGGCCGCAACGCAGTGGTCCAAATGCTGGTGGATCACGGCGCCAAGCTGGACGCCCGCGACATGGGAAGCCGCGACACGTTCACCGGCGAAAACCAGGGCCGCACCTGGGAGCCCATCGACTACTCGCGCGGCCTGGTCCGCGTAGGCGTGCAGTCGGCGATTCCGCATCCCGAAACCGAAGCCCTGCTGGCCAAGCTGATGACCGACCGCGGCATCCCCGTGCCCAAAGCCTTCGGCTCCTCGATCTGCCTGACCAAGGTGTGCGAGGACGGCGAGAAGAAGTAGGCCCAGCTTCGGCAGCTACATCCGGCCTGCAGGCCAGATGTTCTCCTCTTCTCCGTTGCGATCCATAAACACTACGCCGTCAGGGAGGATCTCTGAGGTATAATTCACGTATTCCTGCCGCAAGCGCCAGGACTTGGCGTCGTTACTTTGCAGCCGCAGCTAAGGGTTTCCGACCGCGTGGCCGCCGAGCTTTACTGTTACAAACCGCAATCGGGTATTCAGGCAGGAGAGGAACCTATGCCATTCGTTTCCATTACACGTCTGCGCGTTCGGTCGTGGTCCTATGTGCCCGCGTTCGTTGTTCAGACGTTGCGGGTTGCTCGGCAAGCCGCGAGAGCCGACGGGAACCTCGCGGTCAAACTGCTGCGGGACCGCAGGAAAACGTTCTGGACCGGCACGGCTTGGTCGTCCGAGGATTCGGTGAAGGCATTCATGCGTGCGAAACCCCACGGGCCGACCATGCGAAGCATTCTGAACTGGTGTGACGAAGCTGCTCTGGTGCACTGGGCGCAAGCTGGCGAGGAACTTCCTACCTGGGAGGAGGCGCACAAGCGAATTCAGCAGGAAGGGCGGCGATCGAAGGTGAACCACCCGTCAGCGGCCCATTCAGCGTACGCGATTACCGTACCGACGGCGAGCCAAACGCGCGAGCTGCGTTTCAAGTGACGTTGAGCGGCTCAGTCCTGGCTGACTGCTGTCTAATAGCTGCACTCGACGGCGGAGCTGGACCAGAATAGTATCGCCACAACTGCTGCGCCGCGTGCGGATCGCGCACGACATCCCTGCTTACGGCGAGTTTGTCGGATCAACGGCAGAAGACTCCTCCATTGGGGCTCAGGATCGAACACCAATCACCTGGCAAATCCCGCGACGAGCACAGCGCTCACAAAGACAAGCTGCAGTGCGGTTCGAATCGGCAACGGGGTAACGGGCCTGACACCGATCGTCAGCGTCTGACGGGATGCGTAAACATTGGCGGGAAACATCGCCACCATGAGCAACGCGAGACAGGTGGCCGCAAGTCTGGTCGTGGCAGGAAGCATTAGTCCGGTCGCACCTGCGATTTCAAAACAACCCGTCGCCGTGACTAGCAACTCAGGTTTTGGAAATGCACGCGGTACCATCCGGATGAGGTCCGCTCTCTTCTTTCCCCAGTGCGCGGACGCCGTTACCAAGAACATCGTCGAGAGTGCGGCACGCAACGCCGCCGGCCAGGGCCACACGATAGCCGCACCCGCGAATCCGGCTATCCAGAAAAGCAGAAAAGATGAAACCAGAATGTAGAAAGGAGCCACGATAGTTCCCCATTAGTAGACGCAGCGCGCGAGTACGACCGGCGAAAACACGCCTTGTGAAACTCGCAGGTGATCCTTGCCACGAACGCCTCGCTGTTGATCCATTCTACTCCCGCCTTGTCGCGCAGCGTTTAGCGGCGTTCCACGGTAGAGCCCGAGAACGTTCGGCTCAATCTGCGAGACCGGGATGTCGGAGCGCGAGTCATGCCAAACTGGCGAGACGAAGGCGGCGGTCACAGCCCTGAAAAAAACCCGTTTCACCTCCGTCCTCTATGATTTAGCGAACCGCTAAGAGCCCCGCGCTCTCGCCCCCCTGATAAGCTGAAGCCGAGGAGAGTAGGTGCTCGGCTGTCCGTGCCTCTCTCCACTCCGCGCACAGGCGCAAGCTGGTGCGCGCGGGTAATGGGGCGCGCCGTTCTAGACTCCGGCGTGCAACGTCAAACGGATGTCCTTCTGCCGGTGAAGGTAAAACCTCGGCGTCGCGGGATCCCGAAACGCTAGCGTACCGGCGCTAATCCGTCGTGCGCGGGCATCTTATTGAGGAGGTTGTTCCGGGAAAAGCCACCGGCCGGTTGGGCCCGGCCCGGAGCTTTCGAAGGAGCGGCCTCCTCGATAACGGCCGTTACTACCCTCACCACACTAGAAGTGTCTCTCCACCCCTATCCACTCTCAGACCATCCCAACCGGGTGCCGGCCCAAATTACCAAACGAACCCGAGCCCCTCACGCGTCCCCGCCGGGCCCGCGAAAACTACCAAACGAACCCGAGCCGCCCACCCGCCCGGCCCAACACGGCAATTACCAAACGAACCCAAGCCGCCCGCCCCCGCACCCGAATTACAAAACGAACCCAAATTACAAAACGAACCCAAGCGCGACGAGTTTCCTCTACACTGAAGGGCGGAGAAAGCTCATGCCCACTCGAAGCCCGCTGGTCTGCGCCGCGATAGCAGCCGCGCTCACCGCCGCACCCGCTCCGGCCCAGGTGCAAGGATTCAAACCCGTCACCCAGGAGATGCTGCTGAACCCCGCCCCGGGCGACTGGCTGATGTTCAGCCGCACCTATGACGCGCAGCGCTACAGCCCGCTCACGCTCATCAACAAACAAAATATCTCCCAGTTGCGTCTGGCCTGGGAGCGCGGCATGGGCGCGGGGCAAACCGAGACCATCCCCATCATCCACGACGGCGTCATGTACGTAGTCGAGCCCGGCGCAGTCGTGCAAGCTCTCGACGCGTCCACCGGCGATTTACTGTGGGAGTACAAGCGCAAAGTCGCCGCCAACGTCGCCGCGCAGGCGCGCACGAAAGCCCTGGCGATTTTTCAGGACATCGTGGTCTACACCGCGCCCGACAGTTACGTGGTCGGCCTCGACGCCCGCACCGGCGAGATGCGCTGGGAAACCAAGACCGACGGCCGCGGCCACACCTCCGGCCCGATCGTGGTCGAAGGCAAAGCGATCTCCGGAGGCGCCTGCGCGGGCAAGCGCGAGAACTGCTACATCGCCGCGCACGATGCGCTGACCGGGAAAGAGCTGTGGCGCTTCTACACCACTCCCGCGCCGGGCGAGCCGGGCGATGAGAGCTGGGGCGGAGCGGCGCTCGACAAGCGCCAGGCTTCCACGTGGGGCCTGCCCGGCACCTACGATCCCGTGCGCAAGCTGGTGTACTGGGGCGTGGCGAATCCCATGCCCGACCAGCGCGCCCTGCGTCACGACGGGAATCCCGATGCGATCTCCCGCACCGCGCCGGCGGATCTGTACAGCAACTCCACGCTGGCGCTCGATCCGTCAACCGGCAAGCTAGCGTGGTATTACCAGCATCTGCCGGGCGACGATTGGGACTCGGATTACACCCACGAGCGCACGCTGCTGCGGACCCGCATCAATCCCGACCCGAAATTCGTGAAGTGGATCAATCCCGACGTGCCCAAGGGCGAAGAGCGTGACGTCGCGGTAACCGTCGGCGAGGCGGGCGGCATCTTCGTGCTCGATCGCGGCAACGGCCAGTTCCTGTGGGCGAATCCGTTCCCTTACGACGATCCCAACTACGTGATCTCGGATATCGATCCCAAGACCGGCCGCACCTCGATCAACTGGAACATCGTCTTCAAGCAGCCCGGCGATCACCACATCGTGTGCTTCTGGAACACGCGCAGTTACTGGCCCACCGCGTATCATCCGGGGACCAATTCCCTGTACGTGTCCTACACCGACAATTGCCGTGATCTGACCACGGCGGGCCCAGCGGGACGAGGCGGATGGAAAGTGGTGCCGCGTCCGGGCGCGGATCCCAAGGCGCTGACCGGCCTGGCGAAGATCAATCTATCGACCGGCGAAATCCTGCGCTTCGACGTGGGCCGCGTGCCCGGCAACGGAGCGATGCTCGCCACCGCCGGAGACCTCATCTTTCACGGCGACATGAATCGCCGCTTCCGCGCCTTCGACGCGGCCACCGGCAAGCAGCTCTGGGAAACGATCCTAGGCGGCAATGCCTCGGTGAGCACGATCACCTACACGGCCAAAGGCAAGCAGTACGTCGCGATCATGACCGGCGACAACCTAAAGGTGCCGGAGCTGAGCGCGGAGTTCCCGGAGATCTCCACGCCCAAAGGCCACAACGCGATTTACGTGTTCGGGCTGCCGTAGCCAAGACTTTATGATATATTCGCCTACGAAGACCTTTATCTTAAGGAGTGTCCAAGTGCGAAATAAAATCGGTCTCATAACCGCAGCCGCCCTGCTTTTGGCGGCGACGTCTCTCTGGGCGCATCATTCCCCGTCCGCCGAGTTCGACATGAGCAAGCGCATCACCGTGTCCGGCACGCTCACTAAGGTCGACTGGATCAATCCCCACATCACCCTGGCGATGGACGTCAAAAATGAGAGCGGCAAAGTCGAGTCGTGGTCGTTCGAGAGCAATCCGCCGGCCTGGTTCCGGCGCGTGGGCGTGGGCCGCGCCGATCTGGCGAAAGCCATCGGGCAGACGGTTACGGCCGAGGGAGTGCGGGCCAAGGATGGGTCGGCGTTCGGGTACATGCAGAAAATCACGATGCCCGACGGAACCTCACTGGAGTTGGCCAGTTCGATCAAGTAGAGGAGACTAACGATGAACCATCGAATCGTTCTCATTGTGGCGGTCGTAGCGATCGCCGCCGCGTGTGTATTCGCGCAAGCTTCGGGTAGCGCGGCGAAAGCCAGCGGGTCCATTCCGCGAGCGGCCGACGGGCACCCCGACCTGAGCGGCATCTGGCAGTTCGCGATCGACCTGCCTCCGACCGGCCTCAAGAAGACCGGGCCCAGTGGCGTAGAATTCAAAACCGTCGACCAAAGCGGGCGTCGCGCGGCGAAGGGTGTACCCGGCGCGCTCCCGTCCACCAACGCGCCCTCATACAAGCCCGAGTTGCAGGCCAAAGTGAAGGACCTGATCGATCACGAGAGCCGCACCGACCCTGTCTTCTACTGTGGGCGTCCAGGGGTCCCGCGCATCGGCTCGCCGCGCAAGATCGTGCAGACGCCCAAGGAGATGATCTTCTTTTACGAGGACATCTCGGGCGATCCCTACCGCATCATTCCCGTCGATGGCCGTGCGCACCGTAAGGACGCCAACCCCACCTACTACGGCGATTCGGTCGGCCGCTGGGAAGGCGACACTCTGGTCGTCGACGTGACCAACTTCAACGAGGACGGTTGGTTCGGCGAAGAAGGCTACTTCCACAGCGACGCGATGCACGTCGTCGAACGGCTGTGGCGCGACGGCGCGAACCTGGTCTACCAGTACACGGTGGACGATCCCAAGGTGCTGACGGCCCCCTGGATCGCACCTCCGCGCGTGGTGAAACCGTCGAATGAGCCGCTCGAAGAATCGCCCAAGTGCGTAGAGACCGACGCCGCGAAGCTCGTGAACAACGACCATCACGGCCAGCGGTAGCACGTGGGGCGTACTAAGTTCTGTGGCTTGTTGACTGCCGTTCCCAAATGTGGGAACATTGATCATGAAGGTCTACGGCGAAGCGGCCGTGGCGAGATTCGCCCGTAGGCATCCGGCGTCGCGCAAGGCGCTCCAGCGATTCCTGGAAATCACGAAGCAGGCAGCGTGGCCGAGTTTCGTTGCGGTGAAGAGGACGTTTGCGGCGACCGATTATGTTAGTGGAAGGCTCATCTTCGACGTCGGCGGAAACAAGTACCGGGTCATCGCCAAGGTGGACTTCACGGATCAATCCCTTCTTGTGGAGTCTATCCTCACGCATGAGGAGTACGATCGGGAGAGCTTCTGATGCCAACCGTAATCGCGGACGACTATAAAAAGCTTCTGTCGAAGACGCTGCCGAAGGTGATCGAGACCGAGGCCGAGTACGAGTCTGTTGTGGGCTCGCTTTCCGGGCTGATGGGAAAAGGGAGCCGTCGAACCTCAAGTGAAGTGCGCCTCATGAGGTTGCTCCAACTCCTGGTTGCGGACTACGATCAGCGCCACGCCATGCCGCCTTCTAAGATGCCGGCACATGAGGCCTTGAACTATCTTCTCGAAACGTCAGGCCGAACACCCGCCGACTTAATCAGGATCTTCAGCCAGCGTAGCCACGTTCATGAGGCGCTGAACGGAAAGCGCAAGATCAGCGCGGATCAGGCCCGCAAACTCGGGGCATTGTTCTGCGTGAACCCGGGCGTATTCATCTAGCCCCCGCCGACGAACCACACAATCTCCAGCCGGTCGCCCGGCGTGATCTGAGTCGCGCTCCATTCGGCCTTACGCACGATGGAAAGATTGCGCTCGACAGCCACGCGAGCCGGGTCGAGCTCCAGCCAAACCAGCAGCCGATCTAGGGCGAACCCCTCAGGGACGCTCTTGGCGACTCCGTTTACCACAACTTCAATCGTTTTTGTTTCAGGGCTTTCCATGATCTGGGCGCCTTTCAGACACTGCCTGCGTTTGACACCCCCGTGTGCCCATCATTATATTCAATACTTAGGCCAAAACATTAGCTCCAGAATGGGCGCGGGATCGCCAGCGCCCGGCACGGCGCATCGAACACATGCCATCCACCTATCCAGAACTCTATTTCCCTGTGTTGGTGCAGTTTGTGATCGCCATGGCTCTCGCCGGGGGATTGATCGCGGCGTCCACGTTCTTGGGCAAGCGTGCGCGCAGCCCGCTCAAAGACACGCCCTATGAGTCCGGCATGGCGCCGGTCGGCTCGGCGCATGAGCGCTTCAGCGTGAAGTTTTATTTGGTGGGGATGATCTTCATCCTGTTCGACGTTGAAGCCGTCTTCCTGTATCCCTGGGCCGTGGTGTACCGCGAACTGAAGCTGTTCGGATTTTTCGAGATGCTGATCTTCGTGGCGGTGATACTGGTCGGATTCTTCTACGTGTGGAAGAAAGGCGCTTTGGATTGGGGCCCGGTGCCGAAGAGCCCGCGAAAGGGAGAAGCGCGATGACACACGCGGCAGTCCTGGAAACGATGGAGGCGTTCGGCGAAACCACGCTTACCGCCGATCCGGCCCGGATCGTCGAGCTGTGCCGCCATTTCAAGGACAACGAAGGGTTCGTGCGGTTGAGCGCCGTGACGGCCGTCGACCGCTTTCCGGCCGAGCCGCGATTCGAAGTGATCTATCACCTGCACGCCATCGACATGGCCCAGCCGAATCTGGCCAGCCGCCGGTTGCGCCTGAAGTGCCGCTTGGGCGGAACGGACCCGCTGATCGATTCCGTCACTTCAGTGTGGCGTTCGGCGGACTGGTATGAGCGTGAAGTGTTCGATATGTTCGGCATCAAGTTCCGGAATCACCCCAACCATCAGCGGATTCTCATGCCGGTGGATTGGGACGGTTATCCGCTGCGGAAGGATTACCCGGTGCACGGCAACAAGTACGGATACCAGAGCGAGTAACGCATGAAGCACAAATTGTTCGAAGAGCACTCCGCTACAATTTCCGCCGTCCAGGAGGAGCCCGCAAGTCCGTCCGCGCCGCGGCGCATGACGTTGAACATGGGCCCGCAGCATCCTTCCACGCACGGCGTGTTGCGCATCGTTCTGGAGTTGGAAGGCGAGACCATCCGCAAGGCCGAACCCGACATCGGGTTCCTGCACACCGGCATCGAGAAAGAATGCGAGCAGAAGAACTGGCAGCAGGTGGTGACACTCACCGACCGTGTCGATTATCTCGCGAACCTTTCGAACAACCTGGTGTACGCGCTGGCCGTCGAAAAGCTCCTGCAGATCGAGATCCCGCCGCGCGCGCAGTGGACGCGCGTGATGATGACCGAGCTGTCGCGGCTCAACAGCCACCTGGTGTGGCTGGGCACGCACGCCCTGGACATCGGCGCGATGACGGTGTTCTTCTACTGCTTCCGCGAGCGCGAAGACATCCTGCGCATCTTCGAAATGTTTTCGGGCCAGCGCATGATGACCAGCTATATCCGCATCGGCGGCCTGGCGCTGGAGCCTCCGCGCGGCTGGCAGAAGGTGGTGGGGAAATTCATCGGCGCCTTCCCAAGCAAGGTCGACGAATACGAGGAACTGCTGAACTCGAATCCCATCTGGACGCGCCGGACGAAGGGTGTGGGTTTCATTTCGCTTGAGGACATGCTGGACCTGGGCGTCACCGGTCCCATGATTCGCGGTGCGGGCGTGCCGCTCGATCTGCGCAAGAACGAGCCGTATTCGAGCTACGACAAATTCGATTTCGACGTGGCTGTGGAAACGTCGAACGACGTGTGGGCGCGGTACCGCGTGCGCATGAAGGAGATGCGCGAGAGCGCCAAGATCATCGCCCAGGCGCTTGAAGGGATGCCGGAGGGGGACTGGCAAGCCGACGCTCCGCACGTGGTCCTGCCCGACCGCGAGAAGATGAAGACCCAGATGGAGTCGCTCATTTACCATTTCAAGATCGTCACCGAGGGCTTCCGCGTGCCGGCCGGCGAGGTGTTCCAATGCATCGAAGCGCCGCGGGGGGAGATCGGTTACTATGTCGTGAGCGACGGGACCTCGAAGCCCTACCGGGTGCACATGCGTACGCCCAGCTTCGGCAATCTGCAGGCGCTGCCGGTGATGCTCGAAGGCGCGTTGATCGCCGACTCGATCGCGGCGCTGGGCAGCATGGACTTCGTACTCGGAGACACCGACCGCTAAGGACGAATACAAAATGGCCACAGATGGACACGGATGCACACGAATCGAACCAAGCGTCTTATGCGTGCGCATGCGCGTCCATCCGTGGCTGAGAATCGGTGAACAGATCAGACCATGAATTTCTCGCCGCAACTCGAAGAACGATTCGCCAAGATGCTGACCGTGTATCCGGAAGGCCGCAAGCGCTCGGCGGTGGTGCCGATGCTGATCTACGCGCAGGACGAAGTGGGCGCGGTCACGCAGGAACTGATCGAGGAAGTGGCCCGCCGCTGTGAAGTGGCGCCGCTGCAGGTGGACGAGGTGGTGGGCTACTATTCGATGCTGCACCGCCGGCCACAGGGCAAGTATCACGTGCAGGTGTGCACCAATATCAGTTGCATGCTGGTGGGCGGCACCGAATTGTACGAGCACGCTCGCAAGAAACTGGGCGTCGGGCACAAGGAAACCACCGGCGACGGGCAGTTCTCGCTCGAAGAAGTCGAGTGCATTGGAGCCTGTTCCTGGGCGCCCGCGGTCGAGATCAACTACGATTTCCATCACCACGTGACGCCGGAGCGGCTCGATCAGTTGATTGACGGGCTGAGGAAAGCGATCTGATGCCCACCAAGCTCTATAACGAACCCAGCCCGCTCGAAACCAAAGTTCTGAGCAAGCGCTTCGGACTCGCGAATTCCGACTCGCTCGATACGTATCTCGCGCACGACGGCTTCAAGGCGTTTCGCAAGGCCCGGGAGATGACTCCCGAGCAGATCGTCGACGAAGTGAAGGCCTCGGCTCTGCGCGGGCGGGGCGGCGCGGGATTTCCAACCGGTCTGAAATGGAGTTTTGTCCCGCGCACGTCGCCCAAGCCCAAATTCATCGTCATCAACGCCGATGAGAGCGAGCCCGGCACTTGCAAGGACCGGTTGCTGATGGAGTACGATCCGCACCAGATGATCGAAGGCATCCTGATCGCGGGCCTGGCGATCGACTCACACAAGGGTTACCTGTACATTCGCGGCGAATACCGTTACCTGATCGATCACATGGATCGCGCGATCGCCGAAGCGTACGCGAAGGGGTACCTGGGCAAGAATATCGCGGGCACCGGATTCGATTTCGATTTGTACACGCACTCGGGGGCGGGCGCTTATGAATGCGGGGAAGAGACGGCGCTGCTCGATTCGCTCGAAGGCAAGCGTGGGATTCCGCGCATGAAACCTCCGTTCCCGGCGGTGGCGGGCGCGTGGGCGTCGCCGACGCTCCTTAATAACGTGGAGACGTTCAGCGCGATTCCACCGATCATTCGCGACGGCGCAGCGGCGTTCGCGGCTCTGGGCACGCCAAAGAACGGGGGAACGCGGCTGGTTTGTATCTCGGGGCACGTCAATAAACCCGGCGTTTACGAATTGCCGTTGGGCTTCCCGATGCTGAGGGCGATCTACGAAGTGGCCGGCGGTATTCCGGGCGGAAAGAAGTTAAAAGCCGTGGTTCCGGGCGGTTCCTCGTGCCCGCTTTTGAAGGCCGATGAATGCGACATCCCCATGGATTACGACACGCTCGCCAAGGTCGGCAGCATGTTGGGATCGGGAGGCATGGTGGTGATGGACGAGACCACGGACATGGTGAAGGTCGCGCTGCGTATCATGCGGTTCTATGCGCATGAGAGCTGCGGCTGGTGCATCCCGTGCCGCGAAGGCACCACGTGGCTCCGGAAGATTCTGCAGCGGTTCGACGACGGCGGTGGACGGCACGAAGACGTCGACCTTCTTGGTGAGCTCTCGAAGAACATGCTGGGGCGGACGTTTTGTGCTTTGGGCGATGCGGCGGCGATGCCGACCATTTCCATCGTGGACAAATTTCCGGCGGATTTCGAGAAGCGGCTGGTGGTTCAAGGCGCCGCCGAAACGGTGATGGTGTAAACGATGGCGGAACTGGTAAAACTGACGATCGACGGACGCGCCATTGAGGCCGAGAAAGGCACTCTGCTGATCGAGGCCGCGCGGCAGAACGATATTGAGATCCCGTCGTTTTGCTATTACGAAGGCTTGAGCCTGCAGGCGGCGTGCCGCATGTGCCTGGTGGAAGTCGAGAAGACTCCCAAGCTGCAAGTAGGCTGCACATTGCCCGTGGGCGAAGGCATGGTGGTGCACACCGATTCGCCATTGGTGCAGAATGCGCGCAAGGGCACTCTCGAATTCCTGCTGACCAATCATCCTCTGGATTGCCCGGTGTGCGACAAAGGCGGCGAGTGCGAACTCCAGGACATGGTGTTCCGCTACGGCGCGGGCGAAAGCCGCTTTGTGGAGCGCAAGGTGCACACGCCGGAAAAACAGTGGTCGCCGGTGGTGTACTTCGACGCGCCGCGCTGCATCCTGTGTTACCGCTGCGTGCGGGTGTGCAACGAAGGCATGGGCGTGAACGCGCTGGGGATCGGCGCCCGCGGCGTGATCTCGGAGATCGTGCCCAATCGTCACGATCACCTGGAGTGCGACGAGTGCGGCGCCTGCATCGACATCTGCCCGGTGGGCGCGCTGACCAGCGGAAGCTACCGCTATCAGACGCGGCCTTGGGAAATGAACCACGTCGGTACCATCTGCACGCACTGCGGAGACGGCTGCCGCACCACGCTGGGCGTGCGCAACGACAAGATCATGCGCGGCAACAACCGCGACTCGAGCGGCATCAACGGCGAGTTCCTGTGCATTAAGGGCCGCTACGGATTCGATTTCGTGGAGCACCCCGAGCGGCTGCAGTCGCCCCTGATGAAGCAGCCCGACGGCACGTTCGAGCCGGTGTCGTGGTCCAAGGCTCTCGCGGCCGTGTCCAAGAAATTCTCCGAAGTGAAGGCGCAGGGCGGAACGTTCGGCGTGATCGGGTCAAACCACACCACCAACGAAGAGAACTTCTTCCTGCAGAAGTTCGCGCGGCAGGGACTGGGCACGAAGAACATCGATCACCATCGCACCGGCGATCTGGCGGCGTTCTTCGACGCGCTCTCGGACAAGCCGAACGTGCTCGCGACGGTGGGCGATCTGTACACGGCCAAAGCCATCCTGGTGGTGGGCGCGGATCTTTCGCAACAGCATCCACTGCTGGCGAATCAACTGCGCGCGAACGTTCGTCACCACGGCGCGCACGTTTATACCGTGGCCGGCGGACCGGTGCGCGAGGATCAGCAGGCCTTCTGGAGTGTGCGCGCGGAAAAGAGTTGGGAGCTCGCCGCCGTGGAGCAACTGCGCGACAAGTTGAGCCGCGAATCGGATTTGGTGATCGTCTGTGGCGATGCTATACAGGGCACTGCGGTTCAACGGCTGGTGACGTTCGGCGGTTCGCTGGGTATTCCGGTGAAATATATCTGCCTGGTGGATTACTCGAATTCGCGCGGCGCGTTCGACATGGGAGTGGTTCCGCGCGAAGGCGGCATGTCGCGCGAGCAGATGTTAGCCTCGGCCCAGTTGGACGTGCTGTGGGTGGTGGGCGCGAATCCGCTGAAGAGTGCGGCACTCGCCGCGGCCGGCGCGTTCGTCGTGGTGCAGGACCTCTTTATGACCGAGACCGCGCAGCGCGCCGACATCGTGCTGCCGGCCGCTTCGGCGTACGAAAAGAGCGGCACCGTCACGAACGTCTGCGGCGAAGTGCAGAAGCTGAAACAGGCCGTGAAGGTGATGGGTACGAAAACGGATCTCGAGATCATGGGCCTGATCGCCAAAGAGATGGGTTTGAACCTGGGCGTGTGGCTGCCCGACAAGATGCTGGATGAAATCCGCAAAACGGTTCACGGCTACAATGTTCCGCTTCCGGTGCTCGCCACCGGGGGCGCTGCTCCGACCATGCCCTTAAACGGACGCGTGGCCGCACTGCCGGGCGCCATCGCCTCGGCCGGCGACACCCTGTTCACCTCCGGCACGATGGGCCGCTATTCGAAAGTCCTGAACTCGGTGATGGAAGCGCCCGGAGCTCTGTACAGCGGGGGCCAGACGCCAGGGGCCAGGGGCCAGTAATGGCGACGGCCGTCAAGCGGTACACCGATTTGGTGGTGTGGCAAAAGGCGATGACCCTGGTGGAAGACATTTACGAGGTCACGAGAAATTTCCCGAAGGAGGAGTTGTACGGATTGACCAGCCAGTTGCGCCGGTCCGCAGTTTCAGTCCCCTCAAACATCGCGGAAGGCCATTGCAGAATGGGCCGCCGGGAGTTCGCGCATCACATTTCGATAGCCCTGGGATCCTTGGGCGAGCTTGAAACGCAGGTCCTGATCGCACAACGTTTTGGGCTACGTGGACGAAAAGACGCAGGCCGGACTGTTGGCGATCGCCTCAGAAACGGGCCGCCTAGGCGTCGGACTCTTGCACTCTTTGGAGAAACATGCAGCCGCATCGTAAACTGATCCCTGGTCGCTGTCCTGAACTGGCGTCTGGCCCCTGGCGTCTGGCCCCTCGATACAGATGAACTATCTCATTCTGAGTCTCGTCAAGACGGTGATCGTCGTCGCGATCGTGATGCACGTGCTGGCGTATTTGCAATGGGTGGAGCGCAAGGTGATCGCGCACGTGCAGTTGCGCGTCGGCCCGCGCCGGGTCGGTCCGCACGGCTTGCTGCAGCCGCTGGCGGACGTGATCAAGCTGGTGACGAAGGAAGACATGCTGCCTTCGCATGTCAATAAGGTGTTCTATTTTCTGGCGCCGTTCATCGCCGTGATGTTCGCGCTGGTGCCCATGGCGTTGATCCCCTACGGCGGCGACATCAACGTGTTTGGGATTCACACTTCCCTGCAGGTGACCGACGTGAACATCGGCATCCTGCTGCTGTTGGGACTCTCGGGCATGGGGGTGTACGGCGTCGCGCTGGCCGGGTGGGCGTCGAATAACAAATACTCGCTGATGGGCGGACTGCGCAGTTCGGCGCAGATGATCAGCTACGAATTGCCGATGGCGCTGGCCATCGCCGCTCCGCTGCTGATCCTGAACACGCTCAGCTTCCGCGGCATGGTGGACGGGCAAACCGGATATTACTTCGGCTTTCTGCCCCGATGGATCGTGTTTCAAGGGCCGTTCCCGCAGATCATCAGTTTTCTGCTGTTCGTGATCGCGTCGTTTGCCGAAACCAACCGTGTGCCGTTCGATCTTCCCGAAGCGGAAAACGAATTGGTGGCCGGCTTCCACACCGAATACGCGTCGATGAAATTCGCGTCGTTCTTCATGGCCGAATACGCCAACATGGTGACGGTTTCGGCGATCGCGACGACACTGTTCCTGGGCGGCTGGACTCCCATCTTTCCGGCCGAGTACGGGTCGAAGTACATTCCTGCGGTGATTCACCTGATCGCCGGCTTGGTTCTGTTCTATCACGCCGCCAATCCCGCGCGGCCGTTCGACAAGATTACGCTGCCGGTGTTCGGAGTGATCGCTTTCGGCATCGCCGGGCTGTTTCTGATTCCCGCGCTGCAACAGGTTCTGCTGCCCCTGTTCTGGTTCGGAGCCAAGACCGGGGCGATTCTGTTCGTGTTCATCTGGATCCGCGCGACGTTGCCGCGGTTCCGCTACGACCAGCTCATGAAATTCGCCTGGACGTTCATGTTCCCGGTGGCGCTGGTGAATTTATTCGTCACGGCTTTGTTGGTGGCGCTGACTTCGAAATAAACACCCGTGTAAACAAATGGACTCGATTCTGTTCTTACTCTTCGCGGCCATTGCAGTGGTGTGCGGGATCAACCTGGTGATCCAGTCGCACCCCATTTCGAGCGCCCTTTCGCTCATCGGTGTGATGGGGTCGCTCGCCGCGCTGTACCTGTTGCTGGGCGGCGAGTTCATCGCCGCGGCGCAATTGGTGGTCTACGCCGGCGCAGTCATGGTGTTGTTCGTGTTCGTCATCATGCTGCTGAACGCCGGAGCCGAGCACAAACCCAAGGTCCGGCCGGCCGGCAAGTATGTCGGCGCGCCGCTCTTGCTGGTTTTTGTAGGCATGATCGCCTGGGTGATCACCCGCGCGATGCCGTCCACTCCGGGCGTCGAGTTCGGACGCTTCCGCGGCGGCACGGCGCAGGAGATCGGCCGCAGCCTGTTTACGGCCTACCTGCTGCCGTTCGAAGTGACCAGCGTCCTGATCCTGGTCGCGATTGTGGGCGCGATCGTCCTGGCCCGGAAGGAGATTGATTAATGCCCGCTCTTCCTTTTCCGGTTGCGGTTCCGTTGTCCTGGTATCTGGCGCTGAGCGCGATCCTGTTCGGACTCGGCGTGCTGGGCTTCCTGCTGCGGCGCAACATTATTACCGTGTTCATGTCCATCGAACTGATGCTGAACGCGGTGAATCTCAGCTTCATCACGTTTTCTTACATGCTGAAACGCGTCGATGGCCACATCTTCAGCTTCTTTGTAATGGTGGTGGCCGCCGCGGAAGCTGCGGTCGGCCTGGCCATTATTCTGACAGTGTTCAAGAATCGCCAGACGCTCGAAATCGACGAGATCAGTTCCCTCAAAAACTAAATGCGGCTTACTTAATATGCAACTGTGGCTCATACCTATCTTGCCGCTCGCCGGGTTCGCGCTGAACGGACTGTTCGGCAGGCGGCTGTCTAAAGGCGCGATCAACGCGATCGCGGTCGGTTCCGTTGTGCTGAGCTTCCTGTGGGTGCTCAAAACCCTGAATGCCCTGGGAGTTTTCGGCGGCGGCAACGCTCTCGAGACGGCTTACGTCGAGCACTATTACACCTGGATCCAGTCGGGCTCGCTCAGCATCGGGGCGGACTTCGCGGTCGACCGGTTGACCGCGGTGATGCTGCTGATCGTCACCGGCATCGGCTCGCTGATCCACATCTACGCTGTCGGCTACATGGCGCACGAGGGAGGTTACTACCGCTTCTTCGCGTACTTGAATCTGTTCATGTTCTTCATGCTGGTTCTGGTGCTGGGCGCCAACTTCCTGGTGCTGTTCGTCGGCTGGGAAGGCGTGGGCTTGTGCAGCTACCTGCTGATCGGTTTCTATTTTCTGGAAAAATACGCCACCGACGCGGGCAACAAGGCGTTCATCGTGAACCGCATTGGCGACTTCGGATTCTCGCTAGCGATCTTCCTGATCGCCTCGCATTTCGGCTCCCTCGACTTTGCGACTGTCTTCGCGCAGGTCAAGGACATGCCAGTCGAATCGAGTGTCGGCTTTGTCACGGTGATCTCGCTGCTGCTGCTGGTGGGCGCGACGGGCAAGTCGGCGCAGCTTCCTTTATATGTGTGGCTCCCGGACGCGATGGCCGGTCCGACGCCGGTCAGCGCGCTGATCCACGCCGCGACCATGGTTACCGCGGGCGTCTACATGGTGGCGCGCAGCTCGCAGATCTATCTGCATTCGGCGTTCGCACTGGATGTAGTCGCAATCGTCGGCTTGGCGACGGCGTTCTTCGCGGCCACCATCGGGCTCGCGCAAACCGATATCAAGAAAGTTTACGCGTACTCGACCGTGTCGCAGTTGGGCTACATGTTCATTGGTCTGGGCACAGGGGCGTTTTCGGCCGGAATCTATCACCTGATGACGCACGCTTTCTTCAAAGCGCTCTTGTTCCTGGGCGCCGGCAGCGTGATCCACGCGCTTTCGGGCGAGCAGGACCTGCGCAAGATGGGCGGCATGAGAAAGTACACGCCCATCACGATGTGGACGCTGCTGTGCGCCAGCCTATCCATCGCCGGGTTTCCGTACCTGGCGGGCTTCTATAGCAAGGATATGATTCTCGAGGCCGCCTATGAACACGCGCCGTGGATGTATTGGGTCGGCGTGTTCACCGCGGGCATGACAGCGTTTTACGTGTTCCGTGCGTTCTTCCTGTGCTTCCTGGGCGACTACCGCGGCGAAACTGCTGCCGCGCACGCTCACGACGCGCATGGTCACGATGCGCATGGGCATGGCGAGCCGCATGAATCGCCTCCGGTGATGTGGGTTCCTCTGGCGATTCTGGCTGTGCTCAGCCTGATCGGCGGCTGGGCGTTTAACGTCCCGAAATTCCTGGAGCCGCTGTTCCCGTTGAACGAGGGCGCTGGGGAAGCATGGCTCACCTGGGTTTCCGTGGCTTTCGGGTTGGGCGGCATCGGTCTCGCTTATGTGTTCTACGTGGTCGCGCCCGGTATCCCGGACTCGCTGGCCGCGGCCTTCAAGGGTCCTTACAACTTGATCTACAACAAATACTTTGTGGATGAGCTTTACGATGCCACCGTGGTCAGCCCGGTAGTCGACGGCTCACGCGAGCTGCTGTGGCGCGTGGCCGATGTCCGCATGATCGACGGCGCGGTCAATGGAATCGGCAAGACGGCGCGCGGGGTCGGATCGATTTTGAGGCTGGCGCAATCCGGCTATATACGAAGCTACGCCGCGTGGGTTCTGGCGGGCTCGATCATCGTCGTCGCCTGGGCCGGAATCAGAGGTTCGGGTACCGTGCAGGCTCTGTACAACTTCGTGGGAGGGCTCAAGTGGCCCTACTAGACGCCGTCATCTTTCTTCCGCTGCTCGGGTTCGTCGCGCTGTTATTTGTGCCGAAGGACAATCCGCAGGCCAGCCGCATGGGCGCGCTGGTGATTTCTCTGCTGGTGTTTTTGGTCTCGCTGGGACTGCTGGGTCCGTACTGGTATCAATATCCCACCGGACTCACCACCGAGACGAATGTCCCCTGGATCAGCTATCCGCCCATTCGCTATCACGTGGGAGTCGACGGCTTGAGTCTCTGGCTGGTGCTGCTCTCGACGCTGCTGACGCCCATCGCGGTATTGGTGTCGTGGAAATACATCCAGAATCGCGTCAAGGAATTCTACGCTTTCCTGATTTTGCTCGAATTCGGACTGGTGGGCGTCTTCGTCGCTTACGACCTGTTCCTGTTCTACGTGTTCTGGGAAGTCTCGCTGGTACCGATGTACTTTCTGATTGGTATCTGGGGCCACGACCGGCGCATCTACGCCACGGTCAAGTTCTTCCTGTACACCTTCGCCGGATCGGTGCTGATGTTGGCCGCGATCATCTTCCTCTACAACCGCACGGGCACGTTCGACTACCTCGCGCTACGCGACATGGTCCAGAGCGGGGCGCTGACGTTCGAACCGCGCGCGGAACTCCTGCTCTTCCTGGCCTTTTTCGGAGCGTTCGCGATCAAGGTTCCGCTGTTCCCGCTGCACACGTGGCTTCCCGATGCGCACGTCGAAGCGCCTACCGCCGGCTCCGTGATGCTGGCCTCCGTAATGCTGAAAATGGGCACCTACGGGCTGGTCCGATTCTGCCTGCCGCTGTTCCCCGAAGCGGCGCATCAATGCGCGGGCTGGATCGCGGCGCTCGCTATCTGCGGCATCGTATACGGAGCGCTCGTCGCCATGGTGCAGCCCAACATGAAGAAGCTAGTGGCGTACTCTTCGGTGAGCCACTTGGGATTCGTGGTGCTGGGAATTTTTTCGTTCACCCAGCAAGGACTCGATGGCGCCGTGTACCAGATGCTCAACCATGGCGTCTCCACCGGCGCGTTGTTCATGCTGGTCGGTTATCTTTATGAGCGGCGGCACTCGCTCGAGATCGCGGCCTACGGGGGCGTGGCCACGCCCGCCCCGAACCTGGCTGCCGTGTTCCTGATTGTGACGCTCGCCTCCATCGGGCTGCCGATGTTGAACAACTTCGTGGGCGAATACCTGGTGCTGCAAGGAGCCTCGCAAGCCCACTTCAGTTGGGCCGTGGCCGCGGCTACGGGCGTGATTCTCTCGGCGTGTTACATGCTGTGGCTGTATCAGCGCACCTTCTTCGGAAGGGCCTCCGAAGCGGTCAGCCATCACATGCATGATCTAACGCCGCGGGAATGGGCGGCCATACTGCCGTTGCTGGTCTTGATGGTATGGATGGGGTCGTTCTCGCAAACTTTCATGCCTTCGATCAGCGTCCAGAACGCGGCCATCCTGGAACAGAGCAAGGTGCGGACGGCGGGGCAGGCTGCCGGCTTGCGGCGGGTTGGAAACTTGCCCGAGCGCCGGTTCGCAACCGGCGCGCAGCTTGCCAAGCTGCCCCACACGGAGGTCGCCGGTGCTCGATAACTTCATGCCTACCGGCGTCGAGTACTTCCGCGTTCTGCCCGAGATCATCCTTACGCTCGTCGGCGTTCTGATCATGTTCCTCGAGGCCGTGCTGCCGGAGAATGCCAAAACGATCCTGTCGAAAGTGGCTGGTGTGGGATTGTTGGGGGCGCTTGCCGCGGCCTTCTACACCGACCCCGGCATGGCGTTCCAAGGGATGCTGGTGGTGGACAACTTCGCCACCTTCTTCCGCGTGCTGGTCATCGGCATCGGATTCCTCACGGTCTTCGCTTCGTCCGAGTACCTGCGCCGCGAAGGTCAAACCGGCGGCGAGTATTACATGTTGATCCTGTTCAGCATCGTCGGCCAGTGCGTGATGGCGACGGCCAACGAGCTGATCATGATCTTCATCGGCCTGGAGATTTCTTCGATCGCGTCGTATGTGCTTGCCGGCTACTTGCGCGACGACGCGCGCAACAACGAGTCGGCGCTCAAGTATTTCCTGCTGGGTTCGTTCGCGACCGCGTTCCTGCTGTACGGCGTGGCCTGGATCTATGGGGCATCCGGATCGACGAACCTGACCACCATTCGGGGCGAACTGGTGAATGGCAACGTGCCGGAAGTGATGGCCGCGACAGCCGCCGCGCTGATCCTGGTGGGCCTGGCGTTCAAGGTTTCCGCGGCTCCGTTCCACGGCTGGGCCCCCGATGTATATCAAGGCGCGCCCGCGCCGGTTTCGGCATTCCTTTCCGTCGGCCCCAAGGCCGCCGCATTCGCCGTGCTGCTGCGCGTGTTCGTCGGCGGCTTCGGGCCCATGGCCGATCGTTGGGCTCCGATGCTGTGGGTCATCTCGCTGGCAACGATGACGGTCGGGAACTTCGCCGCGATCCTGCAATCGAACATCAAGCGCATGCTGGCGTACAGTTCCATCGCGCACGCCGGCTACGTGCTGGTTGCGGTGACGGCGCATTCGAGCACCGGATCGGCCGCCGCCATGTTCTATCTCGCCGCCTACGCGTTCACCAACCTGGGAGCCTTCGCGGTGGTCGCGTACTTCTCGCGTAAGGGCGAGCGCTACGTGAAGATCGCCGATTTCGAAGGACTCGCCGAACGCCAGCCGGCCATGGCCGCGATGATGACCATCTTCCTACTAAGCCTGATCGGGGTTCCGCTCACCGGCGGCTTCTTCGGGAAGTTCTACATCTTCAAAGCGGCGCTTGAAGTGAATCTGGTGTGGCTCACGGTGCTGGGACTGCTGAACAGCGCCGTGGCCGCTTACTACTATCTGCGCATCCTCGTAGTGATGTATATGAAGGAGCCAGGCGAATCGATGCAGGATCTGCCTCCCGCCGGCGCGGCGATGAAAGTCGCGGTATACGGCTCGGCCTTGGGCACGCTGGTGCTGGGGATTTTTCCCTCCTGGGTGCTGGACTTCGCTACCAAAGCCAACCTGCGCTAGCGTTCCGCGGAAGCTCTCGCAAAGGCGCTGAGGCGCAAAGGAACACGGACCATGGGCGCGCTGAAGAATAAAGTCGCCCTGATCACCGGAGGGAGTCGCGGCATCGGGCTTGCGATTGCCGGGGTGTTCCTTCGGGAGGGCGCGCACGTCGCGATCTGCGGCCGCAAACAGGACGCGCTGGATCAGGCTGGGCGTGAGCTCGGGCCTGGCGTCCGCGCCATCGCCTGCAACGTTGGACGCGCCGCCGACATAACCGCGCTGGTCGAAACGATGACGCGGGAGTTCGGGCGCATCGACATCCTGGTCAACAACGCGGGCACCAACATCGCCTTCGGCCCCGCGCTTAGCTTCGGCGAAGCGCAGTTCGACAAGATGGTGGACACCAACCTCAAGAGCGCCTGGCGTCTGACGCAGTCGATCGCTCCGGGAATGTGCGAGCGCGGTTGGGGCTCCATCATCAACATCGCGTCGATATCGGGACTGCGCCCGCAGCATCAGAGTCTGCTGTACAGCATGACCAAGGCCGCGCTGATCATGATGACGCAGAGCTACGCCGTCGAACTTGCCGGGGCCGGCGTGCGCGTGAACGCCATCGCGCCGGGCTTGATCCAGACCCAGATGAGTGAAGCGTTCTGGAAAGACGAGGCATCGCGAGCCTTGTTGTTCGGCCATCAACCCATCCCGCGCTTGGGGCAACCGGAGGACATCGCTGAGGTCGCGTTGCTGTTGGCAAGCGACCGAGGGTCGTTCATCACCGGCCAAACGCTGGTCGTGGACGGCGGACGGCTCTTGCCGTGAGAGTGTCAGTGCCTACGTCCCGCGGTCTTCGCGACCGCTTCAAATCAAGTCTCCATCGCCTCTTCGCGGCCGGGCAGAGGCTGGGCGTGGACATCCTGCCGCGGCACTTCTACTCGTCGATTCCCGATATCCGGGAACTGCGCGGCAATGAATCGTGGAGGAAGGCCTCCAGCATGACCGGCGTCGCCGGCGCGGATCTTGAGCCGCAACTGCAGTTCCTGAGCGAGTGCTGTTCTCCGTTTCGGGAACGCCTGCGCCAGGGCGGCATCCATGAGCACGCCTGCGCGGAAAACGGCGAGCCGGGGTACGGACCCATCGAAGCGGAATTCCTGTACTGCTTTGTCGCGGCGAAGCGTCCTCGCAGGATCGTGCAGGTGGGCGCTGGAGTTTCGACGGCGGTCATTCTGCTCGCAGCCGGAGAAGCCGGATACACGCCCCAGATCGTCTGTGTCGATCCCTTCCCGACGGCTTACCTGCGGCGCTTGGCCGCGGCGAAACGGATCGAACTGGTTGGGGAAACAGCTCAAGAGGTCGACCTCCCCGTCTTGACCGGACTTGAAAGTGGGGACTTGCTGTTCATCGACTCCAGTCATGCGGTCCGCCCTGGCAGCGAAGTGAACCGGATCATCTTAGAGGTGCTTCCACGGCTGCCGGCAGGCTGCTTCGTGCATTTTCACGACATTTGCTTCCCTTACGATTACCCGCCTTCGGTTCTGAGCACGCTTTTCTTCGCCTCGGAGAGTTCCCTGCTGCACGCTTTCCTGATCCACAACCGGCGCTACTCCATCGCGGTTTCTCTCAGCATGTTGCACCACGGCTGCCCGGAGCGAATGCAGACGGTCCTTCCCAACTACCAGCCTGCCGCAATGGACCAGGGGCTCGAGCGAGCCGGCGATTCCGGGCATTTCCCCAGTGCAACCTACCTGTTGGTGTGTTGAGCGTGCCGCGCGCCACTCGATGAAAAATCTCGTCGCCATCTTTTCCGTATGATGAATGGAAGTGACGGCGGCATCACCTCAACCCTGGCGATGGATCGTGCTGGGCGCCATCGGATTGTACTCCGTCCTGGGCGGGCTGTTCATCGCGCAGAAGCCCGGGCTGCATTACGATGAAGCCCTGCTGGTCGCCGGCGCCGTGCACCTGCGACACTCCACGGCCGAAATCACCTTGGCGCATGTTCCGAATTCCTGGATCTGCGTCAGGCGCCACTGCCTCCCGCTCATGGCCGAAGGCAGCTATATCGGCGCGGTCAAGGAGTATCTGGCGTGGCCGCTGGTCGCCGCCTTCGGGCCGCGCGTCCCCCTGATCCGGGCCGGCTCCATGTTGATGGCGATCCTCTGCATCTGGGGCATCGCCAGGTTTCTCGATCGACAGGTGAGCCCCGCCGCCGGCGCGGCCGCTGCGCTCGTCCTGGCGATCCATCCCGCCTATCTGAGCATGACGGTTTTCGATAACGGAGCCACCAGCCCCATGTTGGGCGCCTTCGGACTGCTGTGCGCCGCCGCTTCCGGTTACATCCGACGCAACACGGTTCGGGCTGCGTTTTGGATCGGCGCGGCGGCCGGATTGGGGGTCTGGGCGCGAGCCAACTTCGTGTGGACGGCTGTGGCTCTCTTCGCCGCCGCGAGTATTGTTTTACGCCGCCGGCTTCTGCTTCCGTGGTCCCACTGGATGGGCGTGGTGGCCGGAGGAATCATCGGCGGTTTCCCGTTTCTCGTTTACCAGATCGCCTCGCGCGGAGGAACCTGGCAGGCGTTGGACGAATTCGTCGCGCGCAGGCCGCTGCGGGAGCTGCTGCAGGTCCGGCTATACAATCTCGGCGACACACTGCTGGCCGATGGCGAGCATCGCGCGATGTGGACCCAGGCCCTGCTGCCTGCCTGGCAACTGTGGCTGTTCCCGACGCTGGTCGCGGCGGCGTGCGCGGTGTGCTTGGCCGCATGGCTGGCTCGGCCCGGACGCCTGTCCGCGTTAACCGGCTTCGCCCGCCTCTCCGACGTCTCGGGCATCGCCGCGCTCACGCTGATCTTGCTGGGCGCGGTCCTGTTCCTTTCGCGCCAGCAAGTCACCGAGCATCACCTGATCGCTCTGGTTCCCATCGCTGCCGCGGTGGTTGTGTTGGCGGGCTGCGTTCTCCTGACCAGCTTCACGAGCGGAACGGCGACGCTGTCTCTCCGCGTGGCGCTCGCGGCGGTGGCTCTGCTTTACGCCGGATGCGCGCTGTACTGGCAGGCCGCCGGAATTCGCGGCTTGCGGGAAACCGGCGGCGTCGGCCCGTGGTCCGATGCCAACGTCGAGCTGACCCGCTACGTCGAGCGAGAGTATCCCGGCCGCGACCTGCGCATCCTGGATTGGGGGCTCAAGGACAGTCTCTACGTTTTGAGCGACGGCAGAATCCAAGCCACCGAGCTCTTTCGCGGCGACTTCGACCAGCAGCATACCTGGTATGACCGACCCTGGATCGACGAAATCCGCGCAGGTGGGACGTTCCTTCTGAACGGGCCACGCAATCGCCAGATGCCGGCATCGACGAATGGGTTCCTGAAGGTGCTGGCGCAGGCTCGGCCGGCCGCGCGATGGCATACAATTGCGCAAAGAGACGGCGCGACATTTGCTCAGATCGTTGATATCGAGCCCAATGCGGCGCTGCCGGAGTCCGCGGCTGCGACGGCTGCGGAAGATTCTCCGCCCCCTGCCCTAGAATCTTCCACCCTCCTTATGAGCGACACCTCGGCGGAAGCGCGCTTGAGCGGCGTTTACGGGGCCGAGCCCGCGGGCTGGCGCTGGACCCGGCGCGCATTCTCCGCGATCCTGCCGCGTCCCCAACCGGAACAAGGCGCGGCCCAGCTCACGGTCGATCTCTTCATTCCCGACGCCGTCCTTCGGAAAACCGGGCCCCTCACGCTGTCCGCGCGTCTTGGCGTGCACGAACTGGCCCCGGAAACCTACAGCCAGCCGGGTCAGGGCACGTATGTGCGTATCGTTCCCGCCGGTTGGATGCAACCGGGCCCCAACCGCTTCGAGTTCCAGCTCGACAAGTTTCTTGCTCCGAGCGCGCAGGACACTCGTGAGCTTGGAATTGTAGTGTCGGCCTTCTCGCTGGAACCTTATTGAAAGCGAGAATGTCGCTGACGGCACGTGAAGCTCCCCGGGTCCGCAGTGTCGGACACAGCCGCGCACCGCAACGGACTGCGCATCGGCATGGCACAATGAACTCGATGGCGACCACGCTCCACGGCGTCGAGATGCCGCGCACCGAGATCAAGCAATTCTGCGAGCGGAACCATATTCGCAAGCTTTCGCTCTTCGGCTCCATTCTCACCGACCGCTTCCAGTCTTCCAGTGACGTCGACATGTTGGTCGAGTTTGAGCGAGGCCATGTTCCAGGCTTCCTAGGCCTGGCGGAGATGGAACTGGAACTGAGCCGGTTCCTTGGCCTGAAAGTGGACCTGAGAACTGCCGGAGAATTAAGCCGGTACTTCCGCGACGCCGTGGTCGCCTCCGCGTTGGTTCAATATGAACGAACCTGACCGGATTCGTTTGCGGCATATGCTGGAGGCCGCAACGGAGGCTCTATCCTTCGTCTCAAACCAGACGAAAGGGGATTTAGTGGCAGACCGCCGGCTCGCCTTAGCGCTGATCAAGGAGATCGAGATCATTGGCGAAGCGGCTTCGAGGATTTCGGCAGAGGTACGCGAACGCCATCCGGCGATTCCATGGGCCGCGACCACGGGAATGCGGAATCGGTTGATACAGGCGCCTGTGGCGTAACGGGCCTTCCCAAGGGATGATATGTTCCCTAGCAACCAGTCTTAATTTCCCCACGATGCCTCCCATCGATCTCACGGCCCTGCGGCAAGCCGTGCAGGAAAACCACTACCTCATCACCACACATGCCATGCGACGCATGGGCCTGCGAAAGGTTCCCACGACGACATCAAGCAGGTGATCGCCAGCGGCGACGTGATCGAAGAACATCCGGACAACCAGCCGGACCCGAAGGTCCTGTTGATGTCACGCATAAGGGAGGAACCGCTCTATGTTTCCTGCGCTTTCGACGGGCGCTATGCTTATATCGTGACTGTCCACTGGTACGATCCGGCGCGTTGGATCGATCCATTGTTTGAAAAGAGGGACTCGGAGATAGAGATTTTATGAGCCAACCCACTACTTGCCCCCAGTGCGGCGGCGGCTTTGTGGCCAAGATCATCACCCACCAGCAGCCCTGGGGCGAAGAACTCTACGAGTTCGAGAACGTCCCGGCGTTGGTGTGCGCCCAATGCGAGGAAGTTTGGCTTGACGCTGAAGTTGCGCAGCTGATTGAGTCCGTTATCAAGCGCCATCCGCAGCCCAAGCGCTATCACCAAGTGCCGGTGTTTTCACTGGCTGAGTTTTCCTTCTAGCACTCGATGCTGTACCGAGCACACAAGACGGAATACACTGGTGTGTTCGCGATCACGGCCTTCGATCTGGCACGGAACCCGCACGCGGCGTTTCGCAGGCGCAAGAGGCAGAAGCAGCAATGAACGAAAGCAGGTTTCCGCCCGGATGGGACGAAGAGAAAGTGCGGCGAGTCCTGGCTCAGTACGAGTCGCAGAGTGAGGACGAAGCCCTGGTCGAGGATGAGGCTGGCGTCGAGTCCTCTGCGACGGTGCTGAATGTTCCTTACGATCTCGTGCCCAAAGTGCGGGAGCTGATCGCGAGGCGGCAGGGGTGAGGCGAGTCGGGTACTGGATGACCTGAATGGAAGTATGCGGGATTGCATGGATTGCCCTAACTGCAAGCTTACGAATCCGACCTAGGGACTTCGCTGCGATTGCGGTTACGATTTCTAAGGGATTCATCGAGGAATCATACCTCATGGAGAGGGATCAGGCGCTGCGAAGGGCCACTCGGTCCCGCGCGGTCTTCGCGTGGGGTGTGGCGTTCTGTTCCCAAGCTGGCCACGCATGGTACGCTTGGGCACCATGTTAATTAAACAGTTCATGGCGGCCCTGTTCCTGGGGCTGGTCTGCACAGCGCAAACCGCGACTCCTCAACTGAAAAGCGTTGTCAGCGCTGGTTCGTTCCAGCCCTATAAAATCGCGAGCGGGGCGTATGCGACCGTTTTGGGGACCTCACTGTCCGACAAGGTCTACATCGGAGAAATGCCATGGCCTCTCACGCTCGGGGGTGCGGTCGTGATGATCTGTTACTCTCCAGCGGTCGGGCAACAAAACTGCGCTGCTGCACAACTTCTGTATGTCAGCCCGCAGCAGATCAACGTGCTGATGCCGACCTTGCAGCAGAAAATCAGCCCCCCGTCATACGGTATAGGTGAAACGGTTTACGTCGTGACGAACGTTGGAGGGAGTGAACTCAAGAGCAACAGCTTGCTCTTCGCGCTAGAGCTGGACTCCCCGGACATCCTATTTGTCGGGTATGAATGCCCGATAGGCACGACACCGCCCAAGGGAGTTAATTGTGCCCTCAGTAACACGAAGACCCAACCGACCAACCCAATTCGCGGCACCATCACCGACGCGGCTGGTGGATTGGTTGATTCCGCGAATCCAGCCGTGATCGGAGGTTATTATACTATCTGGCTCACCGGGCTCGGGAACACCGCTTACGATCCTCCACTCACCTTCACTCTTCTACCTTGGAAAAATGTGCCACTTGCCATCAAGCCGCTCTTCGCCGGAGCGTCGCCACAATTTCCCGGCCTAGAGCAGATCAATTTTCAGCTTCCCTCCGCTATCGCTGTTTCGCTAGACGGTTCTTGTCAGCCCGAATGGGAGTCGGATCTCTACGTTAGCCAGGGTCTAGGCACTCCCCCCGGGTCTTCGGTTCAAATCCCGGTGGTAATACGATCTTGTTAGTAGTTGGCTGCCATCCGGCTCAGCCACACAGACTTAGCGCACTAGGACTACCCAAGCGCACTACCCAGAGTTGACACTCACAACGTAGAGAAGTACACTTAATAAAGTCAGGCAAGTACCATCTATTGGGAGGCACCGTCCGTTAGGCCGGGCCGTTTGGACCAGTCACAACATGAGCCGATCATCCGGAAAGAAGTATTCCGCCGCCGCGCAGCAGATTGAAGCCCGGCCGTATTCCATCGAAGAAGCCGTACCTTTAGTCAAGAAGGTCAAGTTCGCCAAGTTCGACGAAACCGTGGAATTGCACCTACGGTTGGGCGTCGATCCCAAGCATGCCGACCAGATGGTGCGCGGCACCCTGGTGCTGCCCAATGGGTTGGGCAAGTCGAAAACGGTTCTGGTGATCGCCTCGGGCGACAAGCTGCGCGAAGCTCAGGAAGCCGGCGCGGACTTTGTCGGCGGCGAGGATATGGTCGCCAAGATTCAAGCCGAAAACTGGACTGCCTTTGACGCCGTGGTCGCTACCCCCGACATGATGCGGTCGGTGGGGCGGCTCGGCAAGGTGCTCGGTCCGCGCGGCCTGATGCCCAACCCGAAGACGGGCACGGTGACGCAGGACGTCGCGCAGGCCGTCAAAGAAGTGAAGGCCGGTAAGGTCGAGTTCCGCGTGGATAAAACCGGGGTGATTCACTGCCCGGTCGGCAAAGTGAGTTTCGCCGCAGACAAGCTTCTCGAAAACGCCAACATGCTGCTGCAAGCAGTGGTGAAAGCCAAGCCCGCCGCGGCCAAGGGCAAGTACATGCGCAGTGCAACCATCTGTTCCACTATGGGCCCCGGTGTTTCGCTGGATGTATCGCCCTACAATCTCAAGGCGGTCTAAGTTGTAACAGGGGCGGCAGCAGGCACACGCTGGCCGTGCCGGATCATTAATTAGAGCATGGGAACCACGACATGAAAAAGAAACCGGAAAAGCAGAAAGACCTGGAAGCCTTGCGCGAACAGCTCGCCAAAGCCAAGAACGTATTCCTGACCGGCTACGAGAAGCTGACCGTGCAGCAGGATTTCGAGCTGCGGAAAACCATCCGCAGCGCCGGCGCGGGCTACAAGGTGATCAAGAACCGGATTGCCGAGAAGGCCGCGGAAGGCACCAAGTCGGCGGAGCTGCTTAAAGAACTGAAGGGCATGTGCTCGATCGCTTTTACTTCGGGTGATCCGGTGGCGCTGGCCAAGGCTCTGACGCAGTATGCCAAGGCGGTTCCCGCCTTCACCTTCCGCGCGGGCATGGTGGAAGGCCGCGTGGTGGACGTGACCGGGATCACGGCCCTGGCGTCGCTGCCTCCGAAGGAAGAGATTTTCGCCAAGCTGCTGTATGTGATCAATGCTCCGGCGCAGAAGCTGGTGACGGCGATGAACGGTGTGGGACGCAATCTGGCCGTGGTAGTCGACCAGGGCGTCAAGGAAAACAAGTTTCAGAACTAGGGGCCGGGGGCCAGGGGCCAGGCGCCAGTACAGAGTTTTAATCCAAGGGGAGTCTAGAAAAGAACAATGGCTGACATCAACGCAATTGCGGATCAGATTCAAGGGCTGACGCTGCTCGAAGCATCGCAGCTGGTCAAAATGCTGGAAGAAAAGCTGGGAGTTTCGGCCGCCGCGGCTGCGGTGGCGGTAGCCCCGGCGGGCGGCGGAGCGGCTGCGGCTGCGGCTCCGGTGGAAGAAAAGACCGAGTTCGCGGTGGTTCTGACCGCGGCCGGCGCCAACAAGATCAACGTTATCAAGGCCGTCCGCGAGGTTACCAGCCTGGGCTTGAAAGAAGCCAAGGATCTGGTGGACGGCGCTCCCAAGACGGTGAAGGAAGGCATCAACAAGGAAGAGGCGGAGGCCATCAAGAAGAAATTCACCGACGCCGGCGCGACGGTTGAGGTGAAGTAGCGCGGACCGCCTGGTTCGCCTTCGGTTCCGTAGCGCCGTTGGACCGCCCAGCCGGGGGCGGTTTTACGGGTGCTGGCGGAGGCCGTTTGATCTGGTATGATAGTGGTAACCGGTTTGAGAGCGCCCGGACCTTGTCACAGTGAATTTGGCACCCCGCGACCTGCACGGCAGTTCGTCTGAACTCGCCGCTAGGCTTTGCCCTGCGCGCATGGACCCCGCCCGAAGTGTATTGCGTCCCCTCTCGAAGGACGCCGGCCTTCGGGCTTTCTCGTTTTGCCTTCGGGCTTTTTGGTTTCAGCCGCAGGCGCTTCCGCTTCAGCCGCGGGCGCTTTCGTTTTGACTCATCCGTGGCGGCGTAAAGTCCGCCCCGTTGCCGCTCGTTGATGGGACATGGGGGATGAGATATGGGATTGAACATGGGAGTGAAGGATTGAACATGCAAACTCCGGAGAATGTCGCTGTCCGCGAACGAGTCGATTTTTCCAAGATCAAGACCACGATCCCGATTCCCAATCTGATCGAGGTCCAGAAAAAATCCTACGAGCGGTTCCTGCAAATGGATCTGCTGCCGCAGGAACGCGACGACACCGGGCTGGAGAGCGTCTTCAAAAGTGTCTTCCCCATCTCGGATTTTCGCGGCCTGAGCCAACTGGAGTTCGTCGACTACGCTATCGGCAACTGGGAGTGCAAGTGCGGGACGCTCAAAGGTCTCCACCACCTGCGTTCCACCTGCCGGAATCCGGCCTGCGGCGCCACCATCAAAACCGATCCGTTCCAACTGGGCGAAGTGTTGTGCCACCGTTGCGGCACCTTCAATAAGAACATCGTCACCTTCTGTAACCGCTGCGGCGATCCGGTGGGGCTGCAGCTCAAGTACGACGTGAAAGAGTGCGAGGAACGCGGCATGACTTACGCCGCGCCGCTCAAGGTGACCATCCGGCTCACCGTGTTCGACAAGGACCCGGAGACCGGCAACAAGACCATCCGCGACATCAAGGAGCAGGAAGTCTTCTTCGGCGAAATCCCGCTGATGACCGACAACGGCACCTTCATCATCAACGGCACCGAGCGCGTCATCGTCAGCCAGTTGCACCGCTCGCCCGGCGTCTTCTTCGAGCGCCAGCCCGCGCAGGGCTACTTCCTGGGCAAGATCATCCCCTATCGCGGGAGCTGGGTCGAATTCGAGTACGACAACAAGAACCTGCTGTACGTGCGCATCGACCGCAAGCGCAAGTTCTACGGCACGGTGTTCCTGCGCGCCCTGGGTCTCAAAACCGACGCCGACATCCTGCGCGCCTTCTATAAGTGCAGCGAGATCATCATCAAGGACAAGAAGCTGCTGTGGCGGCTAGTGGACAAAGAAGGCAAGCCCACCGACGGCCTGATCGGGCATAAGCTGTCCCACGCCATCAGCAAGGGCGGAGACACCGTGGTGACGCAGGGCCGCAAGATCACCGCCAGCGTCTTCAAGGAAATCCAGAAGGCACGGCTGGAGCAGGTCGAATGCGCGGCCAACGATTTTGAAGGCGGTTTCGTGGCCGCCGATGTGATCGACATGGAAACCGGCGAGGTGCTGGTCGAGGCCAATCACGAGCTGACTCCCACCGTGGTCGGCAAGCTGATCGAAGCCAAGATCCCCAGCTTCGAAGTCTTCTTCCCGGAAACCGACGAGGTCGGCAACGTCATTTCGATGACCCTGCGCAAGGACGGGGTCAAGCAGCAACACGAAGCCTTGCTCGAAATCTACCGTAAGCTGCGACCCGGCGACCCGCCCACGGTGGACACCGCCACGCAGTTGTTCCAGGGCATGTTCTTCGATGCGCGCAAGTACGATTTCTCGCGCGTCGGGCGCATGAAGTTCAACATCAAGCTGTACGACAAGGCTGACTCAACGCCGCTCGACCGGCGCACTCTGGACCACAAAGACTTCATCGACACCATCCAGTACCTGCTGAAGCTGCGCAAGGGCGCCGGCTCGGTGGACGACATCGATCACCTGGGCAACCGCCGCGTGCGCGCGGTGGGTGAACTGCTCGAAAACCAGTTCCGCATCGGGTTGGTCCGCATGGAACGCGCCATCAAGGAAAAGATGAGCGTGTACCAGGAAATGTCCACGGCGATGCCGCACGACTTGGTCAATGCCAAGCCGGTGATGGCCGCGATCCGCGAGTTTTTCGGTTCGTCGCAGCTCTCGCAGTTCATGGATCAGACCAATCCCTTGAGCGAGATCACGCACAAGCGGCGTCTATCGGCTCTGGGGCCAGGCGGCCTGTCTCGCGAGCGCGCCGGATTCGAAGTCCGCGACGTGCACCCCACGCACTACGGACGCATCTGCCCGATCGAGACGCCCGAAGGTCCCAACATCGGGTTGATCAGCTCGCTCTCCTGCTTCGCCCGTATCAACGAATACGGGTTCATCGAAAGCCCCTATCGGCGAGTGAAGGACGGCACGGTGGTGGACGAAATCCGGGTGCTCAATCCCGGCGATACCGATACCAAGGTCGGCCAGGTGATGTCGCGCGCGGAGTTGGACAAGCTCAATCGCGCCGCCACGTCCAAGAAGCAGCAAGGCGCCGAATTCGACGCCCATTGCGATTACCTGTCCGCCTGGGAAGAGGACAAGTACATCATCGCCCAGGCCAACGCGCCTCTTGACGACAAGGCGCGGATCTCAGCAGAGCTGGTCAATGCGCGGCAAGCCGGTAACTTCGTTCTGGAGCACGTCGAAAAAATCCAGTACATGGACGTCAGCCCCAAGCAACTGGTCAGCGTCGCCGCAAGCCTGATTCCGTTCCTCGAAAACGACGACGCCAACCGCGCCTTAATGGGATCGAACATGCAGCGCCAGGCCGTGCCGCTCTTGCGCGCCGAAGCGCCGTTTGTCGGAACCGGTATGGAGCGCGTCACCGCGCGCGACTCCGGCGCCGTCATCATCTGCAAGCGTTCCGGCGTGGTCGACTCGGTCGACAGCGAACGGATCATCGTGCGCGTAGAGGGCAATGTCCAAGAGGGCCAGATGTCGCGCGAAGTCGGCGCCGACATTTACACCATGGTCAAGTTCAAGCGCTCCAACCAGAACACCTGCATCAACCAGAAGCCCATCGTGTTCATGGGTCAGAAGGTGCGCAAGGGCGATGTGCTGGCCGACGGCCCGTGCACCGAGAGCGGCGAACTCGCCCTCGGCCGCAACGTTCTGGTGGCCTTCATGCCCTGGCGCGGGTACAACTTCGAGGACGCCATCGTGGTTTCCGAGAAGCTGGTGAAGGAAGATTACTACACCTCCATCCACATCGAGGAATTCGAAGTGGATGCGCGCGATACCAAACTGGGGCCGGAGGAAATCACCCGCGACATCCCCAACATCGCCGAAGGTTTCCTGCGCAACCTGGACGAAAGCGGCATCATCCGCATCGGCGCCACCGTTAAACCGGGAGACATCCTGGTGGGTAAAGTGACTCCCAAGGGCGAAACCCAGTTGACCCCTGAAGAGAAACTGTTGCGCGCCATCTTCGGCGAAAAGGCCGGAGACGTCAAGGACGCCTCGCTCTACTGCCCTCCCGGCATCGAGGGCACAGTGGTGGATTGCAAGGTGTTTTCGCGCAAGGGCGCGGAACTCGACGACCGGTCCAAGCAGATTCTGCAGGACGCCGAAGACCGTCTGCGCCGCAATCTCGAAGACGAAAAGCGCATTCTCAACGACGAGCGCTCCAAGCGTCTGGCGAATCTGCTCGACAACAAGGAGCTTCTGGCGGACCTCCACGACGAGAAAACCAACAAGAAGCTGCTGTCCAAAGGCACCAACCTCACGCGCGACCTGATCGAGAAGCTGCGCGCCCGCGACTTGAAGCGCATGCGCTTGAAAGACAAAGACCCGCGAGTCAACGAGCAGATCGACGAAATCGAGGAGATGACCTCGCGCCAGATCGCGGTGCTCGAAAAGATCACGGATGAGAAGATCGGCAAGCTCCGCAAGGGCGACGAGCTGCCTCCCGGCGTTATCAAACAGGTGAAATGCTACATCGCCATGAAGCGCAAGCTTTCGGTGGGCGATAAGATGGCCGGGCGGCACGGCAACAAGGGTGTGATCGCGCGCATAGTCCCTGACGAGGACATGCCGTACCTGCCTGACGGGACGCCTGTCGAAATCGTGCTCAATCCGCTGGGCGTGCCCAGCCGTATGAACGTGGGACAGATTCTCGAAACCCACTTGGGCTGGGCGGCGCATGCGCTGGGATTGCGTTTCGCCACGCCGGTGTTCGACGGCGCGACCGAGAAGGACATCAAATCGCGCCTGACGGAGGCTCATTTGCCCACTTCGGGCAAGATCCAGTTGCACGACGGCATCAGCGGCGTGCCGTTCGAGCAGCCGGTCACCGTCGGCTACATCTATATGCTCAAGCTGAGCCACCTGGTGGACGACAAGATCCACGCGCGTTCCATCGGGCCGTACTCGCTGATCACCCAGCAACCGCTGGGAGGGAAGGCGCAGTTCGGAGGCCAGCGTTTCGGCGAAATGGAAGTATGGGCGCTCGAAGCCTACGGCGCCGCGTACGTGTTGCAGGAATTGCTGACCGCCAAGTCGGACGACGTCTATGGCCGCGCCAAGATTTACGAAGCCATCGTTAAGGGCGAGGCGGCGGCGGAGCCGGGCGTTCCGGAAAGCTTCAACGTCCTGATCCGCGAGCTGCAATCGCTGTGTCTGGACGTGGAGTTGATGAAGAAGCCGCGCGAGCTGATGGAAACCGCGCTCGCAGCGGACTGATACCCGCCGCAGATGAACGCCGATCGACACAGATAGATCGGCGTTTATCCGTGTGCATCTGTGGCTGAATAGGAGATTCCAATGTATCGTTCTTCTCCCTATGATCGTGGAAATTTGATCGCGGATTTCGATTCCATCCGCATTTCGCTCGCCTCTCCCGAGAAGATCCGGAGCTGGTCCCACGGCGAAGTCACCAAGCCGGAGACCATCAACTACCGCACCTTCAAGCCCGAGCGCGACGGACTGTTCTGCGCCCGCATCTTCGGCCCCATCGCCGACTGGGAGTGCCTGTGCGGCAAGTACAAGCGCATGAAGCACCGCGGCGTCATCTGCGATAAGTGCGGCGTCGAAGTCACTCTGTCCCGCGTGCGCCGCGAGCGCCTGGGCCACATCGAGCTCGCTAGCCCCTGCTCGCACGTGTGGTTTTTCAAGGGCCTGCCCTCCCGCATCGGCTACCTGCTCGATATCACTTTGCGCGAGCTCGAGCGCGTGCTGTATTTTGAAGCCTTCGTGGTGGTCGATCCCGGCGAAGTGGCCGACCTCAAAAAGGCCGAGGTCATCAGCGACGAACGCAAGCGCCAGCTGGACCAGGAGTTCCCCGGAAAATTCGTCGCCATGATGGGCGCCGAGGGCATCAAGGAACTGCTCAAGAAAGTCGACGTCGAGTTCCTGAGCGAAGACATCCGCAAGCGGATGGCAACGGAAGCGTCCCAACAGAAAAAGGTTAAGTACGCCAAGCGCCTGCGCGTGGCCGAAAGTTTCCGCAAGTCCGGCAACAAGCCCGAGTGGATGATTCTGGACGTGCTGCCGGTGATCCCGCCCGAGTTGCGCCCCTTGGTCCCGCTCGATGGCGGCCGCTTCGCCACTTCCGATTTGAACGACCTGTACCGGCGCGTGATCAACCGCAACAACCGGCTCAAGAAGCTGATCGAGTTGCACGCCCCCGACGTGATCGTGCGCAACGAAAAGCGCATGCTGCAGGAAGCCGTCGACGCCCTGTTCGACAACGGCCGCCGCGGTCGCGTCCTGCGCGGGGCAAATAATCGTCCGTTGAAATCGCTGTCGGACACGCTCAAGGGCAAGCAGGGCCGCTTCCGCCAGAACTTGCTTGGCAAGCGCGTCGATTACTCCGGCCGCTCCGTCATCGTGGTCGGGCCGGAATTGAAGCTCCACCAGTGCGGACTTCCCAAGAAGATGGCGCTGGAGCTGTTCAAGCCCTTCATCTATCACCGCTTGGAGCAGCGCGGCCATTGCACCACCATCAAGCAGGCCAAGGAATTGGTGGAGCAGCAGGATCCCGTGGTGTGGGACATCCTTGAGGAAGTCATTAAGGATCACCCCATTCTGCTGAATCGCGCCCCCACGCTGCACCGCCTGGGCATCCAGGCCTTCGAGCCGGTGCTGGTGGAAGGCAAGGCCATCAAGCTCCACCCGCTGACCTGCACGGCGTTCAACGCCGATTTCGACGGCGACCAGATGGCCGTCCACATCCCGCTCTCTCCGGAAGCGCAGATTGAAGCCTCCACGCTGATGCTTTCGTCCAACAACATTCTGTCGCCCGCGCACGGCTCGCCCATCGCGGTGCCCACGCAGGACATGGTGCTGGGCCTGTATTACCTGACCAAGTCGCGCCCCGGCGCCAAGGGCGAAGGCCGCATGTTCGCCTCGGTGGACGACGTTTTGATCGCGCTCGAAATGGGCGAAGTCGAAACGCTCACGCCGATCAAGCTGCGCTACACCGGCCGGGTGATCGATCTGGTCAAGGCTTTCGACAACCAGAACCTGATTCACACCGAGCCCATCGAGTTCATCAAGCAGTACATGGACACCACCGTCGGCCGCGTCATCTTGAACGACGTGCTGCCCGACGAAATGCCCTACATCAACGGCTTGCTCAAGAAGAAGGGCCTGTCGCAGTTGGTGCAGTACTGCTACCTCAAGTTCGGTTTGACCATCACCGTCACGATGCTCGACAACGTGAAGGCGCTGGGCTTCCTCTACGCCACGCGCGCCGGAATTTCCATCGGCATCGACGACATGATCGTCCCCGGCGAAAAGGCCGGCCTCGTCCGCGACGCCGAGAAGGCCGTCATCGAGGTGGTCTCGCAGTACCAGGAAGGCGCCATCACCCACGGTGAGCGCTACAACAAGATCATCGAGATCTGGTCCAAAGTCACCGAACGCGTCTCCGAAGAAATGTTCAAGCGCATGGAAGAGGACGACCGCACGGGCCGCTACCTCAACCCCATTTACATCATGGCCGACTCCGGCGCCCGCGGATCCAAGCAGCAGATCCGCCAGCTCTCCGGCATGCGCGGCCTGATGGCCAAGCCTTCCGGCGAGATCATCGAGCAACCCATTACCGCCAACTTCCGCGAGGGGCTGGACGTGTTGCAGTACTTCATCTCCACGCACGGCGCCCGCAAGGGTCTGGCCGACACGGCGCTCAAGACTGCCGACTCCGGCTACCTGACCCGCCGCCTGTGCGACGTCGCGCAGGACGTCATTGTCACCGAGCGCGACTGCGGCACCGGCGATGGAATCGAGGTCGAACCCATCATCGAATCCGGCGAAATCATCGAGAGCCTGCGCGACCGCATCGTGGGCCGCGTGGCGCTCGAGGATCAGATCGACTACGAAGGCAACCTGATCGTCAAAGCCAACGAGGAGATCACCGAAGACCTGGCCGGAGCCATTCAGGCCGCCGGCAAGGAACGCGTCAAGATCCGCTCCGTGCTCACCTGCGAATCTAAGCGCGGCGTGTGCCAGCTCTGTTACGGCCGGAATTTGGCCACCGGCCGGTTGGTCGAACGCGGCGAGGCGGTGGGCATCATTTCCGCCCAGTCTATCGGCGAGCCCGGCACGCAGCTTACGATGCGCACGTTCCACATCGGCGGCGCGGCCACCGGGTCGGCCGAACAGTCCAAGCAGGACTCGAAGTCCGCCGGGTTTGTCAAATTCCACGGCATTCAGACCGTTAAGAACGCCAAGGGCGAACTGATCGCCATGAATCGCAACAGTATTATCGCGATTTTGGACGATAAAGGACGTGAAAAAGAGCGTTATCCGGTCGTTTACGGCGCCAAGATCCTGTTTGAGGACGGCGCGCGCGTGAAGGCTAACGATGTCCTCCTCGAGTGGGATCCTTACACGTTCTCGATCCTCACCGAGGTCACCGGCGTGGTGCACTTCAAGGACTTGATCGAGGGCGTCACCATGCAGGAGCAGGTGGACGAGATCACCGGTCGCTCCCAGTGGGTGGTCACCGACTCGCCCGACGAAAAGCGCGTGCCCACGTTGTTGTGCCGGCCCACCGGCGGCGGCAAGCATGACGAAAAGCGCTACCTGATGCCGATGCATGCGCACCTGACCGTTTCCGATGGCGATGAGGTTCACGCCGGCGATGTGCTGGCCAAGATCCCGCGCGCCACTACCAAGACCAAGGACATCACCGGCGGTCTGCCGCGCGTGGTGGAGTTGTTCGAGGCCCGCAAGCCCCGCGAAACCGCCGTCATCACCGAAATCGACGGCACCGTCAAGTACGGCGAAATCGCCAAGGGGATGCGCAAGATCTACATCGTGGGCGACGATGGCGAGCAGCGCGAATATCCGATCCCGCGCGGCGTGCACATCAACGTCCAGGAAGGCGAGCGCGTCAAACACGGCGATCCCCTGATGGACGGCCCCCGCAATCCGCACGACATCATGGCCGTGCTCGGCGAACAGGCGCTGCAGAAGTACCTGGTGAACGAAATCCAGGAAGTCTACCGCCTGCAGGGCGTCAACATCAACGACAAGCATCTGGAAGTCATCTCCCGCCAGATGATGCGCTGGATCAAGGTCGAAGACATCGGCGACAGCGAGTTCCTGCCCGAGGAAGTCGTCGACAAGTTCAAGTTCCGCGAAGAGAACATGCGCGTGGTGGAGGCCGGCGGCCGTCCCGCCCAGGGCAAGACGGTATTGCTAGGCATCACCAAAGCGTCCTTGTCCACGGACTCGTTCATCTCCGCGGCCAGCTTCCAGGAAACCACTCGCGTGCTCACCGAAGCCGCCATCAACGGCAAGGTAGACCACTTGCGTGGTCTCAAGGAGAACGTCATCATGGGCCGCCTGATCCCGGCCGGTACCGGCTTGGATTACTACCGGTCGGTCAAGATCGCCGGCGAGGACGTCGAAGAGGAGATGGTGGCCGAGCAGGAGGCCAACGCTCTCGACGCCATTCCGGGTTACGACGAGGAGACCCGCGCGCTGTATGCGGGCGGGCTGTCTGAGGCTCCCGAACCCGGCCCTGAGGAATCGCTGGCCGAGTAAGCAGCCTCGATTCGAAGTTTGTGCAACGGGGGGCCTGCGGGTCCCCCGTTTTTTATGCCTTTTCCCCCAAAAATACGCGGCATGTTTCAGCGCAGCAACGCTGCGACCCGCCCGGTTGCAATCCAAAGTCCCGCGCCCGAGAGGGCCACCGCTCCTGCGCCCCACCCTGTCGAATCGATCCCGCCACGCCGCCGCTACGACGAAATCGCCGCCTTTGTCCGATCCCTCGACCAGCCCGACCAAAGCGCCCGCACGTACCTTGAGATCCATATCCCGCGAATCGCCCGCACGCTTGGACTTCTGCCCGATCCCCGCTCCTCCGGCCGCGTGCTGGAAATGGGCGCGTACATGCAAATGACGCCCGCGCTCCAGTGCGTGCTCGGATACCGGGAAGTGCGTGGCGCTTACTTCGGGGCTCTGGGACGAACAGACGAGAAGCGCTCGACGGTCAACGGCCGCGAGGTCTTCCGCTGCCTGGTCGACCTGTTCGACGCCGAAAAGGACCGCTACCCTTACCCCGACGGCCACTTTGAAGCCGTGCTCGCCTGCGAGATCTTCGAACACCTGCTGCACGATCCCATGCACATGCTGCTCGAAATGCGCCGGGTGTTGGAAGACGGCGGAACGCTGCTGCTGACAACGCCCAACGTCGTCAGCTACACAGCCGTGGCGCGAGTGTTGGAGCAGAGCGGTCATCCCCAGCTTTACTCCAAATACGCCGACCCGCGCGGAGAGTTCGCCGATACCGAAATCCCGCACGTGCGCGAATACACGCCACCGGAATTGCGCGAGGCCCTGGAATCCGCGGGTTATGAAGTCGAGAACTTGTTCACCGAAGTGATCCCCGGTTACGGCACCGATACTTGGGTCAAGGGTTTCCTGGAGCGCAATGGCTTCTCCAGCGCCTTCCGCGGCGAGCAGATGTACGCTCTCGCCCGCAAGCGCGCCCACCTCCCCCCCCATCTTCCAATGGTTCGCTACCCGAAGTTTCTCTACGAAGGCTGAAGGCCACCTACCGGGCCGGGACTCTCTGGGAGCGGTGCCCTAAGCCGCCTCGTGTTCCGCCGGAAACAACCACTGCTGCTCCGCCCCGCGGGGCCCGAAGTGTTCCAACTCCACCGGATACCGCCGCCGCAACTCCTTGGGCGCCGCGCCGCGCACGCCCTTGAGCATGGCCTGCACTTCCAGCGCATTGACGAAGCTCTTCGCGCCCGCGTCATTGTTGAAGATCACGAAGGTGCGGTCGGCGAAGCGCCCGGCGTGCTGAATCCGGGTCACCCACTCGCGCAATTCGGCCTCCGAGTACAGGTAGTCGTGCTGGCGTGTACGCGTGCCATTTTGCCCCATGCCTTGGGAGGGCCGCTCGAACCCTCCCAGTGAATTCCGCGGATTCCTTCCGTGCAGCCGCACATATCCCACCTGCGACGTCAGAAACGCCGTCGGCGGCATGGCGCTGGTGTACGCGGGCTGGTCGATATTGCAGAAGCCCACGTGGTAGTCGAGAAATGTTCCGATGGCCTCCTCCGCCATCCAACTCGAATGCCGCATCTCCGCCACCAGCGGGCATTCATGGAACGCCCGCCGCAGCCGGATGAAGAATTCGCGATTCTCCGCCGTGAACCGGAACGACCACGGGAACTGCATCAGCACCGCGCCCAGCTTCTTGGCTTGCACCAGCGGCGCCAGGCCCGCCTTGAACCCCGCGATTTCCGCTGCGTCCAAGACCCGGTTGTGGGTGAACTGCTGGTGGAGCTTGGTCGTGAACAGGAACCCTGGATTCGCCTCCACCTTCTTAATCCACAGCCTCACAACTTCTGGCTTAAGCTGCTGGTAAAAAGAGCTGTTAATCTCCACTGTGTCCAGGTGTTTGGCGATCACCTCCAGCGCGTGGAATCCGGGCCACGGCGTCTTGGGATAAACCAAACCGTTCCAGTGTGGGTAGGACCAACCTGCGGTTCCGATGCGGACAGCCGCGGGTGCTGGGATGGACATGACAGCCCTCCTTGATTCTCCTTTTCTTCTCTATCTCAGTGTAGAGCGAAGAAACGGAGAAGTCAAGACAAAAAGGCAATTATCCCTTCAGTACAAGTGGAATAGGTATGAGAGAAAAGTGACAGGCCGGAATCACTCTATTAAGTCGAATCTTATCATTCGGTCGCCGAGCGCGGCGTGACCTTGCGTGGAAGATTTGTATAGATCCTCGACGCCGAAGTGCTGGGTAATATGAGACTGCTCTAAAAGGCTTTCGAGCGACCGTCGCATGGGTCGCCTCTTCGCCTCAACAACGTTAATTCGCCTGAGTTCCTTTTGCCACTCATAGGCGAGAAGATCAGCAGCCTGAAGCGGACGCAGCTCCTTCTTCCCCGCGAAGGTGTGGGAGTGGTAGCGAAGGTAGTCAGATCCCTTTTGCGTGAGCCACTCGATTGCCGTATTGGTCACTCTTTGGTGTTTGTGGCCCGCTTCGAAGAAGTAGGATATCTTCCCGGTGTAGTCGCGCTTATGCGCCCACGAGACGACGCCAGCAAGGACGTGTAGCGCTGCCAGTGAGTATGGCCCAGCTTTCTCCCATTTTGGGGGCGCTGTCTTTCCGAAGTCAGTTTCGCTCACTGAAACAGCGATTCCGATCTCCATCCGACGCTTGATGATTCCAACGAGCTTGATTATCAGGTCACGCCGTTGCTCCCTGTTCAGAGCGGAGAAAGGCCCGACGCCGTGAGCGCAATCCGCCGCGTGGAAGTGATCCAGTCCAAACTGATCTAGTGTTGCTGCCCATTCGCGGTCCAGGTGGAGCGCCTGTTCTGCCGTGAAGAGATAACCGGCCACGCACATCACGGGAGAGCCTTCGTGCGTGCCACTCTCATCGAAATACGCTTCCATCATCACGATGAAATCTGGCCCGAGAATCTGAATCAACCGTTTGAGGTTTCTATGGATTTCATCGCACACGTCCGCCCTGCCGTTTCCGCCGTGGTACACTACGACTACGATGGCGGAAGACGCCAACACGAGAGTCCCAGCGAAATCGGTCAGCCCCCTTCGTCCCGCCAAGGATGTTGA
>DATNJC010000250.1:0-3345 GCA_035604115.1 Bryobacteraceae bacterium | reverse complement strand
TCAATCCAGTGCTGGGCCAAGGGAAGGGGGCTCAACCGCCGCCCCCTTCCCCTGGACCCCATCCCCGCTCGCCAAAATCGCAGAAAGGAGCCCCGCCAGCTTGCCTATCCTTCAGGCTCATCCTTCAATGAGAAAATGCTGAGAGAGTTGGACCGGGCTGAATCCCCTGGCTTACGCGCCGGGGCTGTAGATGGGCTTGTGGATCGGACTGTGGGGGGGCGGGCAATTGTGCGCGGAGCCGGCTTGGCTACTTTGGCCGTTACGACGCTCCGAAGCCGCCTGGAAAGGCGGCTTGCAGCCAAGATGGCTGCCCCACATTACGCTGCGGGTGTATCCGGATGGTCGGCGTCGGCGCGGAACATCAGGCGGCGAGGATCCAGCAGGTGCTGCGGCTTGAACTCGCGCTCGGTCCAGCGCGAGCCGGGATCGAATTCGACGCCCAGGAAATAGCCGATTTCACGGAAGAGGCAATACTTGACCTTGCCCGTCAATTCCCCTTTCGGGTAGCTGATCTGGAAAACGGTGCCCAAAGCCACCGGACGGTCCATCTGCAGGCAAGCTCCTGAAATGGAGATGTCTTCGAGGTTCGCTACGCCGCGGCGCAGCCGGCCCGCCTGGTCCCGCCAGCGGATATCGACCAGGTCCGCGCACAGCATCCTCGGTTCCACGCGCCTTTCCATCATATGCTTAACAAATCGGCCTGCCTGTAGGGATCGTGTAGCTCTCCGGCCTTAGGGAAAAAACTCCTACGCATTTCGTAGGGATACCGGAACACCCGGCAACTGGTGAGTACTAATCCGGTTATGTGGAGCGCCGCGTCGCTGGGCGAGGTTCCGAGTCCTGGACCTCCTGCCCGATTGGTACCATGTTTTGGAGCCCACAGCAACACCAGACCAAGGACGGGCGATGCAGACTTCCTCTAGCCGGAGACCGATTCTGTCTGTATTCCTCCTGCGCGGCCCGGGATGGGTGGTCTATCTTTCCCTGTTAGCTGTCTTCGGGATTCTGGTGCCGTGGCAGAAGGGACTGGAATTTCTCGATCCAGTCATCTTAATCGCCTACGCGTGCCTGGGAGGGGTTTTTGCGGGCCCGGCGGCGGTGCAGTTATTCGACGAAATCCCGAAGGCAGTGCGGGAGGCTCTAGGACGTGTGGCGGCCGCGGTGGTCTTTGGTGAAGCGATGGTGGTGGTCCTGTTGGCGGTGGGGCTCCTGACGGTGCGGCTGCTGCATCGCGGCATCTTTCCCTTTGATACCCCCACGATGATCGGGGGACTAGCCCTGGGCGCGGCGTTGTCGCTGGCGTTGGCGGCGATGGCGGCCTGGGTCCGCATGGCCTATTCGGCGAGTGTGGCGCGGTCGGCTCTGCGCGCGGCTTTCGTGGTGTTGCTGGTCGGCTTTGTGTTCCGGTCGCGATGGCTGCCGGATGTGGCCTGGATGGGCGCGGGCGTCGGGCTGGCGGTGGCGATCGTATTCTTGGCTTTGTTGGCCAAGCGGGTTAGAGCATGATTACCGGCCTGACGGCCCCGCCGGCTCCCGACAAGCTGGGCATCCTGCTGCGGGTGGGTTTCTTTGTCGTCATCGGATGGATCGGTATGGTGTTCATCCCGGTCTTGCTCCTGCCGGTGACAGGATTGCTGGCCGCCGCGGCGCTTTCGGTGTTCGCGGCAGCGGCGATCGCCAATGCGATTGTGGTGCGGGTGTATGAGCGCGGCCGGCTTTCCGATCTCGGCTTGGGTTGGACTCCGGCCTCGGGGCGGCAGTTCTTCACTGGGTTCGGGTTGGGTGCGGGCGGCGCGCTGGTGATCGTGGCCGTGCCTTTGGCGGTGGGCTTGGCGCGATTCACTCCGGCTCCGGGCGTGGAACATCGCTGGGCCGCTCTGGCGTTCGTCAGCATCACGCTGCTGTTCGGCGCGGCGGGTGAAGAAATGATGTTTCACGGTTACGCGTTCCAGCTATTGATCCGGTCGATGGGCCCGTTCGCCACCATACTGCCGGCCGGAGTGCTGTTCGGACTGGCGCACGCCGGCAATGAAAACGCCACCGCAGTGGGCGTCTTCAACACCATGATCTGGGGCGTGCTGTTGGGGTTCGCCTACTTTCGCACGCAAGCCTTGTGGATGCCCATCGGATTGCACTTCGGATGGAACGCGATGCTGCCCTTGTTCGGAGTGAATCTGAGCGGGTTTACAATGGGGGTGACTGGATATAGCCTGACTTGGCGGGTCGGCGCGGGCGAGGCTTGGGCGCGGCAGTTCACCTGGTGGAGCGGCGGCGACTATGGTCCCGAGGGTGGTGTGGCCGCGACGCTGGTGGCGGCGGCCGTGTTCTTGTTGGTGCTGAGGCTGGCGCCCGTTAAGCTGGGAAGTGAGGTGTGAATCTGCGATGTTGGCACGAAACACACAGCGAGTCCTGTTGGCCGCGCTGACGGTTTCCTCCGGACTGCGCGCCGACAACAAGAAGACGGTTGAAGACCAGCACGTCGAACTGATCCGCGGCTTGACGGCCGAGTACGCTACCGCCAAGAATGGTTTGCCGCAGGCCAAAAAGCCTCTGGACTTCAATGCCGACGGCACTTGGGACGTATTAGAGTGGAGCAACTCGGCACGCCTAGTAGGTGTCGCGGCACGGGTCGGCGATCTGGTGCAGGTGACCCGCGTGGGCATTGGCAAGGATACCCTGCTGCTGGAGATCAACGGCGGCTTGCGCGGCAAGCGCTCGTTTTGGGATCACGTGCAGATGGGCGGCAACGTTGGAATCTCGGGCGGTCCGGTCAACGGCCCCCCGACCAACGCGCCGGCGGGCACCGCGATTTTGCTGCACTTCAAGGGCACCATCGGCGATGTGACTTCGTCGGAGGTGAAGAAGATCCTCACACCGATGCTGGATTTTGAAAAGCACAGCGCCACTGAAAACTACATGGACACACTGCCGCCCGAGATCCAGGAAGCCGTCAAGGCCAAGAAAGCCATCGAAGGCATGGATCGCGACCAGGTTTTGCTCGCGCTGGGCCGCCCCTTGCGCAAGACGCGCGAGACCAAGGACGGCGTGGAGTTGGAGGACTGGCTCTATGGCGAGCCTCCGGGCCGCGTGACCTTTGTCACGTTCAACGGCAACAAGGTTCTAAGGGTGAAGGAAACCTACGCGGGGCTGGGCGGTAGCGTGGTCGACATCAAGCCGGTGAACTAGTCTCACCCTGGTTCCAACTTGTACTACTAGACCCTGGTTTCTTTGTAGCGCGCGAAGATTTCATGCGGCCAAAGTTGTAAGCTGCTGAGCGGTGGTGCGTTGCGCCGAGAGCAAGGCGTTCAGAATGAGCCTGCCGTGGTCGGTGACGTGGTAGCGGTG
>DATNJC010000249.1:0-79560 GCA_035604115.1 Bryobacteraceae bacterium | reverse complement strand
AACGCCCGGATCTGCTCCAGGCTCAACTTCTCTGAGGACTTCATGCGGATGATCAATCCCCAGCATGCCCTTCAGGCTCATCTTGTGTGAGAAACGAACCCCCGCTTCAGGCTCATCTTGCATGAGACAAGACTCTTAGTGTACGCTCCGGCTGCTATGCTGGTTTAATGAAATTCACCTGCCTTTTGCTTCTGGCAGCGCTCAGCGCCTGGGCGCAGCCGTCTCCCGCAGCCGCCGCCGACCCGGTGGTGCTCACGATCGGCACGGAAAAGATCACCCAGTCGCAGTTTGAGCAGATCCTGGCTACGCTGCCGGAACAGCAGCGCGGCGCGGCACAGTCGCCGCAGGGCCGGCGCCAGATCGCGGAACAATTGGCGGAGCTCAAGGTTCTGGCGCAGGCCGCCCGAGCCCAGAAGCTGGACCAATCCCCGGCCGTCCGCATCAAGCTGACCCTGAGCGCCGATCAGGTGCTGGCCGGAACCATGTTCCAGAGCTTGAGCACTAGCACTGCCGATGACTCCGCTCTGCACGCCTATTACGACGCGCACAAAGCGGACTGGGAGCAGGTGAAGGCTCGCCACATCCTGATCCGCATGCAAGGCTCGCGCGCGCCGGTCCGTCCCAGGGGCAAGGACCTTACCGATGAGGAAGCGCAAGCCAAAATCAAGGACCTCCACGCCAAGCTGGTGGCCGGCGCGAACTTCGCCGATCTGGCCAAGGCTGAGTCCGACGACGTCGGCTCCGGCGAGCAGGGCGGCGACCTGGGCGAATTCGGCCATGGCGCGATGGTGAAGGAATTCGAGGAAGCGGCGTTCAGTCAGCCTGTGGGCAAGGTCGGCGAGCCGGTGAAGTCGGCGTTCGGCTACCACTTGATTCTGGTGGACGCTCGCACTACCAAAAGCTTCGACGACGTGAAGACTCAGGTGGCCGGAAAGATCGGTCCCGAGCAGGCCCAGAAGGGGCTTGAGGATTTGAAGAAGAAGAATCCGCCGGTTTTTGACGAGACTTACTTCGGAAAGTAACGTGCAGCGAGCTTCAGCCTGCAAGGGAGACTTTAGTCTCCGCTTCGGCGCGGGTGCTGAAGCACCCGTTGCAGGCTGAAGCCTGCTCCACCTAGAGGCGCACTATGTTGGGCGAGTCGATGCCCTTTAGCGCGTTTCGCGTATCGACTACCAAGCGCGCGCTGCGCACCATTTTTGCGTAGTCGAACTTTTTGTGATCGGTGACGATCACCACACAGTCGGCAGCCGTCACGCCTTCCGCCGGCTCAACGGCCTCCATCGAAATCCCGTCCGCATTGAAGTTGGGGACAAACGGGTCGCTGTAGGAGAGGATCGCGCCGCGCTGGCGCAGCAGGTGGATGATGTCCAGCGCCGGAGATTCCCGCACATCGTCGATATCGCGCTTGTACGCCACGCCCATCACGTGGACACGCGAGCCCTTAAGCGGCTTGGCATGGTCGTTGAGCGCATTTTGAATCTTGTCCACCACGAAGTGCGGCATCTGGCCGTTGATGTATCCGGCCAGTTCGATGAAGCGCGCCTCCATGCCCGCTTGCTTGCTCTTCCAGGAAAGATAGAACGGATCGATGGGAATGCAGTGGCCGCCCAGGCCCGGGCCAGGATAAAACGGCATGAATCCGAACGGCTTGGTGGCCGCGGCGTCGATCACTTCCCACACGTTGATGCCCATGCGGTCGCACATCATGGCGATTTCGTTCACCAGGCCGATGTTGATCATGCGGAACGTGTTTTCGAGCAGCTTGACCATCTCCGCGACGCGGGTGGAGCTGACGGCGACGACGGTATCGAGCGCCTGGCCGTAAAACAGCGCCCCCAGTTCGGTGCACGCGGGCGTAATGCCGCCGACCACTTTAGGAATGTTGCGGGTCTGGTAGTTGGGGTTGCCCGGATCCACGCGTTCCGGTGAAAAGCACAGGAAGAAGTGCTCGCCGACCTTGAGATCCGCTTTCTCAAACATCGGCAGCATCAGCTCATCCGTCGTCCCGGGATACGTAGTGGACTCCAGCATCACCAGCATGCCGTTATGCGAATGCTGGGCGATCTCGTGGCAGGCGCTGACGATGTAACTCATGTCCGGATCTTTGGTTTTCCGGAGCGGCGTGGGCACGCAGATGTTGATCGTGTCCAGCGCGGCCACGGCCCCGAAGTCGGTCGTAGCGCGGATTTTTCCGTCGCGCACCAGCGGCTTCAGAACTTCCGTCGGTACGTCCTGCACGTAGGACTCGCCGCGGTTGATGGAGGCCACCTTGCTGTCCTGCAGGTCGATCCCCGTTACGGCGAAGCCGGCTTGGGCGAACTCGACCACCAGCGGCAACCCCACGTAACCCAATCCGACCACGCCCACACGGGCCGTGCGAGTCTGGATCTTCTTCCGCAATTCTTCCGCGTAGTTCACCGCTTGCTCTGTCATCAACGTTTGCTCTGTCATGAGTTAGTCCTGTGTCTCCCGATAGTAAAACTCGCCGCGCGCGGTGATCTCCGCCGGCCCGGCCAATAAAATGTCTTCACCCTGCCACCGCAGCTCCAAAGGACCCGCGGGAGTCAGCACGCGCACCGGATCGTCCACCAACCCGCGGGCCCGCGCCGCGGCGGCCGCTCCCGTGGAACCCGTTCCCGAACTCATGGTTTCGCCTGCGCCGCGCTCGAAAAAGCGGACGTCCAAGGTGTGCCGGTCCACTACCCGTACGAACGACACGTTGGTCCGGTTGGGGAAACGAGGATGGCGTTCTAGTGTTTCCCCCAGCGCGCGCCAGTTCCAATCGAAAGTCCCGGGGACCCATACTACGCACTGCGGGTTTCCAATGTTGAGTGTCGTCGCGGCGAAGTCCGAAAGCCAATTCGCACTAAGTTCTTGGATCTCCGCTCTCCCCATGTTCATTTCAAAGGAGAAAACAAACCCCTGGCGATCCAGTAGCTCTAGCCGCTTCAGACCAGCACCTGTGCCGATGCGGACCGTCGAACCCGCCTTACCGCCTTCGACCAGCACGGCCGCCGCACAACGCGTGCCGTTACCTGAAATCTCACTCCGGCTGCCGTCGGAGTTCCACAACTCGATCGAGCCGTCGCAATCCGGCCCGCCTTCCCTCAGCACAATCCACCCGTCCGCGCCCACTCCCGTATATCGGGCGCAGATGGCCCGCGCAACAGCCGCAAGGTCGCGAATTTCGTTGGGGATGCGGTCCGCCCAGGAAATCAGAAAATCATTTCTGGCGCCATGCGTTTTAATGAACGGGACTAGCAATCGATTTTTCCTGGCGCACAACGGACTCACGCCTGTGCGCCTATCGCCGTTGGTAAATCTCCACCATCGGCGCTCCTTTCACCAGAATCTGACGCTGCAATTGATAGTGTAAGCCCTGGGCTTCCGCTCTCACGAGCGCCGCCGATACGGTATCCCCCGGAATCGCCAAGGCCCACTCCTCGCGCAGAAACTTCTCTGGTTGCAAGATCGCCGCGTCCCAGGCCGGACCGTTCCCCTCGTGCAGCCCCTGGCGCAGCGGAATGTCGGCGCGGCGCAGAACTTCGGCTAACCCGCTGCCGAACGTGAGGATGACTCCGGCTCCAGGGCGGTAGTTTTCGGCCAGGTACTCGGCTGCCGGAGCCGTCCACGCCCGCCGCGTTTCCGAGTTCTCCGCCGCTTCTTGCCAGCATATCGAAGGCGCGAACCACATCGGCAGGCTCGTCAGCGCCGCCAGCACCACTGCTCCCGCGCCTTGAAATCGTGAGGGCAGCAGGGTCGTCAGAGCCCCCGCCGCCAAAGCCGCCACCGGCAGTACGGCGATCGCATAGCGCGTGTTGTATAAGCTCCATGGGCCGAGTTGAGGCAGAGTGAGGACCGCGCCGCCGGAGTGCAAGCTCCACACGAAAAACACCGGCACCAGCGCCAGCAACGCCAGCGGCCACCAGGCTTTCCTCATCGCCGCTACTACCGCCCCAAGCACGCCGGCGCCCAGCGCAAGCCGGCCCACCACCAGCCGCGCAGCCGTCCAGTAGTAAACAATCGCCGCGCCCCAGTGATGATCCGTCGGATAGTGCAGGCCCTGAGCCGCTTGCCGCTTTAGCAACGCCGTCGCGGAATACGGGCCGTTGTAAAACTCGAGCGCGTTGCCGTTGTAATACTGATTGTGCGCCAGCCATGCGAGGGGCGCTATCGCGGCCAGCGCCATGTATAACACCGCGTGCGATTTCTTCTTTGACGCCACCAGCAAATACAGGCTCACGAAGGGAATCAGGAACCAGCTTTCATAGCGCGTCATGGAGCCCAAGTTGGAGGCCACGGCCGCGGCGAGCACCGCCCACACCGACTGCGTGTCGCGGAACCACAGCGTGGACCACAGCAGCGCCATCACCGCCGCCATCTGCAACGGCTCCGTCATGGCCGTCGACTGCAAGTACAGCATGTTGGGATTCAGTGCGAACAGGAGCGCGGCCGCCAGCGCGGCGGCATTCGACCCGTACATCCGCCGCGCCGACGCAAACAGAAACGCGCCCGCCAGAATAAAGCACGCGCACGACGGAATCGCTCCGGCCGCTCCGCTGTGCCACCACGCATCGCGCATCGCAAACGGAATCATCAGAAGGTGCGGCAGCGGCAGCCACACCGTGCCTAGCTGTTCCGGACCGGGCGTGCGGGAATCGAGCACTCGCCGCGCGATGTCCAAATGCGACTCGGCGTCGCCGTCGTACACGGAATAGCCGCGCGACACGCACCACGCCGCCGCGGTGATGCCGGCCGCGGCCAGCAGCACGGTCACACCGGCTAACGCCAGGGTGTTAAAACGACGTGAATCTGCGGAACTCTTCGAAACGCGCATCGATTTCGGCGCGCTCCAGCGTGCGGAAGCGTTCCACGCCGAACCGCTCGCAGCAAAAGCTCCCCATCACGGAGCCGTAGATAACAGCGCGGCTCAATTCGCCGCGGCTGATGTGATCGGCTTCCAGGTCGAAGCCCTGTTGCGCCAGATAGCCGATGAAGCCGCCGGCAAAGCAATCGCCCGCGCCGGTCGGGTCGAACACGGTTTCGAGCAGGTACCCCGGCACGATGAAGTAGGAATCCCGGCGGAACAACATCGCCCCGAACTCGCCGCGCTTGATGACTAAAGTGTGCGGACCCATGTCGAGAATCGCGCGCGCGGCCTTCTTCAGATTGTCCTGGCCGCTCAGCATGCGCGCTTCGGCGTCGTTGATCAGCAGGAAGTCCCATTCGCGGATGGTGGCCAACAGCTCCTCGCGGAAATCCTTGATCCAGAAATTCATGGTGTCGCCGCCCGCCAGCCGCAGCTTGCTCATCTGCGAGCGCACGTGGCGCTGCAGGCGCGGCTGGATGTTGCCCAGCAGCAAATACGAATCGTCGCGGTAGCTGTGCGGCAGCTTGGGGTTGAAGTCGGCGAACACGTTCAACTCGGTGGTGAGCGTTTCGCGGTCGTTCATGTCCGGCGTGTATTTTCCCGCCCAGAAGAAGGTTTTGCCGGCGACGCGCTCCAGTCCTTCGAGGTCGACGCCGTGCTCCTCCAGCAGGTCCGTGTCTTCCTTGGCAAAATCGTCGCCCACCACGGCGACGATGCGCGTGCGGGTGAAATAGCTCGCGGCCAGCGAAATGTAGGTAGCCGCACCGCCTAGCATGCGGTCCACGCGTCCGTGCGGCGTTTCGACACCGTCATAGGCCACCGAGCCTACTACGACAAGAGACATTTCTAGATTGTACCGGGTCGCGCGGGCGTGGCGCTGGAAATTCGGCACACGCGCTTCCAGACGCGGCGTTTCGAGGGCCCGCACCGCTACAATAACGTTTCATGCCCGAATTGCTCAGCGGAAAAACCGCACTGATCCTCGGCGTCGCCAATCGCTGGAGCTTGGCGTACGCCATTGCCCAAGCCTTCCGGCGGGAGGGCGCCAAGCTCCTGCTCACCTACCAGGGCGAACGCCAAAAAGAGACGGTAGAAGAACTTGGAACCGAACTGGGCGCAGCCGCGATTTTCGATTGCGACGTCTCGAAAGACGAGGACCTGACCCGCCTCACCGAAACCGTGCGCGGACAAGGGCGGCTGGATGTGGTCGTGCACAGCATTGCCTTTGCCAATCGCGAGGATTTGTCGCGGCCGTTCGTTGAAACCTCGCGCGCCGGTTACAGTCTCGCGCAAGATGTGAGCGCGTATTCGCTGGTGGCCGTAGCCCGTGCTACCGCCCCGCTGATGACCGAAGGTGGGTCGATCATGACGCTCACCTACCTGGGTTCGACCCGCGTGGTGACCAATTACAACGTCATGGGCGTCGCCAAGGCCGCTCTCGAGGCCGCAGTGCGTTATCTCGCCGCCGATCTCGGGCCCTCGAACATCCGTGTGAACGCGATCTCCGCCGGCCCGGTGAAGACCACCTCCGCGCGAGGCATCAAGGATTTCTCCAAGGTCCTGGACAACGTCGCGGCCCACGCGCCCCTGCGTCGGAATTGCGACCCTGCCGAAGTAGCCGACGCGGCCGTGTTCCTCGCTAGCAGCTTGGGTCGAGGCGTCACCGGCAACGTGCTGTACGTCGACGCCGGCTTTCAGATCATGGGCCTGTAGGCTGGATTCTCGCCGAGACGCCAAGTCGCAAAGAATTGCAGAAAACGATCTGGCGTTCTTTGCGTCTCCGCGCCTTTGCGAGAGATCAGGCTTTACTTCTTGGCCTTGGGTGCGATGATCTGCGAGAGCACGTCGGGCTTTAACTCGTCGCGCTCCAGGTGCGGATAGCGCTCGCCGCCGTGGTAATCGATGCGCACGGTGCGATAGTAGTCGCTGTCCTTGATCAACAGCTCGATGGGCGTAGTGCTTTTGGCGGCCTTGGCCACGGCTTCGTGCAACAACGTCGAACTGTACTGACGGCCGTTCACCGCGATCACCTGCGCGGACGGAGCGATCCCGGCCAGTTGCGCCGGCCCGCCCACGGCGACATCCTCCACCGATCCGGTCTCGGTCAGCGACAAGCCCAGCGAGAACGCCAGGTTCACGTGCTTGTTCTCGCTCTCCCGCGCCTTCCACATAGGCGAAGCTGTGTCGTTGAACACAATCTTCCAGCCGCCGTTTTCGATCCCGCCCACCGGCGCACGCGGCGCGACGTTATTCACGCGGCGGCGCAATAGCATGGCCCAATCGTACGGCTGCACCGCGTTGAGGCCCGCCACGATATCGTCGAAGGTGTACGGCTTCAACGCCGGAGCGCCGCCTGGTCCGCCCTCGAAGGCCCGCACGAAATCGTCCAGCGACTTGGCGCCGCGGCTGAGTTGGCGGATCATTACATCGACCTCCAGCCAGATCAGCGTGCCTTCCTCGTAAAAATCCACCGAACGCCGCAGGTTGGCGTAATCACCGCGCGCGTCGTACAGCAGTTGCGCCGCGACGGCCGTGTCCGCCAGCGGCCTCCACGCCCGCCCGGGCTCGCGATCCAGCTCCGCCGCATTGATGGCCAGCTCATCGCGAAACTCGTCGGCGGTCTGCAGCCCACTGCGCGGCGTCAGGATCTCGCCCAGATATTCGGTCAGCCCCTCGTACACCCACAGCAGATCGCCCTGCATGGGTTGGTTATAATCGGCCGTCGCCAGGCCCGCCGGCCGGCGGTATTTGCCGTTCCAGGAATGCACGAATTCATGCGGCAGCAAACCCGCGTTCACCTTGCGCGAGGTTTCATCGGTGGCGCCGCGTTCGGCGATACGGTCGTCGCTCGACTCATGATGCTCCAGACCGAAATGGGCCACGTGATCGCTCAGCGTCAATAAGAAGTGATAGTCGCGGTAATGCCGCGAACCGAACAACGCGCCGGTCTCGGCCACCAGGCGCTTGTAATGATCGATGTCCTCGGCCGGCATCTCCAGCGCCGAATCGCTGTCCGCGGCCAGGTGCAGATAGTGCGGCGCACTGCTATCGATGCCCAGGTCGATGGTGCGGTAATGCGCTCCCATCGAGACCGGCGAATCGATCAGCGTGGTCAGCGAGACAGGCTTAAACTCGACCTCCGTTCCCGACTCGCGCGCTACGGGCAACGCGGTCCCGAAGCGCCATGTGGCAGGGACCTTCAACGTGGCTTGGTAGTTCGCTTGATCGGGAGCAGCGCCTTTGGGATACAGCAGCACTTGATTCCAACTCAGCACGGCCAATTCCGAATCCGCCGACGCCCCCGAACTAAACCCCGCCCCGTCCGGCTGCAGGATGAAATCGAAGGTGATATTGAGCGACGAAACTCCGGCGGGCACCGTGATGTGGAAGCCAAACATGTCCACGCTATCGCGATTCCAGGCGATGGTTTGCCCGTTTCCCGTGATCTTCAGATTCACCAGATCCGTGACCGGGCCGGTCGGCCCATGCTCGCCGGGAATCCACTGCGGGTATTGCAAGGTCAGTGGGCCGGGTTTCACCGGCATGTCGATTTGGGCGTGCAGCAAGCGGCGCGAGACGTCGGAAGCGTTCAATCTGAGGCGCACGGGAGAGTCCTGAGCGCACGCCAGCGCGGCCCCGAGAAGGGCGGCGAGCATCGTCGTTCGCATGCTATTTGAGCTCCCTGTAGTAAAACAGCAAGTCCGTGGCCGGAGGCTTCACGCCCACCTGCCGCAGCATGGCCATCACCTGGCCGCGATGGAGCGTCGCGTGATTCACCACGTGCAGTACCAGCTTGTACGCCTCGTTTTCGAACGTCTTCCCGTCCATCCCCTTGTAAGTGACGACGCGCGCGAGGCCGGCATCATCGAGTGACGCCGCCCAGTCCTCCCACTTCCTTTGGATTTCGGGCCAGCCGGTCTCCGCTAAGTTCCAGGCCGCCTCCGCCCAGTTAGACAGCGGCAGTCCGATATCGGTCAGCGTCGGATCGACCACGCGCCAGCACCAGATGCGATCGGCCAGATAGATGTGGCCGAGAGTCTGGGCGATGCTGTTATGCGAAACGCCCAAGGGCTTGTGGAGATCCTCGGGAGGCAGCGCCCGCGCCGCGTCCATCAGCTTGCGCGAGGCCCACCCGGAATAGCGAAGATGCGATAAGGCTTCCGCGGGTACCATAGTGTTCTTATAATCTCATGCCGGAACTCCCCGACATCACGGTGTACATCGAGGCGCTGGATGCGCGCGTGCGCGGACACGTGCTCGACCGCGCCGAAGCTCGCGGGCCGTTTTTGTTGCGCACGGTGGACCCGCCGCTCTCCGCTGCCGTCGGGAAGCGCGTAACGCGGTTCAGGCGAATTGGCAAGCGCATCGCCATCGGTTTCGAAAACGACGTATGGCTGGTGCTGCATCTCATGATTGCCGGACGCCTGCACTGGAGCCCTCGTTACAAAATTCCCGACGGCCGCCGGACGCTGGCCGCGTTCGGTTTCGATTCCGGCTGCCTGACGCTAACCGAGGCGGGATCGCAAAAGCGCGCTTCGCTGCACGTGATGGGGAGCGAGGCTGCGCTCGCGGACCTCGATCCGGGCGGCATCGATGTGTTGAGCGCGCCGCTCGAGCAATTCTCGCGAGCCCTTACGCGCACCAACCACACGCTCAAGCGCGCGCTCACCGATCCGCACCTGTTCAGCGGAATCGGCAACGCTTACTCCGACGAGATCCTGCATCGCGCGGGCCTATCACCGGTCACCTGGACCACGCGGTTAAGCGCCGAGGAAATCGAGCGCCTTTACCTCGCTGTCCGCGCGACGCTCGACGAGTGGATCGACCGGCTGCGCGCGGAAGCGGCGGGCAAGTTTCCGGAAGGAGTCACCGCATTCCGCAAGGAGATGGCCGTGCATGGACGTTACGGACAGACTTGTCCCCGCTGCGGGACGAAAGTCCAGCGCATTCGTTATGCATCCAATGAGACGAACTATTGTCCGCGCTGCCAGACCGGCGGAAAGCTCCTGGCGGATCGCGCGTTGAGCCGCCTGCTTAGAGAAGACTGGCCGCGGACGTTGGAGGAACTGGAAGAAATGCGCTCGACGTCTACCCGTTGAGGCGAAGGGTGCAAGCACCAAGCGCGGAGGCTCCACAAGCCGGGGTTCATTTGTTTAGCCGGCACCCGCAGCCTTGCCAGAATACAGGCGTATCTCCGGCACGTAAGTGCGCGCTTCTAGGGCTGCGGGTAGGCCTCGGTTCAGAATGTGGTGCGCAAGCGCATCTCCAATGCCCAGGAGTTCCGCCGCAGCGTGTACGTCCGCTTCGGGCACTAAAGCGGACATAGCCAACGAGCCGACACCAGTCAAGGGACGTCCTTCAGCCATTTCGGCTTCACGCAATAGCTTTTGGGCTTCTCTCTGATGCGCCTCAGCCTCCGCTATGAGGTTCTGTGCCTCCGCTTTGAGTTTGGCGGTCTCGGCGTTCTTCCTTCTAATCTCTGCAATCTTGTCTGCCCAGTTCAAGGCAAGGTCGATAATTGCCTTACTTGCAGTGATCGCGCCGCCGATTACAACCGCAGTGGGCGCGGGAACTAACCCGAGGCAGTAACACACTAAGCCAACGCTCACAGCCAGAGGGGCGGCGGCTGCGGTGTAGTTCACCGTACCAGGCGTCACGGTAACCGAGGGCGGATCGGATGCTACACCAAGCGGCTGAAGAGCCGCAGCAACGTCCCGAAATATTTCAAGTGTAATACCGCTTGTCGCAGCGAGCTCCGTCAGAAAAATGCGGCCGTCGTTCGTACCCGGAAATAGAGAGAGATGGAGCGTAATACCAGCAACCCTCGGCTCAAGTTCCACAGGTAAATCACCTTCGCTAACGGCGCGTATAACCTGCTCGTCGCTGAAGTTCAATCGCCGCAAAAGCGCCAGGGTGAGCCGCGGCCGGTTCTGATCACGCCACAACTGAAGCGCAATTAAATCAGATGGAGCCGTCGTATAAACACCGGCTCTATAGAGAAAGTCTGCGCGCTCATCGAGGGGGATGGCGTTAAATAATTCGTCCGCCAAGTGTGGGATCTCAGGCATGACATGAAACTATAACAAGTTCGGCTGCCTGCTGGCCGACGCCGCCTCCTCTGGGATGCTGGGCGCACACGCATGAGGAATTGGCCGGGCCTGCTCGTCGATCATTTCTCGAAGCGTTCCGATGGGGAACGTGTCAGAAGACGCATGGAACGTCACCGTCACACGTCGGCCGTCGGGATGTTGATAGCGCTGATGACTTCCCCGTTGCCGCCGAAGTAGGAATCCGTCTCGCAACAAAGCGCTTGAGATCTCGCGGGCGGTGACGCTTCTGAGTTTGTGATAGTCAACCGCCACGCCTAAACGGTAACGGCTACGCGCGCATCAGTGAAGACCTGGACGTCCTCCGTGGGGCCTTCAGGAAGCGCGATACCGTCTTCCCGCAGCTCGTCGACGATCATCGCCACGACTTCTTGGATGTGCCGGTAGGCTTCTTCCTGAGTATGGCCCCAGGTAGCCGCACCGTACTGCCGGAGAGACGGGCAGTATGCGCGCCAGCGATCCTCGTCTGGCTCCACGACAACTTTGAAGGTGTAGGTCTTCATCGCTCCGCTTTCAGTGTAAGGCGGGCGACCTCATAAAGCTACGCCTTCAAGAATTTCTGGATCTCCGCCAGCGTTTCCTTAGGAGCGCTCTCCTGCAGCGAGTGGTTGCCCGGCAAGCCCTTGCCCTGCACGTTGACGCCGTACTCTTTCCAGATCCCCAGCACGTCGTACTGCGTGCCCATGGCGCCCTTCTCGGCCCACAGCGTCAGCAGCGGACACTGCACCTTTTTGCCGGCCTTCATGTCCTCGTTGTCGAGCTTCAGATCGATCGACGCCGACGCGCGGTAGTCTTCGCACATCGCGTGGATGTTCTCCATGGTTGCCGACGTGCGCAGATATTCTTTCTGCACTTCGTTGGTCGCGCGAGCCAGGGCCGCGTCATTGGTCGCCTTGAGCTCGTTCTCGGGACCCGGCGCCGCTCGCAGATAGTTGAACCAGTGGAAATACGCCCGCACGAACTCGATCGTCACATGGCTGTACAGGTAGTTCGCCGGGACGATGTCCATCACCACTAGCTTTTGGACTTTGTCCGGATGATCCCACGCCATGCGCAAGCCCACGCGGCCGCCGCGGTCGTGGCCCACCATGTTGAAGCGGTCGTAGCCCAAGTGCTTCATCACCTCGACGCCGTCGAGCGCCATCGGACGCTTGGAATAATTGCGGTGGTCGTCGGTGTCCGGGGATTTGCTCGAATCGCCGTAGCCGCGCAGGTCGCACATCACCAGCGTGAAATCCTTGGCCAGATCCGGCGCGATCAACCGCCAGGTAATCAACGACTGCGGAGCGCCATGGAACATCAGCACAGGCGGACCCGACCCGCCGATGACCGTGTTGATCTCGGCGCCCGTGGTCTTGATGCGTTCGTTGCGGAATCCGGCTGGGAACAAGTGCTTCCAAGCGGGCTCGCCGCTGGCGGGCGCGGAGCCCTGAGCCTGAGCCTTCTTAGCAACCAGCGCGGCTGCCCCGGCCACCAGAGCAGTCTGCTGCAATAAATCGCGACGGGTTTTCACGGACATGAGAACCTCCTTAAGGTTTTTCGTGGAGCGGGCTTTAGCCTGCAACGGAGGCTTCAGCCTCCGGGTCGATTCGGGCGCTAAAGCACCCGTTGCAGGCTGAAGCCCGCTCCACAACAAGTTACCTTCCGACGGGCTGTCCGCCCGTCACGGGCTTGGCATCCGGCACCGGCAATCCCTTGGCGAGCAGCGCCTTCGTCAGGATCTGCTCGGCGGCGGGGAACAGTTTTTTCGAATTGGCCATGAACAGGCCGCGAGTGATCATCAGCGGCGTCCAGCCCAGGCGGTTCTTGACGTCGAGCTGCGCGCCCTGATCCACCAGGTACTGCACAATCGAAGGCTGGTTCGAAATGATCGCCCCGTACAGCGGCGTCATGCCGTCCCAGCGCGGATCGCCCACGCCCAGGTCCAGCAGATCTTTCATATTCTCCGGATAATCCAGCAGCGTGAACTCCGGGCTGCCGATCATCGGGAAGTCGCCCAGATGCGTGCGCGCGTTGATGTCGTTGCCCAGCTCCAGGCACAGCTTCACGGCTTCCAGGCGGTCGGCCTCCGATACGCCGTTGAACGGACCGGGCGTTTCGCCTTCGTAGTAATCGAGGCCGGCCGCGGCCATAAGCGGCGTCACGCCGACCTCGGTCGGAATCATCGGATCGGCGCCGTGCTTGACCAACAACCGCATGTAAGGCGCATCGCCATTCCGCGCCGCCACGTAAAATGGCGTCGCGCCGACAAAGCTCAAATAATGCCGGCCCAGCGGAATGTTCGGCGGATTGCGAGTGGTGCCCAGACCGATGGTCATGTGCATCTCTTTCCACTTGATGCGCGCATTCGGATCGGCCCCGTGATCCAGCAGCTTTTCGGCAAGTTGCAAGCTGGTCACATCTCCGGTCTGGCGCGGCGGGCCCAGCGGATCTTCGCCCAGCGCGGCGGCTTCCCACGGCGTACCCGGCTTGCGCATCCAACCTATGGACGACAAGGGCGAACCGTTGGGATCGGGAGCATTCGGATCGGCCTTGTGATCCAGCAGCATCGAGGCCAGATCGTAGTATCCGTTCACAATGGCCATCGACAACGCGGTGGTTCCATCCGGAGCCGTGTCGCCCACATTGGCGCCGTGTTCCAGCAGAATCTTAGCCGCATCGGTCCGATGATTCCGCACCGCAAACAGAAACGCCGTAAAGCCCGTCTTGGACTTGGCCTTCACATTTGCGCCGAATTCAACCAGCAGTTCCGCCGCCTTGGCATTGCCCTCTCCGGCCGCCCACATCAGGGCCGTCTGTCCGCGGAACGGCTCGACGGTGTTGACCTTCGCTTCGTGGACCAGTAGCGTTTTGACGGTTTCGAGGTTTCCGTTGAGCGACGCCGTCATCAGCGCCGTCTCGCCCTCCCCGGAGGTGCTATTCGGATCGACGCCGGCCTTGAGAAGCCGTTCGACAATCGCCGCGCTCCCGCTCTTGGCGGCCAGCGCCAGGGGCGTCATGTTGTAACGCGTGCTCGCGTTGACTTTAGCTCCCGCGTCGATCAGCATCCCCGCAATCGCCGCTTGATTCTCCTGCGCCGCCCAGTGAAGTGCCGTTGAGCCATCCGCATCCGTGGCGTTGACGTCCACCTTCTTGGCCAGGAGCGATTTGACGGCGGCGGCATCGGTGCGCTTCACGGCGTCGATCAGGGGCGTGCTCGCCATCGCGGCGCTCAAGTAGGCAGCCGATCCAATGAGCCACAGAGCTGCGAGACACAACCACCTGTCAACCGGTCGGAAAGCCATAGCGTTCCCTCCGGCGTACAGTATATAATAAACACGTTCTAAAAAGCTCGCCCGCTTCCCTATGACTAAGTGGCTCGTACCGGTTTCTTTGCTCGCCGCAGTGTTCATTTTCGTCCCTACGGGTCGCACCCAGGCGCCCAATCCGCAGCGGAGCGCGCAAGCTCAAACCGCCGTCAATCAAACTACGGCTGCGCTGCAGAAGTACTGCGTAACCTGCCACAGCGAGGCGCTCAAAACGGCCGGCCTGGTGATCAACCCGGCCGAAGCCGCCAATCCCGCTGCCCACGCTGAGATCTGGGAAAAAGTCATCCGCCAGTTGAAGGTGCAATCGATGCCGCCGCCGCGCATGCCGCGCCCCGACGCCGCCACCTACAAGCAGGCGGTGGCGCTGCTTGAAACTTCGCTCGACGCGAGCGCAGCCGCGAAGCCCTACCCTGGCGACACGCCGCACGTGCGCCGCCTGACGCGCACCGAGTATCAGAACGCCATCCGCGACCTGCTGGCCGTTGACAATCTGCCCAAGGAACTCGATTTCACCGTCCTTTTGCCCGCTGACAACGCCGCCAGCGGCTTCGACAACATCGCCGACTTGCTGTATATTTCCCCGGCCATCATGGAGCGTTACTTGGACTCCGCCAAGAAGATCGCCAGGCTGGCCGTGGGAGACATGGGCATGCCGCCGCTGGTGAACATCCATCGGATTCCGGTGCAATCCACGCAGGACCAGCGCGTTGAGGATCTCCCCGAAGGTACGCGCGGCGGAATCGCCATCAACAGCTATTTCCCGCTGGACGGCGAGTACGTGTTCAAGCTCGAGATGGCCGCGGCGGGCCGCGAAGCGCATCAACTCGAAATCAGCATCGATGGCGAGCGCAAGCAGTTGATCGCGGTCGGCGGAGGTGGCGGGCGCCGTGGCGTGCAGCAGCCCAACGAATACCGCATCGCCGTGAAAGCCGGACCCCGGCTGGTGGGCGTGACTTTCGTCCAGCGCACCGAGGCCTTGGACGAAGCTACGGTAGCCCCGCGCCTGCGCAGCCGCGGCACCATGGCAGCGATTTCGTCGGTGATCATCAGCGGTCCTTACAAGCCGACCGGACCGGGCAACACCCCCAGCCGCCAGCGCATTTTCGTGTGCACACCCGCGAATGCGTCCGACGAATTGCCTTGCGCCAAGCGCATCCTGGAGACCCTCACGCGCCGGGCCTACCGGCGTCCGTCGACCGACGCTGATATCAACCGGCTGCTGCCCTTCTATCAGGCCGGCCGGGAAGGCGCCAGCTTCGACGTCGGAATCGAGCGAGCGCTGGAGCGTCTTCTGGTGAGCCCGCAGTTCCTCTATCGCATCGAACGCGATCCCGCCAACGCCGTCGCCGGCACTCCCTACCGCGTCAGCGACCTAGACCTCGCGCAACGGCTGTCGTTCTTCCTGTGGTCCAGCATTCCCGACGACGAGCTCCTGGATCTGGCGGCGAACGGAAAGTTGAAGGACGCGGCGGTTCTCGAACAACAGGTGCGCCGCATGATGGCCGACCCGCGCTCCGAGGCCATGATCAACAATTTCGCCGAGCAGTGGCTGTACCTCCGCGACATCAAGATCAAGGACCCGGACCTGTACCTGTTCCGCGATTTCGACGAAACCCTGCGCACGGCCCTGGAGCGTGAAACCGAGCTGTTCCTGGACAGCATCATGCGTGAAGACCGCAGCGTGCTGGACCTGCTCTCCGCGAATTACAGCTTCATTAACGAGCGTCTGGCCAGGCATTACGGCATCCCCAACATTCACGGATCAGACTTCCGGCGCATCGAGTTCCCCGCGGACAGCCCGCGCGGTGGATTGCTGGGGCAGGGTAGCATCCTTACGCTGACTTCGTACTCGACGCGAACTTCGCCGGTGCTGCGCGGCAAGTACGTACTGGAAAATTTGCTGGCGTCGCCGCCGCCTCCGCCGCCGCCCAACGTTCCCTCGCTCAAAACCGAAGGGGCCACCGCGGGTGAGCAACTCACCATGCGCCAGGCCATGGAACAGCATCGCGCCAACCCGGCCTGCGCCAGTTGCCACGCTCGCATGGACCCCATCGGTTTCGCCATGGAGAATTTCGACGCGGTCGGCAGGTGGCGCACCAACGACGGCGGCCAGCCTTTGAACGTCGTCGCCGCATTACCCGACGGCACCAAGTTCGACGGCATGATCGGCCTGAAACAGGCCCTCTTGAAGGACCCGGACCGCTTCGCCGCCGCGGTAGCCGAAAAACTGCTAATGTATGCGGTAGGAAGAAACGTACAGTATTATGATGCGCCGGCTCTGCGGGCGATTGTGCGGGCCAGTGCGGCTGACAAGTATCGGTTTACGACGCTGGTTTTAGGCGTGGTGAAGAGCGTGCCGTTCCAGATGAGACTGCCTGAGGATGATCGGCCGTCGGCTTCGGCTGCCGCCGGGCGCGGTCAATAGGAGAAATCGATGACGTATCTGACCAAGAAGTCGCTTTCCCGCCGCACGCTTCTACGCGGGATGGGTGCAACGGTCGCATTGCCGTTGCTCGATTCCATGGTCCCGGCGATGCGCGCCGCGACCAAGCAACCGCCCCGTCTGGGCTGGGTCTACGTCTCCAACGGCATCATCCAAAAGCAGTTCATTCCCACCAAGACCGGCTATAACTTCGACCTCCCGCCGATTCTGCAGCCGCTGGCCAAGTATCAGGACCAGATCAACGTGCTCAGCGGCCTATCGCAGCTCGAAGCCAACACCAAGGGCGACGGGAGCGGCGATCACACCCGCGCTTCGGCCGCCTGGCTCACCGGCGTCCACGCTTACGACCGCACCCGGCCCGGCGTCCCCACGCAGCTCGCCGTCACCGCCGACCAGTGGGCCGCCCGCACTCTGGGACAGAACACGCCCCTGCCTTCGCTGGAACTGACGGTCGACACGCCGTCCCAAGGCTCCTGCGACTCCGGCGACTGCTTCTACGTCAACACCATTTCATGGCGCAGCGAGACCACGCCCAACATGCCGGAGAATCATCCGCGCATCGTGTTTGAGCGCCTGTTCGGCGACGGCGGCTCGAACGCCGACCGCATCGCCCGCGCCAAGGCCACCGGCAGCATTCTCGATTCCGTAGCCGAAGAAGCCGCCTCGCTAGCGGCCAGCCTGGGCCGCAAGGACAAATCCAAGCTGGGCGAGTACCTCGACTCGGTACGAGAAATCGAAAAGCGCATCCAGAGCGCCGAAGCCGAAGGCGCCGAGCGCATCGAACTGCCTGAGCGCCCCATCGACATCCCCAACACGCTGGCCGAACACACCAAGCTGATGTTCGACCTCCAGATCCTGGCCTTCCAGGCCGACATCACCCGCGTGTTCACCTTCATCCTGGCGCGCGAGTTGAGCCTGCGGCCCTACCCCAGCATCGGCGTGCCGGAGCCGCACCACTCGGTGTCGCATCACCGCGACGATCCGGAATTGGTCGCCAAGAAAGCCCGCATCGACACCTACCACATCGAGCTGTTCTCGTACCTCATCGACAAGATGAAGAACACGCCCGACGGGGACGGCTCGCTGCTGGACCACAGCCTGATCCTGTACGGCGGCGGCATGGGCAACGGCAACCTGCATCGCCACGAAGATCTGCCGTGCATCCTGGCAGGCAAAGCGGGCGGCAAGTTCAAGACCGGCCAGCACGTGGCTTATAAGATGGATACGCCAATGACGAATTTGCTGTTGGCGATGCTAGACAACTCCGGCGTCCACCTGGATAAGCTAGGCGACTCGACCGGCCCCCTGCCGATGGAACCGCTCTCGGTCGGATAGGACTCCGCCTTGTGTCGGCATTAGTGCCGACATGGCACGCACGAGTGCGTGCTCCACGGTCTTACACCGGGCCAGCCCCCGCCGCGGGAGCAGTCTGTCCCGCCGCCATCACCGGGAGCGGGTCCCGAGGCATCACAATCCAGCAGACGAAGTAGGCGACGATCCCAGCGCCGGGCGGCCAGAACGAGAGCAGCACCCACAGAATGCGCACCAGCGACACGTCCACGCCGAAGTATCGCGCCACACCGGCGCAGACGCCGGCGATCTTCTTGCCTTCCTCGGGGCGAGTCAAGCGGCTGCCGGCGGAGGGCCGCTCAAAACCTCTCGAAGCCGCGGCATTCGGAGTCGCCGTGCCGCAGGCGGAACAAAAGTTGGCCGTATCGGAAAGCTCGATTCCGCAGCGTGTGCAGAACATAAGCGCCTCCTTTCAAGATTCTACGCAACTGGCGTCCCGAAGGTTCCCAAAGTAGACTGAAGACATGGTGGCCTGGCAAGAGTTTCTGAGCAGCGACCCGCAGGTCTGCGGCGGTCAGATCTGTGCGACGGGGACTCGAATTCCCGTCACAGTGATCCTCGACAGTCTTGCCGAAGGCGCATCCAAGGATGAGATCTTGCGGAGTTACCCCTCGCTCGGCGCCAGCCACATTGATGCCGCGCTGGCATACGCCGCCGAACTGGCCCACGAAGAACACCTCGTGCCGATCCGGGCGACGTGAAGTTAAGGCCACCCGACTATGTCCTCTCCGGTACAACTCCGATGTCCCTCCTGTGGAGGCGTGCTGGTCCCGAATGAAGTTCTGGGAACGCTGGCCTGTCCATACTGTGGAGGGCTTTATAGGCTCGACGGCAATCAGGAGGAAAGGCATCAGGAATCGCGCAGCAAAACGGCACCCGATGTCGCGGCCATAATAGAGCAGGCTAAGAATGCCAACAGTGAGAGCCAGTTTAGAAGCCTCCTGTGGATACTAGCCTCTATCCGGGGCGATGCCGCGATGGTCTATTTGACGGAGGTATCGACAAGCACGGATGCGCTGCGCGCTCCTATTGCGGTCGAGGCTCTGAAGCAGGCATACTCTCAAGAGAGCTCAATACCGGCACTCGTCGCCGGCCTGAAGAATCCTCACCCATTGGTACGCGTTGAAGTCGCAGGGCTGGTTACAGGGCGGTACAAATGGCTGGCCGGCGACGCCGAAGTCGCGGACGCGCTCGTGGCCTCGCTAGCTGATCCAATTTACGACGTTCGCATGCTTTGTGCCATTGACCTTGGTGACAGCGGAACCAAGGACGCAGTGCCAGCCTTGGTCCAAGCCTGGAAGGTGGCTGCCAGGGACGGGTATTTCCCTGCTGCTGGGTACGTCGACGGCGGCGCGCCGCAGTTTCTCGTAATGAAGTCCGTTGAAGACTCACTTAAGAAACTTGTCCCGGCCGAAGCTGATCGGCTGATCCGCGAGGTTGAACAAGACAGAAGTCTGTCGGAATTGGCGCGGTCGTGGATTGATTATCGTCGGTCCCCGTCAAGCCGAAACTATCGGAAAATGGCCCGCCGGGTTCGCTAAAGACGCAGCGCCTACAGAGCCCTGAAGGAGCACCGTAATGTTTCCCTGCGCGCGGTGCTGCCGCCGTGCCATTCCGTGGATCGTGATATGCTACGCCACATGATGTGCCGAGCCCTGTCCGCCATACTCCTCGTCTCCACTGCAAGTCTTTCTATCGCGCAGGTCAAGAACTTCCAGCCGGTCACGCAGAAGGAGCTCGAAAATCCCAGCCCTAACGACTGGTTGATGTACAGCCGCACGTTCGATGCCCAGCGCTACAGCCCGCTCACCCAGATCAACAAGAGCAACGTGAATCAGCTCGGCTTGGCTTGGTCGCGGGGCATGGCGGCGGGAGCGGTCGAGACCATCCCGATCGTTCATAACGGCGTGATGTATATCGCGGGGCCCGGCGCGACTGTGCTGGCGCTCGACGCTACCAACGGCGATCTGCTGTGGGAGTACAAGCGCCCCGTCGCCGCCAACATCGCGGCCACCGCGCGCACCAAAACCATCGCGCTCTATGGCGATGTGATCGGCTACACCGCGCCCGACAGCTTCGTGGTCGGCCTGGACGCGCGCACCGGCGAGCGGCGATGGGAGACCAAGGCCGACGCTCGCAGCCACACCTCGGGGCCGATTGCGATCGATGGCAAGTTCATTTCCGGTGGTAGCTGTGGGGGCAATCTCCGAGCCAATTGTTACATCGCCGCGCACGACGCGCTCACCGGCAAGGAGCTCTGGAAGTTCTACACCGCGGCGGGCGACGACGATCCCGGTGGCAAGACTTGGGGCGGGGCTCCCGAAGCTAACCGGACCACATCCACCTGGGGCCTGCCCGGCACTTACGACATCCAGCGCAAGGTCCTCTATTGGGGCGTCGCCAATCCCACGCCCAATACGCGCGCGGCCCGGCACCAGGGCAATCCGGAAGCTATCTCGCGCACCGCGCCGTCGGATCTGTACAGCAATTCCACACTGTCGCTCGATCCCGCGACCGGCAAGCTCAACTGGTATTATCAGCATCTGCCGGGCGACGATTGGGACGAGGATTACACGCATGAACGCATCCTGTTCCACACGCGCATCAATCCCGATCCCAAGTACGTCAAGTGGGCCAACCCGGACGCGAAGGGCACTGAGCACGACGCGGCGGTGATGGTGGGCGAAGGGGGCGGCGTGTTCGTGCTCGACCGCGGCAACGGGCAGTTTCTGTGGGCCACTCCGTTCCCGTACGATGTGCCTAATTTCCTGATCAAGGACATCGACGTCAAGACCGGGCGCACGGAAATCAACTGGGACCTGGTGTTCAAGAAGCCCGGCGAGAATCACCTGATCTGCTTCTACAACACGCGCAGCTTCTGGCCGCTGGCGTACTCGCCCAAGAACAATTCGCTGTACGTGCCGTACATCGATAGCTGCCTGGACATGACCTCGGCCAACGGCGACCAGCGCGAGAAACGCGGTGGCAAGACCCGGCCGGGCACCGACCTGGACCATCTGAACGCCATCGCCAAGATCAACATGAGCACGGGCGAGACGTTGCGCTTCAACTATAACCGCGCTCCCACCAACGGGGCTGTGCTCGCGACCGCAGGCGACCTGATTTTCCATGGCGACTTGAACCGCCGCTTCCGCGCCTTCGATGCAGACACTGGCAAGGAGTTGTGGCAATTGATTGTCGGCGGCATGATCGCGGTGAGCACCATCACGTATGCGGTGAACGGGCGCCAGTATGTCGCGGTCACCACCGGCGACGGGCTACTCGCGGCGGGCCTGATGACGCAAGCGGATTTGAAGGCTGTGCGCGGGCATAACGCCATCTACGTGTTCGCTCTGCCTGAGCGGAAATAGGACAGAGCGCGGAAAACGCGAGACTATCGGACCGCTACGTCAACGGTGTACTTCCCAAACACGACGACTTTGGTAGATCCACGCGATAGGCCAAGCAGGGCGGTTCCGTCCCGATTCAGAGTCGTGACGGACGGTGATTGCGAAACGAACTTGATCCTAGTAGACCGGTTTAGGCTCACCCGAGTCCCGTCTGCATGGATGCCCCAGACTCGGAGTCCCGGTTGGCAAACCGCCGAAGCCTCATCCGAAACCGCAATACAACCACCGAGGGGGATTATGAGGGCTGACGGGGAGAACTCTACGGGTGGAATCTCGACCGGTTCGACATCAATCTCGATCGAGTTGGATGCGACATCCTCCCCCGACACAGTTCTCCCAAGAGCAGCGAGCTGGGCCTTGCCGGGTTCGGTCTCCGACGAAAATTCAACCAGTACCGTCCAAGGAGGCTTGCCCAGAGGTGCATCAATGACGCCCATTGCCACTTCTCCCCCAACCAAGACACCTACGTAGTCCCCGGCTCCGGTTAGCTTAACCATCAGCTTCTGCCCCGGTCTGACCACAGCTCCGTTGGCCGGCGAAACGATGCGAAGAGTCGGCTTGTCGGCTGGCGCGGCCGGCACGAGGCTCACTGCTGCCAGTACTGTAGCCATGCCGGTGAGACGCGGGATCATTTGGATTGGATTCGGCACGTACCCGAGGGAATTATATAAGATACAACGAGGCGCATGGACCACTCCGCTGGAACTTGGGAAGCTTACGCGATCCGCTATGCGCATCACGACCGCACGGCGCGGGAGAACTTTATCGGCGGCGATCCGCACGATGGGCCGATGCCTATGGACTACTTTGTGTGGGCGGTGCGATCTGCAGGACGCGTGTTCGTGATCGACACGGGCTTCAATGCGGCGATGGGCCGCAAGCGCGGGCGCGAGATGCTGCGGCCGCCGGACGTGGGGCTGCGGGAGATTGGGATCGAGGCGGCGCAGGTTGAGGATGTGATCCTCAGCCATCTGCACTACGACCACTGCGGCAACCACAAGATGTTTCCCGCCGCGCGCTATCACGTGCAGGATCGCGAGATGTTCTTTGCCACCGGTCGGCATATGTGTCATGCGCACATGCGCATTCCGTTCGAGGAAGACGACGTCGTGGAGATGGTCCGGCGGCTGTACGCGGGGCGCGTGGTGTTTCACGACGGCGATGGGGAGATTGCGCCGGGATTGAGCTTGCATCATGTTGGGGGACATTCGATGGGCCTGCAGATGGTGCGGGTGAATACGCGGCGCGGCTGGGTCGTGCTCGCTGCCGATGCGTCGCATTACTACGCCAATCTGGAGCAGGGGCGGCCGTATCCGATTACTTATAGCGTTGGGGAGGCGCTTGAAGCTTTCCGGCGCGCTTATGAACTGGCTAGTTCGCCTGAGCATGTGATTCCGGGGCACGATCCGCTGGTGCTTGAACGCTATCCGCCGCCTCGGCCGGAGCTGGCGGGCTGGATCGCGAGGCTGGACTGAGGGATGGGGAGTTTGTGTAGCGACCGCCTTGCGTCGAGACGAGTCTCGACGTGGCACGCACGGGTGCGTGCTCCACGGAACCGGGGCCAGTTCTAATATGCCGGCTGCTTACGACGCCTCCAATTACCGAGCCGGGTGGCGCATGTGGATCGCTCCCGGCGTGATGATGCTGTGCACGCTGCTCAGCTACATCGACCGGCAAACGCTGGCTGTGCTTTCGCCCATGATCCTGCGCGACACCGGCTTGAGCGCGCAAGACTACACCGAGGCGATGTCGGCGTTCTCGGTCGCCTACATGATCGCCAACCCGCTGTGGGGATCGTTACTGGATTACATCGGACTGCGCGTGGGCATGCTGATCGCCGTTAGTATCTGGACTCTGGCCAGCTTGTCGCACGCGTGGGTCGTCGGCTTGCTGGGCTTCGCCGTGGCGCGGACCGTGCTGGGCATCGGCGAGGGCGCGGCGTTCCCAGGCGGATTCCGCACGGCCATCGATTCGTTGCCGCCCGCCAAGCAATCCCGGGGTATGGCGCTCGCGTATAGCGGGGCTTCGCTGGGCACCATTCTGACGCCGGCGATCGTCACTCCGCTCGCGCTGCGATTCGGATGGCGGCCGGCGTTCGTGATCACGGGCTTTCTGGGCGCGGCGTGGCTCACGATGTGGTGGAAGGTGGCGCGGCCTCCGATGCTGGCGGCTTCTCCTGGTGTGGGCACACGGGCGGCGGCCAAATTCGCGTGGCCCAATCTGCTCGACCGCCGCTGTTGGCTGGTAATGTCGACGTTTGGGCTGGGTGGATTCGGACTGGGCGTATCGCTGAACCTGTGTCCTTTGTACTTGAATCGAGCGCTGGGCTTCAGCCAGGCGGAGTTGGGCAAGCTGCTGTGGATCCCGTACCTGGGCTACGAGGCGGGGTACTTTTTCTGGGGGTGGGTTTCGGACCGCTACGTGGGCTCGGATCTGAGGCGCGCGGCGCGAGTGTTCGGGCTGCTCACGTTTCTGGCTCTGCCGTCGGCGCTGATCCCGCGGACGGACTCGCGGATTGCGGTGCTGGCGCTGTTCTTCTGGGCCATGTTCATCGCCGACGGGTTCATCGTGCTGTCGCTGCGCGTGGGGTCGCTGATTTATTCGCGGGGGCAGACGGCGTTAGTAGCCGGGATCGGGTCGGGCTCGTGGTCGGCGGTGCTGGCGCTGGCGCTGCCGGTGTATGGGCGCTGGTTCGACCAGAAGATGTACGGGGTGACGTTCCTTTCGATGAGCCTGGTGCCGGCGCTGGGGACGCTGCTGTGGTTGTGGCTGCAGGGGCCGGTTCGGGTGTATGAGCCGGAGGCGGAGGTCGAGTCGCCGGCGAGCGCGTAGGGGGGATTTTGCCGAACGAAGCCAATTTTTAGATAAGTGCTTGTGAATGAGATGGATGGGGACGTGAGAACGGACCCATTTTGCGGGGTGGGCTCGGGGCTTGGGTTCGTTTGGTAAATTTCTTACCGTGGGGCTGGCGGCGGCGGTTGGGTTCGTTTTGAAAAACTGATTCGACGGATAAGCAACGGGGTGCTGGGTTCGTTTGGTATTTTTTCGCGTTGCCGCACGCTGAAGCTGTGCCCATGTGGATTCTCTTTCCGCTCGGGGTCTTGGGTTCGTTTGGTAATTTTTTATCCCCTTGCGCTGGCGGCAACCGGTCGGGCTTCGTTTTGTAATCTACTCCAGCAGGTGAAGGGACGGGCGCGGGGTTCGTTTTGTATTTTCTCGCGCTGCCGCGTGCCGAAGTTGCGCCCATGTGGATTCTCATCTGGCCTATGCTACTCCCACTGGCCGTAGTGGTTGGCGACGTTCAAAGGTTAACTGATTGAAAAGAGTTGGCTTACTAGGATGAGATGACTGGGGACTGACCTTCTTCTAGATTTGACGCGTCGGCTTCAACGGGATCAACTTCTATCCCGTATTTCTTAACTCGCAGGCGGTTGATATGTGATTCTTGGCCGATGCGCTTGAGAGCCTCCTTTGCTCGGCGCGAGATCTCCTTCATCGCTGCGGAGGCGTTCCCAAATGTGCCGAATTGCAGGCAGGCATCAATGATCTTGCGCAGGTCAGGACCTTCACGTCCCTTGAAGATATCGTAGTATTGGTCGACGCCCAAAGTAGCCAAAGCGCTGATGTCTTCCTCGCCCCAACCATGCTTATTCGCAATGGAGAGCAAGACATCGACCGGATCTCGTTCGTCCTTCAGCGCAGCGTACCTGTCTTGGAACGCCTGGATGAGGTCCCGATCATCTATCTTTTCGCGAAACGGATGATTCTCAAGATCGAAGAACTTGCGCTCTTTGCCTCGGACTGCCAAATAGCGGTCAATGACGTCAGCGGCGAGGTCGGGCCTTTGAAGCTCCTTGAGCAGCCAAACGGTGCCATTCAGGTTGAGTGCCGCCATGTACTCGATGTTGCTGATGGTGGTTTGATAGACGGCCTCGATAACCTGTTCCCGGCTGTCGGCGAAGGATTCATGAAACAGATCCCAGGCATTCTTAAACGACTTGTCCGACGTTGCGGCCTTGGCTTGCTTGTCCAAGGCCGAAGCGTGGATCTCGACTGCGGATTGATCGAAAAAACCCGCCTGAATCCCGCCCAAAAGAACCAAGTCGAGTTCGTCGAACGAAATAAAGCCAGCCGCGTCGAGGGTGGCGTTCCATGCAACCTCGTTTTCAGTAGCGGGTTCCCGCTCTTTCGTGCCGAAAAGGTGGGCGGCTCTGTCCTTGAGGTACTCAAGCGGTGGCGCGCGATTGGGCTCGTAAACGCTCCAGGCGAGCAGGCTCAATGACTGCACTGCCTGTCTCAGTACGCTCTGGTCAAATTGCTTTAGCGTATCTTCGACCATCCGTACCGCCCGCTCGATCTTCCTAATGAGGCGAATGTTGGAAATGCCAAAGGCTACGCAGTTTTCCGCGAGGAACCTATTCGCGTCCGTGCTTTTGTTCAGCGCGATGTTTGTGGCCTCCAATGGAGAAGGCGCAAATTTCAAAAACGCATCAACAACCTTCTCAAGGTAGGTTTGGAACTCCTTCTTGTCTCTGTCTTCTTCGAGAGCCTCGTCATTCAATATCAGGACGACCTTACATTTCTTATGCTCCTTTAGCGTCGAGACGAGACCTAAAATGTCGCGGACAGGCAAATTATTGCCGTGGCGTTCAATGTCATCTACGCAGATGATCGTTTCTCTGACAGATAAAAACCACACGGGTCCCAGGCCGCCAAGGTGGCTCTTTACCCAGGGGAGTTGCTGGAGCAGCCAAAGGGATTTCTTGCCAAACCGCTGTGCAACGGCGGTCGTGTTCGACTTTAACGTTTCCAGGCTCGGTTCGACGCCTATATCGGAGGATTGTACGGAGTTTTCGAAGATGGAGTACTTGAGTTCATCCAAAGAGTTGACGCCGAATAGGGACACATACGAGTAATGTTTGAGCTTGATTGCATCCTTGGCCCTGGCATCCTGTAAGAATCGATTCCAAGCGAACGTTTTCCCGACGCCCCAGTGGCCGCTGATACAAATAACCTCCGGCTCGTCGGAGGAGAGAAATCGGCGGATTTCATTTTCTATCAGCTCGATTGACATTTGCCTCTTTGGCTCGCGCCACCTTGGCGCCGTGCCTCAGATCAAGGGTAGCGCCCCCCGTCGCATCTGTCATCCGGAAGCGGCCATCAAATGCACCCGGCTGACTTGGCCCACTTAGTGCGGCTCGTGGCACTGGCCGGCAACTTGGGCGTACATTGCATCCGGCGCCAGGTCGATGTCACCGGGCCAGGCGACCGCGCCGTAATCGATGAAGACCTGCTCAAAAAACCGCACATCCAACAGGGGCGCGAGCGCGCCCTTCAGCTCTTCCGGCCGCAGCTGCACACGCCCCGGCGAGTCCGTCTTTGAATCGAACAAAGAGGCGGTAATGTGTTTCCGGCTTTACCTCAACTACGTCCCAATACATAGAACAATACTCGGATTACGGCAACGGCTCAACTTCCGCGGGCCGGGAGTTCTCGCGGCACAGCCGCCAGTCTTCCAGCAACTCTTCTCTATGTATCATCGCCCATTCCTGGACCAGGCTTAAAGCCCTGCTCGGCAGTTGACCCTGGATGACCTCAAGCGTGCCGAGGTCTACGGTGGCTTCGAACTCGCCATATCCATCCGATACTGGCCAGAGATCTAAGGCGTGATCACGGCGGTTTTGGTCCCGCTCTGTGCAGTCGCGGCTCGGTGCGGGCGCGGCCGGACTGACTTCAGCCTGGCGATTCTTGCCGGTTGCCTACTTGCGGACCGGTTTGAGTCGCTTGAAGAAATACGCGGGATACGTCTGTGTCACGAGGGGCCTCGGAGCCATAGCCGGGGTGCCTCGTTCCTCGTTCTTATAGACGTAGGGCATGACGCTGACCAGTTCCCAGCCTTGGTCGGCGAGGGCCTGCAGCTCGCGCTGCTCGACTTGCTGATATTGGGCTGGGGAAGTCTCGTGAGGGAATACGGACCGGATCTCATACGGCGGCGGATCGGGGGCGCGGTCGCGTTGCGCCCATAAGAGGGCGACGGCTGCTGCGCCGAGGGCGATGACCAGGATGCTGCGTCTCATTTGACAAGCCTGACGAGTGGGCTCTAAGAAACGTGCATCTTTGAGCTATAACTGGGGCCTGTTACTAGGACCGGGCTTCGTGCGCCTTCGGGGTCGAATGGGCGTCCACCGAGGGGGACGGGCCTATAAGCGGCAACGCAGAGCTGCCGCCCACCCTCCCGTCAGGCCCGTTGATTCCCCTCACGCCACTGCGGCGCAGCGCACCGGGCGCAAATCCGCCCGGGCTGGTTTTGCCAATCCTTCGCCCATGAGAACCAAGCGGTCCGGCGCATACACGTGCATGGCCTTGGCCAGGTCGATCAGATGCTCTGCCCGGGGAGCCATGCTACCGGGATTGAGAACTGCAGAATAAACCCGCGGCACACGTCCCGGGAAGTGCCAGTCCGGCGCCCCGGCCGCTTTCCTGAGGATCTCCAACAGGGCCGGCGCGATCTGGCCTTTCGTCCGCGCCGATTCAATGACCCCTAAGGCCAGCACACATTCGAGCAAGTCCGCGATTTCGGGGCCCAGCGGGTCGCTCGCCTCCAGCATGACCAGCCCTACCCGGAGCCCGTCGCGCCGCAACATATCGGCTACGCCAGGGGCCACCGCGGCGATATCGGACTTCAGCCCCACGAAGGCGTAATCGGCCTCAATGATTCTGTAGTGATCCATTTGTCAAATTGCTGGTTCTTATACCGCTGGTCCTAACGGCCCTCTACGCGCTTGCGCTCAGTTGCTTGGACTGGGCTGCCTTGGGCGCGTTCACTCGAAGCATCCCGTTGTCCAGCGATGCAGTCACCTTATCGATATCGATGTCGGTGGGCAGCTCGATGCGCCGAAGCAGTTTCTTGTCCGAGAATTCGCAGAAGCGGACGTCGCCTTCTTTCGCGTCGTGGGTGTGGGTCTTCTCCGCTTCAATAATCAGCGCCTGCGGTGTCGCGGTGACCTTGACATCTTTCGCATCGAAGCCCGCCAACGCCACGCGAGCCTGGAAGTCGTCCTTGGCTTCCACCAACTCCGAGGCGGGACACCACACCACTTCGCGTTCGGCTCGGAGCCAGTCGTCCAGGTCCCCGCCGTTGGTTTGGCCTCGCCCCTCAAAGCGGCTGAAGGCGCTCTGCCGGATCTCCTCGACGATCGTATTCAATCTTTCCCAGGGCCCGTTCGGGTCCGCGGCCGTACACTTTTCCACCGAAACCTTTTGAGACATATAAGTTGAACCTCTCTTGATGGCTGGTTTCGACGGCTTAAATAGTCGATTAAGAGAATGTAATGCCGCCCAGCCTTTAATGTAGCTCTGGTGGGATCGGTACCAATACTCGCAAAACTACTAGTCTTTCGATGGGCGACGGGGCGAAGCACCTTTGCTACTATCAGGTTACGAGGCCCTTCTTAACCGCATAGCGGGCCAGCTCAGCGACCGTGCGGACTCCGACTTCCGCCATGATCCGGTACTTGTGGAACTCCACGGTCCTCGGAGACACGTTCAGCGTAGAGGCGATTTCTTTCACGGTGCGTCCCTCGGCGAGCATCTGAAGCACCTCGCGCTGGCGGAGAGTCAGCCGATCGGAGGCGATTCCTCCACTATGAACGGGCGCCTGGAGAGAGCGCATCACCGGTTCACGGATCGCTCGCGCTACGTAGGTACGCCCGCCTAATACGTCGCGAATGGCCGTGGGCAGCTCGTCGGCCACCGAGCTTTTTAAGACGTAGCCGCAGCGGCCCAGGGACAAGGCCTCGGTGGCGTACCCGATGTCCGGGTGCATGGTCAGAAAAACGATCTTCACGGTTGCATCGACCTTGCGGATCTGCCTGGCGGCATCGATGCCATTCAGCAGAGGCATGGTGACGTCCGCGACAATGACATCCGGGAGCAGCTCCCCGGCGGCCTTCACCAGCGCGCGCCCGTCCGTGACGGAGCCTACGATTTCGAAGTCGGGCTGATCCAGCACCTGGCGCAGACCGGCCAGTACGATATCGTGATCGTCCGCCAGCAACAGTCTCCAGCGCTTCACGATGCTTCCTCGGGCAGAGGCACATGGACCTCGACCTCGGTTCCCTCTCCGGGCTGGGAGCGGATTTGGAAATCGCCGTTGACCAGCCGCACCCGCTCTTCCATGCTGATCAACCCCAGACCGCGCTTTCCTCGGGCTTGCTCGATGTCGAAGCCGTTTCCGATGTCTTCGACGAACAGAGCCAGGTCGGTTTTATGGCGTGCCAGGAGCACGCGGACTTCTTTGGCGCCGGCATGTTTTGCGATATTGCGGAGGCTCTCCTGCGCCACCCGGAGCAGGCACAGGGCGATGTCGCCGGGAAGGAGACGCGGCACATCTTCGGCCTTAAACCGGACCGGGATGCCCAGGCGCTGCGAGGCGCTCAGGCATTCCTCCCGCAGGGCTGCCTCCAGGCCCAGATCGTCCAGAATGGAGGGATGGAGCTGGCGCGACATCAGGTGAACATCATCCGCCAGACCACCGATTTTCTGGCCTAAATCGCGGATTCGTTCGCCGATCGCATCCAGCGATTCAAGGGACGACTTGGACAGCTCCGAGGCCTCCATGCTCAGCGCCACCAGCTTCTGGCTGAGGTCGTCATGCAGCTCACGAGCGAGTAGCCGCCGCTCGGTCTCATGGACTTGGACCAGCAGGGCCGGTAGATTCGTTAGCTGTCTCTGCGCTTCCTCCGACTCTGGCGACCTGAGTTCGGTCTTCGCCTCCGGCTTCTCGGCTAATTCCGCCGCGTACTCCAGACAGGCCATGATGTCCTCGCGGGAAAGAGAAGGGTACTCGGCGATGAGATCCTCGACCGCGCCGCCCTGGGCCAGCATCCGCACGATCCGATGAACCGGAATCCGCGTGCCTTTGACGCACGCCTGCCCGCGGCAAACCAGGGGATCAATAGAAATCCGGTCGAAGATCATTTGGCTGGGCGGGCGTCCACATTTGAACTAGTTTTTCCGGGCTGAGTAGGTCTTGGTGAATTTATTGCGCGGATTGAACACTGTAAACGACCCGTCCGCGTTCGCCGACACCTTCAGGTACTGCCCTTGGCACTGCTCGTCCACGTTGGCGATGAACGTGTCCGGCGAGTTCGCTTCCTTGCCTCCGGCGACGGCGAAGTGGAGTTGCCACAGGTCTTCCAGGCCGGGCGTGTCTTTGATGGTGTGCCAAGCCGTCGCGGCGCCGCCCTTGCGGGGGCCGTTGTTCATGATCGCCACGCGCGGCGCGATGGCTTCGAAGGCTTTGGGGGAATCGCCGCCGTGGCGCGAGGTCAGGTACAGATCGATTTTGCCCACGCGGTTCTCCGGGCAGAACAACGCCAGTTGCTTGTTCCAGGTCAGGTCGGCCAGGTCCATGAAGCGGAATTTGCCGAACTCGACCACCACACCCGCCGACTGCGGGTCCTCTCCCATCTCGCCCTTTTCGTCGTCGGGATGCGGAGTTAATCCGGCGCAGAAAGAATTCGGCTCGCCGCGGCGGTTGATCGCCTGCCCGCCTGCCGCGACCACGGTTACGTTCAGGTCCTTCACCGGAATCGCCATGCCCGGGCTGATGGTCTTGTGCTGGCCTTTTTCAAACGCCGTGACGTAGGCTTCCGGGTACGCCTTGGTATCCACGGGATCGCCGTGATCCAGGAAGTTCACCACCGGCAGGCGCTCCAGCAGATTCGCCACGCCGCCCACATGATCGCCATGGAAATGGCTGATCAGCAGGTAGTCGATGCGCTTGACACCCGCGGCTTTGGCCGCCGCCGCGATGCGGTCGGCGTCGCGCCCGCCGTTGCCGGCGAAGCCGGTGTCGATCAGCAGGCTTTGCCCCGACGGCGAAACCAGCAGCGTTGATTGCCCGCCCTCGACGTCGATGAAGTAGATGTCGAAGGTCTTGGCGGCGTGGGCCGCGGCGGCTAGCGCCAGCCCCAGCAGGGCGATTCGGATTGCGTGAACCTTGGTCATGAATGTATCGTACTAGAGAAGTGGGCGCACTGGCGCACTAGAGAAGTGGGCGCACTGGCGCAAGCCCGTGGTGCGCCAGTAGACATTAGATGCCTTATTGCGTCCAGTGCGGAAACGGCGTCGGGTGCTCCGACAAGTTCTGCGGCAAGTGCGGAGCGGCCCAGGCGGGCGCGGCTCGCGGGCCGCAGTTTCGTACCGACCCCTTCATCAACGGTTTGACCGACCGCAACGCCGCGCTGCTGTGCTACGTCCCGTGGCTGGGCTGGATCGCGGCCATCTTCGTGCTGGCCAGCGACCGCTTTCGGCGCGACCGGATGGTCCGGTTTCATGCTTTTCAGGGCCTGTATCTGTTCGTCACGTGGATGATTGTGGATTGGGTCCTGGTGCCGATGTTGTCGATCCCGGCGACCTTCTACGACCACCCCACGTTTAGCGCGCCGGCCCGTCTGCTGCAACTGGCGATCCTGGGTGCTTGGGTGTTCATGATGATCAAGGTCGCGCACGGCGAGGATTTTCATTTGCCGGTGTTGGGGGAGATGGCGGAACGCTCGGCTAGCGAGCAGCGCACTTAGTCGTGCAGGGCGGGCCATGCTGCACTCTGGCGGGTGTCAGAGGGTCGCGTTCACTTGGGATGGTCTGGTAGCGGCCAGAGCCGCCTGAAAAGGCGGCTGCAGCCACGAATGGGCCGCCCCACATTGGCGAACGAACTAGATGCGTTCGAGGATCGTTGCGATGCCCTGCCCTACGCCTATGCACATGGTGCACAAGGCGTAGCGGCCGCTGGTTTTTTGCAATTGGTAGATGGCGGTGGTTATCAGGCGCGCGCCGCTTGCGCCTAGCGGATGTCCGATGGCGATCGCGCCTCCGTTGGGGTTCACATGCGCTGCGTCGTCGGCTAAGCCCAGGTCGCGGGTGACCGCTAGGGCTTGCGCCGCGAAGGCTTCGTTCAGCTCGATCACGTCCATTTGGTTCAGCGCGAGGCCGGCCTTGGCCAGCACCTTACGGGTCGCCGGCGCGGGGGCGAATCCCATCACCCTCGGCGCGACACCCGCCACCGCCGTAGCGACGACGCGCGCCCGCGGCGTCAGGCCGTACTTCTTCACCGCCGCTTCCGACGCGACCAACAGTGCGCAGGACCCATCGTTCACGCCCGACGCATTGCCCGCGGTCACCGTGCCGTTAGGCTTCACGACTGGCTTGAGCTTCGCCAGAGCTTCCAGAGTTGTGTCGGGGCGCGGATGCTCGTCGGTGTCGAACACCTTCGGATCGCCTTTCTTCTGGAGAATGTTCACGGGGACAATTTCTCCGGCGAAAAATCCGGCCTGGCGCGCCGCGGCCCAGCGCTGCTGCGTGCGATAGGAGAAGGCGTCCTGATCCTCGCGCGAAACGTGGTACTCCTCGGCGACATTCTCCGCCGTCTCGGGCATTGAATCGACGCCGTACTTGCTCTTCATGAGCGGATTGACGAAGCGCCAGCCGATGGTGCTATCGAAGATCTCGGCCGCGCGGCTGAAGGCCGACTCGGCCTTGCCCATGACGAAGGGCGCGCGCGACATGCTCTCGACGCCCCCGGCGATCAACAGCTCCGCTTCGCCGCTTTTGATGGCGCGCGAGGCCACGCCCACCGCGTCCATGCTGGAGCCGCACAGACGGTTCACGGTCGAACCCGGCACTTCCTTGGGCAGTCCGGCCAGCAGCAGCGCCATGCGGGCGACGTTGCGGTTGTCCTCGCCGGCCTGGTTGGCGCAGCCGAAGACCACGTCGTCGACGGCGTTCCAATCCACGCCGGGGTTGCGTTCGACCAGCGAGCGAATCGGAATGGCTGCCAGATCATCGGTGCGGACCGAGGCCAGCGTGCCGCCATAGCGGCCAAACGGGGTACGGACGGCGTCACAGAGGAATGCGTCGTTCATAGGAGGATGGAATTCCTATTGTAAGCGGCTCCGCAAAATGGCCCGACGGCGTCGGAGCTCTGGGGCGAGCACCCGGAGCCCTGGCTTGGCCGCGGCTCTGATGGCCTCGCTCTACAGTTCTGGGTCCTCCATCAGGAACCCCTGACCGGAGCAATGTTCGCAGGGCACGACTCTCTTACGCGTGTTGACGAATTTCCATTGGCTATGAAGCGGAGAGGTTTGGAAAAACCTCGGATTCATTTCAAGCAGCTTCGCATACCACGTAATCTGAGCAATGTTCCCTGGCCGCATCATGTGACCGAAATGGATTTCTGTGACCAAAGCGGGGTCGATATCTACTAATCTACTTTCCGACGTGCTGAAGCTGCGCACGCAGCGCCACTCTTTCTCGTACTCCCAATCAGGGGACTTGTAGAAACATGCGCTCTCGTCCGGTGTGCTGAGGACAGGGGGGCTATTTCGATAGATCATCTTTCGCAGGGTCCTATTGTCTTGATCGAAGAATGACGCATCCGCCCTAAATCCGAGAACAAACCCGGCGTGGCTCCGCGCGTAGTTGACCACATTAGGTGGTTATCGGCCTCTTCAGTCAAACAAAAGACTCCGAGGTTCTCTCCGTTCCGGAGTCGCGCTAACCTAGCTTTCGACCCGGAGTCGCGCGGCAGGAGATGGTCAGTGTCAAAAGTATCATTAAAATCGGAAGGAGGGCTGAAACGAATTTGAAGCGTCCATATAATATCAACCCGTTCTGGCGGGAAGTATTTGTATAGAGAAGTATTTGTATAAAGTAGACGGCAGCGGCGTCTGCGGGACGGTGATCACAGAGCTAGCCTCCTTCGCTGCATTATAGCCAATCGGAAAATCGTGGCCTGACGCCTCCGCGGCGACTGTCGAGATGCGGCCACGCCGCCAAACGACCACTTGACCGAACTCGCATCTGACCAAAGTAGTGGGCGACACCAAAGTTGTGGTCTCTCGGGTCTCCTCACTCCACGGAGGTGCTACGCCACTCGCCGGCGGCTGGCTTTGATCTGGAAGTCCACGTCCAAACCGGCATCGGTGAGCATGTTCACCAGCGTGTCAAGGGAGAAGCGGGTGATCTTGCCGCGGGTGAGATCGGAGATGCGGGGCTGGGTAACCTTCAAGCGCTTGGCGGCCTGGGCTTGCGTTAGGCGTTCCTTTTCGATGAACTCTCGCAAGGCGGTCATCATCTGCGACCGCATCCTCAGATTGCGGGCCTCGGCATCCGAGAAGCCCAGGTCGGTGAATACATTGCCGCTACTCTTCGTCATGCCACCGCGCTGAATACTCTTCATCCGCTGCCTCCTTCCTTTTGTCTTTCGCATCTCCAGCGCGGAGCGGTACCGCCGCCGGCCGAGCTCAATTTCCGCCTCGCGAGTAGCGCGAGTCTTTTTCACAAAGCAGTGCAAGACGTACACGGCTTCCTCAAACCGGGCCACGTAAAATACCCGGTACTCAGTAGCTCCATGAAGCCAGATTTCCATCACGCCCGAACCAACGGCCGGCATCGGCCGGAAGTCCGACGGAGTCTCACCCGCCTGGACCAGCTCCAACTGGTAACCGGCTTCCGCACGGATGTCCTGGGGTGCCGCGCGCAACCGCTGGAGGCTGTCACCCATCCAGGCAACTGGCTTGAGATCCCGCACCCGTCCAAATTATACACAATTGGATATATTCACAGTTGCACACTCAGGAGTTGCACACGCCGGGGCCACAACAAAAGAAGTTTGGTGCTGGAGGTGGGGGTCGAACCCACATGCCCAGTGAAGGGCGCGGGATTTTGAGTCCCGTGCGTCTGCCAGTTCCGCCACTCCAGCTAAGGCAGGTCTATCGCGAAGCGAAACGCAAATGGAGGCGCCGGGCGGAATCGAACCGCCGAATAAAGGTTTTGCAGACCTGTACTTTTCCAGCGCAGCGTGCCGCTTCGCCAACGCTTCCCAATCTTAGCATGCGATTTGAACCAAATCCGATCCGACGGGGAGGCCGCGATGCCCTCTAAAATCGAGTGGACTGACCGCACGTGGAACCCCGTGCGCGGCTGTTCGCGCGTATCCAACGGCTGCAGCAATTGCTATGCGGAACGTATAGCGCATCGTTTCCAGGGGCAATGGATTAAAGACGGTCCGGGAACGAAGTTCGTCCAGATCGCCAATGGTCACCCGCAATGGACCGGCAAAGTCGAGTTGATCGAATCGAAGCTTCAGGAGCCGCTGCACTGGCGCAAACCGCAGCGCGTGTTCGTCAACAGCATGAGCGATCTACTGCATGAGGCTTTGCCGTTTACCGAGATCGCCCGCGTGGTCCGCATTATGCGAGAGGCCAACTGGCACACGTATCAAATTCTAACGAAGCGGGCGGCGCGGCTCTTGCAATTCTGGAACTGGTGGAATTGGCAGATTACCGATCCGCCGCTGCCTCGGAATACGTGGTGGGGCGTCTCCATAGAGAACCAAGCAACCGCCGATGAGCGGATTCCGTTATTGCGCCGAACCCCAGCGGCGGTGCGGTTCGTCAGTTATGAACCGGCGTTGGGTCCAGTTGACTTTACTGAGTTGCGCGGTGTCGATTGGCTCATCGTCGGCGGCGAATCCGGCCCCGCCGCGCGGCCTGCGCATCCAGATTGGTTCCGCAGCGCTCGCGACCAATGCCAGGCCGCCCGCGTGCCGTTCTTCTTCAAACAATGGGGCGAGCATGTCCCGATCACGCGAACGGATGGTGGACCGCCCGGAGCACAGCAGATGATCCGGGTCGGCAAAAGGGCTGCGGGCCGAATGCTCGATGGCCGCGAATGGAGCGAGTTTCCAAAAAGGGGCAGTCGGAACCAAATGGCGGCGGGAAGCTCCGCGGAAAGATCCTGATGGCGAAAGCGGCGACAATTCGGCAGGCAGCGGCTAAAGCGGACCGGCTCACCGTCCTTCAGCGGGCTGCCTACGTTCCGGCTCTATCGCGCTTTGAGAGAGGCGCATACGCAGCCGCGCACCGGCTGCTCTCCTCGGACCTGTGCAGGAGGGATCTCGCTGCGCCTGGCGCCCGGCGTTCGGCCCAGGTGGACGCGATCGCGCGCATCATCATGGACGCACTGAAATAGCATGCTGCTCGGGTTCCAACGCCGCTTCGCTCCCTTCGTGCAAGAAGGCAGCAAGACGCACACGATCCGCGCCGCGCGCAAAATTCCGCCGCGCGTTGGGGAGACCTGCCACTGCTACGTCGATCCGCGCCGGAAGACGATGCGTCTGCTCGGCAGATGGCCGTGCGTGCGAGTGCAGAAGATCCGGATTGCCGCTACCGGCGACCCGTCCGTTCCGCTCAAAGTCTCGATCGACGGATCGATTCTCTCGCCCGATGAGGCGGGCCTGCTTTTCTTCCGCGACGGTTTTCGGGATAAAACCGGCGAGATTTACCAGCACATGCAGCAGGCCGCCGAGTTCTGGAAAGACCGCCTGTATTACCCCGCCACGAGCTTGTCGTACAAGGCCTGCACCTGGGTGCCGATCTGGACCGTCAGGGCGGCCGCGGCGTTCATCGGGCCAGCCCACCGCAACCTGGTGCGCGGCGGCGGGTTTCACGGTCATCTGATTCACTGGCGCCACGGAGCTATGAATGGCTGAAATAATCCGTTGCTTTCTGCATCCCGTGCTCTTCTGCTCGCGAACGCTCACGGTCAAGCTGATCACGCTGCGCTCGCCGATCCGTTGGCGCAAACTGGCCGCATTCGTCCGCCGCCATCCCGGGCTAGCCTTGCGGTGGCATCGCCTCCAGCTCGTGCGGCCGGGCTTCCCTGTGCCCTTGATTCACGGCGAGCCGGAAGCGAGGGACCGCGCGTGAAACTATCGATCGATAAAGGTCCGCAGCCCTGTTCGAGATCGGACTGTGAGGACAAACTAAAACCCGGAGACCGCTTCGCCGTCACGCTGCTCTTGTACTCCTTGGACCGTTCCGTCAGGCGATCCAGCTTCATTCATCAGTGCAGGTCCGTGCCGGATGTCAGTCCAAGGTGAAAGCCGACGAGCTCGTCGGGACCGACGACTTGGCCGATTTCTTCCGCGTGGGAACCGGCAATTCCCCGCTTCCGCCGACCCATCCAGCTCGGATGTTTAATCCCCAGCGGACGAAAGTAGCGTTCCGCCGGGTCGGCGCATTTCGGGACCGTCCAGCCGCGACAAAAATAGCCGAGCTGCCCGAACTCGCGCGGACGGTGATCACAGTCTGGATCACCAAGGCATCTTTGGGCGATCCGGGCTCCGGCGAAGAAATTTTGGAGCGCTACGGGGAAAAGGCTCTAGCGTGGTGGGAAGAACAAAAGCTCGCGGTTCGCGGGATAGTGGACGAAACCGAGCTGGCCCGGCTGATCGTCGAGCGCCTGCGCGCGCAGGAGGGCTGGGGAAGGATTCTCCGAGAGGAAGGGGTTTGATCGTCGCCGACTTTCGCGCAGCGATCGCGCGCTGCGACGCCGAACAGCGAGAAATTCTGGAGCGCGCCGACGTGCTTAGCGGAGCGGTCGCCGCGTGGCTGGTCGCTCTTGGGCTTGAAGACTGGGAAATGGAGAAGCGCCTGATTCAGGCGGAATTCTGCGGAACAGTGCGTGCCTCGCCGCGGAGGGACTCACTCGCCAGATTTTCGGCCCGAGCCTGAACGCCGGCACGAAGCCTTCCCGCATCCGGAGCAATGCGGTCTTTTCGCAGACGCCCATATAGGCGGCCAATTCCTTGGGCCCCCAGAGGGCCTGCTCCTTCCCTGGTAATTCTGCGCCATTACGCGCCATCTCGACCAATCATCCGCCATAACCCCTTGTAAAATCAAACAGCTAGACGATTAATGGAATATCCAAGACCGGAGAGACCAGTATTTTCTTGAATACGTCCCCCTGGTGCGGCCGATCGCCGGCCGCCTCGCGCCGAAGCTTTGCGCTTCGGCCCAGGATCTGGAGTCCGTCGGGCTTCTGGCTTTGCTCGGGGCGGCCGCGGAGTTCGATGCCGCGCGTTCGGCCAGCTTCAAGGCCTTCGCCATTTTCCGTATCCGCGCGGCGATGATCGATTCGGTCAAAGGGCGCCCTTACCGCGAGGCGCATCACGCGCAGCTTTCCGATGCGGCGGCGGACGCGGGGGCGCTCCCGGACGAGCTGGCCTCCCGGAGGATATTGGCCGAGCGCCTGGCGGCAGCGATCGCGCGGCTTCCCGAGGACGAGCGGCGGGTCATCGAGATGCGTTTCTACGAAGGCCTCGGCGCGCGCACGGCGGCCGACCGGCTGCGGATCTCGCCGGCTGGCCAGGGGCGCCTGCGCCGCGGCGCCATCGATCGTCTGCGTTCAATTTTATTTGACGGCGGATGGGCCGGCGAGGGACGGGATGACGGAAGGTAAAGGCAGCTTGGGAAGCAGCGCCTCGGCGATGCCGATGCCCAGCCCTTTCCCGACGAACTCGGCATAAGCCAGCGGAGCGTTTGCCCCGCGTGGATCCGCCGCGGGCGCGAAGCCGCTGTAGCCCCCCGCAATCACGGCTCCCGTGGCCGGATCCCGTTCGCCGGCGAAGAATGTCGACAACGTGATCTCGGGGTGCTTCCGGATAATCTCCTCGACCAGCTCCTCCGCGTCGGCGAATCCATCGGCGATCGATGCGTAGATGCCGTGCCCGTTGGCGTCGCGTCCCTTGCAGCGCGGGCCGCTGTTCAGGTTCAGCGGATTATTGTTGTTCCAGGCGGCCTTGTGCGGAAGGTTGAAGCCCTCCTCGAGCATGCACCATTTGACGAAATCTTGAATAAAGGACATGATGGATTCAACGGGCAACCAGCCCTACATGGAGAGAATCGAAATATGAGTACAGCGAAGAAATCGGCCGCGCCGAAGACCAAGACCGCGGCCAAGCGTAAGGCGAAGAAGCCGGCCGGACGGTAAATTCCAGCGGGCCCGCTAAACTGGGATCAACAATCCGCCGCGATGAGGGCGAAAAACCGGGCGGGCGCCTGGCCACAGCCCTCCGCGAGCGGTCCTCACTGCACTCCTTGGAAACCCGCTCTCACTGCGAATAAATCAGCGCAACGCATGGCGGCGGCGTCATCAGCACCACCGGCGGCGAGACGCTGATATCCACCATCCAGCCCGGCGGCATCCCTCCGGTGGCCGTGTACGTCGCGGGCAGGCCCACGGCGCGCGTGATCTGAATCGACCGCAGCGCGATTTGTCCGGACTGGCACAGGACTGCGGCCTGCTGCAGCGTGATTTGAGTCGCCCCGGACGGCGGAGCGGCGATCTGGTTCATCGCGACCCTGGTCTGTCCCAGAAGACCCGGAGCGAAGCAGACGCCGCACAGCCCCAGAAGCAGCGCCCTCACTGTGATCTATAATCCACGGTCAGCGTCGAGCTCAACGAGGGAACCTGCGAGGCCGCGAAGATCAGCGTCGCGCCGGTGAGCGCATAATCCACGCCCGGCGTCATCCGCAGGCCGTTCAGGTAGACGTGGGCGGTGCCGGTGACCGGCGCGGCTTTCAGCGTGAACGCGACATTGGTTCCGTCGATCGTCCCCGATGGGGTCTCGCTGTCGACGAAGACCGGCGAGGCCGCCGGCGGAGCGGAGACGATCACCCGCAGCGCGGGCGGATTTACCGTGGTATCGAGCTTGAAGCCAGCGGGGTCGAGCGTCGCGCAGACCAGTTTGAGCATCGGGAACCCGCTGGTCACGCCGGCCGGAAGCACTACCGGAATCTGCGGACCGGCCGCGCCTCGGCAAGCCACCTGGTCCAGCGGCACGATCGTTTGGCCGCGTAACGCGGCCGCGAGCAGAAGCATTCCCAGCATTGGGAGAGCCGGACGATTCATCGCGTCCCTCCGTGAATGGCGAGATTCCTGACGGCGGAGAAACCGGACGTGCCGGCAGCCGAATAGTTCAGGACCGTCGCCAGCTTGCGATGCCGGGGAAGCAGCAGCTCGATCGCCACCACGGCCGTGACAACCCCGAACTTGACGCCGCATTGGCGAGCGCCGAACTGGCCGCGGCCGAGCAGCGGATTGGCTTCGATCCCGCCGCGCGAGCTGAATGCGTCGGCGGCGTTCGCGCCGGCCAGGACGCCGACCGAAATCCAGAACTCGTGGTCCGCCGCGCGCGCAGGAAGCGTCGCCATGAGCAGCAGGCAGCTCGCCACGAGGACTTTCATTTCTCGTCTCCATTCAGCTTTTTGAGATCGGGCTTAATTTCGACCGGTGGCGGCGGGATGCTCCCATCTTCGCCGGGTTTACAGTCTCCCTTTTGGATCTGGCCCACGGAGAAGCCGGCCTCTTTGCAATACCGCTCGATCAGAGCGTTATGCTCCTTCAGCGCGGCAGCGCCCTCGGCCTGAGCGCGCTGTAGCGTCTCCTGCGCATGCTGGGCCGTCTCCTTGGCATGCCCGATCTGCTCGCTGGCGAGCTTGACCTGAAGCTGGAGGCGCTTCAAACGCTCCCGGTCTTCGGCCGGTATGGTGACGTTCCCGGCGCTAAGCGTCACGGCGCAAAGGGCTAGAATCGAGACCCGTCTCATCGGCCCTCTTTCCTGGCCCGTGCCGCGGACGCACTCGGCGGGACGGGTACTACGCTATCCACGATCGATGCGTCCACCTTTAAGATCAGCTCCGTGTCGACGCCGGTCCCTGGTCCGGCCAGGATCGCGGATCGTGGTTGGCCCTGTTGATCGTGGTAAGCCACCGCCAGATTGTAGAAGTCCGCAGCAGTGGGGCTCGGATTATAGATCCAGACGGCCACGTGCACCGGAATCGTCGAGGTCGGCGGATCCGCGATGGTTCGCAGCAATGAAGTGCTGGACCAGTTCACCCACGAAATGATGAGCTCCGGGTTTTGCGCCATCGCCAACATCGCGACAAAAACAGTCAAAAGTAATCGCTTCATTTGGACCTCTTTTCAGTAGATTCTCTGAGCTTCGATGTGAAAGTCATCTTCCCGGACCCGCGCAGCCATTGGTTGTTAGTAGATTCTCAAGGCTTGAATGTGAAAGTCATATCGACCGGGGCCAGCACAGCCACCGCTATTCACTAGATAGCTGATGTTCCCGCTGGCCAGCCAAATCGTGAATGTCTCCGCGTCGGAGTTTCCGACTCCGGCGGCGGCCATGGTCATCCCTGTCCCGGTATGCGCGTTCGATCCTGAGCTGTCGGTGTAGTTGACTGTCGGGGATACGCCGGCCGAGCCGGACGAGCACCTAGTTGACTGCACGAGGTAGTAATTGATCTGGTAAAACCCGGCCCCCGGAGCGGTGGCGAGAGTCACTACGGAAATGTTTCCGGTAATCCCGGTGGAATCCGCGGTGTACTGCGACCCCGGAATCACGAGGTCCCCTTGGCGCCCAACATAAACACAGTTACTACAATTCCCGCCAGATCCTGCCCCTATCGCCGTCTGATAGGTAGTGTTGGGGCTCGTCGGGCCAGAGCCGGCGCCTACAGACGTATTGCCATAGCCGGTAGCGGTATGGATACCGGCCCCGTTCCCGACAGCGGTGTCGGCTGAGCCTGTCGTTATTGCTAGCAACGCGGTTGTTCCAACCGCTACGTTGTCCGCAGAGGACGCCGAGTTGAGCAGAGCCTGATAGCCGATGGCTACGTTGCTGACCGAATTCCCGTCGCTGTTTAGCGCCTGGTTCCCAATTGCGATATTCTGATAGCCGGCCGTGTTGGCCTCAAGGGCTCCATACCCTATAGCTAAATTGTCGCTTGCGGTTGTGTTGGAAGCCAGGGCAAGAGACCCAAATGCGGTATTCCTAGATCCCGTGCTGGCAGTTAGGGCATCGAACCCAAAAGCGGAGTTGTCGGTGCCTGTGCTATTTGAATCGAGGGCCAAATAACCGAAGGCCGAGTTGTCGGTTCCGCTAGTATTGTGAGACAGAGCCTGGTGGCCCACGGCGGTTGTGCTGGGCGCCGTGCTGGCGAAGAGAGCCTCGTAACCGATTGCGACGTTGCCGTTGACGCCCACGGCTTGATCTAGGGCTTCCCACCCAATAGCCACGTTGTACGCCCCGGTCGTCAGTAGGATCGCGGCATCGTACCCGATAGCCACGTTGTCAAAGCCGCTCGTGTTCGCGCTTAGTGCCCCAGCTCCAATGGCTGTGTTTTGCGCCCCGCCTAAATTGGCCGCCAGGGCCACGCTTCCGATCGCGACGTTAGAGGCGCCACTCGTGTTGGCCAGCAACGCCTGATAGCCTATGCCGGTGTTGTCGCTGCCTGTATCGTTTTCCAGGGCGGAGTCGCCCACGGCAGTGTTGTCGGAGCCGGCCGCGTTGGCGTTCAGCGTTCCATATCCTATGCCGGTATTGTGTATGCCAGAGGTGTTCCCGTTGAGCGCCTGAAAGCCGATTGCTGTTAAATAAGACCCCGAAACATCATTGGCGATGGCCGCATAGCCGATCGCCACATTAAACTGGCCGGAGGTAAGCTGCGCCATCACGGTGCCGCCGCCAATGCCGACGTTGCAGCAGCCGGTAACCACGTTGGGCATTGCCGTCTCGCCGATGGCTACGTTGTTACCTCCGGTCGTGCCGTTCAGGTATGCGCCATACCCAATCGCCACGTTGTAGTCGCCCGTCGTGTTGGCACCGGCGGCATTCTGTCCGACTGCGGTGTTGTAATCGCCCGTGTTTTGCTCAAGTGCGTAATAGCCCAGGGCGACGTTCTGCGAGCCGGACACGTTCTGGTTCAGGGAGAACGCGCCAAACGCCGTGTTCTGAGCACCTCCGACGTCGGCCTCCATCGCCGCAAATCCGCAGGCCGTGTTTCCGCCGCCCGTAGTATCCGCGGCTAATGCGTCTGATCCGCAGGCCGTGTTGTTGTTGCCGGTCGTTAGCGCGGTGAGCGCCTGGTAGCCGACGGCCGTGTTGTCGTGTCCGCTCGTAACGGCGAACAGTGCGTAGTACCCCCAGCCCGTGTCGTTCACTCCGGTCGTGGAGCTTGAGCCGGCACCGGCATTCACAACCACTGCGTTGGCGTATTGCAAATTCGCGCAATAGCGCCAGGTCGTTCCGTAATCGTTGGCGTTCGTGAGCGCCTCAAGGCACTGATCTATTTGCGGCTCAGCGCTGGGAACTTCCAGCGTCATGTTATTTCCGAACCCGGTAGCCGGAGAGATGAATCGGAACCAATGATGAGTCGGCGTCTCTAGGTCGTCGATTTGGACCGCCCCGCTGGACGAGGGCGCCCCGGTTGAGCCCGTGTTAGGAATCGCCTCGATTAAAGGATTTTTGACGGCCTGAGAAAAGGCCAGCCCGGAGGCGACGCAGAGATAAGCGCTGAAGCGATTCATAACCCCCCTAGCCGATGATCGGCTGACATGCCAAGTGCCACTTCGAGTCAAGTCTGTTGAGGACCAGGATTAGGCAGCTCGCGGAGTTTGCCATCCCCGAGAGGGTTACTGCCGCCACATCGGAGCCATAGGCAGTCCCCCAAGCCGGCGACGGCCTCCCGGCCGTTCCATCAGTGGTGATGGTTAGGATCATCCAACTCTCCGCGCTTCCGGAAGTCGACGAGCCGGCGCCTGTCGGGTTCTGAATCGTCACCTGCGCCGACTGGCTCAGCGTAAGCTCGCAGAACAGGCCGATGTCCAAATCGATGGCGACGCTGTTGCTGACAATCGATAGCGGGTTGGAGCCGGGCGCGAAAGAGCCCCCGCCGCCTCCGCCGCTCCCGAGCGGGGTCCACACTCGAGATCCGCCGGATACCGAGACGCTCTGCTGCCAGTTCCCGCTCGCCGGGTCTTTCCTGAAGAGCGCGTAATTAGCGCCGTAGGAGTTGGCCACCGCGTCCGAATACGGGGCGCCACTGCCCGCCACGACGATCCCGGAGGCTTGCCCGAACACGTAGACCATTCGCAGGACCGCGTCGGCTTCGTCCGACGTCGCTCCGGTATCGTCGACGCAGAAGCCGCCGACCAGCAGCGGAGTGTTCTGAAAGTTCTGGGTGGGAACGCTCAACACCGTGGAAACGCCCACGTTCGCGTTCTGGATCTGTGACGAGGGCGCCGAATATTCCCACGACGGCGATTCCACGATCCAGACCGAGGTGGCGTCGATGGGCAGCGCCCGGTCCAGCGTATAGGCGGTCGCGGTGTTGCTGACGATCTTCGCGGTGGCGCCGCGGTTCGTGCCCTTGATCACCCGCACGATGTTTCCCTTGCGGTTGGGATCGTTGGGCGTCTCGCCCGCGTGAGGCGTGGGATTGGTGGCGTTGGCCAGGCCCGTGTCGCCGATCTGCAACGGGTTGGCGCTGTTGTCGTAGCCCTTGAAACACACCACGAAGGCGTCGCCCGCCTGGACGCCCGCCGCATCCGCGGCGCGATCGAGGGTAAAATGCCCGTTCGCCGGATTGAAGGCGGTTATGTTGAAGTGCGCGAAAGGCGCCGATGCGCCGGGGCGGCCGATAATCGCCAGCGCGCGCCCGGCCCAGTTGTCGGTTCCCGCCGAATCGATGGTTTCCGAGGCAACAATGACATTGCCCGACACGGAATCTACGGGAGAGCCCACCGGTCCGCCGTGCACCAGATGCTTCACGCTCACCATGACGTTGGTGAGATGGGCGTTCGGGAGCGCCCAGATGGACCGCATCAGGGGGCCCTTGATGGTTACGCTCGCGGGCAGCGATCCCGGGGCATTGCCGAAGATCACGCTGGCCGAGTCTGACGGCTGCGCGCCGATGAGATCGTCCGCGGTGGAGGCGAAGACCACGTAACCGGTGAGTCCGGAAACAGGCGGCCAAACGATCCCGCCGATCGTGATCTTGTTCGTATTCGTGCCCGACGGCACCTGCACCAGGACGATCGGCGAGGGCGGCGAGCAGTTGCTGAGCGCGTCGGTCGCGCAGATCGCGATGCGCAGCGTGACTCCGCCCGGGATGGAGCCGCCGGTGGTCGATTGCGTCACCTGGCCCGAGGCGATGTTCGGAGCTCCGCAGCCTGGAAGATACTCGTTGATGGGAAGCTTTCCCGTCGCATTCAGGCCGGCCTTTACGGTTCCGTCGGCGAGCGTGGAATAACCTTGCGCCAGGTCGAAGGTCCATTCCGAGGGATAGAGGGCGTCCGCAGCCGCTGCCTGCACCTGATAGGGCGCCCATTCGCCCAGCGGCACGGGCCAGTTCATCGCGGGCAGCGGCGCCGGCGTCACGCTGGTCGGCTTGGGACCGGCGTCGAGATCGTACATCGAGTCCGTGACGGTCTGCCCTTCGAGCTGAACGGACCAGTCCTTGAACAGGCGGAAGCTGCGGATCCGGAACTTGGCCTGGCCGTTGGGCACGTCCGCATGGGTGATCGAGACCACGTCGCCCGCCTCGCCGTCCAGCGCCATGATGGTGCTCTTCCAGGTGGCCGTCCGGGCCGCGGCCCATTCGGTGGGGTTGACGCCGCCGATCTCCTCCCGTACGCGCGTGGCGGCGATCCGCAGGCCCTGGGACAGCGTGCTGCAGCCCACCACGTGCTGCCGGGCGGTACGCGGCGCGTTGGGGCGCCCCATGTAGGCGGCGTAGCTCTTGTCCTGGTATTCCGCGGTGTCCGCCTGGAACTGATAGGCGACGTCGGCGAAATCCACGATCAGGTGTTCGAACCTGGCCTGGATCGGTTTCAGGGTCAAGCTCTGGAACAGCATGTTGCCGGGGGTGTAGGCGGCCACCGCGCTCGCGTTGATGCGGCAGCCCAGCTTCAGCTTCCCGAATTCGAAGGTGTAGAATCCCAGCGCGCAGGCCAGGATCTCCGTCAGCCAGTCGCGGAACGGCTTCTGCTGCGCGACGGTTCCCTGGAACTGGAACTGGACCTCGGAGCCGCCGCCCACTAGGGCGGACACGAGCGTGTCGGCGATCTCGGCGGTCCCGGAGCCGTCGCCGACGTAAAGCGAATCGAGGACGAAGGTCCCGAGCTGAACGTCAGAGGTCGCGTTCTGCAGGCCCAGGCAGCGCAGATACGAGTTCACCGCGATCCAGAAGGGATTCGTCAAGCCCTGGACCGGCACGCGGTTCAGTGCTAGGCCCCCCGTCCAAGTGAGCCCTGTCAGGCCCATTGCAATCGGGACCGTCATCGAATGCTGATCGGGTGTTGTTGGAAGGATTCCGGAGGGCTTCTGATACCGGAGCTCCACGAACGCCGTGCCGGCCGCCATCTGCGGCCCGTAGATCTGACCGAGGGGAGGCAGCGCCCCATTTGTGGCTATAGGATTCTGGCCCAGGCTGAAACTGTCCGAGGGACTCGCGAGCATTCCACCGCCCACGGGGGTTCCCGGCACGGCCACCGGATCGTCGCCGTTCACCTCCCGCAAGCCCAAGTTTGGAACGTTGATGTGGTATGTGTCGTTGGGGATGTTGACCGTGAATCCCTCCGGCGGAAAGCCGTCCGCCATCGGAGCGACTACGTAGGTATAGCCGTCGGCGTTTGTGGCGAGTCCCATCCCCGTGAAGAGGCCAATCGGCCCGGCTCCGACGATGCCGAGCACATCGAAGGCATCGCCCTCATCGCGCACGGCCGCGATGAGGGCGTTTACCATAAACGCGAAGAGCGGGTTGCCGCGCTGGTTGCACCAGATCTCCGGGAGCGCCTGTCCCCACATGGTGTCGGATACGATCGAGGTCGCCGTGACGGTATTCCTGCCGAAGCCGAACACGCCCGTGGAATTGTCCTTGATGTTGACGCCCTGGGGCTGCGCGGGATGGCCTCCGAAAAACGTGGTCATCCCATGCGCCTCGCAGCCGTTGGGCGAATCGAAGTAATAATCGCACTGCGTTCCGTCGCCCACGCCGCTGGCCGTGGACCAGGGGCAGTTCAGGCCGTCGTTGAACGTCTTCCAGCAGGTGCGCGAGATCACGTTCACCGGGTACTGCTGGGTGACCTGGTACAGCCCGTCGCTGCACTGCATGCTGAATTTCGGCGAGCCGTCGGAGACGAAGCTCCGGACGAATCCCTTCCAGAGCTGCAGCAGCACTTTCGGCCCCGGAAAATACAGCGTCAGGTCGATGCTCGCCCACAGCAGATCGGTGTCGTTGGCCAGCCTGGTCATGGTCCGGTCGGCGTTGCCGAACACGAACTGGACGTTATCCGCCGTCCCATTGATGTCCTGCGAGATGATCACGTCCGATCCCGGCTCGCCCAGGTCCAGAACGCGCGGCAGGTAGAGCTGGACGCCGACGGTGCAGCGCCGGTCGGAAAGATAAATATCGGGGACGGCCGCTTCGCGCACGCGAATGTGGACCAGCGGGATCACCACCTGGACTTGCGAGAGCAGCGCCGCGGCCAGGCCGGATGCGGCGGAAGGAAAACGCAGGTCGGTGGTCAGGACGCTGTATATCGGAGCGGCCGAGGGATCGGGGCACTCGATGAAGTTGATCCCCACGCGGCAGCCGTTCGATAGCTCGTCGATCGTCAGCGGGGCCGTCTCGAAGATTACCTGGTAATCGGTGGTGGTCCCGTCGGCGTTGGGCGCGTGGTACAGGAACGACTGGTAAGATCCCTGGACCTGCTCAAAGAACGCCAGCAGGTTGATCTTGTCCGGATAGCTCAGCTTCTCCCTGCGGAAGTTGAATTTGCGCGGACCGAAGCCCACCTGGAAGCGCTGCTCGGCCTTCGTCGCCAGTTCTCCGAAGCGATGCACGATCACCGGCCAGGGCCGCGTCATGCCGAAGCCGAAGTCGGGTGTGAGCGGAAAGGTGAGTCCGGACGCGGCTGGAGTGGGGACAACTATCCTCCCGATCGCGTCCGGCATTTCTTACACGGAAGCGCTACCGGGCCGGATGCACCGTAACGGTCTCCCACATGTCCGGTTTCGTGGTCTTCTGGGCCTGCTGCGCCGGCGTCAGCTGCAGCGGGTTCAGCTCGTGCGCCGGCACCATCGCGGTCACCGCGAGCGGCGCGATCGCCACCGGCGTCCACATGTCTGGACTCATACCATGCCTCCTCCGACGGGAACTCCGAACTGATCCAAGATCACGCCGCTATAGGAATTGCGCTGGCCCTCGGCGTGGTCCAGGCGCGCCTCTTCCGGGATGCAGGCGTCGCAACGCGCACTGCCGCACGTCACGCCGCCGCATCGCATGCACCAGCCCCGTGTGACGCCCGAGCCCCGCAGCATCTGGAAGTGTCCGCCGCAGTGGACACACTTCCGGGTAGAGCCAATCTGGATCCCATCGACGAGAATCGCTCCGTGTTCTGCAGCCATCGGCTACTCCTTGAAGTGGACGGTGAAGTCGTTCTGATAGGGCCCGTTATTCACCACCGCCGGCAGCAGAGCCAGGCCGTTCGCGGCCACGGCGGGCACGATCAGCTCATAGCCCTCGCCGGCTTGAAAGGTCAGCGAGGAGCGCAGATTCGAGGTGCCGCGGAACAGGAATGCGCCCGCCGTCAGCGTGGGGCCGACGCTGAACGTGGCGATGCCGCAGGTCGCGATCGCGGCGCCGTCGGCCGGATCGGTCTGTTGGGGAGTCACCGTGCCCCCGGGAGTGCCGGCGGACGTGCATCGCTGGACATCGTAGCGGACGCTGGCGTCGTTGGGCGCGGCATCGGACGAAATCACCAGCAGGAACAGTTTGACCCGCTTGCTGGACGACGCCATCAGCGTCATGCTGGGCAGGGTCGACGACACGGCGTTGCTCACCGCCGCCACAAGAGCATAAACTGCCATTTCTTTCCTCTTTCTTTCCGGCGCGCTTTCGACGCGCGCGCCCTCACGCAATTTCGGCGATCTCGATCTGGGTATCGCTCCGTCCCAGCCCGATCGTCTCGGTCCAGTTGCCGCGGAATACGCAGGTATGCCGCCCTTGAATCGCGGTGCCGCTAGCATCGTAGTTCGAACCGATGGGCGATCCGGGATTCGGCTCGAACGGATTGTAAAAATAGAACGGAATCAATCCGCCTTGCTGCTGCTCGAAGAACATTCGGAGCGTTGCCAGGTCGGCGGCTTTGAGGCGCCGCGCCAGCTTCCAGGTCCGCACCGAGCTCGGCGGATCCCCGCCCAGCAGGCTGGCATCCGTGATCAGCCCGCGTTCCTGCGTCCCGTCGTGGTACGCGACCGACAATTCCGGATAGAGACGGCTCTCCTGAAACGCCGTGCACAGGTTCTGCGGCAGCACTCCCGAGGGAGCCGCGGCCGCCAATGCCCCCGGCATGTCGTCTCCGTTACGCCACGATGAGCGCGGGCTGGCCCTGCATGGACGCGCTATTGTTCACGCGGCCGTTGCTGGCCTCCTGCGCGGTGGCGAACTGCGATTGCACGAAGCCCGGCGTCACATAGCTGCCGGTCATGAACCCGGCGGCGTCCTGGCTGCCGATGTTCAGCGACACATAGGTCGGGCTCGAAGGATTCGGCCAGCTCCCTCCGGACGGCCCCAGCGTGGGCAGGTTGCTCTGCATCGTGTACGGGTTCCCATACTGGTAGGTGGCCGACTGGTAAAGCGATCCTCCGGATTCCACCAGCGACGCGCCGTGGGGCGTCGCTGCCGATTGCGGGAATCGCGACGACTGGCCCGTACCCGCCGCATACAGGCCCATCATTTGCCGGACTTCAGGCGAGCGGATCGCCACCGACATCGTGTTTCCGTACTTCTCTTTGGAGATGGAGACGATCTGCCGCGCCATCTGGTTATCGATGCTGATGTTGTAGACCTGGCGCGCCAGGCGCTTGGCCTGATTCTCCGGAGTCTCCACGCCCGCCAGCTTCTCGCCCAGGCCGATGCCGAAGCCGGCGGCCGCTCCGATCGCGGCTCCGAGGGGCCCGCCGAACTCCATGCCGACCAATGCGCCTCCGACGGTCCCGCCCGCGATTCCGCCCCATGTTCCGCGGCCCGATCCCAGCAGCCCCCATTGCGCAGCCATCATGCCGGCAGCGCCCGCAAGCGGCGAGCCCGCGATCGAGCTGAAGGAGGTCCCGCTCATCAACGGCCCTTGGCCCGGAAGCGTAGGACCGGGGAGCTGGTGTCCGCCGATGCCCAGCGCGCCTTTGAGGCCGGACCAGCTTCCGCCGAGGCCCTTAAGCAATCCGCCGCCGCCGATGCCGCCGCTGGAGGTTCCGCCTCCAAAGACTCCCCCTGGAGCGAAGCCAGGCGTCCCTCCCGGCCCGAGGATCGACGCCAGCGGAGATATGCCGCCGCCGCCCGACGGGAACGCTCCACCGCCGCCCCCAAAGCCTCCCATGGACAGGCCAAGGCCGGTCGGTATCGACGCAGCTCCCCCGCCGCCGCCGGCCATCGAGAAGATCGAGGGGACCGCGCCCGCGCCCTGGATGCTGAAGCTCGAAGCCGAGGGCGCCGCGACGCCCATTCCGGCCGCCAGCAGGCTGGTGATCGCCGCCAGGCGCCAATTCGTCTCCTGATGCAGCGGAACCAGCGGGTTCACTTCCTTCTGCCCGCCGAACACGCCGCGGAACATGCCCGCGATGCCGCCCTGTCCGTCGGCGCCATAGACCAGCGGCTGCAACGTCCGCGCGGCCAGCCCTCCGAGTCCCGCCTCCACGGGCTTCAGCATCGAGTCCCGGAGCGTGCTCTGCAGATGGCTGCCGAAGCTGCGCGGATTGGTGAACAGCGTGTGGAACAGTCCCTCGGCGGGCCTGGAGATCGATTCCATCTGCTGCTTCTGCTGCTTCTCCTGTTCGTCGGCCATCTTCTTGGCATTCTCGGCGACGATGCTGGCTTCCTGCTTCAAGTACTCGATTCCCGCGAGCTGCTGCTCCTGGACCGTCTTGGCCGTCGAGATACGGATCTCATAGATCTTCTGCGCGGTCTCGAGCTCGCCGCCGGGCCCGGAGGTCAGGCGCGCGACCTCCTCCCAATAGCCCGCGATCTCGCGCGTGAGCTGCTCGGAGCGCTCGTCCTGAACCTTATACAGGCCGATCTGGCCTTCAAAGCGGGCCTTGTCGACCGCGGACTGGGCCAGATCGCTTCCGCGGTTCGCGGCGGCGATGTCGGCCCCGGTGATCTGAAGCGCGGATGATCCGCCCATCAGGCTCGGAACGCGCCCGCTCGTGCCGGCGCCAGCGTAAGGCGAGGCAGGCTTGCCTATCAACGTGCCCGCGTCCATCCAGTTCTTCTCGAGCTTGAAGCCCTCGCCCAGCGCGTCGATGCGCGCCTTATAGCCCGCAACGGCCTGCTCCGCCTGCCGCCACGCGTCGCGCGCTTTGGTAACGGCCTCATAAGTCGCCGTGGCGTCGTCCTTCATGCCGAAATACGCTTCCCGGCTGGTCTTGGCGGTCTTTTCCGCCGAGCTGAGCAGCTCGTGCAATCCGGCTTCCGTGCCGCCGAACGCGCGTTCGTCGCCCGAGATCATGCCTGCGAGCGTCCCGTGCCGCTGCGCCTGAATCTGCTGCGCGAGTCCGCTGGTTGCCCCGAGCTCGGGTACCGGCGCGCCGGGCCGTCCGCTCAGAGCCATCCCGCCGAGGGCGGGGAAGAATTCCATCACCTTGGAGAAATCGGATTGTCCGTTTACGACGAATTCGAACGCCGCGGCCACCGGCTTCTCCATTTCGGTCCGCAATTGCTTCCAGCGCGTCTCCACGTCGGCGACCTGGCGGTTTACTTCGATCATTTGCTTGACCTGGTCTTCGCCAAAGCCGAACCCCGCCTCGCGGGCATGCTCGATGTTCTCCCGCAGCTCGATCAGGGTCGGTACCGCCTCGATCCCGACCTTCTTGAACAAATCCAGGGCCGCCCGATTGCGCTCCCATTCATTGGGCATCTTGTTCAGCCCGTCCGAAATCTGGAGCAGAACCTCGGAGGTCGGCGCAAGGCCCTCGCGCACCGCCCGAACGTCCACGCCGAAGCCGGTGAGGATGCTGCGCGCTTTGAGCGCTTCCGCCGAGTCCTCGGTAACCGCATTCGTCAGGCCGCGCATCATCCGCTCGAAGATGCCCACTTCGGCACCGGTCGCCCTCGCGGCGTATTGGAACTGCCCGACCTCCTTGGTGGTCAGGCCGGTGCGGAGCTGCATGTCGCGGATCTGCACGCCGGTTTCGCCCAGGCTCTTGGCCATTTCATAGCCGGCCGCGGCGAAAGCGGTTCCAGCGACGGCGGCGCCGGCGAGGACACCACCGACAGGTCCAAGCTTTTCCAGCATCCCGCCCAGCGCTCCCTGTGCCGCCTGCGCCGGGCGTTCGATAAAATCCGCGATACCTGCTCCAATCTGCTTGAAGCGGCCGGCGCCGCCCCCTTCCTCGGTTTTGATCATCTTGTCGTAGGCGGCGGTCACGCGGTCGATCATGTCCTTTTCGCTGCCGAGGCGCTTGATGTACTGGTCGCGCTGCGCGATCAGTTTGTCGACGCCGGTGCGGCCGTAAGCCACGGCCTGCTTCTCGATCGACTTCGTCAGGCTCTCCATGGAGTTGCGCGATTTGTCGTTCATCTTGAGCAGCAGGTTGGAGACGCGCTCGAAGGACCCCTGCAGCCGTTCGTTAGCTCCAGCGCTGCCTTTTTCGAAGCCCTCGACGGCCTTGTTCATCTGCGCCAGTGCGCCGACGACACTCCGCGGGTCGATCTCGAAAGCGATCTGTTCCTGGCCCATTGATGTTTGCTTTCTTCCTGCGGCCTTAGGCCGCGCGCTGGAATTTCACCACCGGCTGCCGGCGCAGCTCGGCGAGAACCGCCGCGTTGAGCGCATTGCGGTCCTTGGGCGAAACTCCGAACTGCTGCTCGCGCAGATTGTTGATGTGCGCGATCGCGTCGGCGCGCGCGTCGACGAAGCCGATGACCACGCGGTTCTCGCTGGCCGTCAGCACTTTCATGGACCGCATGGTGCGCCCGCTCCACTTCCAGTCGCGGATGGGCTGCAATCCCCGCGCCGACTTGTAATCCGGATAGCCGCGGTGGCCTCTGCGTCCGGGCTTCAACGGCCGCGCGGCTTCATCGTCCGCGTTTTCGCCCCGCGCGATCCGCGCCGCGATGCTGTCGAGCACCGCCTGGCCGATGCGCTGCATCTGATCGGCGGAGAACGGGCCGAGGACGAATCGGGCCTTCTGGATCTTGGTTTGGAACGCCATGGTTTCCTACTTCTGCGTCTCGGGCTTCGCCGGCGCGGCCGCCGGAGGCGCAGGCTGGGCGGGCTGGAAGCATTCGGGCCAGCCGGTCTGTTCATTCTCGCGGTAAAACTGGACGCCGCCGCAGAATTCGTAGGCCTTGTTCATGAAGAAATTGAGCAGGAGCTGGGCCTGGGAGACATTGCGCTGCTGCGCCAGGATCTGCTTCACCTGGTCGTCGCTCAGCTGGCGCTTAGGCGTCGAAGCCGCGGCCGGCGCGGGCTTCTGCTCCTGCGCCCTGACCGGCGGCGCCAGGAGCGCAGCCGCCAGCAAGATCCACGGAATGTATCTAGATATATTCATTTTCCCTTTAGGGCTGTCCCACGATGATGCTGACCGGAGTAAGCAGCCCTCCGGAGAGCTTCGCGGCGGCCACCAGCGTAATCAGCGGCAGATTTTCGGCCACCATCGCGACATGCGCGACCGGCAGCCGCGTCCCCGCGTCGCGCAGCGAGAAGAATTCGGACGCCGTGCCGAGATGCGCGCCCAGGCCGGCGGCCGCCGCTGTCAGATTGGAAGCATCCGAAGCCGCTCCGAAATGCGCGCCGAAGCCCGAGGCGGTCGCGACCAGGCTCGAAACATCCGAGGCCGACACGTGCAGATTCGCCAGGCGCGAGGTAGCATCCAGGGCGCTGAGCTCCTCGCTGACCAGCACGGCGGTGTTATGGGTCCGCGAGGCCGCATCCACAATCGAGAACGCTTCTGAAGTCTTAGCCTGGTGAACTCCCAGGCCGGCCGGCGCATCGCGCAGCGTCAGCGGATCGGAGCCGTTACCGAAATGGGCGCCCAGGCCGGAGGCCGCCGTTGTCAGATTCGAAGCGTCCGAAGCCGCGCCGAAATGCGCGCCCAGGCCGGAGGCCGCCGTTGTCAGATTCGAAGCGTCCGAAGCCGCGCCGAAATGCGCACCCAGGCCGGCGGCCGCCGTTCTCAGATTCGAAGCGTCGGAAGCCGCGCTGAAATGCGCGCCGAAGCCCGAGGCCGTATCCTTCGCGAGCAAAGCTTCCGCCGGCGCCGCGAAGTGCGAGGCTAGCCCGGTGGCGAAGTCAGACGTCGGCAAGCCCTCCGTCCCTGTCCCTGTGTATCCGTTGCCGGACGGACTGGGCGGAAACGTAATCCACAATTCGAGCAGATTGTCAGTGGCGGACCGGAATAGTCCGCGGGAGATCGCGTCCATCGCCAGCGCTTTATCCGACGGACTGCGAATCAGGGCCTGCCGGATGGCATTGGCGTCGAACATCGACAGCGGTTCGTTCGCGGAGGCGACAAAGCCGTGGATCTTCGCGTTCAGATCCACACTCGAAAGCCTATCGGCCGCCGTGCCGAAGTGCGCGCCCACGCCCGCGGACGCATCCAGCGCCGGCGCACTGTCCGTCACCGAGAGATGCAAGGCCGCTTGCCGGGATGTCGCGGCCGACAGCGGCAGCAATTCGCTTACGCTCGTAAAGCTGCTATGGGTGCGCCCTGCCAGGTCCAGGATCGAGACCACATCGGCCGCCGCGCCGAAGTGCGTGCCGAGCCCCGCGCCGGCATCGAGCATGGCGACCGCGTCGGTCGTGGCGACGGTATATAACGATCCTCCCGAACAGCCGCCGCCGGAGTTGCAGACGCTCAAGCCGGCCAGAGCCGGGTTAGTCGGTGTAGACCACGTATGCGTCACGCTCGCCGCGCCGGTGGTCGCATAATCGGCGCCCGCTCCGTAATTTCCTCCCGAATTGCTGCTGATCTTGGTCTGCGTCGTGCTGGTGGCCGAGCCCGGCCCGGAATTAAGGCACGTGGTCGATTTGTCGTTGGCGTTGCTGGTGATCGTGATCGCGCTCGTCGTGCTGGTGTTATACGAACCGCTGCGGACGGGATTGGTCTGGTCCACGCCGCTGTACTCCTCGAGCAAGGAGTAAATGTCGTTCACGGTGCCCGACGTGGTGACCGCAAAAACATGGGTCCCGGTCGGCGGGTTCACCAAGTAAAACAGCTGAGCGTAAGCCTCCGAGGTGCCGTTTAGAGCCGCGGACCCGGCGGAAGTCATCGCCACGGAGTTGTACGTGACCGAGGAAACCGATGCTCCCGAAGCCTTGTCGAATGCGACGCAGGCGATCGCTACGGTGTTCGTGCCGGAGTTGATGATCGCGTTATTGCTGGTCGGCGATGCGGTGTCGTTGTGCATCGTGTTGCCGGTCGCAACGAACGCCACCTGCGCTCCGGCAGGGAGGCCTAGCAGCAGAAAGAGGAACGCTTTACGCGGCATCTTTCACCGATTTCGAGACCGTCGGCGCGCCGCCGGAATTGTTGTAGCAGCCCGCCGCATCGAAGCCCTTGATGTGCGGATAGGAGAATGTGCCGGACGAGATTCCAGGATTCGAAGCGGCCGCATAGCTGAACGTGGTGGACGTCACGGCGGTCACGAGCACCGTGCCGCTGGTCGGAATGCCGGAGACTTGATCGCCCACTAGCAAGGTATGCGTACCGACGGTCAGCTCCTCGGTTCCGGCCGAGAAGCTTCCCGCGGTGATCGTGTAGGTCGTGGAATAAGCCGGGTCGTCCGCCGCGTTGGCAAAGCAGACTCCGGCAGGAATCGTCGACGCGTGCCCGGTTGGGTCGCTGGCCGTCACGTCCGGGCCGATAGCGGGCCAGGGGATCGTCACCCACGGGTTGGTCCACCAGGCGGGCTGGCTGTTCACGATAAAGCTCGCGGGCAGCGTGTGGTTGGCCGGGACCGTCTGGTCCGACGGAATCTCCGATGAATTCCAGCGAGTCCCCGTCGCGGCGTCGTTGTTGCCCCACAGCAGCAGCGTGGTTTTCACCGCCGAGTCGGAAGCGACGCCCCCGGAGTTGCTATCCAGGAATCCGCTCCAGCCGGTCACCAGGTTGCTGGCGTTAGGCGTTCCGTTGGAGGCCGATTCGTCGTCCCAGTAAACCGTATTCTGGCCGCCCGTCCCGATGACGTTGCCGATCGTGCTCCATTTCCTGGCGTAGCTGTTCAGGTTGATCGGGACGGTGTTATTCGACTTCTGGACCAGGCTCGCGTCCTCGTTGCCCTTGATCCGGTTGCGGAACGCCGTCAACAATCCGCCGACCCCGTGGACATCGTCGCCGGTGAACTGGGTGGCATAGTTGCCTTCGGCCAGGTTCATATAAGTAAAAGCGTCGTGGCCCAGGAAGTTGTCGCCGCCCAGGATCGTCGCGGGGTCGGCGTAGTTATCGAAGTTGTAATTGTAGGCCGTGACGGTCCCTTCGTCCGCCCCACGGATGAAGCCGGTCCCCATGTGCTGGAAGATCGAATTGATGACCAGGTTGTCGGCGGCCTCGTAATCCTCTCCGCCGTACTGGCACGAATCCGGTCCGGTGTTGACGAAATAGCTGTTCTGGACGGTGACGTGGTTCGAGAACTGGTTCCAGAAGTGGTTGCGGACGCTGTTGGACGCGCCCGCCGCTACCTGCGGACCGATCGAGCGGACATTGCTGATCCAGGTCCCGTAGGCGTTGTAGTTATTCACGCCGCTGAACGGATTGCCGCACGAGTACCCGGTGACGGCGGTGAAATCCAGGGTGATGTTCTGGATGCCCGAGTTCGTGATCTGGGTGCCCGTCCACCAGGCGCCGGGAGACTTGCCGCGAATGGCCCAGTTGGCCGCATAGAGCGGGGGCGTGACCGTCACCAGGTAGGGTCCGGAGCCGGAGATCGAAACGACTTTGACGAACTGCTGCTGGCTGGAATTGACTCCTCCGATGGTCCGGCCCGCACTGCCGTTGCCCGAGCCGCCGTTCGTAGCGAACGTGCCGATGAGGTCCCCGGAGAAAGGATCGGTCCCGCTCGGCAGAGTGGTGTCGTTCGGCTGATCCAGGATCAGGATCTGTCCGGCGGCCAAGGCCACGCCGGTCGACTGGTGGTCGATCAGGATCTGCGTCGATCCCTGGGCGAAGCCCTCGACCCAATTGGCGCACTGCTGCGTCGTTCCGCAAGGAGGCGTGATGATCGCCGTCCCGTCTCCAATGTTCGCCCCGGCGAAGCCGACGGAGGCTGTTCCGCCGGCACAATCGGAACCATCGGAAAACACTATCTTTGTTGTTTTCGGACTGGCTGCGCGGAGTTCAGTATTCGACCCCACGCAAATTCCATTAGCCAGATAGAACGTCCCAGTCCCCAGCATCACGTAAGTGCTGGAGGCGCATCCCGTGTAGCCCGTCCCGGTGTGATTTAGGGCATTGATGATCGTATTCGGCGAGGCGGGGGAGCCGCTCGTCCCGTAAGCCGAGATAGTCGCTCCGCATTGGCTCCAGCTTGCCGATGGGAGCACCAGGGCGGTCTTGTCTTCGCCCGGCACGCCCGCCTTGGTCCAGTCGATCGCGCGCCCCGAGTTCAGGATCGGCGACCAATTCCCCGTGATGGCCGGCTGAGGCGGGAGCAGCGGCCACGGACAGACCGCCGGGCCGACGCAGAAGAACCATTTGTCATAGAAGTTATGGTTCGTCGTGAAGGTGCCGACGTTTCCGCCCGAACGCCCGAGCTGAACAAGCGCGGGAGGCTGCGTTCCGGACTCGGCCGCGACCCCGTTGATCTCCGCTACGCCGTTCACGGCGGACAATACCGGACGCAGGGCTGCGTCGTACAGCCGGTATCCGTCCTGGCCGCTGCCTCCGGGCGTGTTGTAGCCGGCGAGGAAGTACCAATTCCCCACGCCGTTAGCCCAATTACAGCCGGTCGCCGAGCTCGACTTGAGCGGGAAGTAATCGGTGTGATTGGTCATCCCGCAGCATTCGATGTTCAGGCCGATCACGCCGGACGCCTCGGCCGGCTCCAGCGAAAGGTTCGTGAAATTCATGCTCCCGGCCTGGTCGAGGGTGGCGACGTCGTACCAGGAGCTCGTGTTGCCGGTGCTATCGGGAATGTCCGTGCAGAACCAGCCGCCGAAGCTGGCCATGCGGTTCTGGCGCAGGAATTGCGGCCAGTTGATCTCTACGGTCTGCTGGTCGCTGGTGGTGGAGATGGTGTTGTAGCGGAGCTGGGTGCCGCCCAGATCGTCCGTATACGTCGCCCCCGCCGTGTTCCCGTTTCCGCCATAGCAGAAGCGGATCGGATTCGGGTTCACGTGGTGGCCAGCCGTATCCCAGACCAGGTTGTCGGTGCCGTTGGGCGTCGCGACGCTCATCCCGTCGCCCGAGCCGGTCGAGATCCATGGCGCTCCATAGATCGAGGCCTGAAGCGTGGAGTTGGTGACCTGGTTCCCCGAGGTGCCTCCCGAGAAGTCGATCATCGTCAACTGGCTGCAGGGCAGCGTGACGCCGATGCCGAAGCTGATGGCCAGCACCGTCTCGTGGGCCGGGGTCGCGGTCGCGGTCCAAGTGGGAGCCGCCGCGGAGGTCGTGTTCGCGTTGACCGCGACGCCCATGCCGCCGGCGAACACCGCGTTGGCGCTGTAGGGGCTGCTGACAGCGGTCACGGATGTGCTGGCGATGGCCGCTTCGATCACGAGGCACTGCGTACAGCTCAGGGTCAGCGCCAGCCCACTGAAGGTCGTCGCGGACACGGCGCGGGGCGTGCTGTCGAGCGGCTCCAGGTACAGCGTCCCGGCCGGCGGAGTGACGACTACCAGAACGACCGAGCCGCCGCCGTCGGTGGTCCCGCCGTCGTTATTTGCGAAAGTGACGGTGACCGTGGCGTTGGAAATGGCGGTGGCCCCAATCACATAACAGGCATCGAGCCAATTGGTGGAGACGAACTCCGCGCCGTTGATCAGCCCGCTGGTAAGGCATGTGCCGCCAGCGCTGATGCTGGCGATGGTTGTGCCGACCGTGGTGCCCCCCGCTGTGCCGGTACCCGCCACGGCCACGACCAGATCTCCGGAATTGATCGTTACGTTGGGAATAGCGCAGGTAAGGCCAGCGGCGCAGGAACCGTTCGAGAAGAAATGAACGGTGCCGAACGTCTGCCCGAAGCAGGCAGAAGCCAGCAGGAGGAACGAAAGTAGCCGTGGCATCGATTGTCGACAATCGTTAGAAGTAGACCGTCTCCGTCAGCTGGAACGTGTCTCCGTTATTCAGGGAGACCGGGGTGAACGTGCCTTCAAAGCACATGGTTCCGGACGAGGAGGCCGTCAGGACGCCGAACGCCTGCGCGGATTGGCTGGCGGTGGCCGTCCAGGTGTGCACCAGCGTGAATTTGCCGAAATTGGTCAGATTGCTCCCGGGAATCGTGACCGACAAGAGCGTGTTGCTCTCGTCGTCCTGTTCGCAGGCCAGCGCGGCGGAGCAGTCGGGGTTGCCCTGGACCTGATCGGTCACCGTGCCGGAGGGCGCGGTGCTGGAGGTCGTCCGGTAGACCTGATAGGTGCTTGCGCCGTTTTGGCCGGTCCATGTGATGGTGTTGAAGTTGGTGGCGCTCAGGGTCGCGTTGGCGGTGGTGATGTTATTGCTCGCCGCCGAGGGCGTGGTACAGATGCCCTGATTGCAGGCTGCGACCCAATACCAGTAGGAGGTCGATCCAGCGGTGCCGAGCACGGAGGCGGTGGGCGCGGCGGGAACGGAAAGCGTGGTCGAGGCATCGGTGTATGTCGCCTGCGCGCGAGCCAGACCGTTGGTGGTGATCTCGCCGGAGAGCGTGGTGTCCGCCTCGGCCGGAGTGAACGCGGTGTTGGTGAGCGCAATATTATTGCACTGGTTGTTCACCGCCGGCGTGCTGGTGTCGCCCATCAACTGGGACTGCCAGGTTGTCCCGGCGCTGGTCCGCATGTTGTGCGTCTCGCCGGAGAAGAACAGTTCCCCGCACTCCTCCGTCTTCAGGCACCCGGGCACGGGATGCCTGGCTTCGACGTGAACCGGATGCGTCAACGCCCAGAGCGCTTCGGATTGCTCCAGACCCGTTGAAGCCGCCACCGGCGCCGTGGCTCCCTTGGCCGGCCGCTTGAAATTCCACCATTTGCGCCAGGGCGTGATTTTCACCGCCATCGGCCGCCCCGGAGCCGGCTGAATCATCAGCGGATGCGCCGCCCGGGTAACTACGACCGAGGCCTGATCGTGCGCCCCGGACTTGTCGGAGCCCTGCGCGAACAGGCACGCGGCAGCTGCCGCAAACGTAAGTATTCTTACAATCGGTTTCATGTCTCTCCTTGAATTCAGTGCGAACCGACCGGCTCACTGCGGCCGCATCGCCGTCCACTGCAACGTCAGCGCTCCCGGCGTCACCGAAGAGGCCAGCTGGTTGCAGACGTTGATGTTGATGGTGTTGGTGGTGATGTAATGCGAGATCTCCAGGCCGCCGCTGCCCGGCACGTAGCCGGCGATGCCGAAGATGTTGGTGGTCGGCATCAGGTAGACCACGTCCTTGGTGGGATCCAGTCCGGTCACCGTGATCGTGGTCGGCGTGGCGCAATTCGGCGCGGCGCCGATGCTGGACGTGGCCATGGCCACCTGCCCCGATCCGAGCAGCAGGCCCAGCGTCGACGCGTTCCCTCCGGCGTTGGCGATGTTGACGTTCTGGTTCGCCGTCACGTTGACCGGATTGAACTGCGTCACGAATCCCGTGGCGTTCCGCATCTGGATGCCGTCGAAGCCCACGCCGAACTGCTGCACGCTCAGGTTGCCGTTGCCGTTGCAGGGGCTATTCGTCATCGCGGCCAGGCACTGCGCGTACAGCCATTGGTGGGTCCCGGCGAGCGTGGCGTTGCTATCCGGCTCCGAATCCCAGAACGAATACATGGGGTGCTGAGCCGAGCCGCCCCATACCGAGGCGATCATGCCGACGTTCTGCGATTTGACGTTCGTCCCGCTCGTCGCGGCGGCAGTGGGCGTCAGCCAGAAGCCGTAATTGCTGTTCCCGTAGGCGTTGTAGCCCAGCATCGCCAGGGGATTCTCGGTTCCGCCGCCGGTCTCGAGATCCAGCTCAAACGTCCCGCCGTAGAGGTTTCCGTAGGTGCCGAAGGAGACCTGGTGAAAAACCAATTCGTCGGAATTCGAGCCGTTCTTGATGCCCTTTAGGCCGAAATAGGCGTCGCGCGAATTGGTGTAGTTCCAGATCTGCAAACCGCTGGCGTCGAGCATCGCGCCTTGCGTGTACCCATCCCCGCCGACTCTATCGAGCGCGGAAAAGCAGCCGGCCGTCGTCTCGGCGCCGCCATTGCCGAAACCGCAGGCCTTGAACAGCCCGTTGCTGTCCGTGCCAATGCTTCCGCCGGTGTTTTGCCAGATCCACGATCCGCTGGTCGACGGCAGCAGTCCAGCTCCCAATAAGAGCTTGGTGGAGGGAAACTGCAGCAGGTAATTGAACGTCGGGTTGGAGCCGCCTGCATTTCCGCCGTCCGCCAGGAAGGCATTGAAGGCCGGCGCGGCCATCGACCCGTTATTTCCGGCCATCAGGTTCTGGACCTGGAAAATGTTGCCCTGCGGTTGTCCGCCGTTATTGGCCACATTCATGAACGCCCGATTCAGCGTGCCCGGCGTGTAGCTGTTCAGGAAATAGTTGAAGCCGGTGTTGTCGGGATACGGAGAAACAGCCAACTCCACCGTGTCGCCGTTCGACCATGTCGACGTGTTCGGCGTCAGCCAGACGGTGCTGCCGGTAATCGCCAACGTCCGGCCGCACGGATAGACTGCGTAAGTGCTCCCGGTATACGTTGGGCCGTGATAGGAGCCGGTTCCCGGGAGGTCGAAACTGAACCAGCCCATGCTGGTGTTGCTGTTGACGCCGCCTCCAAAGCCGCCGATCTCCCAATAGGAGCCCAGCGCCGCCGTTCCGGATCCGAACGGCGAATATGTCTGATCCTCCGCGGCCGCGCGGCCGCAGCCGGGGCTGTTGGCTTCGCCTCCGACCATACCCGTCGTCCAGGTGGTCCCGTGGCCCACGACCGTCGTCGCATTGTTGGCCCGGTCCAGCGTGCCGGTGGTGTAGGATGCGCCGCTGAGGTCCACAAGCACGCGGTCCTGCCCGAACGCATACACGCTCGTGAGCGGAAGACCCAGGCTCGGCCGTACCGTAGCCCCGCTGGAATGGTTATTTGTCCAGACCGCAGTGATCGAACCGAAAGTGATCCCGGTCAGCACGAAGTCCTCGTAGTTGTAATACCCGGTAGGCCCGTTCCAATCCGCCGTGAGGTGATCGCCGACCATGCAGCCGGTGGTATTCGGTGTCACTGTTACGGTCAGGCTGACCGGAGGCGAGTTCGCCGGAATCACGACCGCCTGAGACAAGGTCATGTTCGGACAGCCCGACCGTACCGGCGCGCCGCTGACCGTGGTCTTGACGATGAAGCCCTGCTGCTGCAGGCGGCTGACCACGCTGAATCCGCGCCCCTCATCGCCGGCCACGCTCGCGCCGGCGTAGGTGAGCGTCGTGCTCTCTCTGGCTACATCCCCCATCCCGTATTTGGTGAGCGTGTAGTTGTGCATGATCGCCTGGCCGGAGCCGATGACGCTCATGCCTTCATTAGTCACGGACTGGGTGATCTTGGCGTTCGTCCCGCCGCCGTATTCGCTGTTTCCCCAGCCGACGTTCACGTTGATGTCCTGGCAGTACTGCGCCGTGAAACCCACGTTCAAAGTGGTGTCGGTGCTCGCGTTGAACGTGCACGCGAAATCCTGCCCGGAATGCAGGTTCGGACTGTTAAGAGCGTTCGGATTCGTGAGGGAATAGCCGAATCCGCCGCCGCCGGCGTTGTCGGTGAACGTCGTGCGGTAGCCGCCCATGTTGAGCGCCTGATTCGCCAGGGGATTCTGCAAAGCGGACCAGGGCGGCGTGCCGCTCGAAGGCGTGCACCATCCGGTAACGCCCGCGAGGTTGCACAGGACCTGTCCGTTCGTGGATCCCGTCACCGAAATCTGGCGCGGCGCGAAGGAGAGAGTCGGGCTTCCCGGATAATTGACGGTGACTTCTTTGATCGTGCAGAAGCTGGAGGAAGCGCACTGGCTGGAGGGGAGGGTCGGAACCGACCAGTAGGTGGTGATGGACTGGCTACCCACGGTAAGCATCACCCGATAGGTCAGGCCGCTGGACGTCGCATGATCCGTCGGGACGAGCGGGATGTTGACCACTCCGGCGACCACCTGGTAGATCTCGCCGATCAGCGGACTTTGGGCGACGCTGGCGCCGTTGTAGGTGAATTCGGCCCAGGCGACGGCGATGGTGCCGTTCACGAGCGCTCCGTTGGCGCCGGGCGCGAGCGTGTCGGAGATGGTAGTGTACGGCGGAGTCTGCGCGAGCGCGCACACTGCGAGCGCCGACGCCAGCGCCAACTTGAAGAGGGTCCTCACGTGTTTCCATCCGGGCGGACTGCCGGCGGAGCGGGCTTTGCGGCGATCCGGTCCCTATCGTTTTCCTGAGCTTCCCGGACGCAGCGATCGCGCTCCTCTTTCAGGGCCCGGAGCCCGTTCACTTCCTCCGCGCTGACGTCGCTCCAGGGGATCGAAAAGCGTTCGATCAGGAACTCCAGCTCGAGCAGCCGGCCCAGCAGCTGGCCCGCGGCCGAGTGCGCCCGGGCGTGCTCCAAATCGTCCAACTGGCAGCGCGGGCAGCGGTTGACGGTGGCCGGTAACACGCCGCAGGAAGGGCACATTCCCGGACGCGTTACGTCGGCGGCCTTCCAGGTCAGTCCACAGCGCCCGCAGGCGACTTCTTCCGCCGCGGGGCAGGCCTCCGCGCCATCGTCGCCGCCGTGGCACAGCCGTCCCGGCCGGAGCGAGCAATAGATCAGGAACCGCAGCGTCGGCCGCTCCGGCCACTCGTCCGGCTCTAGGAGTTTGGGTCGAACGCCGGATCGAGCTCTTCGATGGCGTGCACCAGCTCGATCGCGATCGCGAACTTGTGATGCGCCGGGACCTCGGTCCCGTCCGCGTATCCGGAGGAGCTCTGAACCGCCGCGTCGTACAGATCCATGGTCGATTGCGTTCGGTAGCGCAGTTCTTCCTGGTTGTGCGGCAACTCGCGCGATTTGACCACGGTGCGCTTATAGTCGGCGAGCTGCCGGGCCGTGGGAATGCCCAGGACGTGGACGCTCTCTCCGAAAGGCGTCTTGAGCGTCACCGTATAGCCGTCGCTCGATCGCTCGCAGTCCACGACTTCCGAGGAAGTCAGCTTCTGGATGGCGTTCCGCGCCTCGAACTCGTCGAAATCGTCTCCCGAGAGCCGCAGCTGGGCGAACAGATCCAGGTCCGCTTTGGCGTTGGGGAGCGTTTCGGTCTGGGACTGGCGCCGGCCGATCATGCGCCGGATGGTCTTCTGCGCGTCCATGTGGGCCGCGATTTCATCCGACTTGGGCAGCCGAAGGAAGGCTTCCTTCTTGGGATTCGCTACCGTGAAACGGAAGCCGCCTTCGGGCATTTCGCCATAAAGCATTCAGTTTTCCCCTTTTGTGGACCAGTAAGCGCCGCTTACTGGTTCGCTATTGCCCGATGCCGGTGATGGCGCAATTCGCGGTCACAGTCACGACGCCGTTGCTGGACTGGTACTGCGGGATGATGGTCACCGTGACGTCCACGATCCCGTCCGCTTCTCCGTTCACCACGACGCCGTAGGAAATCTGCTGCCAGGTCCAGGTGACCGAATCGTTGGCGTCGTACTGGACGGTGACCACGGCCGTTCCGGTGGTCTGGGCGACCAGCTTGGTGTATTCGTCGGAGGCTTGCAGCAGCCGCGCCCGGAAGGAGAACGTCGGGACGCGTGCCCCGATTTCCAGCCGGCCGCGGATGGCGGCGCCGCTTTGGATGCCCGAGCCGGGGAAGAAGCCCGTATTCAACAGCAGGTTGTTTTTCCAGCCCAGGCTGACGCTGAGGATCTTCTTGGTGCCGACGTAATCCACGCCGTTGATGGTGATCGCGGCCGACCCGGAGAGCATGTGGTGCTCGGTGGTCAGCGCCGGCGCCGAGACGCCCGAGGGGCTCGTGAGTTTTCCGGATCCCACCCACTTGACGGTGCATTTGTGGGTCGCGCGGCCGGCGCCGTAGGTGATCTCATTCATCACCTCCTCTATCGCGCAGCCGATGTAGGCGTTGTCGATGGAATTGCCGCCGCCTTCGGCCATCTGCTCCACGACGGTCAGATAAGGCAGCTCGATGGTCGTGCCGGGATTGATGGGCGTGAGCGTGTAGGCGTAAGGCCCCGAACCGGTCTGCGCGACGTTGCCCAGCGCGTAGGCCCAGGCCCAGACCACGAATTCCGTGGTGCCGTACTTTTCCAGGTCCCCGCTGGTTTCAAAGGAGACGGGATAGACGGCGGTCGCGAACTCGTGACCTTTTCCGATTTCCGGCGCGTCGTTCTCGGTGGTGAACATCGGGCTGGCGATCTGCGCGTTCAGCTGCTTGAAGGTCAGGAAGCTGGACGCGATCGTGGTAATGCTGGTCTGCTTCGCCTTGCCCAAGGCGAGGACCTTTTGTTGAATTCTCGACGCCACGGACTATTCCTCCGCCTTTTTGGCTGGTTGCTGGCCCGCGGCCGCCGGCGGATCGCACTGCTGATAGCCCTGGACCATCAGCTTGACCAGCTCCTCTTGGGTGTGCACCTCTACGGGCGCTGCCTCGTGCGGATGCTTCAGCCAGACGTTTTCCATGTCAGTTGTCGCCTATCTCCGGGATGACAAAGCTCCCGATCAGAAAATCGAGACCGTCCGCATCCGTGTGCCTCTGCACGCTGGGCGTGTCCATGATCTCGAGCGTCGGCGGGATGATCTGGATTTGCCGGATGTTTTGGGCCCCGCCATTGACCCCGCCGTTGGTGATGGTCCACCAGATGCTGTCGTAGCCCGCCGGAGGCACGCGCCCGGCTTGATTCGCCAGGCGGACGTAGATTCCGATCTGGTGGCGCAGAATATCGGCGCCATTGAAGGTCGCGGCCTGCGTGCCTTCCCAGGCTACCAGCACCCCGGGAGCCTTCAGCTCGTGAATCGCAAGCGCCAGGGGCACGTTCAGGCCGTACTGGTCGTGAAAGGCCGCGATCCGCTCGATATCGCCGTTCATGGCGGTGGCCAGATCGGCGATGGTTTGAAGCGCGGCCACCACCGCGTCGACGATCACCGCGGGGTTGAGCATTATCCGTTGCGCCTCAGCTTCAAGACCGCGCCGCCTTCGATGTCGACCTCGACCTTTCCGACGTCGTAGTTCACGCCGTCGATGGAGATCTGGTCGCCCATCAGCGGCTGCGGCGTGATGTTTTTGTAGTCCACCCATAAACGCACGGCTGAAACGCCGGCCGCGCTGCCCGGAAGCAACTCCTCCTCCATCCCGGGGTTCTTGATGACCCCGGTGATGGAAAAGGTGTGTCCAGGTTGGGAGGCGGGAGAAAGAAGAATCGCCGGGATGCCCCAGGTCGCGAGAAACTGCGCGTGCGCCCGCTCGACGCTATCGGTCCAGGGCATGGCTCAGAAACTAGCCGAGGGTGAGGATCGAATAGTAGACCGTAACAATCGCCGTCCCGTTGCCGGTGGTGAAGGCGCCGGTCCCGTTGGTGATCTCCAGGCCGGTAGCCGTAGGCGGCTGGATCACGGCGCTCGGAGGCGCGAGCACGTTGTTGGAGGAGCTGGCGCTGTTAATGGTCGCGGCGGGGACGTTGCCCGCGTGAGGATTGACGGAGGTCCCGTGATACTGAAACGTCACGGCGCCGCCACTGGCGAACTGAGTGCTGCCGGCCTTAAACTGCACGACGATCTGGTCGATCACCAGGACTTGGCCCGCGGCCGGCGCCGGCAGAATGGGAACCGGCGTTCCATTCATGGCCAGAATGTTCGCCGCGGAGAGGGCCACGGTCGCCTTTTGGAGCAGGCCCGGATCGATGTCGCTGGAGCCGATCAGCGCGAACGACGTCGGCGTCAGACGCACGCGGACCGTGGCGTCTCCCGAGCCACCGCCCAGCGCGTTGGTGCCGCTGGGATTGGTCAGTGAAGCATAGCCGATTTCCAGATTGGCCACGCCGGCCGCGGTCGTGCGCGAGGACGTGCACTGCCCCAGGGCGTCGTTCCAATACACCTTGTCGCCCTCGTTGAAGGTGCTGGTGTCCTTGGCCAGGTCGAACACGCCCTGGACCATGCCGGCCAGAGCCGCGCCGGACAGAACCGTCTCCACCGCGACGGCGAAGATGTTGCCGACCTTGAAGCCGCCCCCGCCGTTGACGTTATACGGGGCCAGAAAGTCGAGGGTTTCCCCACGATGCACAAAATTCTGCATATTGCCTTGTCTCCTTGTTCGGGGAAAGGCGGGCCCTCTTGTTTAGGGCTGGGCCGCCTCGTCCTTGATTTCCGGGTTTTACGCCCCCGCGTTTTGCTGCCAGCCGCGGTAATCGATCGCGGCGGCCGCGAAGTCCAAACGGGCCTTGATCTCGACGCCGTCGACGTCGAAGCCCTGGCGGGTTTCGATGTAGACGCCTTCCTGGCCTTCCAGGTAGCAGTACTCCAGACCGTCGATCTGGGCCGGATCGGCCACCGCGTACCAGGCCGTGCCGCTCGCGGCATCCAGACGGGGTTCGATGACCGGGATCATGCTGCGCACCCAGCTCGGGACCACCTTGGTCAGATCCGAAGACGCGATATCGATCGGGTAGACGGCTTGCAGCAGGTAGGTTTCGAGAGCCGCCGGGCCGCAGAGGAATCGCGGGACCAGATTCAAGGGGGTCCCTTGAGGACCGCTCTGCAGCCGGAGCTGCTTGCGGGCGGCGGCCAGCGCGCCAAGCGCGTTGGTGATGATGCTGCTGCTGGATCCGGTCAGGACGTTGTTGTGGGCGGAATTGAACATCGCCACGTTATCCACCTGCATCACCTGGTTGCCGGTGATGACGGCCCAAACGGTGTCGGACTCGAGGCGCGCGGCGGCCACGCCCAGGATCGCCGGGACGCGGGTGAACGCCTGCAGGTCGTCGTTGATGATGACCTTGCGGGTGATGGCCACTATCTCGCCGTAGGTGGCGAGCGAATAGTTCTGGTTCGAATCGGTGAGATTCGCCCGGTGGTATTCGCCCTTCTGGTTCAGCTTCTGCAACGCCGAGGCGTCGCTCAACTGCACGCGATTGATGGGCTTGAAGTCGGCCGCCGTGACCTGCTTGGCGAGCGGCTGGAAGCTGCGCGGCCAGGCCTCATAGGCTTGCCGCAGCGTCTTGTTGGCAACGTTGGCCAGAATGCTGGGGAAGTCGGTGGTCGATTCCGCGCCGCCGGAGAAGGATTCCGACTGGATGCGGCCCTCGGAGAGGGCGCGCTGGGCGAGTTCCATTTTGCTCATGCCGCGGGGATTGATGCCGCGCAGTTGGAGCGATTCGCGAGCCATCTCGAGCAGCGAGAAGCCGCGGTAATTGCGCCCCTGCTCCTCCAGCCGCCGCTGATAGTCCGGTCCGCGCCCGTCCAGATATTCCCCGGTGGGCTCGCCGCTGGAGTTCAGCCTCTTGGCCATGCCGAATTTCGGGTCGTGCCGCAGGAGCAGGGCGGACTGCATCTGCGCCAGGCGGGTTTCGCCGGCTTCGCGGGTGATCACGGCCTCGCCGGTGATGCGGAAGTCTTCGCCCTTGGCGTCCTGCTCCCCTTTGACCGCCAGTTGCGTCATGATGCTCTTGCGGGCCTCGTCGGCGGAGATCCCGTCGCCGATGAGTTTGGCGACGAAGGTCTCGTCCAGGGCCTTGAAAGGAGCCGCCATGGCGCGAATGTCACTTACGCGCTGCCGCTCCGCCTTAACTGCCTCGTCGCGCGCTGCGGCGAGCTGCTGTTCTTCCATGTTGTGCTCCTCCACTGATTTGGAAGCGCTTGTTGCGCTCCCGATTGTTCCGCCGCTGGCGGACAAAAACGCCGTGCTGAAATCGGCCGGCACCGGGCACGGGGAGATTTCGAACGGCTCCCAATCGGTAGCCGCGAACATCCCCATTTCATTCGGATTGGAATACTGCGGCGCCCCTTCCGGCAGCGGATTGCCCGCGCTCAGCTTCTCCCGGTCGTAGATCCAGGCGCCGAAACTCAGATTCTGGACGATGCCGGCGGAAACCTTCCGGAACAACTGGGCGGCGTCCGGATCGCCCAGATCGAACTGCAGCGTCGCCGTGCCCTTGGTCCCTTGGGCCTGCGCCTTGCGGACCACGCCGACCTGAGCTTTCGTCCCGGTCTTGCCCGCCATGGCGGACTTGAAATCGTCCCCGGTGAAATGCGTATCGAAGACCGGAGCGCCCGCGTTCAGGCGGTCCAGCCTGGCGCCGGCCATGTCGAGCCACAGCATGCAGGGATCGCCCGTGTCCGGATCGCGCCGGGAGACCCATTGGCCGCCATACCAGACGCAATCGATGGTTCCGGCCTTCAGATCGACCGTGCTGGGCACGAATTCGGCGATACTGCCGCCGTCGACTTTGCCGCCGAAGTAGTCCTCGGGGCCGATCTCGCCCGCGGCCTTGAGGTCGGGAGCCTTCATTCCCGCGTCCTTGTAGTGCGCCGCGAGGTGCGCGTGCACGCCTTTGCGGTCCGCATCCGGGACGCTCAGTCCGCCGCCGTTCAGCCGGCCCATGGCAGAGGCGACGCCCTTCATGTTGGCCGCGCCCACGGTTCCGTCCGCGGACACGTTGTGGTGCGGCAGCTTGTAGGCGTCCTTGGTTTCCGGATCCTTGGACGGGTCCACCCAGGCGTGCATGGCGCGCAGCGCTTCCTTGGTGGGCTTGTCGCCCAGCCGCTTCAGGTTCGCGCCGGCGTCCCAGGCGCCGTCCTTGTCGACGGCCGTATGCTTCACGCCGATCGCTCCGAGCTCTTCCGGCGCCGTTCGGCGCCCCGTTTTGAGATCGCTCATGTTGTTCCGTCCGCTAGTTCAGTCCGAGCTGGACCTTGACGTATTCGGTTTCGCCCATCAGCGCGATCTGGGCGAGCTGGCGCTCGAGCCAATCGATGTGATCGTCCTCATGCCACTTGATCCAGTGCTCGAACTTGTTGCGCGTGTTGTCGTCCTTGGCTTCGAGCGCCAGCACCGCATAGCCGTTGTAGGCGTCCACGATGGCCGTCTCGGCGTCCAGGGCCTTCTGCAGGATGTCCGTGAGGGTCGCCCGCGTGGCGGCGTTCGCGGCGCCGTAGGCCGGGTCGGCTCCGAGGAAGAAGATCCGGTCCGTGATTTCCTTGAGATACGACTCCGCGTCTTCGCCGAAGCCGCAATATTTGTCGGCCAGCTTCTTGAGGCCGCGGTAGCGCAGGTCGCGCTTGTCCAGGTGATACTGGACGTTCAGCCGCGCCTCCATGGAGGCCGCCTGTTGCAGGACACCAATGACCTTCGGATCGCCGTTCATGAATCTCCTTCGATACCAGGAAATACCAGGATTACCGCCCGCCGAATTCCTCTAAGCTGTGGCAACGAGAGCCCTTGGGTTTTCTTTCTACCAGCTTTTACCACCTAGTTCACATACAGCCGGGAGCTGGATTCCCATCGCCGTGATCCATGCCTTAACGCCTGGGCGGTCAAATGGTCGGCCGCGCTCGCGAGCTGCCCGGCCTGGTGGCGAACTTCCTCCGCGGTCATTCCTTGGCCGGGCGTACCGCTCAGGCCCTGGCCCTTTGGCGCTCCCACCGCCGGCTTCGCGCTGGGCGTTCGTTCCTCGGTTCCGGCGGGCTGCTCCTGTCCGCGGTCGGTGACGTTGCGCGGGTCGCAATCCAGGATGATTTCGAGCTTGTCCAGCTTGGCGTTGATGCGCGCGATTTCCTCGAGCTGGCCGTCCGGGTCGTAACCGTTCTGGGCGATGGCTTCGGTCAGCGTCAGCACGCCCATGCGGATCCGCTTCAGGTCCGCCATCGTGTCTTTCAGCGGATCGACGCTCTCGAACTTCGGCGCCGTCCACTGGGTGGCGTATAGACTCAGCTTTTCATCGTCCACGGCCGCCGCCGGGATCTTGCCCTGGAGCACCAGCGTGTCGATGAACCTGCGCCGCACGGGCGAGCAGAACATCGGGACCAGCGTCAGCCAGCGGTAGCCCTCGATGGTGTTGCGGAAGCCCAGCATGCCGCCGCGCCACGAGGAATAGGTGGTCTGCGACAAATCCCCGGTCATCACTTCATACGGCGTGCCGATGCCGGCCGCGATGCGGTGCAGCTCGGTCTTAACGTAGTCGCTGTAGCCCCCGGCGCCCTGCGGATTGTTGAATCTCACGTCCTGGCCGGGCTTCAAATATTCGATCATGGCCGGCTCGAACGACTCCACCTGGTTATCGTTCTGCGGATCCGTGTCCTTGATTCCCAAAGGCGTGCCAGCGATGCCTTCCGGCTGCGTAACGAAGGCGACCACGCACGCTTCGATCTTCTTCCGCACGCCCTCGGCGTCCCGGTAGTCGTCCAGGTCGCGGAAGGCCATCATGGACGGCGTCATCCAGGGCACGCCGCGGACCTGGCCCGGGCGCAAGACCCGGTAGATGTGCATGATCTGCTCGGCCGGAACCGGCTGGCTGATGATGCCGCCCCGCGGGTTCAGGATCAGCACGCCGCCCGGGTGATAGCTGAACAGCCAGTAGGCCACCCGGCGGCCCAGCATGTCGAACTGGACGCCCTGCATCACGTGCCCGTTGATCAGGCCCATGGTCCGGGTCTGGTCCAGAAAGTCGGCTTCCAGGATCTGGAGCTGCAGGGGAACTCTCAGGGCGGCCTGGGGCAGACGCGGCCGGTAGCGGATGATTCCTTCGCCGCTTTCCGCCGTGCTGCGCATCACCAGCGCCTGCATGCCGTAGAAATCCAGGCGCTGCGGCGTATCGCACTGCTCCACGAAGTAGGGCCACTCGCCGTCGATGATCCTGTCCAGCTTCGCGTTACCCGTTTTGGCCTGTGGAACGATGCCGGTCCCGACGGTGTTCCCGACCAGCTCCTCCAGCGCCTTGGCGGCGTGCGGATTGTTTCGGACCAGGTCCCGCGACCGGTTGCGCAGCCAGATGAGCGCGCCCATCAGCTCGACGTTGGCGTCGGTCGAGGCCGCGTACCACCCGTGCGCCCGCCGACCCGAAGTTGCCCCGTCGTAACGGAAGCGCTCGGCGCGTTTGTCCCGCAGCTCGGAAACGTAGTCCAGCGCCAGCCGGGTCTTGACCCGCCGCAAAGCCGTGTCCGGCGAGACGAGACCGATGGCCCGATCGAGAAGATTCATCGTTCCAGGGCCTATTTCTTCTTGCCTTTATTGGTTGCCTCAAAGAACTCGCGGCGCGGCGCTTCGGTGTTCGTTACAGGCGGTGCTTCCGGCTTGGGCCGCCGGAAAATGTAGCGGCCGCGGTCGCATGCTGCGAGCTCCCAGCCTTCTTCGCCGAGCTCGGCGAGATCTCCAGCCTCCGGATAGCCGGTCACCTTATACTCCCAGCGCATTAGTCGAACTCCCGCAAGCAAGGACCGGTCGGACCGTCGCCGCGCTTATGCTGAGCGAAGGCGACGCGCACGTCCGTGCCTCCGGAAGCCTGGCGGATCCAGTCTTCGCCGGCCTCGATCGCCTTCAGCATGTCGGCGCCGTTTTGAAACCTCTGGCTCTTCCCGTCGGAGAAGCGCACTTCCAGCGTCCCGGACAGGTAGGCGAGCTTTAGGGCGTCGACCGAAGCCTGCAGCTGATCTACGGTAAGCGCCATTTAGTCTCGTTGAAACCAGTTCCTTTTGGGAATCCACCGTTCCGTCTTCTGCAAGGGCTGCACAGCCGCCGGAGCCTGCGCAGGCTCGGGAACCAGGCGGAGCGCCTCTTCGAATCTGCGCCACTGCGCGTCGTTCATGCGGTCGATACCGAAGATCGCCGCCGCGCCGCGGTTGTAGACCTTCAAATCCAGCGGCTCATTGCGGGCATTGGGCAGCTTTTCCCAGCCGATCTCGCCGTTCTGGCGGACCATCCGCTTTTCCGAGCACAGCCCCTCGAAATAGCGCCGCTCATAGGCCACCGGAAAGTGGTAGGCCCCGGCCATCGGACTGCCGTCCGACCGCGGCCGCACATGCCGCAGCAGATCGTACACTTCCTGTTTGACGCAATGCGTCCCGATACCGACGATGTGCACGCCCTGGCGCTTGCGCGCGGCGTCTTCTTTCGACACCGAAGAGATCACCCGCAAGGCGTCGTCGGTTCCTTTGACCGGAACCACCGTCCGCGGCGCGACGACCGCGATCCCCGCCGGGCTTACGGCCAGCCGGGCGTGCCGCAGCGCGAAGTCGTACACCGGCTTCGGCCGGCTGCCGGTGTCGATCGCCATGATCATGATCGGCATGGTCTGCCCGCCAGCGTGCGGGAAATCCCGCTGCAGGACCTTGGCGTTCAGCGCGTCCCAGAGTTCCTGGGACGTGACCGGTAAGTCTTCTCCGTTGGGCGCCTGCGCCCGGATCGAGCCGTACTCGATCGACCAGTTCTCGCGATCCCGGCCCCAGGCGACCACTTCGTATTCGAGGCGCGGCGGGTTCTCCTGGACGTCGACAGCGGCGGTCAGAAACAGTCCCCGCTGCGGAATGACGGCCTGCCCGTTGGCCGGATATTCTTCGCGGCGGGCGAAGAGCAGCTCGTCGTCGGGCGTTTCGCCCTGCTCGGTCCACAGTTCCGCGAGCGCGGTGTTGACGAAGACCTGGAAGCGCTGCCGGTCGTCCTTGCGGGCCAGGAAGTCCTCCACCATCGTCCCCAGCCGCTTCCACGGCGAATAGAGATGCGAGATCCAGAAGCCGGCGCGTCCGCGGAACGGGCGCTGCGCGCGCCACTCGGCGAGATCGCAGGCGCTCCACCGCGCTTCGTCTTCCCAGATGGCCTGGCAGTGCAGGCACTGATAGCCCAGGACGGGGCTGAACTTGACCTGTCCCCAGTTCAGAACCTGGAAGGTTCCGCAATTGGGGCAAGGCACCCAGGGCCGGCGCCCGTCGCTTTCGTCGTAGGCCTTCCCGATGCGGCTGCGGCCCAGGACGGTCGGCGAGCAGCACAGCACGATCTTGCGCCGCGTGCCGAACGTGACCGTCCGTTCGCGCGCCAGGTCGATCGGATCGCCCTCGCTGCCGGCAGAGGCCGGATATTTATCGATCTCGTCGGCGAACAGGTAGCGGACCGACCGCCGCGCCAGGTTTCCCGGCGCGATCGCGCCCACCAGGGCCAGCGATCCGCCCGGATAGGTCTTTTCGAGAATCGTGTTCGACGAATCCCGACCCTTGGCCTGTGCCACGCGGCCGCGCAGGCATTCGCAATCGCGAACCATGGGCGCCAGGCGTTCCTTGCTGAACGAAATGGCGTCGTCGGCCCTGGGCTCGATCACCATGGCCGGGCCCGGGTCCTCGCAGATCGAATAGGCCAAGGCGCACTGGATCAGCAGCGTCTTGAGCATCTGCGTCGAGCACATCAGCACCAGCGAGTCGACCGCCGGGTCGGTGAAGGCGTCGAGCGGCTCTTTCTGCCAGCCATACAGTTTCAGGAGGCCGGCGCGCGCCGAGTATTCCGAGGACAGGACCAGGTTCCGTTCGGCCCACTGGGAGAGCGGCAGCCGCTCGGGCGGAAGCCACAGCTTAGCCCACGAACTCCGATAGCTCTCGGAGAGCCCGGTCGATTTCTCCGCGGGTGCGCTGGTCACAATCGATTTGCAGGAGAATGTCGCGCGCCCGGACGATCATGCCGGCCACCCAGGCGTTCACCACGGAGAGCTCGACCAGCTCGCCCTTTTCCTTGCGGTAGCGGAGCCGCTTCATCGCGACCGTGACCCGCTCCTTGGCCAGGACGACCTTGGCCAGGTCGGTGGATTTCTCCTGCTTGAGCGTCCGTTTGAGCTCTTCCGGGTCCCGATTGGCGCTAATGCGTCCGCGCTTCTCCGCTTTCAGCACCGCGACGTGGGAGACGCCGGCCTTCTTCGCCGCCGCCCTCGCGCTGAGACGCTTGCTCGGTTTCGCGGGGCTCTTCTTCTTTGGGGAGGCCTTCTTCACATTCAATCACGGGTCATCGGCGGAACCAGGGGGATCTGTTCCCGGCGTGGCACTCTCTTTAGGCTGGCGGCGTTCCGAGCGGGAGCGCTGTGCCCGCGATGCCCGGCACTCCGGGCGGACCGCCGCCCCTGCCTGTCATGGCGTAGAACAGAGTGCCCGTCGCCGCCGCGCCCAAGGCTTTTCCTTCGTCCGGAAGGCCGAAGTGGAGCATCAACGCGCTGAGAGCGATCAGGAAGAGGCAGATGACCATGTGGCCACCCGGCGTATCCAGAGCATCGAACATTGCGGGGCGTCGAACCTTTCTCGATTCTGATCTTCGTTTGGTAACCGGTAACCGGATTTTTCAAACCAAAACTAGCGCAAACGAGCCACAGATACACTCGCGCGCGGGAGGGGTCGATGAAAGGACCCGGTCAACCTGCGGCAGCCGCGCATGTGGCGCGCGCAGGGGTAGCGCACGCGCCGCATGCGCCCCGACGCGCGCGGGAGACCTTTTCTTTCGCTTGGATCATTGCGCGCAACTCTGCATTTTCCGTCCGCAAGCGCGCCGCTTCTTCGTCCCGAGGCTTGGAAAAGTAGTCCTCGATGCCGCGCTGCAGGGACGTGCCGTCGTACCAATCCGGCCGGTCACGGCCGTCAGACCACATTCCCATGTGCCGCCTCCGGGTTCGGAGTCCGCCGTGCTATCCTCGCGCCCTGAAGCTTCCGCCATTGGCGTTCGACACGCGCCCATTGCTTCAGGTCAACGATCCCCTTCGCGAGCTCCGCAGCGTACTTGTTATATTCATCCGCGAATGCGTTCAGTTCGGCAGGCTCGGTCGGCACTGCGGCCGATTTCTTCGGACTGGCCACGATCATCCCGGCCGCCGCTAAGAATGCGCGCCTGTTCGAGTTCACCTGGCAGCTCCGAACCAATCACAGGATTTCCTCCAGCCTGCGTATCCCTTCGCTCTCGAGCTGCTCGCGCATGCACCGCAGCGCCTGCCCGCTGACTCGATCCACGCCCTGCTCCGTGAGCTGCATCGCGACCGCCGTTTGTGCAACCGTCAGCCCGAATCGATACCGTAGGCGAATCACCTTGCGGCTCGCTTGAGGCAATTTCCGTTCGCATCGCGATACCACTTCGCGCCGCTGGGCCGCCGCGATCTGGTCGAACGGCGAAGGCCAGTGGCTTCGGAACGCCCACGACAGTTCGTGCGATGGCGCAGGCAAATCCGTTCAACCCCGCTTGGCGACCAGCAATAGCAAGGTCGCGACCGCATTTAGGAGCACGATAATGATTCCCGTATTCAGCCAGTTGAGCTTTTTCTCGATAGAGTCCAGGCGGCGACCCGTGAAGTGCTTGGATTCCTCGAGCACAGCGACGCGCTCCGTCAGATCCCGATAAGTAGCGGATGGCATGGTCGTGGAGGGCGTCATTGCGTTCGGTCCGTTAGCGTCCGGCCGGCTTGAAAATATCTCCAAAGCGGAAAAAGTGGATGCGGTTTCAGATCGCGGAAGGCGCGCCCGAGCTTGGACTCGATTCGGCGAAGTCTGGCGGAGATCTCAATCGCCGGCATCGAAAACCGGCGCGAGCACATCTCTATCGGCTCCTGCAGCAGGAAGTGGGCCCGGAAGATTGGCCATTCCTCCGGCGACAGAGTTCTTTTGCTGGTCAGCTCGAAATCCGCAGCGTATTCTTCGTCGGGCCGATTCCAGGAATACGATCTGCTCCCGCGCTGGATCCGGCCAGGCGCGCTGAACTCCATATAGCGCCGATAGCAGATCCGGAAAACCTTCTCCAGCGAAGCGGTTGCTTCCATGGCTCTGCTGTCTTGAATCGAGGTGAGGCGGCGGGAGCGATCAGAAATTCCGCATGATTATACCGGTGTCTGTTCCGCACGCCCCGGAACTTTTTTTCAACGCGATGAAAACTCAGCAACATAAAGTTTTGGGGCAGCGCATTCTGGCCTCAAAAACTTGGAGCTTCGGTTGACAATACGGGCGTGGCTACTCCTGTCTGGAAAGGCAATCTGATCGCCGGCGATGTCCGTATTCCCGCGAAGCTGGTCGCCGCCGCCCGCAAGCACGCCTCTGAACTCTGCCAGGTCCACGAAACCGACTGCTCGCCGGCCAAGCAGGTCCTGTTTTGCGCAGCGGAGGAGAAACCAATCCCGCGAAGCGAAGTGGCGAAGGGTTTCGAATACGAGCCCGGCCGCTTCCTCAAACTGAACGAAGAGGACCTGAAAGCGATCAATGCCAAGCCTGGTGATATGGAGCTGTTCCGGTTCGTGGCGCCCGATGAAATCGACCTGCGCCACATCGAGTCCTCCTACTACGTGCTGCCGGATGGAGACGAAAGTCTCTACGCCGCCCTGGGGCGCGCGCTGATCAGAACGGCCTCAATCGCGCTGGGGCAAATCGTCCTGTACGGACAAGAGCGAACCGCAATGATCCGGCCCGGCCATTCCGGCCTGGTGCTCTTCACGTTGTTCTGCGACGATGAGCTCCGCCTGCTGGACGAGTTCCGCACGGACACGGAGTCGGCCGACGAGCGCGATATCCGGGACTTTTCGGCGCTGATGCGCTCGCGGCGCGGCCTGGAGCCTGGATTCACCATCCAGAACCCCTACCGGGAGCGGCTCAGGCAGCTCGTCGAGGCACAGGTCCTGAAAATGATCCCTCAGAAAACCGACCGGTCAGAACTCCGATCCGGGGCCTCCGCCAAGGCCTCCTAAGTGCATGAATCTTCGTTCAACCAACGGCCCGAACCGGTCAAAATGCTCCTTTTGACCGCTTCATATCGGCGCTGAAAACAAAGGAGTTCATTATAGTGAATTCGGCCAATCAGAACGTCTCGCTGGGCCGTATCGTCCACTTCGTGCTTCGCGACGGCCTCCATCATCGCCCAGCGATCGTCGTCGAAACCTGGGGAAATCGCGAGCCCGTCGACGGCGCCTGCTACGTGAACCTGCAGGTCTTCACCGACCAGCACAACGACGGCTGGCCCGAAGGCACGCTCTGGGAGACCAGCGTGCCCTATTCGGCCGAACCCAAGCCGCGCACCTGGCACTGGCCCGAGCGCGACTGAAAATGCCGCCGCGGAAATACAGCGCCGAGACCATCCAGTACCTGAACGAAGACGAGATCGCGGCGCTGTTCCGCTCCATCGATTCGCCGCGCGACCTGGCGCTGTTCGAAGTCGCGCTCCGCCGCGGCCTGCGCGCCAGCGAAGTCGGACTGCTCCAGCTCTCCGATCTTCGCTTGAATGTCCGGCGCTTGTACGTGCGCCGGCTGAAGCACGGCAATTCCGGCGAATATCTCCTCGGCGATCGCGAAGTGCGCGCGCTGCGCAAGTGGCTCGCGGTTCGCGGGTCTTCGCCAGGCCCGCTGTTCCCCTCCCGCAATCACAAACAGATTTCCCGCCAGCGCCTGGACGAGCTGATGCGTCATTACGGCGACCGCGCCGGCCTGCCGCCCGAGAAGCGTCACTTCCACTGCCTGCGCCACACCGCCGGCACACATCTCGGCGAGAGGGCCGACCTGATCGAAGTGCAGGACTGGCTCGGGCACCGCGATCCGCGGTCGACGATGAAATATCTGAAGGTCCGCAACAAGCGCCGCACCGAACTCGGCGAGCGCCTGCGCGGAGAGTGGTGATCACACCACTCTCGCCCCGGCGGCGCCATGACGGCCTTGCGCACGGCGCGAGCGAGACGATGACTGCGGAAAGCCGGGTTCGGCGGATCCAACATCCGGCAGACCGCGTCTTCCACGGCATCGCGGAACTTCGATTCCAGAAGATCGACGGTGCGGTCGTACTCTTCACGATCCTTAGGGTCGGCGTGAACGGCCCTGGTGAGCGATTCTAGCAGCTCTCTCATTCCCCCATCGTATAACCGCAGGTGCCCGCGCCCTGCGCTGCTCGCTGCCCGTTCCCGGCTTTTGTTCTTTTCCGTTTCGGCCTCATGCAAGTGGGTGGGTGAGTGGGTGCGTTTCGCCCTTATTACTACCCACCCACTCACCCACTCTTATTCTTAATTCTTACGTAATAATGATGGGCCGCCCCAAACCCCCACGTGGAGTTGGGCAAAAAGCCCACGTGGAGTTGGGGGTCGCAAACCCCCTACTGGAGTTGGGGGTTTTGCGTCACTGGAGAAGTGAATCCCAGAGGTAACACGTCTGACAACAAGGCAACGGCGTGACCTGATTTGAGGTTTCTATGGATTTCATCGCACACGTCCGCCCTGCCGTTTCCGCCGTGGTACACTACGACTACGATGGCGGAAGACGCCAACACGAGAGTCCCAGCGAAATCGGTCAGCCCCCTTCGTCCCGCCAAGGATGTTGA